>NZ_JBCHVF010000031.1:0-1095 GCF_050474465.1 Sinomonas sp. B1-1 | reverse complement strand
GGCTAGGTGTACCCGGCCATCAGGTTGGTGCCAGCCGGCTGATCGGGGGTTTGCCTCCGAGTGCGCTGTGACAGCGTTCAGTGTTGTAGTGCTCGAGCCATGGTGCAAGGGCGGCTGTTCGTTGGTCGTTGCTGGTGAAGGCCTGGCAGTAGGCCCACTCGGTTGCCAGGGTGCGGTTCAGCCTCTCGACCTTCCCGTTCTGCCAGGGGCAGTGGGGCCTGATGAACTTCTGGGTGATGCCATGCTCGGCGCACACTGCCCGCAGGGAGTACCGGTAGGCCCAGGCGTTGTCGGTCATCAGCCGCTCGATCCGGGTGATCCCGTGGGCGGCGAAGTAGGCGATCGCACGCTCGAGGAAGCCCGCGCAGGTGGGGCCCTTCTCATCGGGCAGCACCTCGCTGTAGGCCAGTCTGGCGTGGTCATCGACCAGCGAGTGCACGTAGTCGTAGCCGATCGGGACCTGCTTGTGCTTGTGGCCCACGGTCGCCTCCCGGCCGTGGACGCGCCAGCCCCCGCCATCGGGGATCCGGCCGAGCTTCTTCACGTCCATGTGCACCAGCTCCCCGGGCCTGTCGCGCTCATAGCGCACCGCGGTGGACTTCGAGGCCCGGATGGGATCCCCGGTCATCGGGTCGCACTCGCACAGGCGGGGCACCCCGTGCCGGCGCAGGATCCGGGACACCGTCCTGGCCGGAACCCCGGTCTTCGGCCCGAGCACGTCCGGGCCCTGCCGGTGCCCGGCCCGGGCGGCCAGGACCTTCTGCTCGACCTCGGCCGGGGTCCGGGTGGGCATCGTGTGCGGCCTCGAGGACCGGGTCTCCAGACCGGCCTCGCCTTCGGTCTCGTACCGGCGGATCCAGGTTCCCACGCACTTGCGCGAGACGCCCATCGCCGCGGCGATGTGGGCCTGCTTCCAGCCGGCCTGATGCCGCTGGACGATCAGAAGGCGGCCATGGACAGTCAAACGGGCGCTACGGTGGAACACGAGAACCTCCGGGTTGGAGTGGGCCTTAGACAAGCCACATCCCACCCGGAGGTTCTCCCTTGTTCAACCAGACTCGCCGCTACCAACGTCCTGGCCGGGTACAGCTAGGG
>NZ_JBCHVF010000030.1:0-1155 GCF_050474465.1 Sinomonas sp. B1-1 | reverse complement strand
CGTAGGCTCGATCAAGGCTCGTGGTTCCTGTTCCGGACGAATGACTAGACACCACTCATCCAACAGGGCCACGAGCCCCTTCACCTTCTACGGCACGAGCTCACTTCCCGACGAACCGCGAAGAGCCACCAAGATGCGGCGGACCCCGAGGCCGGTGACCGTGGCGGAGAGGACGCGGTATTCGGGCAGGTTGAAGATCACGGTGGCAGCACTGGGCTGCCCCGTCGTAGGCTCGATCAAGGCTCGTGGTTCCTGTTCCGGACGAATGACTAGACACCACTCATCCAACAGGGCCACGAGCCCCTTCACCTTCTACGGCACGAGCTCACTTCCCGACGAACCGCGAAGAGCCGTCTACGGGGTCCGCAAGCTGTGGAAGGCGGCCCGCCGCGCCGGGATCGCGATCGGGCGGGACCAGACCGCGAGGCTGATGCGCGTCGCGGGGATCGAGGGTGCGAGACGTTCGAAGCGGGTGAAGACCACGAGGCCGGACCCGGCATCGGCGAGGCACCCTGACCTGGTGCGGCGGCAGTTCACCGCGGCCGCGCCGAACCGGCTGTGGGTGACCGACCTGACGTTCGCGCCCGGCGTGGGCCGGCGTGGCCTACGTGTGCTTCATCATCGACGCGTCCTCCCGCATGATCGTGGGGTGGCGGGTCGCGTCGCAGATGCGCACCGAGATGGTCCTCGACGCGATCGAGATGGCCCGATGGTCCCGGGGCCATCACCACGACGACTTGCGGTGCCACTCCGACGCAGGATCCCAGTTCACATCGATTCGCTACGGCGAACGGCTCGAGGAGATCGGCGCGACCCCGTCGGTCGGGACCGTCGGGGACTCGTATGACAATGCCCTGGCCGAGACGGTGAACGGGTACTACAAGGCCGAGCTGGTCCGCGGGCCTGCCCGATCCGGGCCGTGGAAGACCTGAGTTGGCTCACGCTGCAGCGGTTCGGAGAACCTACTGCCCTCTGATCTGGGGCGATGCTGGCCGAGGGGCGCTGTTTCACGCACTAAGCGGGGTGTTCTAGTGTCGCGTTGTGGCGTTCATCAGGCGGGTCCGGACTGCCTCCGGGGCGACGGCGGTGCAGATCGCGGAGTACGTCGCCGGGCGTCAGCGGATCGTGGAGCACGTCGGCTCGGCGCATACCGAG
>NZ_JBCHVF010000029.1:0-1317 GCF_050474465.1 Sinomonas sp. B1-1 | reverse complement strand
GGCATGAGGGCGGCGGGGATGTTGGTCACGTAGCCCTTGAGCCCGGCGAGCTCGCGGGCACGGGCAAGTGAGGCCTCATCCAGGGTGGGCTTTCCGCCGGTGGTCTTGACGAAGCGCGGGGTCCGCGCCGGCTTGTTCCCGTCGATGACCTCGCGGGCGCGGTTCTCCTGGGCCGTGAGGGTCCTGCCGTCACGGACTGCCCGTTTCTGCGAGTAGGCCCACACGGCCCTCCACGAGCCCGGGTGCTGGGTGGGGTCCCAGACGGGTTCGGCGCGCAGGTCGGTGCTGTTCTCGTTCCGGTGCCCGGTCCTGGGGGTGATGGTGTCGATGAGCTGTCCGTCGGTGAACGCGTTGCCGTTCCAGCGGAAGTGCGAGGCCAGGTCGGTGGGGGCCTTGGTCATCCGCGAGCCGACGATGAAGCGCAGGCCTGCATCGTCGAGCTCGCGCAGGTTGGACGCGGAGAGCATGCCGGCGTCGGCGACGACGACCATGTCGGCCAGGCCATGGCGGGCCTGGAACCGCTTCACGATCGGGATGATGGTGGCGGTCTCGGCCTTGTTGCCCTCGAAGCAGCCGATCTCCAGCGGGAACCCGGCCCGGTCCACGAGCAGCCCGACGACGATCTGCGGGTCGACGCGGCGTTCCTTGGAGTACCCGACCTTGCGCAGCTCGTCCTCCTTCTCGGCCTCGAAGTACAGCGTCGTCACGTCATACAGCACCAGCGACACATCCCCGGCCGCGGTGGCGTGCCGGAAGCACCAGGAGGCGATCCGGTCGCGGTACTTCTCCGCCTCGGCCCGGGCAAGGGCGCGCTTCATGGTCGAGTAGCTGGCCGGGTCCCGTCCCAGGTCCCGCAGGACCCTGCCCGAGTCCAGCAGCGAGGTCGGCTCCACGACCCGGGCGAGCACCAGGTCCCGGAACACCTCGTCTCCGAGCGAATCGAAGCCCAGGACAGTGAACACACCGGCCAGCGCTGAGAACAGCAGGCGCGAGTCCGTGCCCACCACACGTGCGGGCCGGGCCCGGCCCCGCGGCAGGGACGGAGCAGGGGGTTCGAACAGGCCCGGATCGCGGGCAGGGGGAACCAGGCCCTCCACCGGAGGAACGGGCTCGACGCCCAGATCCAGCACACCCTGCGCCGGGTCCTCAAGCAGCCCACGGGCCCGCTCGAGCAGCACCCCGAGCTCAGCCTCGGTATGCGCCGAGCCGACGTGCTCCACGATCCGCTGACGCCCGGCGACGTACTCCGCGATCTGCACCGCCGTCGCCCCGGAGGCAGTCCGGACCCGCCTGATGAACGCCACAACGCGACACTAG
>NZ_JBCHVF010000028.1:0-1382 GCF_050474465.1 Sinomonas sp. B1-1 | reverse complement strand
TGTGAGTAGTTCGCTGTCCGAGGGGCAGCGGTCGGCGGCTGTAGCGTTGTTCGAGCAGGGTTTCGCCGATCGGGCCGCGGCAACTCGGCTGGGGGTGTCCCGGTGGCCGGTGCAGCGGCTGTATCGGCGTTGGGTGATCCGTGGCAGAGGAGCGCTGGTGGCCAGGACGACGAAGCGGTCGTACCCGTTCGAGCTCAAGCTCGCGGTGGTGAAGGGCTATCTCGCGGGCGAGGGGTCCGCGGGGGCCCTGGCCAGGGATCATGGCCTGTCCTCCTCGAAGCTGGTCGAAGCGTGGGCGCGCGCTTTCCGGGAGGGCGGCGAGGACGCGCTGCGGCCCCGCCCCAGGGGCCGCCCGCCCCGGGACGGGGCCGCCTCCCCGGGTGAGCCGAGCGAGCTGGAGCGGCTGCGGGCGGAGAACGAGCGGCTGCAGGCCGAGAACGCCTACCTGAAAAAATTGCGGGCCTTGAGGGCGCAAGGACGGCAGTGAAGGCCCTCGCTGTCTCCTCCCTCAAGGCCGAGCACCGCCTGCCGGTGCTGCTCGAGGCAGCCGGGCTTGCCCGGTCGACGTTCTTCTACCATCAGGCCAGGCTCGGCCGGGCGGACCCCCGGGCCGACCTCAAGGAAGCGGTCCGGGCAGCGTTCGAGGGCGCGCACGGACGCTACGGGCACCGCAGGGTGCACCGGGAACTCGTCAAGGGCGGCTGGCAGGTGGCGAAGAAGACGGTGCTGGAGCTCATGCGCCAGCTCGGCCTGGCCTGCAGGGTCCGCCGGAAACGCCGCTACGCCTCATACCGGGGCGACGTCGGCCAGACCGCGGAGAACCTCCTGGACCGCCAGTTCGCTGCCGATGCCGTGAACCAGAAGTGGGTCACGGACGTGACCGAGTTCCGGGTCGGCAAGGACAAGCTCTACCTCTCCCCGGTCATGGACCTGTTCAACCGCGAGATCATCGCCTACTCCACCAGCAGATCACCGAACCTGCAGCTGGCCACCTCGTCACTGCGCCAGGCGATCGCCGCTCTCGGGCCCGGGGAGCATCCGATGGTGCACACCGACCAAGGATTCCAGTACCAGCACCGTGCCTGGCGGACGCTGCTCGCCGACGCCGGAGCGAGGCAGTCTATGTCCCGCAAGGGCAACTGCTTCGACAACGCCATCATCGAGAACTTCTTCGGCCACCTCAAGGAAGAGTGCTTCCACCACGTCCGCTACCTCAGTATCGAGGCGCTCGAAAACGCCGTCCACGACTACATCCGCTGGTACAACAACGAACGCACCTCCCAACGACTCCAGGGCCTGAGCCCGGTCCAATACCGCGCCCAGGCCCTGGCAGCCTAGGATCTCAATAAGCCAGTCCAACTATCGGGGACCAGTGCACAACG
>NZ_JBCHVF010000027.1:0-1439 GCF_050474465.1 Sinomonas sp. B1-1 | reverse complement strand
GCGAGGGCGAGGGTGGCGAGGTGCTGGGCTTGGGGGAGGGTGATGGTGGCCAGGACCTTGTTCACGGCGGCCAGGGCGCGGGGGGTCATGGAGAGGGTGGTGACGCCGAGGCCGACGAGGACGGCGGCCAGGGCGGGGTCGGCGGCGGCTTCGCCGCAGACGCCGACGGGTTTGGGGGTGCCGGTGGCGGTGGCGGCGGTGTGGGCGCCGTCGCAGGTGGCCTTGATGAGGTGGAGCACGGCGGGCTGCCAGGGGTCGTTGAGGTGGGCCAGGGGTCCGAGCATGCGGTCGGCGGCCATGGCGTACTGGGTGAGGTCGTTGGTGCCCAGGGAGGCGAAGTCGGCGTGGGCGAGGATGTGCTCGGCGGTCAGGGCCGCGGAGGGGACCTCGACCATGACCCCGGCGGTGGGCAGGCCGGCCTCCTTGGCGAGGGCGGTGAAGTGGGCGGCTTCCTCGGCGGTGGCGATCATGGGGGCCATGACCCAGACCTCGGCCTGGTTGTCCCTGGCGGCGTGGGCGATCGCGGCGAGCTGGCGGGCCAGGACCCCGGGGGTGGCGGTGTCGGTGCGGTAGCCGCGCACGCCCAGGGCGGGGTTGGGCTCGTCGGTGTTGGTCAGGAAGGGCAGGGGCTTGTCCGCGCCGGCGTCGAGGGTGCGGATGACGACCTTCTTCCCGGCGAACTCGGCGAACACGGCGGAGTAGGCGGTGACCTGCTCGTCGTGGGTGGGCTCGGTGGGGCGGTCCAGGAAGCAGAACTCGGTGCGCAGCAGGCCCACGCCCTCGGCGCCGGCGGCCGCGGCGGCGGCGGCGTCCTTGCCGGTGGCGACGTTGGCCAGCAGGGGCACGGGGTGCCCGTCGGCGAGCCGGTTGGCCCCGGTGAAGCCCCCGGCCAGGGCGGCGGCCTGGGCCGCCCACGCCGCGGCGGCGTCGCGCTCTGGCTGGCCGGGGGCGGTGGCCACGGTCCCGGCGGCCCCGTCGACGTACACCGGGGTGCCGTCCGGGATGGCCTCGACGCCGGGGGCGGCGACCACGGCGGGCAGGCCCAGGGCCCGGGCCAGGATCGCGGTGTGGGACTGGGGCCCGCCGCCGGAGGTGACCAGGGCCAGGACCCGGGCCGGGTCCAGGGTCGCGGTGTCGGCCGGGGCCAGGTCGTGCGCGGCGAGCACGAACGGGGTCGGGGAGGCCGGGATGCCCGGGGCGGGCAGGCCGCGCAGCTCGGCCACGAGCCGGGCGCGCACGTCCAGGACGTCCGCGGCGCGCTCGGCCATGTACCCGCCCAGGGACTCCAGCTTCGCCGCGACCGCGGCCCCGGACTCCCACACCGCCCGCTCGGCCGAGCGGGCACCCCCGTCACTCGAGGGGTCCAGCAGCTTCACGGCGCCCTTGACCAGCATCGGGTCCGCGGCCATCAGCGCGGTCGCCTCCAGCACGCCCCGCGC
>NZ_JBCHVF010000026.1:0-1811 GCF_050474465.1 Sinomonas sp. B1-1 | reverse complement strand
CCTAGGAGACCGCTGAAGAATTGGGGGCGGCGAGGCGTGCCCTGCGTGGTTCGGGCCGCGGGTGGTTAAGACTGGGTTCATGCAGGGTCGCGATGACGGGCAGCGTGAGTTGTTGGATGTGGAGGCGCTGGCGGGGCATCTGCTGGTCCCCGGCAGCGTCTTCGCCTTCCTGGCCGCGCACCGCCGGGAGCTGTTTCCTCCGGAGATGTTCGAGGACCTGTTCCCCTCGGGCCGTGGCCGGCCCTCGATCCCGCCGGAGGTGGTGGCAACTGTCCTGGTCCTGCAGGCGCTGAACGGGCTCTCGGACCGCGAGGCGGCCGAGGCGGTGACCTACGACCTGCGGTGGAAGGCTGCCTGCGGGTTCTCGGTCGCTGACCGGGCATTCCACCCGACCACGCTGACGTACTGGCGCCGTCGGCTCGCCGACAGCGCTCGGCCGCAGCGGGTCTTCGAGGCCGTCCAGACTGTGGTGGCCGAGACCGGGGTGCTCAAGGGCAGGACCCGCAGGGCCCTGGACTCGACTGTCCTGGACGATGCGGTCGCCCGGCAGGACACCGTCACCCAGCTGATCGCCGCGATCCGCCGGGTCGGACGCGAGGTGCCCGGCGCCGAGGCGCTGATCGCGCGGGTGTGCACCGGCCACGACTATGCCCAGCCCGGCAAGCCGCGCATCGCCTGGGACGACCCGGCGGCCCGGGACGGATTGGTCTCGGCCCTGGTGTCCGACGCTCTGGCCCTGCTGGGGGTGATCGACGCCGAAGCGCTCGAGGGCAGGGCGGCCGAGGCTGTGGCCCTGCTGGCCCTGGTCGCCGGGCAGGACGTGGAACCGGCCGAGGGCTCCGACGGCACCGACGGCAGGTGGCGGATTGCCCGCAAGGTCGCCCCTGACAGGATGATCTCCACCGTGGACCCCGAGGCCAGGCACGCCCACAAGACCAGGGAAAGGAGACAGGACGGGTTCAAGGCCCACATCGTCGCCGAGCCCGACACCGGGATCATCACCGTCCCGGCCCTGACCAAGGCCTCCGGGCCCGAGAACTCCGACGCGGCAGTGGGCGCCGGGCTCCTCGGAAGAGACGCCACGACCGCTGGGGAGCGCATCGAGGTCCTGGCCGACTCCGCCTACGGCACCGGGGAGATGCTCGCGGCCGTCGCCGCGGCCGGACACTCTCCGGTGATCAAGCCCTGGCCACTGCGCCCCGCGGTGCCCGAGGGATTCACCCTGGACGATTTCGAGGTCGACGAGGCCGCCGGAACCGCGACCTGCCCGAACGGCGTGACCAAGCCGATCAGCCCCCGACGGCACGTCACCTTCGGCGCAGCCTGCCGCGCCTGCCCACTCCGAGCCCGGTGCACCACCTCGGCCCGGGGCCGCAAGCTCGAACTCCATCAGCACGACCGGCTCCAGCGCGAACACCGCGCCCGCGCCTCGGGCCCGGAATTCCTCCAGGTCTACCGGCGGCACCGGCCCATGGTCGAGCGCACGATCGCCTGGCTCACCCGCAGGGCCAGACGCGTGCCCTACATCGGAGTGGCCCGGAACAACGCCTGGCTCACCCTGCGGGCAGCCGGGCTGAACCTGCGACGGCTGCTCAACCTCGGCCTCGAGCGCCAGGACGGAGGCTGGGCCATCGCCTGAGAGGCCCACGCCCCGGGGCCCCGGGCCCGGTCAGCGGCCCCGCACAGCAACACCCCGAAACCGAGCCGCCCACGAGCAACGACCGGAACCAAGCCGCGAGAGGCAATAGAGCCCACCTCCCGCGGACTCCCAGACCAAGCCCGAAAGCCACTTCTTCAGCGGTCTCCTAGCC
>NZ_JBCHVF010000025.1:0-3459 GCF_050474465.1 Sinomonas sp. B1-1 | reverse complement strand
GACCAACGAACAGCCGCCCTTGCACCATGGCTCGAGCACTACAACACTGAACGCTGTCACAGCGCACTCGGAGGCAAACCCCCGATCAGCCGGCTGGCACCAACCTGATGGCCGGGTACACCTAGCCCGTCGCGAGCCAGGACTCGAGCGCGCGCAGGCTCGCCCGCACCGCGTCGGCGGAGACACGCTCGTCGTCCTTGTGCGCGAGCAGGGCGTCTCCGGGCCCGAAGTTCACCGCCGGCACGCCGAGGTCGGAGAACCGCGCCACGTCCGTCCAGCCGTACTTCGGCTTCGGCTCCTGCCCCACCGCGGCGACGAACGCCGCGGCGGCGGGATGCGTGAGGCCGGGCCGCGCGCCGGACGCGCCGTCGGTGCGCACAACGTCGAACCCCTCAAGGAGTGCGCGCACGTGCGCCTCCGCCTCGTCGATGCTCTTGTCGGGCGCGAAGCGGTAGTTGACGGTGACGGTGCAGCGGTCCGGGATGACGTTCCCCGCGGTCCCCCCGGCGATCCCGACGGCGTTGAGGCTCTCCCGGTAGTCGAGCCCGTCAACCGTCACGGTCGCGGGCTCGTACGCCGCGAGCCGGGCGAGGATCGGGGCCGCCGCGTGGATCGCGTTCCTCCCCATCCAGGCCCGGGCGGAGTGGGCCGCCTCCCCCACCGTGGTGGCCTCGACCCGGAGGGTGCCGTTGCAGCCGCCCTCCACGGTGCCGTCCGTCGGCTCGAGCAGGATCGCGAAGTCTCCCGCCAGCAGCTCCGGGCTGTTGCGGGCCAGCCTGCCGAGGCCGCTCTTGGCGGCCTCCACCTCCTCGTGGTCATAGAAGACGAAGGTGACGTCCCGCGCGGGAGCCGGCGCGGCGGCGTCGTGCGCGTTGCGTGGGAACAGGCGCTCGGCGAGCGCGAGCTGGACGGCGACGCCGCCCTTCATGTCGGTCGCGCCCCGGCCCCAGAGAAGGCCCTCCCCCGGCACGCCGTCCCACGAGGACGGCACGGTGCCGCGGGCGCCCCCTGCCGAGGGCAGGGGAACCGTGTCGAGGTGGCCGGCGAGGATCACGCGCTCGCTGCGTCCGAGGGCAGACCGGGCCACCACCGCGTCGCCGTCGCGCGTCACCTCGAGCGACGTCTGCGCGCGCAGCGCCGCCTCGACTGCGTCCGCGATCGCGGCCTCCTGGCCCGAGACGCTCGGGATGTCGAGCAGCGCGGCCGTGAGCATGGCGACGTCCTGCGAGAGGTCAAGGGTCAGGGGTGCGGCGGAGGTCACCCGCCCAGCATAGTTCGAAGGCCCCTGCGGGCCGCCGATAGACTGGGGAGCATGACTGAGACCCCTGCCGCATCCCGCGCTGCCCACGGCTTCGGCCTCGCCACGATCCACACCTCTCCCGCCGCCGACGGTGCCGCGGGAGAGGCCACCGTCCTGGACGTCTGGTTCCCCGCGCCGACGCTGGGCGCGGCGACGGAGCACCTCTCCGACGACGCGGTGGTGGACGCGGCCCCGGCCGAGCTCGTCGAGGCCGCCGAGAACGGCGACGACGCCGACCGCGGCACCCAGACGAAGGTCGTCTTCGTCCAGATCGACCTCGATCAGGCCCCGGCGGACACGGCGGACGCGTACCTGCGCCTCCACCTCCTCTCGCACCGCCTCGTGCAGCCCAACACGGTCAACCTCGACGGGCTGTTCGGCAAGCTCCCCAACGTCGCCTGGACCAACTTCGGCCCCTGCCACCCGGTGGGCTTCGAGGCGACGCGCGCGAAGCTCCGCCGCCGCGGCGCCGTGACCGTCTACGGCGTGGACAAGTTCCCGCGCATGGTCGACTACGTCGTCCCCGCGGGCGTGCGGATCGCCGACGCCGACCGTGTGCGCCTCGGCGCACACCTCGCCGAGGGCACCACCGTGATGCACGAGGGCTTCGTGAACTTCAACGCCGGCACGCTCGGCGCCTCGATGGTCGAGGGCCGCATCTCAGCGGGCGTGGTCGTCGGCGACGGCACCGACGTGGGCGGCGGCGCGTCGATTATGGGCACCCTCTCGGGCGGCGGCAAGGAGCGGATCGCTCTCGGCGAGCGCGTCCTGCTGGGCGCGAACTCGGGCGTGGGGATCTCGATCGGCGACGACTCGGTAGTCGAGGCGGGGCTGTACGTCACCGCCGGCACCCGGGTGCGCATCAGCGGCTTCAAGGACGCCTTCGGCGAGAACGCCGAGAAGGTCGTCAAGGCGATCGAGCTCTCCGGCCAGCCGAATCTGCTCTTCCGGCGCAACTCCACCAACGGCCAGGTCGAGGTGCTGCCCCGCAGCGGCCAGACCGTCGAGCTCAACGAGGCGCTGCACGCCAACTGACGCTCCCGCGGCCACGCGCACGACGCCGCCCACTCGCCACGGCGGGCACGCGGCGTCGCGCGCGGGGTCGACGCGGGCACCCGCGTCCCGCCCGGCCCTGCCCGGCCGGCACTCTGACCCCGATCCCGATCACGACCTCAAGGAGCACCCCGGATGGCCCTCGCCCGCAGAGTGCGGCGCGCCCTCACCGTCCTTGTCGCGCTCGCCCTCGTCGGAGTGGGCGTGTACATCGCGGCGGTGGTGTTCAACAGGAGCGATACCCCGGTGGTCGAAGGCTGCACCGCCCTCCTCGGGGACGCGAAGCAGTCTCTCGCGACCGACCAGGCGGCCAACGCGTCGCTGATCTCGGCGATCGCCGTCCGCCGCGGACTGCCGCCGCGAGCGGCCACCATCGCGCTCGCGACGGCCATGCAGGAGTCCAAGCTCCGCAACATCAACTACGGCGACGGCGCCGGGCCCGACTCCCGCGGCCTGTTCCAGCAGCGCCCCTCGCAGGGGTGGGGCACCGAGGCGCAGATCATGGACGCGGTGTATTCGACGAACGCGTTCTACGACGGGCTCGTGAAGATCCCCGGCTACGAGACGCTGCCGATCACCGATGCCGCACAGAAGGTCCAGCGCTCGGGCTTCCCGCAGGCCTACGCCCAGCACGAGGACATGGGGCGGGCCTTCGCCTCCGCACTGACCGGGAACTCCCAGGCCTCCCTCACGTGCACCCTGCGCAAGCCCGACGCCCCGGGCGACCCCAAGACCCTGCGCTCCGAGCTCACCGCGGCGTACGGCGCCACGGAGGCGAGCACGGCCGGCCGCTCCGTGAGCATCCCAGCTGACGGCACCCGCGCCTGGTCGATCGCGCAGTGGGCGGTCGCGAACGCCAAGGAGCTCGCAGTGGTCCGGGTCGACGTCGCCGGGCACTCGTGGATCCGTGACGGGAACCGCGGCTGGACCGAGTCCTCCGCGCCCGGGGGCGTCGTGACGATCCAGCTGGCCGAGGCGCCCTAGGAGACCGCTGAAGAATTGGGGGCGGCGAGGCGTGCCCTGCGTGGTTCGGGCCGCGGGTGGTTAAGACTGGGTTCATGCAGGGTCGCGATGACGGGCAGCGTGAGTTGTTGGATGTGGAGGCG
>NZ_JBCHVF010000024.1:0-5674 GCF_050474465.1 Sinomonas sp. B1-1 | reverse complement strand
GGGCCTGTTGTTTGAGAACTCAATAGTGTGCCAAGTTCGTTGATGCCATTTTTTTGATGGTGTTGATTGCCTGGTTGCGTGCACCCCCGTGTGCGTGGCCGGGTTTTTATGCCAGTTTTGGATTGTGCTGGCCGGTGTGGGTGTTTTCCCGCTCCTCCGGCTGGTTGTTTCTGTTTTTTGACGGAGAGTTTGATCCTGGCTCAGGATGAACGCTGGCGGCGTGCTTAACACATGCAAGTCGGACGATGAAGCCCTTTCGGGGGTGGATTAGTGGCGAACGGGTGAGTAACACGTGAGCAACCTGCCCTTGACTCTGGGATAAGCCTGGGAAACTGGGTCTAATACCGGATAGGACCCCTTGCCGCATGGTGGGGGGTGGAAAGCCTTGTGCGGTCTTGGATGGGCTCGCGGCCTATCAGCTTGTTGGTGGGGTGATGGCCTACCAAGGCGACGACGGGTAGCCGGCCTGAGAGGGTGACCGGCCACACTGGGACTGAGACACGGCCCAGACTCCTACGGGAGGCAGCAGTGGGGAATATTGCACAATGGGCGCAAGCCTGATGCAGCGACGCCGCGTGGGGGATGACGGCCTTCGGGTTGTAAACCCCTTTCGGCAGGGAACAAGCCGCTTCGGTGGTGAGGGTACCTGCGGAAGAAGCGCCGGCTAACTACGTGCCAGCAGCCGCGGTAATACGTAGGGCGCGAGCGTTATCCGGAATTATTGGGCGTAAAGAGCTCGTAGGCGGTTTGTCGCGTCTGCTGTGAAAGCCCGGGGCTCAACCCCGGGTCTGCAGTGGGTACGGGCAGGCTGGAGTGCAGTAGGGGAGACTGGAATTCCTGGTGTAGCGGTGAAATGCGCAGATATCAGGAGGAACACCGATGGCGAAGGCAGGTCTCTGGGCTGTAACTGACGCTGAGGAGCGAAAGCATGGGGAGCGAACAGGATTAGATACCCTGGTAGTCCATGCCGTAAACGTTGGGCACTAGGTGTGGGGGCCATTCCACGGTTTCCGCGCCGCAGCTAACGCATTAAGTGCCCCGCCTGGGGAGTACGGCCGCAAGGCTAAAACTCAAAGGAATTGACGGGGGCCCGCACAAGCGGCGGAGCATGCGGATTAATTCGATGCAACGCGAAGAACCTTACCAAGGCTTGACATGTGCCGGACCGTCCCAGAGATGGGGCTTCCCTTCGGGGCCGGTTCACAGGTGGTGCATGGTTGTCGTCAGCTCGTGTCGTGAGATGTTGGGTTAAGTCCCGCAACGAGCGCAACCCTCGTTCCATGTTGCCAGCACTTCGGGTGGGGACTCATGGGAGACTGCCGGGGTCAACTCGGAGGAAGGTGGGGACGACGTCAAATCATCATGCCCCTTATGTCTTGGGCTTCACGCATGCTACAATGGCCGGTACAAAGGGTTGCGATACTGTGAGGTGGAGCCAATCCCAGAAAGCCGGTCTCAGTTCGGATTGGGGTCTGCAACTCGGCCCCATGAAGTCGGAGTCGCTAGTAATCGCAGATCAGCAACGCTGCGGTGAATACGTTCCCGGGCCTTGTACACACCGCCCGTCAAGTCACGAAAGTCGGTAACACCCGAAGCCGGTGGCCCAACCCCTTGTGGGGGGGAGCCGTCGAAGGTGGGACTGGCGATTGGGACTAAGTCGTAACAAGGTAGCCGTACCGGAAGGTGCGGCTGGATCACCTCCTTTCTAAGGAGCATTGCGCCCCCTTTGTGGGTGCCGGTGGCCGCATGGCGTGCCGGCCCTGGGGGGTCAGCAGCCCCGTTTCGTGCCCGGATGTGGTGCGGCGGGTGCTCGTGGGTGGAACATCAATCGGATTCGTGGCCCGTGCCCCTTGCCGGCGCGGCCCTGCCAGTACGCCCCCCTCTTCGGGGGGTTGGAACGCGGGTGCCGCCTGGGTGGGGGGTGGGGTCCTTGGCACGCTGTTGGGTCCTGGGACAGCAGTCCCCGCCCGCCCGGCGCCTGCCCCTGTTGTGGGGTGGGTGTGCCTGTGGGGGGTGTGGTGCCCGCCTTCCTGTGCCCTGCCGGCCCTGCCGGCACGGGTGCGGGTTGTGGGGGTTGTTGTTTGAGAACTGTATAGTGGACGCGAGCATCTAGCAATTTTGTTTGCGAGTTTTTTGTAGGACATGCGCTTGTGCGTGTCCTTGGTTTTCTTGTGTTTCAAGTTTCCAAGGGCGCACGGTGGATGCCTTGGCATCGGGAGCCGATGAAGGACGTGGGAATCTGCGATAAGCCTGGGGGAGTCGATAACCGGACTGTGATCCCAGGGTGTCCGAATGGGGAAACCCCGCCATGCGCCGCGAGGTGGTGTGGTGACCTGCCGTTGAACGCATAGACGGTGTGGGGGGAACGCGGGGAAGTGAAACATCTCAGTACCCGCAGGAAGAGAAAACAACAGTGATTCCGTCAGTAGTGGCGAGCGAACGCGGATGGGGCCAAACCGTGCGTGTGTGATACCCGGCAGGGGTTGCGCGCATGGGGTTGTGGGGTCCTGCTTCGACTGTCTGCCGGCGGTCGGGGGTGTGGTGCAGTGGTGTAGGCGAACGGCCTTGAACGGCCGGCCGGAGAGGGTGTGAGTCCCGTAGCCGGAACGCCAGTCTGCCGCCCTTGCAGGTGTCCCCGAGTAGCACGGGGCCCGAGGAATCCCGTGTGAATCTGTCAGGACCACCTGATAAGCCTGAATACTACCCGATGACCGATAGCGGACCAGTACCGTGAGGGAAAGGTGAAAAGTACCCCGGGAGGGGAGTGAAACAGTACCTGAAACCGTGCGCCTACAAACCGTCAGAGCCGGCTTCGCCCTTGGGCGTTGTACTGGTGATGGCGTGCCTTTTGAAGAATGAGCCTGCGAGTTAGTGCCATGTCGCGAGGTTAACCCGTGTGGGGGAGCCGTAGCGAAAGCGAGTCTGAACAGGGCGTTCAGTGGCGTGGTCTAGACCCGAAGCGGAGTGATCTACCCATGGCCAGGTTGAAGCGACGGTAAGACGTCGTGGAGGACCGAACCCACTTCAGTTGAAAATGGAGGGGATGAGCTGTGGGTAGGGGTGAAAGGCCAATCAAACTCCGTGATAGCTGGTTCTCCCCGAAATGCATTTAGGTGCAGCGTTGCGTGTTTCTTGCCGGAGGTAGAGCTACTGGATGGCCGATGGGCCCTACAAGGTTACTGACGTCAGCCAAACTCCGAATGCCGGCAAGTGGGAGCGCAGCAGTGAGACTGCGGGGGATAAGCTTCGTAGTCGAGAGGGAAACAGCCCAGACCACCGGTTAAGGCCCCCAAGCGTGTGCTAAGTGGGAAAGGATGTGGAGTTGCCCAGACAACCAGGAGGTTGGCTTAGAAGCAGCCACCCTTGAAAGAGTGCGTAATAGCTCACTGGTCAAGTGATTCCGCGCCGACAATGTAGCGGGGCTCAAGCACACCGCCGAAGCCGTGGCAGTCCCATAACACCCTAGCCTTCGTGGTTCAGGGGTGGGGCTGGGTAGGGGAGCGTCGTGCGGGCAGTGAAGCCCCGGAGTGATCCAGGGGTGGAGGCCGCACGAGTGAGAATGCAGGCATGAGTAGCGAAAGACGGGTGGGAAACCCGTCCGCCGGATGATCAAGGGTTCCAGGGTCAAGCTCATCTGCCCTGGGTAAGTCGGGACCTAAGGCGAGGCCGACAGGCGTAGTCGATGGACAACGGGTCGATATTCCCGTACCGGCGAAGGACCGCCCATGCCGGACAGCCGATGCTGACCGCCCAATCCCCGCACCGGGATCCCTTCGGGGAGCCCACCGCGGGGGGCGCGCGGGACCCAGAGCTGCGAGGCAAGCGTATTAACAGGTGTGACGCAGGAAGGCAGCCCGGCCAGGCGATGGTTGACCTGGTCCAAGGATGTAGGGCGCGCGGCCGGCAAATCCGCCGCGCATCAGGCCTGAGATCCGACGGGACCCCCTCGCGGGGGGATCGGGTGATCCTATGCTGCCGAGAAAAGCATCGACGCGAGGTCCCAGCCGCCCGTACCCCAAACCGACACAGGTGATCAGGTAGAGAATACCAAGGCGTTCGAGAGAATCACGGTCAAGGAACTCGGCAAAATGCCCCCGTAACTTCGGGAGAAGGGGGACCCCGGCCCTGGACAGGACACGCTCCTGCGAGGGGGTAGGGGTCGCAGAGACCAGGGGGAAGCGACTGTTTACTAAAAACACAGGTCCGTGCGAAGTCGCAAGACGATGTATACGGACTGACTCCTGCCCGGTGCTGGAAGGTTAAGAGGACCCGTCAGCTCTCGCGAGCGAAGCGGAGAATTCAAGCCCCAGTAAACGGCGGTGGTAACTATAACCATCCTAAGGTAGCGAAATTCCTTGTCGGGTAAGTTCCGACCTGCACGAATGGAGTAACGACTTCCCCGCTGTCTCGACCGTGAACTCGGCGAAATTGCACTACGAGTAAAGATGCTCGTTACGCGCAGCAGGACGGAAAGACCCCGAGACCTTCACTACAGTTTGGTATTGGTGTTCGGAGCGGCTTGTGTAGGATAGGTGGGAGACTGTGAAGCGGGCACGCCAGTGCCGGTGGAGTCATCGTTGAAATACCACTCTGGTCGCTTTGGACACCTCAACCTCGGCCCGTGATCCGGGTCAGGGACAGTGCCTGACGGGTAGTTTAACTGGGGCGGTTGCCTCCCAAAGAGTAACGGAGGCGCCCAAAGGTCCCCTCAGCCTGGTCGGCAACCAGGTGGCGAGTGCAAGTGCACAAGGGGGCTTGACTGTGAGAGAGGCATCTCGAGCAGGGACGAAAGTCGGGACTAGTGATCCGGCGGCACCTCGTGGAAGGGCCGTCGCTCAACGGATAAAAGGTACCTCGGGGATAACAGGCTGATCTTGCCCAAGAGTCCATATCGACGGCATGGTTTGGCACCTCGATGTCGGCTCGTCGCATCCTGGGGCTGGAGTAGGTCCCAAGGGTTGGGCTGTTCGCCCATTAAAGCGGTACGCGAGCTGGGTTTAGAACGTCGTGAGACAGTTCGGTCCCTATCCGCTGCGCGCGCAGGAAATCTGAGAAGGGCTGTCCCCAGTACGAGAGGACCGGGACGGACGAACCTCTGGTGTGCCAGTTGTACCGCCAGGTGCACGGCTGGTTGGCTACGTTCGGATGGGATAACCGCTGAAGGCATCTAAGCGGGAAGCCCGCTTCAAGATGAGATTTCCATCCACCGCAAGGTGGGAGAGGCCCCCAGCAGACCACTGGGTTGATAGGCCGGACGTGGAAGCGAGGACTGACGACTCGTGAAGCCGACCGGTACTAATAGGCCGACAACCTGAAACACACCCCCCACCCCCGACCGCAACAACGGTCGGCCCGGGGGAGAGAACACTGCTACGCGTCCACCATACGGTCCCCGGACAACAAACCCCGGCACCACCCACAACCGAATACACCGCACGGAAGAACACCGTGACCACACAGCTTCCCACCACCCCCAACCCGGGGGGCAGGACGGGACACAGGGTTACGGCGGTCACAGCGTGGGGGAAACGCCCGGTCCCATCCCGAACCCGGAAGCTAAGACCCACAGCGCCGATGGTACTGCACCCGCGAGGGTGTGGGAGAGTAGGACACCGCCGGACAACACCACCAGGTCGAGCCCCCCAGCACCCGCCGGGGGGCTCCCTGCATTTAA
>NZ_JBCHVF010000023.1:0-9888 GCF_050474465.1 Sinomonas sp. B1-1 | reverse complement strand
CGTAGGCTCGATCAAGGCTCGTGGTTCCTGTTCCGGACGAATGACTAGACACCACTCATCCAACAGGGCCACGAGCCCCTTCACCTTCTACGGCACGAGCTCACTTCCCGACGAACCGCGAAGAGCCCCTTTACTTCGACGGAGACGTGCACCTCGTTGCCGCATCTGGCCCGACTTGCACAGGCTTAGTGCCCCGGAGCGTTGATAGGCGGTAGCCGGTCCAGGATGGTGCGGGCGTCTGGAGTGATGGCTGGTGCTGCGGTGATGGCCTGGGAGCCAATGCGCACGGTGACGGTGCGGAGCGGCTTGGGTGTCCGGATGAGCTTCTTGATCGTGATTCCGGTGGCGTCCTGAAGATGGCGGGCGATCGCGAGGGCTGCGAACACGACGGTGAGGTGGGCCTCGATGGCTTCGCGCTGATAGTGGAAGACCGGCCGCGCGCGAAGGTCGGACTTGGTCATGCGGAAGGAGGCCTCGACCTGCCAGAGCTCGTGGTAGGCGCCGATCACAGCCGGCCCGGTCATCTTCTCGGGGTGGAGGTCGGTGACGTAGCCTTTCAGGCCAGCGAGCTGGCGGGCGCGGTCGATCGTGGCCTGGTCGAGGGCCTTCTCGGCTCCGGTGACCTTCAGGAACCTCGCCTTCTTCAAGGGCGCGCTGCCGGCGGCGATCCGCTCGGCCTTCTCGACCATCAGGTTGATGGTGCGCCGGTCGCGCTTGGCCCGCTTGAAGGAGTACTGGTAGACGATCCGCCGCTCCCGGGCGTCCTTGCCGGTTCCCATGGTGCGGGTGGACTCCAGGATCTGTCCGTCCTCGAAGTAGTCGCCGTGGCGTTCGAAGTGCTCGGCGAGGTCGTAGGGGGCCTTGGTGAGGCGGGAGCCGACGATGAAGGAGAACCCGGCGTCCTCGAGCGCGTTCAGGTTCGCCGCCGACAGCATGCCGGCGTCGGCGACGACGACCATGTCGGTGACGCCATGCCTCTCCTGGAAGGCCTTCAGTACGGGGACAAGAGTGGTGGTCTCCGCTTTGTTCCCCTCGAACAGGTGCACCTCCAGCGGGAACCCGGCTGGGTCCACGAGGAGCCCGACCTGGACCTGCGGATCGACGCGGTGCTCCTTGCTCATCCCGACCTTTCGGAGCTCGTCCTCGTCCTCGTTCTCGAAGTGCAGGGTCGTTACGTCGTATAGGACCATCGCGGAGGTCCCGCCGGTGCGCGCGGAATGGGCCAGGCACGCCTTGGCCAGGGTGTCTCGGTAGTCCCTGGCCTGGCAGCGCTTCAGCGCTGCCGTCAACGTGTTGCGGTGCGGGGCCGCGACCCCGAGGTCCTCGAGGATGCCGACGGTGGCCAGCTTCGAGGCCGGCTCGACGAGCCGTGCCAGCACCATCGACTTGAACGCCGCATCCCCTAGGGCATCGAAGCCGAGCAGGGAGTAGGCGCCGGAGAGCACGTCCCAGAGCACCTCGCACCGGGTCCCGGCGACGACAGCGGACGGCGCCGAGGCTTCCGGCTCCGCGGCGACAGAGTTAAGGCCGAGGTCGAAGACCTGCTGGCCTGCATTCAGGCGCTCCTGCCCGGCGCGGACCAAGGCTGCGACGCCCGTCTCGTCGTGGGCGGAACCGAGATGCTCGAGGATCCGCCGGACACCGGAGCGCTTCTCCACGATCTGCACAGCGGTCGCGCCCGAGCCTGTCTTCACCTTCCGGATGTAGGGAGACACCACAGAAGGCTACAGATTAGTGCCCCAAATCAGCACCCGACCCCAGGCTGACCTGCGCAAACACTCCAGGAGGCCTCGGACCTGTGCAAGTCGGGAGCTTCTGCTCTGGCGTCATGTGGTCATCGTCCTGACGTACTCAAGATCAGGAGATGTGCTCTGCCGGTGCTAAGGTCACGTGGCCGAGATTACGACAGTGCTCGCATACGCAGAAGTCCCAGACGTCCTTGCGCTCGTCGGAGATCAGAGCCTTTACTTCGACGGAGACGTGCACCTCGTTGCCGCATCTGGGGCAGATGGAGCTACTCGCGGTGGCGAGGCTACTCCAGTCACGTCACGGCGGAAAGATCGAGAATGGTGACTGACGGTCTGCCCGCTAGACGGCCGACCAACGCGCCCTGCGGTCTGCTCCACCGTCACTCGACAGCCCCGACTGACCGGAGACGCGTTTACCCCGCGCGATGAGATGCACGGTGAGCGCACGACAAGCGCTACAGCCGACTCACTGGCACAGCACCCCGGACTGGTCTCGAATCAAGCCGTCACTCTGGTCCTCGTTCGGGTTGACATAGCCAACCCCGGCGGGACCCAGATCGCTCCCGCTGATCCGCCACAGCGCGGCCGCACCGGCCCCGCTGCGCCACGAGACCCGGTCGGATGACAGACCTTGATAATGTGTTGACAGGAAGCGTGCATTTTCTTGATTGTTCATGTCGTGAATCGGGCAGCACCCGTGTGGGCTACGGATTGTGGGCCGTTTCGACAGGAACAACGGAAAGGAAAGCACCATGCGGAAGGCAGCAGTCGCACTCGCTGCAGACTGGCCCTGGGCGCCGTCTCCGCCGCGGGCCCTGCGTTCGCCGACCAGCCCGGCCCCGGCGACACCCAGTGCGTCCCGGGACAGAACGGCAACCCCCACCCGGGATTCAAGGCCGGCGTCTGCGACCACCGGTAGCAGCCCCATGCTGGAGCAGCAGCGGGAGTTTCGATCATGGGGGCTCCCGCGGCCGCTCCCGCCCCAGGCGCCCGCACGACAGCAGCCCCCCGCCTCCCGGGTCCTCCCGCCTCGGCGGGAGGACCGTCCAACGCAAGCACCTCCGATCCAGGGAGACATCGTGTTCAAACGGATCCTCGGCCTCGTAGCCGCCCTCTCAGCAGCCCTTCTCCTCTCCACCACCCCCGCCTCGGCGGCGGTCGGGAACGCTCACTTCGTCAACGGCGGCACCGACGCCGCAGCCTCCGGCTCTAGCCTCGTGGTGCACTTCAAGGAGGCCGGCCTGGCCTCGGGCTCGACCGAGTACATCACCACCACGGCCGACGCCAGCGTGACCTACGAATGCGTCAACGGCGGCAGCCACAACCCCTCGGCCTCGAACAAGACCACCACCCAGACCACAGTCACCGCACCGCCGCAGCCCTTCACCGCCGACAAGAACGGCAACGTCACCGGCACCCAGACCCTCTCCGTGCCCACCGCCCAGAGCCTCGGCTTCAGCTGCCCCAAGGGCCAGACCATGACCCTGGTCTCCGTCGCCTACACCGGCGTCACGCTCACCGATACGACCTCCGGCGCCACCACCGCGTTCACCGGCCCCTATACCTACACCAACCTCTCAGCACCCTGACCCGAGCCCGACCCCTTCCAAGGCCCCCGCCGGTGCTGAGAGCGAGCCGCTGCCAGCACCACCCGGGGCCTTCCCCGCCCCACGGCGCACGGGATTCCGAGTTCTGTGCGAGGACTTCCGCAGGTTCGGCCCAGATCTGCCGCTGCCGGGCCTGGGCGGAAATACGCTTATGCGAAGAGCCGCACGCCCAGCCAAGCCTGGCGCGGTTCCCCCAGGCACCCCGGGGCCCCCGAGCCCGCACCTGTGAAAGGCACTCCTGTGAGCACTCCGACGATCATCCCCGTGCACGCGTCCCCGGAGGGGGCCGGGACAGCCGGCCTGTCCCGGCGGCTGGCGGCGGCGAAGAAGGCCTACACGACCCGCTTCCTGTCCGAGGCGCTGGACGCCGACCCGTCCGGGTACCGGCTCCTCACCGGCCCGGACGTCGTCCCCGTCGCGGGGGACATCGTCCTGACCCGGGTCGAACGGATCGGCCAGCTCCCGCGGCTGGAGAGCCCGGTCTCGCGCCGGCAGGCGCTCTTCGTCGGCGACGAGGTCCTCTTGGCGTACGCCAACCGGTACGCCCCGGACCAGGTCCTGGCCGAGGTCCCTGCCGGCCTCGGTCCCTGCCACCTCATCGCCGCAGGCGGCCTGGCCGGGGTGGTCACCGCCAGCCACGGCACCGTGGGCCGGCCGACCCAGCTGGCCCCGCTCGGGCTGCTCGCCGACGCCCAGGGCCGGCTGAACCTGGCCCGCTTCGCGCCCCGGGCCCTCGACCCCCAGGCCCCGCCCCGGGTCCGTCCCCACGTGGTCGCCGTGCTGGGCACGTCCATGAACTCGGGCAAGTCCACCGCCGCGGCGTGCCTGGTCAGGGGCCTGACCAGCGCCGGGCTGCGCGTGGCGGCCGGGAAGATCACCGGCACCGGGGCCGGCGGCGACCCGCGCCTGTTCCAGGACGCCGGCGCCGTCCAGGTCCTGGACTTCACCGACTACGGCTACCCGACCACCTTCCGGCTCCAGGCCCCCGAGGTCCGCGCCCTGGCCGCGAGCATGGTCAGCGCCCTGGCCGAATCCGGCCCGGAGGCCATCGTGGTCGAGGTCGCCGACGGCCTCTACCAGGGCGAAACCCGGCAGCTGCTCAACGGCCCGCTCCTGCGCACCCTGGTCGACACCGTGCTGTTTGCGGCCGGGGACGCCGTCGGCGCCTGCGCCGGCGTCGGTGTGCTGCGTGCGGCCGGCCACGTCCCGGCCGCCGTGTCGGGCATGGTCACCGTCTCCCCCCTGGCCGCTGCCGAGGCCGCCGCGGAGCTGGACGTGCCCGTGATCGGCACCTACGACCTCGCCCGCGCCGAGACCGCGATGCGGCTCCTGGCCCCGGTCCCCGAATGAGCCGCCCGGCTCCCCGGGAGCAGGAGCCGGGGCTCCCGCGGTTCGCCGTCGCCGGACGCCGCGGGCGCCTGGCGGCCCTGGTGGGCATCGGCGTTGCGGTCGCGCTCCTGTCGGCCGGGACCGCGCGGCTGGTCTCCCTGCTCTCCGACGGGCCCGACCCGGCCGGCGCGGCCGTGCTGGTGGCCGGGCTCGTAGCCCTGGTCGGCGCCACGGCGGGCCTGCGCGTCCTCGAGCGGGGCGTGGCCGAGAGGCTCGGGCAGGACTACGTGCACCAGATCCGCAAGGAGCTCATCCGCGGCGCCCTCGGCCCCGGCCGCGGCCCCTCCCTCGGGATCACCATCGCCCGGACCAGCAACGACCTCAACAGCGTGCGCAACTGGGTCACCCTCGGCATCGCCGCAGCCGTGTCCGGGGTGCCGCTGATCCTGGTGCTCACCGCTGCCCTGTGGGCCATGTCCCCCGCCCTGGCCCTGGCGGTCATGGGGCCGCTGCTCGCCGCCGTCCTCCTGCTGGCCGCACTCTCGCGCCCGACCTACGAGCGGGCGCGCGCCCTGAGGAAGGCCCGGGGACGCCTGGCAGGACAGGTCACCGACACCGTCAACGCCTCCACCGCGATCCGCGCCGCCGGCGGCGAGGAGCGCGAGCTCGGCCGGATCGACCGGCACGGCAGGGAGGTCGCCGACGCCGCCGTCCGGCGCGCCACCCTGGCCGGCTCCCTGCGGGCCAGCGCCATGGGCGCCGCCTCTACCGCCGCCGTCGCGGTCGCCGCTGTCGGGGCCTTCGCCGGCCTCGAACGGGGACTGGTCGCCGCGGCCCTGACCGTGGTCAGCATGATCTCCGGCCCCGTCCACGACCTCGGCCGGATCGTGGAGTACCGGCAGAGCTACCGTGCGGCCCGGCGCAGCATCGCCCCCGCACTCCCCCGCACCGCCCACCGTGCCGACCCCACCGATGCCATACTGGGCCCCGCCCCGGAGGGCCCCTGCGAGGTGGAGATCTCTGGACTCGAAGTCGGCGGCGCGTCGGTCCCCACGCTGTGTGCCCGGCCCGGCGAGACCGTCCTCCTGGACGGACTCTCCCACGCCGGAGCGGACGAGCTCTTCGAAGGGCTCCTGGGCGTCAGCCCCACGGACGGGGCGGTCATCTCGCTCGGCGGGATGGACCTGGGCAGCACCGGCCCGGCGGCGCGGCGCCGCTGCCTCGGCTACGCGGCCCGTGGCCTCCACCTCGAGCGCGGACAGCTGGTCCGCGCGGTCCGCTACCGTCACCCGGACGCGGACGACGCCCAGCTCGCCGATGCGAACCACCGGGCCGCACTGGGCACGACCATCGCCCGGCTGCCCAAGGGCGGGCTGACCGTCCTGCGCCGCGGCGGCGAGCCCCTCACCGTCCCGGAACGGGCCCGGGTCCAGCTCGCCCGCGCCATCCTCGGCAACCCGCCCCTGCTGCTGCTCAACCGCATCGACGCCGACCTCGACCCCCACGGCCTGACCGCCCTCCAGAGCATCATCGCCGACTACCCCGGCGTTGTCATCATCGCCACCGACAACCCCGCCGTCCTGCCCCCAGCCCACCAGCACTGGCATCCCGCGAGCAACCCGGAGCCCGTCCCGGTCCCCCAATGACGGGCCACTCCTCGGTGTCCCTCCTGGGCGAGACCGTGGCCGAGGCCGGCATCCCCTGCCCGGCTGCCGAGCCGGGCTCGAGGGGGAAGGGCTTTCCCGCTCTCCAGAAGCAGCTCCAGCCGGCAGCACCTCAAGGCTTCGATTCGGACAACGGCGGAAGGCGGCTTCCGTTATCCGCGTTTCGGCATCTGGCTCGCCCAGGCGTCGCTGGGTTAGGGGCGGCTTACAGGTTCCCTTTCCTTTCCTTCCTTCGGAGCCCTCTGACCCCGGCCGCACGGCGCCGGCCTCGGCTGCCCCGGAGGACACGGGCGCCGGCAATCGGCACCGCTCCCCCGAGGTGCTGGGGCGCGGCGAAGGGCAGCACAATATGCGCTATTCCCCCCTCCCAATGCCGGGCGGCGCGGGGTAGCGTCTGTCCCACCGCCCCCGAGCCGAGGAGAAGAGCCATGACCCAGCAGGTGACCGAAGTCTCGACCTGTTCCGTGGACAACTGCGCGTTCAACCACGAGCACGAGTGCAACGCCTACGCCATCACCGTCGCCGGCACCGCGGACCACGCCAGCTGCGGGACCTTCATCGACACCTCCTCCCTCGGAGGCCTGCCCAAGATCCTCGCCCACGTCGGAGCCTGCCAGCGCAACGAGTGCGTCCACAACGACCACCTCATGTGCAACGCCCACGACGTACGCGTCGGACCCGGCGCCGACGCCGCCGACTGCCTCACCTACGAACACCGCTGACACCCCCACCTCGCACCGGCCCTCCCGACACGTCCTGTGGAGCAGGGCGGCGGCTGCTCGGGGAACGCCGCCCCTGCCGCTGAAGCGCCTCGTCACGGGTGCGGTGTCCCGGCGAGCAGCTGCACGCACAGCAGTGTGCCGCCGACGATGAGCAGCGACAGCAGCACGGGCACGGCGAGGACAGCCGCCCTGCGCGGCCGCAAGCGCCCGAAACGGTCGGAGGCCCCTGTGGTGTCGTCCAGCCCGGGTCGGCGACGCGGCGCCGCCTCTACTCGAGGCGGGCCAGGAGCGTGATGCTCGTGACGCCGTACTTGGAGGACGCCTTCTGGGCCTGGCGGGAGAGGAACCTGTACGCCTCGTTCGGGCGGACCGTCTCGATGCGGAAACCGGCGGCCTTGATGAGGTCGAGAAACTGGTCCCGCTGGGTTGCGCCACCGATGCATGCCGCCCACAGGGAGGCGTCGCACGTGATGGATGGCGGCATCTCGCTCTGTGCGACGATGTCCGCGATCGCGAGGCGGCCACCCGGGCGCAGCGCCCGCGCTGCCGCAGCGAACGCGCGGGCCTTGTCCGGCACGAGGTTGATGACGCCGTTGGAGATGACGCAGTCGATGGTGCCGTCCTCTACGGCGGGTTCCTCGAGGCGGCCCTCGCGGAACTGAAGGTTCTCCGCGCCAGCCGCGAGCCGACGCGACTTCACGACCTGGGCGGCGGTCAGGTCCACGCCGACCACCGACCCTCCGGGGCCGACCGCCCGGGACGCCAGGAAGGAGTCCATGCCCGAGCCGCTGCCGAGGTCGAGCACCCGCTCGCCCAGCTGGAGGGCCGCCAGGTCATCGAAGTACCCCACACCGGCGAACGACTCGACGGCCTCGGCCGGCACACGGTCCAGATCCTGAGGTGGGTAGCCGAGGCGCTCGGCGAGGCCGCGGCCGGTCTCGAAATGGAATTCCTGCTGCGGAAAGCCGGCCACCCGCTCATAGACCGATTTGACCCGGGCTTCGAGGTCAACCGTGTCGAGCTGGGCTGGGATGGAGTCCATGGCGCCTCCTCGGGCGTCCGCGTCGGACCAACGCCCCTCCCCTCCCCACACCACATTCGACCACCGCGAAGGCCAGAAGTCACGTGCCCGCCATCACCTACACCTTTCTGGATAGGGATGCCCCTCCGGACGACGCTGAGGGCGTTGCCGGTGTCGTTGAGCAGGTCGCGGGTGTAGCACCGGCCGGTGGCTGCCGTTGGCTGGCCGTCGAGGAGCCAGCGGTACTGGGAGAGCCCGTCGGTGGGCCAGGAGACGGTGGCGCAGAGCTGGACCGAGGTGACGGGGTCGCCGCTGATGGTGACGATCTCGGTGCCGAACGCGGCCGCCGGCCGCGCGGGCAGCGCCACGAGCGCCGTGATGAAGCTGAGAAGCACGACGGCGGTGGCGAACCACCTGCGTGCGGGCGCGCCGAAGCGCGGGGACAGGACGTCCAAGGGGCCCCCAAGGGTGAGCGGCCGGGGGTGCGAGGCCCGGCGCGGATGATGTGACGAGGGCACTCTATCCCGGGTTGGTATTCTGCTTGGGACCGGCGAACGAAGGGGGATCCGTTGCCAGCCGCGCCCACGGAGACAGACGCGAGTCCTGACTCCGACTCTTCTGGAACTGCGCTCCGACGGCGCCGCCGTGCCCCGCGCCCCCGTGCCCGCGGGGGGCTCTTCGCCCTGCAGGTGGTCGGGGAGCTGGTCTGCACGGTCGGCGCGATCATCGTGCTCTTCGTGGTGTGGCAGCTGTGGTGGACGAACGTCGAGGCCGACGCACGCCAGGGCGCCGTGGTCCGCGAGTTCGTCCAGGACACGGCCACGCCGGACCCGGCCCCCTCCCCCACCGCCACCGCGGCGCCGAAGCCCGGCGACGGGCCGGCGCCGGTGCCCGACCAGCCGGGCAACCTCGCGGTCATCGGCGTCATGTACATCCCGCGGTTCGGGGAGGCGTATGCGCGGCCGGTGCTCGAGGGCACGGGCCGGGACGTCCTGGACACGCTCGGACTGGGCCACTACGGGTCGACGTCGATGCCGGGCGCGCCGGGGAACTTCGCCCTCGCCGGCCACCGCCAGACCCACGGCGCGGTGCTGGACAACATCGACCTGCTCGAGCCCGGCGACAAGATCTACCTGCAGACCAAGGACGCGTACTACACGTATGTGTTCCGCAGCAGCGAGATCGTGCTCCCGGACGCCCTCGACGTCCTGCTGCCGGTGCCGCACAAGCCGGGCGCGAAGCCGACGGAGAGCCTCCTGACCCTGACCACGTGCCACCCGCGCTACGGCTCGACGGAGCGGTTCATCGCCTATTCGACGCTCGACTCCTGGCGCCCGACGTCGGCCGGTCCCCCGCCCGAGATCGCCGCCACCGTGGCCGCCGCCCAGAAAGGCTGACGATGTACGCCTGGATCTTCCGGAACCTCCCCGGCCCGCTGTGGCTGCGCATCCTCACGAGCCTGCTCCTGGTGGCTGCGGCGCTGTTCCTGATGGTGCGATTCCTGTTCCCCTGGCTCGCTGATGTGACGCACGCAAGCGAGAACACGGTGGGGATGCTGTTCTTGTAATTGCTGGGTACGGAGTCGGTCTTCCCAACCCGGGCGTGGAACTCCGGGTCCCGATCTTGAGCAGGCCCGGGGTGAGGTACGGAACCATTGGTTGTGCTTTAGCGGCTCTTCGGATCTAAGCATGGTTCGGGGTTCTCCATGGGCGGTGGCCGCCGGCGGATAGCAGGCATCTGAGTCTGTAGTTTTCGAAGTTGCGGAAGCCGCGGGCGATGCGACGGGTGGTTTCGATG
>NZ_JBCHVF010000022.1:0-10001 GCF_050474465.1 Sinomonas sp. B1-1 | reverse complement strand
CGACGACCCCACAGGGCAGCTGCGCTCCGCGTGGGAGGCCAAGGAACAGCTGCGCACCCTCCTCACCGCTGGCTCGCTCGAGGAGGCGTGGGAGCACCGGCGGATCCTGGAAGGCCTCGTCGAGGCTACCCCCGCCGTGGAGACGAAGCGGCTCCTGCGCACCGTGAAGCGCTGGTGGAACGAGATCGAGGTCCTCATCACCACCGGGGCGACCACGGCCAAGGTCGAGGCGAACAACACCGCGATCAAGAACATCAAGCGCACCGGCCGCGGATTCCGCAATGCCGACAACTACAAGTCGCGTATCCTGCTCAGGAGCGCCGCACAGACAGCGGCGTGACACTCACACCAGCAGGCCAATTCCCGCTGAACCGCGAAGAGCCCCTTTAGCGCCGGTTACATTCCAGTGTATCTGCGCTGCTGCACTCTGCGACCGCGTGCGAGAAGCGCGTCCGATAGGACGCGACCCAGCCAAAAAGGCCAATGCCTGCAGCAAAAAGCGTGACCGGAGCAACGGGATCGCTCCAGGGAATATAGAACCCGATTGTGGCCCAGACCGACACGACGACGGCCACGAGTAAAGTCGATAGCCGAATTAGCGCGCCGTGTCTCTGCCCACCAAGAGCGAGAGCCGCTGCCGAATAACCAGAAGTCAGGGCCCCCAAAAGGCCGGCAGCGGCCACGACAGTGGCAATACGAAACACATCTGACGACCTCAAGCCAGATAGCATGAGCATCGCTGCTTCGGCCAGCCCGATGTACATCATACTGCAAAGAAAGAGAAAAATGGTCAGCCTGCGCACTCGTCTTCTTAGATCGTCTAATCCGGCTAAAGATGAAAGCCTCCAAGATTCTGCGCTAACTATCATCGTGAGAGACGCGGTGACAATATTAAGCGGGCCCAGCGCGGATTGTAGGAGTCGATAGGCGCCCACGAGCTCTTCGCTCGCAACGGCCGACGCCGTTAGGAGCGGAATTAGGTTTGCTGAGGCGGACAGGAGGGCGTCGAGACCCGACCATTTGCCAAGACTCCATATTTCGGCTATCGCGAGAACCCTCACTGACCGATTACGTTCTATGAAAACAACCGAGCAGTATAGCGCGGAGGCAATCGCGGCTAAACCCCAGACGTAGACATAGTAGCGGGAATTAGCAGGACCGAACGCTATTCCTGCAATCGTTGCTAGACCCCAAGCTGCAGTGCCGAGGAGCATCAGATGTCTCCCGCTCCGGGTCAACATGATATGCCTCACGACATCCATCGCGAGAAGACCGAAGGAGGAAACCAAGATTGCCGGGACCCAACTCAATCCTCCGGTGAGCCAGAAGGCGGTGAGACATACTGTCGCTGAGAGAGGCGCAGACGAACGAACGAGTACAGATAACGAAAACGTACCCCTCCCTCGCTGCCGCTGTACAGAGAGGCCTGGGGCGAGTACAAATCCCCGTTGCACCATAACGGCCGTCATCACAACGAGCTGAACAAGGGCGAGTTCCGAAAAATCACGTGCTGGCAAACTACGTCCTGCAAAGGCAAGTAGAACGACGTTCGTGAAGGCAACACTGCCGGTGTCAGCGACGACGAGTAGTCGTGGCAACAGGCGGCGAATCGATATCGCTATATTGCCGTGGCGACCGGACCGCAATTTATTGAAACTCAGCACCGCGTCTCAGTTTCTTTGAGCCAAAAGGTCGTCGAGCACAGAGGTGAATTCGCCAGCATAGCGGTCCCAAGAGTAAGTCTTCGCTGTGCGAGCTCCCTCATGAGCAACTCGATCGAGATCGGGGGCGCTCATGACTTCCGTGAGTTTGTTCCGTATGGACTCTTTATCAACGGTCGGAAGAAGGAACCCATTCCGCCCATCAAGGACGATATCACCAGCAAATGTTTGATGGCTCAAAATGACGGGACACCCCACGCTCATTGCCTCTAAAGCGACGAGCCCAAAGCCCTCAGCCAGACTCGGAAGGACCAGTACTGAAGAGGCACGCATCCGTAAAAGAAGCTCTTCCCTGGGGAGACTAGGGTAAATAGCCGTACGGGAGAAGCGTGATATCAGATTTCGGGCCATTGGCGTGCAGCCACCGACCAATTCGAGGTGTACGCCTTCGAGCTCTTCGACAGCCTCAACCAAATAGCCCACGCCCTTGCGCTGCGTGACTTGACCCGCGTAGAGCACGCGGAAGCCCTGATCTGGTCCTGCTGACGCCGAATGGATCTCAGACAAGTCAAGGAAATCGCAACCGAGGGGCACCACGACCAACTTATCTCGATTTATGCCGGAATCGATGAAAGTCTGAGCTGCGAACGTGCTTGGCACGACGACCACATCGGCTAACTCGATTTCTTCGTCAAGAAGAGCTATATCTTCAGCTGCTAGGTCGTGCCCCTGCAGGAGTGCGGCCCAACGGGGATTGCGCTCTCCTTCTTCGCGCATTGACCGATCGAGCCATGCATGGTGCGCAATCGGGTAACTTAGGATCCGAATTGTACTGGCATCGGCCGCCGCAAATATCTCTCGTGCCGCGGTGTATTGAGCGATTATCACGCGAGGTCGATAGCGATCATGGAATTTGAGAACTTGCCGTTGATAGCCTCGATTCCGCCAGGACAGCAGGAGCTGCGTTAGTGACGGCGCGGCCTTCCGGCTCATATAAGCAAGAAATTCTCGAAAAGAGGCATAACACCTGACATTCCTGCTCTTCAAGGCACTAGGAAGGAGCCTGCGCTGAAATTGTCGAACAGTCAGAAATTTGCTCGGTACCAGATCTGTAAGAACAAAGCCGACTAACGTGTCTCTAGCTATGTTTGAGGCGGTGAGATAACGGGCGTCGTATCGCTTGGAGAGGCGAGCTGCTAGGTTGATCAGCTCCGGGTGCGTTCCAGGATTGCAGATGGTAACGCGGACTTTATCTTCAGTTATCAAGAAGTTTCCTTGTACTAGGGGCCTTCACCGACGTCTTGACGTCAAGTCCCATCTCCTTTCCTAAAGCTAGAAAGAAGACTGCTGGAAGGGCTGCAATGAAAAGGCGCTGCGAGTCGAACGAAATGCTTCCACGCATTAGAGGGAAAAGATAAGACGTCACCAGAATCGCGATATACAGCGAACGCACGTCCCCGGAATGTTGGGATTTCCTCCAGACTCGGGCGGCGATGTATCCGAAGGCAAATCCTACGCCCACAACACCGACTAGTCCAAAGTTCAGCGTCGGCTCACTGTATATCCCGAACGAAAACCCAATGCCTTTTTCGTGCGTTATGGGAAACAAATAGCTGTTAAGAATCTGGTCTACGGAAAGCGGCTTATCTCCCCAAAGGGTGCGAGGTATGAAGGCCAAGAACAGTGCGTCATATGTCCCTCCGAATCGGAGTCCGATCACTCCCGAGCTCTGAGCGGACACCTGAAGTGCGAACGCATCGAGCATCGCGGTGTCGAAGCTGCCCAGAAAATCGCCAAGGAAGTTCTCGGGACGTAAGGCTGCTGCGAGAGCCTCTGTCAGGCTTCCCCCTTCCGCTAGGTCGACCCGCCAGAGGCGGGGGGCGATGAACAGCAGGATAAAAGCAGCCGGCGCTACGGTCGCAAATTTTCGTGCACTGAATGCTCTGGGTTTGACCAAATGGCCGATCAATAGGAGGGCTATGACAGTGGGTACGAAGACCGACCGGCTACCTGCGGCCAAGCTTGGTACGGCGCATAGGATTAATGCAGCGAGCGCGAAAAAAACATGCAACCGAAGGCCAGCTAGGGATGCCACAAGGACAACGCCTATAAGTGCTCCGGTGGCCATCTCGAGTCCCGCATAGAAATAAGCAGAGGTTCCATCAACAGACGAACTCGCGAGCGCGGTGCGTCCCGTTGTGAGGATCTCGGCAAACTGGGAGAGACCCGTCCGGGCAATGTAGACGGAATATAGAGAAACTCCGACGACTACCGCAAGCCATAGGTAGGGTAAAAGAGCTACGTGCCTCTGCACACTTCTATTGGCAGGCAGGGTTGTAGGCTTGAACGCCAGGTTTGGCCCTGCCGCCGCCATGCCTACGTAGATAGAAAAAATTCCCAAGCCGGCGGTCTGCTGGGCCGCTACTACTGATTGATCGAACGGCATTCCGTTGAATAAGTTGACTCCATCTTGGTAGACAAGCGCGTAGAGGGGTCTTAATACAAATAGGGCAACGTGAGAATACCCAATCAGCGCGCCTGCTGAGAACGGGTGTATCGGTCCACTAATCGTTCTTAGAAGAGCCAGCCCCGCAATGAGCCCCACAGTACTGGCCCCTGTCCCGGCTATGAGAGGCTCAGGCGAAAGGGAAGCGAACAGGCCAAAAATTGTCAATAATGCGGCTAGTCCCCAGAGCATGACGGACAGGGGGTTTGTCCAAATGAATGAGGACTGATCCCTCTGCCATGACGGCGACGTGGGGCACCGAGGAGACTTTTCAGCTCGGCGCATGGTGTGAGCCCTCTATGGCTTTCGAAAATATCTGTGCGAATGATTCGGGACCCTGAGCAAGTATTTTTGGTTTCTCAATGTACCCTCTGTACTCGAGGGCGGACCTCAGAAGGGACTCATCGATCGAGCGCTGGTTGAGGGAAGTAACGAACACACCGTCCATTTCGCGTATCGAGGGTACGCAACCACATACATCCGTTACGACCAGGTGCATTCCAGCTGCCAAGGCCTCGTTGGCGACTAGTCCCCACACCTCTTCGGTAGAGACGAGGGCCAGCGTGTGACACTGTGCATAGTAGTTCACCAGTTCGTCCTGAGATGCTTGTCCGTGAAAGAAGACCTTTTCTGCTAGACCTAGGTGACGAGTCATCGACTCGAGTTCTTGACGGTCGGCGCCGTCGCCCACGATATGAAGTTCCCCGTCTTTTATTGTCAGCATCGCGCGAACCAGGGAGGCGACGTTCTTCCGCTTTATAAGTTGTCCCACGAAGAGATAACGATGCGGGGTCTCTGGCTGGAGAGGAGAACGAGTGCGTGCAGCCGCAACTTTACTGGCTATCCTTTGGCCATCGACCGAATTGAAACCTTCGTAGATGTTGTTTTCGTCGACGCCTGCTCGCAGAACGGCTGCTTTCGATGCTGGCCCCGGTACCACGATGGCGTCCATACTTCTAAAGAAAAGGTTTCTGCATGCGTCGATTACGCCACTCTTGAATCGCTGGCTTTCAAGGGTGGACTCATAGAATCCGACGCATCTACGGCGCATAATCTTGGCAGCTAGTAGTAGGAGCCAGTAGGCTGGGGACTCCCACCCGCCGATCACTATTGAGTCAGTTCGTCTAACGCAGCGCCACGCCGTATATAGTGAAATTACAAAGATCTGCCGATCGCCGAGTTTTAGCTGAATGGAAGGCAGAAATTTCGTCTTGTATGCCGGATCGATAGCCTGAAACCACTCTTCATGGCGACGTCCCTCACGGAGGCCTTTCGCTTCGTTCTGAAGGAGGTGCACAGATAAGCGGTATTTGTCAGACATAGCACGCCATACGGGACGACGATAGGGTGCGGCCGTATTGGTCACCCATGTCACACGCACCCGAATCCCCCCACGTGTTCTTCCTCTTTTCCACTCTAGAGCTTGTGTTCAAACTGAAGACTACAACACCGCGCTGGACCCAGCGTTGCCCTTGCCGGGCACTTCGTCACGTCTCTCCGAAGGGGAGACAAGGTGGACGGCGTCGACCGCGTCCACATTGCGGTGTATCCACATCCGCTGGGCCTCGTGAAACGGCGGGGACCGATCGATTCGGCTAGCCCCGACATTGTGGCATCAGGCCGTGGACGGGTGGAGAACCAGACCCTGGCACCGGTGCTATCACCTCCGTCCGCGATACCCAGCACGCGGCCCGTGTCGACGCCCACGACGATCGTCATCCAAGGCTCTACCCGCCGTCAGGTCGGCGTCTCGTCCATGCGGAACTGGCACACCGAGCGGTACCGGCATTCGTCAACTAGAGCCTCTTCGATTCCACGACTTGCGCGTCCGGCGTGATCGCAGCGGCAGTGTCCACAGTCTTTAGGACCAGCCACCAAGAGGAGCAATCTGTGACTTCCGCCTCCCCTCCGGCCGAGCCAACCGAATGACGGCCTCGACGGGCCGGCCCACCAGCCGCGCAGCGGAGCCGGTCCGTCGGGCCACCTGTTTGGTAGCCTCGGTGGACGATCGTCGCCGGCAGCTCAGCTAATCGCAGAAGAACCTCCGCTTGGGCCGCGCCGCCCCTGCGGCCCAAGCGGAGGGAACCTGGCGCGGCCGGTACAGGCGGACGGCGTTGTCCCGCTGGAAAGCATGCTCCTCGACGGGCGTGCCGGCATCATATTCGCGCACTGGATGACCACCCGGCGGCCGACAGCACCGATGCCCGCGGAGAGGACACTAAGTTCGGGCTGGTTCAAGATCGCGGTGCGAGCGCCGCCGTTCTCGGACGAACCCGAAGAGCCGCCAACAGGGCACAAGCTCCTTCACGCTCTACAAGATGAGCTCACTTCCGTGAACTGCGAAGAGCCGGTTGACTCAAGCTGGATCCTTGAGCAGATCGCGGATGCCCGAGCAGCGCGCCGGGGTTCGCACCCGCAGGCGTCATGTCAAAGTCCTCAACGATCCATTGCTGGCCGCCGACGTACTCCTCGACCCGCACCGGCGTCGGGTAGAAGGATTCCATCTGCCCAACGAATTCCGAATAGATATCCTGCTCAGCGCGAAAGAGCTTGTGTCAATCAACGCAACCGGCGCCTGCATCGGTTTGAGAATAGGTTTTGACGAGTTCCTGCGCTACTGCAGAAATGTCAAGGTGTTCTCGCATATAATTGTAACCACCTCTCACTAATTGCTCGCGGTAATCCGGATCTTGCATTATTTGGAGAACGGCATCAGCGAGGGCGATAGGCGACCCCGTTGTGATTGCCGCGGCACCATATCTAACACATTCCTCAGCAATACCCAGAGAGTCAGTTGTGACAACTGGTGTGCCAACTCGTATAGACTCCAAGATCGTCATGGGAAATACCTCATTTACTGCGGGCAGGACAAATGCGCCAGCAGTTGCCAGAAGTTCCTCGGTAGCATCTTTTGGGACTGGTCCTATCCATCGCAGCCTGTCCCCCATATTGGCCGCTTGTATTGCTTCTCGCACCTTCGCGCCTTCGCCCTCATCAGGGCCCGCGATTATAAAGTTGGTTTGCGGAAGCGATGGTGCTAACAGCGATGCCATTTCAACGAAGGCTAAGGGGCGCTTGCGGGGATGCAATCGTGCAAGAAATACCACGTTGTTCTCACGTCCATGTGCCGGAAGCTGTGCTGCCCCTTTTATCCCGTTTGCGATCTTCTTCAATCTGACTGAGGATTCAACCTCTGCCACATCCGCCGCCTCCTCGCGCGTCAGCACTAAGACACGGAAAGCCTTGCGTAGCACGGGCTTTGTCGCAAGCAGGTCGAGGACGAACGCCAGTTTCTTGCTGGATCGGTCAAGCATGCCGTGTGGCTGAACTACATACCGTGCCCGACTTCGAAGCACCAGCCAGGCCGCCGGCATAACAACGAGGTCGCGAGCGAGGTGAAGGTGGACGACGTCCACATTCCGGAGATTCTTGGCCAGAGCTATGAGCATGCTTGGCGCGTATACAAAGGCGAAGCCGCTCTTACTGCCTAAGCGCCTTTCCGGAAACGTGCGCAGGCGGAATCCGTCGCGAGAACCATCTGCTGCTTCGGCTGAAGGCGCAGCGGCATAGACTGTAACCTCGTGCCCCAGAGCAGCGAGAGCTTCAGCTTGGCCGAGCGCGACCGTGCTAGGGCCACCGAAGGCGCCATCTGACGAAATATGCGTCACAATGTGCAGGATTTTCATGATTTGTCCGTCTTGAAACGTTCACCTTGCACCGTCCACGCGCTAGTTCCAACTACCGCGTTCGGAGGAACGTCACCGTTTATGACCGTCATGGGGTGGGCGAGTGCAGACTTGCCAACACGGGAACCGCCCAGTACAAGGCAACGTGAAGTGATCCAAGCTCCATTTTCAATAAATATGGGCTTCGTGATCAGGCTCATATCCCTCCTATGCGAATGGCTTCCGGTCGTCAGCATAGTTTCTTGCGATATGACTACGTCGCTCCCGACGTAAATGTGATCCTGGTTGTGGAACCACACTCCTTCCCCAATCCAAGACCGGTCTCCAATGTGGAGTTTCCAAGGAAACTTGATGCGAGTCGAGGGCCGAAATATTACATCACTTCCGATTTCGGCTCCAAACAGTCGCAGTGCAGCGATTCGGACGCGAGATGATATCTGTATTCGATTCGTAACAAGCAAGATCTCCACCAGAGACCATGCCATAACAACCCACTTTGGGCGCTGCCAAAGTTCCCGGCCCGACGGCGCGCCTGTCAGATCTATCGTAGGAGGATCATTTTCCGATTGAGTCTCGTTAGCCAACAGCATTCCCCTTGATTCGGTGCGAGGGTGGGTCTCGACGATACTATCTCACTGTGAACAGCAAGCAGAGGCGACCATCCGTGCTGATCGTCGGCCTTAACTACGCGCCCGAACCTACTGGCAATGCGCCCTACACGACTGCGTTGGCGGAGGGGCTTCTCGGCATGGGTCATGCCGTCTCCGTCGTAACCGGTTACCCCCACTACCCGGACTGGAAGGCCTCGAAGCGGTACCGAGGGCTGCGGGATACTGAGGTAGCGAACGGGGTCCCTGTGAAGCGGGTCCGCCACACCGTGCCGCGTTCGCACCGGTTGTTCCCAAGGCTATTAATGGAGATCACTTTCGGGCTACATGCAGCCTTCGTGCGTTGGAACACCTGCGACGTCGTCCTAGTCGTCAGCCCGGCGCTGTTTGGGTCCGCCTTCGCGATAGCCAAGGCCGCGCTCTTCCGAACCCCCGTTGTCATCTGGGTTCAAGATCTTTACAGTCGGGGTATCGAGGAAATTTCGGGGAAGCGAGGTTGGATATGGCGCTTAGTTAGGGCGCTCGAGAGTCGCATAATGCGGGCATGTGACGGAGTGACTGTGATCCATGAGAGATTTCGCGATTACGTGGTTCAGGACCTAGGGGTGCCGAATTCGAAGGTTGCAGTAATACCAAATTGGACACATATTACTCCATCCGAAAAGTTTGACCGGGAGGCTGTTCGCCAGCGGTTCGCCTGGGCTTCCAATGAGATCATTGCGCTTCACGCTGGCAATATGGGAATGAAGCAGGGCTTAGAGAATGTGATTGAGGCGGCTCGCGTGGCCGACCGATCGTCAAGCATGGTTAGATTCGTTCTGCTTGGGGACGGTAATCGCCGACGTGCGCTCGAGGAAATCGCGACGGGTGTAGTGCGCTTGGATTTCATGCGCCCACTTGAAGATGCGGAATATGTTGATGCGCTCAGGTCGGCAGATGTACTGCTACTGAATGAAGCAGAAGGCCTTCGTGAGATGTCAGTTCCGAGCAAGTTGACGTCATATTTTGCTGTCGGTCAGCCCATTGTTGCGGCGACTCATCCTTCAAGCGCGGCTTCGGGCGAACTTAGTCGCTCAGGCGGAGGGTGGCGCGTGAACCCAGGGGACCCGGAGGCTTTGCTGCAAGCTGTCGAGCGCCTAGGGACAAATTCTCTCGCTGCTGAGAAGATGGGGAAGCAGGGGAAGGTCTACGCTCGTACCTTGCTCCGCGAGACGGGGGCAGTCACGGCGCATTCACATTGGCTGTCAAATATTCCGGGAGCCGAGCCGGCTTCTCGGCAATAGGTAGCCAAAAAGGTCCAGACGAAGCTAGCATCCGCTCTATCTCGAGTTGGTTGTTCGCGCGTCAACGACCGTTCACGTCTGCTTGCCGCTGGAAAGAGATCTGGGCCGTCAAAGGGGCTCTTCGGATCTAAGCATGGTTGAGGGATCCGGCGGCGTGGCGGTGCGGGGCTGATGGGGTCGAGGTCTTCAGGATCAGAAGCGACCAAGCAGTCTGATGAGAAGACCTCGACGTGGACCACTGTACTTGTGGGCCCGGT
>NZ_JBCHVF010000021.1:0-11889 GCF_050474465.1 Sinomonas sp. B1-1 | reverse complement strand
AGCGCACCGGCCGCGGATTCCGCAATGCCGACAACTACAAGTCGCGTATCCTGCTCAGGAGCGCCGCACAGACAGCGGCGTGACACTCACTCCAGCAGGCCAATTCCCGCTGAACCGCGAAGAGCCCTCATGCCCGCTACCGAGGTCATAGGCTCCTACCACGACCTCTGGCACGTCGAGCAGTCCTTCCGGATGAGCAAGACGGACCTGCGGGCCAGACCGATGTTCCACCGCACCCGCGACGCGATCGAGGCCCACCTGACCATCGTCTTCACGGCCCTGGCCGTCTCCCGCGCGGTCCAGGCCAGGACAGGGCTCGCGATCGCCAACGTCGTCAAGCAGCTCAGGCCACTGCGCTCGGCGACCATCGCCATCAACGGCGCTGCACAGACCTTCGCACCCGACGTTCCAGCCCAGCAGCAGGCCATCCTCGACGCCATCCACCGCCCGAACCTCACGCACTAAGCAAATGAGCCAACTCGGGGTGAACGGGTACTACAAGGCCGAGCTGGTCCGCGGGCCTGCCCGATCCGGGCCGTGGAAGACGGTCGAGGACCTCGAGCTCGCGACGCTCGGATGGGTGCACTGGCACAGCACCCAGCGGCTCCACGGCTACCTCGGCGACATCCCGCCCGCCGAGTTCGAGAACGCGTTCTATGCTGTCCAAACCGGCCGCGAACAGCCGGCCGGAATCAAATAGCGCGAGTCTCCATCAGACCCAGGGCGCTTCAACACCAACAGTGGGCTACTTCAAGAGATACAAGCCCGCTTGTTCAACCGCTCCCTGCCGCGGTCGATTGCCTCCTCGCACGTTCCTTGCTGAACCACTGCCGGATCTTGTTACGGGCCCGGCGAGTCTTGACGAAATGCTGCCAGTCCAAGCTTGGTCCCGCACCCTCGGCCTTGGAGGTGAAGATCTCCACCCAATCGCCGTGATTGAGCCGGCAGTCGAGCGGAACTCGGTTGCCGTTGACCCGCGCACCGATGGTCCTGTGACCCACCTCGGTGTGGACCGCGTAAGCGAAGTCCACCGGCGTCGAACCTGCGGGCAGAGCCAAGACCTCACCCTTCGGAGTAAAGACAAAAACCTCCTTGGCATCGATCTCCAAACGCAACGAATCCAGGAACCCACCCGGATCGGACGTTTCCTGCTTCCAGTTGACCAACGAACGCAACCAGCCCCCGTCGCCGTCCTTGGGACTCCCCGGGCGTTCGACGATCCGGAAGGGCCAGTCCTTGTACTTGCGGCGCGCCGCCACACCATACTCGGCACGCTGGTACATTTCGTGGGTACGGATCTGGATCTCGACCGGTTCGCCACCGGGTCCAATGACGGTCGTATGCAGGGCCTGGTACATATCGGAAGTAGGAACTGCGATGTAATCCTTATAGTGCCCGGGCAGGGGATTCCAGCGCGCATGTGTGGCGCCCAAGGCCGCGTAACAGTCCCGGACGGAATCGACCAGCACCTGGACGCCCAAGACGTCGTTAACGCCGTCCAAGTCCTTGCCCCGCTCGATCATCTCCTGGAAGATCGAGTAGTAGTGCTTGGTGCGGCCCGTGATAGTGGCCGTGATGCGAGCGACGCGAAGGTCTTCCGTGATCCGGTTGAGGATGACGCTTAGGCTCGTTTCACGATTCGGGAACCGGTCCCCCATCATGCGCACGACTTCCTCGTACGCCTTCGGGTACAAGGCCGCGAAGGACAGGTCTTCAAGTTCCCACCTGATGGTGTCCAAGCCGAGCCGGTCAGTCAGCGGGACGAAGATCTCCAGCGTCTCGCGGGCCTCGCGTGCCGAGGACTCCGCGGAAACAAAGCGCCAGGTGCGCGCACGGTGCAAGCGGTCCGCAAGCTTGATCATCAGTACCCGGAGGTCCTTCGCCATGGCCACGACCATCTTCTGGACAGTCTCGGAACTAGCAGCCTCACCGAATTGGACCTTGTCCAGCTTGGTGACACCGTCCACGAGCATTGCGACCTCCGAGCCGAAATCGCGCGTCAGCTCAGCGAGGGTGTAACTGGTATCCTCCACAGTGTCGCGCAAGAGCACAGCAGCCAGCGTCGTGGCAGCGAATCCCAATTCGGCCAAGATGGCAGCCACGGCGATAGCGTCTGCAATATGGGATTCTCCACTTGCGTTATCCAGCCTTGAGTGCGATCGCTCAGCCATCGCGTAGGCGCGCTCAATGAGCGCTACGTCTGCCTTCGCATAATTAGCGCGAGCAGTCTTTGTCAACAGGGCAAGGGCGCCAGTTGGACGAGCCAGTGAAATAATCCGCGGTAGAAAGTCAGCCGTTGCTGAATCCTTCGGGACTCTCTGGCCGAGGGAATGCATGGCACGCTGTTGGACGAATAACCCAAGTGATGAATCCGAGGCAATCACGGATACCAACTCACGTATATCGGGTCTTTTGGATGACGAAAGCACATCGATTGCCCGGTCCACAGCTGTCGCAGATGGAAGGTTGTCAGCTACCGTGCCCGTTATAGAACCAGATATCCGGTCCGCTAGATACGAAATCGCCCATAGTCGTATTTCCTGATCCCGCTTTGTTTCGATGATGATTTGTATCAACGCATCGTCAATGACAGCAGGTTCAGCGGCGAGCGTTAGTCGGCGAATCGTAGATACGACGTTCGCCGCAGCTGGATCAGCCATTGAACGTGCTGAGGTGGCTAGGCTGTCAACAAACGCCGTCCGTACCACCTTGGGTAGCTGCAAGCCATCCTCAATGATTTGAGAAACCAGTTCGGTCCCCGATGCAACATTTGTTCGCATTTCGGTAACCAACCAGTCGGCGAAGCGGTCGTCACGAAGCCAAGTCTCTGCAGCGAAGCGAATAAACGAGCGCTTTTGACCGATTCGGCTAGTTTGACCAAACAATCCGTCAAGGGTACGAAGATTTATCTCATGAACTACCGTAAGCGTCCAGGACGCGAGGTACTCGGCTAGCGTCTGATGTAGAAACTTCAGCGATTCTCCCTCTTGCACAACGACGCCACTTCGACGAGTGATCTCGTGACTTAAACGCACCCATTCATCTACCCTCATATTCAATGGTGCTGTCGAGATGTCTAGCACCCCACTCATATCTGGCAAGGAATCGGTTGACAGCCACTCAAGGGCAACAGACCCAATCGTCTGGTAAACGCGCTCTACCACAACGTCAACGTGCTTCACGGCTGTTGGTCCATACCTAGACACCATAGCCGAAGCCTGCGTTAGCGCATTACCCGGACCTCGATCATAAAACCGCTCACGAAGAGCAGATGTGAAGTTCCCGTAAATAGCCGTGCGCGTTTTTGGGATCTGCCTATTAGGATTCCAGCCATACAGCTGGCAGACCATAGTGAGCATTAGTGGATTACGCAGAAGCGCCATCTCGCTATGACCGCCCAGTTGAGCTAATACGGACTTCGCACTCGCCCCGGGATTCTCATGGCCCATCGCTTTGAACCAGTGGCCCATCACCTCCACGATCTCGTCCGGTTCAAAGGAACGGATCTCCCACACACCGCCCGAGGTTTGACGACGAATATTCTCCATCTCATCCATGGGCAATGGGCGAGTAGAAAACACAATCCGACTTTTCGCTTCCGGGGAGCTTGACATAAACTCGATGGCCTTTTCAACGACTGAAGTTCTTCGGCGTGCATCAAGAATCTCGTCAAGGCCATCGACTAGAAGTTGCCAGTGCCCGAGAGGCATTGGTGGAGCAGAAAAGAAATCGGCGGTGTATCGCGTTTCACCATGGAAGAATCGCGAATTTATTACGTCAGCAATAGTGGTCGCCAACGGTCGATCGAGCTCAATCTCAGCGGCATCAATAAGAATCGGAATATCCGCTGCCGTCCCAGGCATGAAGCGTTCGCATGGTTGACGTGACAACATTCGAAGCGCACTCGACTTCCCCCCGCCGGGGGCACCGACTAGAAGACCGCCATGCATCACGTCCTCAAGAAAAGATCCACCCCGAAGGGCAAGTTCCTGATCGGATGGCGCTGACTTGGGCACCGATTCCTCGACTACGTCCCACTCCAAAAAAGACTGTCGAACATGGACTGAAGAAAGCGGTGGAGCGTTGTCATCGAACAGCATTCCAGCATAGGGATGTGTGTCGTAATACACAAGGCTAGCCTTGACATACTCTTTGAGGTCACGCGTAGCCCACGACCATTTACCCGCGCGCAATTGTTCGTCAGTTAGATTATTCAGCCAGTCAGTCTGCAATAATCGTTCGCTACCCGGTATGAGGTTTATCAGTGGGGCGATTGGCTCGATGTGGACGCGGGTATCCTGATTTGAATGTGACAACAAACCGTAAACGCCGCCCGTCCGCAAGTTGATTACCGGACTCCCGCTTGCCCCGTGGCCCGGCGCAAGACCCACCGCGCGATACCGGAACCGTTTATCATTGTCAATATTTGACTTCCCGACAGCGGTGAAAGTTGCAGGCTGACCTAGGTAGTCACCGATTGGAAAGCCGAAAGTAGCAAACAGGTCACCCGTCACAACTATGTCGCAACACATTACGAAGTTTTTGTGGCTGACTGAATCTGACGTCAGATCGTCTTCGCATGAATTCGGTTGATCGGAGGGATCTAGTTTCAATATCGCTGCATCGCTGTGGGTTCCAGAAACCACAAAATTGACTTGTTTGCCCGACTTCAACTCAGCGACAAGGAGCGGGTAATACTCTCCACCCCTGCTTTCGTCTTGAACGACGTGCGCTGCTGTGGCAAGTATTCTTGGCGAGAGAAAAAACCCACTGCCCAGAAATTTATGATCGCCGTTCAGAAGCGGAGCGAGGATACGGACAGTCGCAGGTTCAAGGAATGCCTGCCAGTCAAACACTCCGGTCATTTATCAGAACGGTCGAACTCGAGGCTCACCTTAAGAGACGACCCTGCACCAGCTTTGCATAGCACAGCTGCCAGCCCGCTCGACCCCACCATAAATTCGACCCCTACTTCAACAGTAAGCTTCGACCACTTCAGACCGTTCAATTCAGTGACGGTCCGCTGAACTGCAACGCCAATTCCTTCAAGCGCTTTATCGATCGATTCTGCCTTTGGAGCGCCTATGGGGCCCTCCGGAGCTGGCTCACCGCTGTCGTTTCTGGCGTCCACGAAGAACCGGACTCCATCAATCTCTACGGGAACGAGGATGTTCATTTCAACCATGCGACTCTCCTTACAATCGAATGTCTTCGCATTCTCGCGGGAATGGTCCCGCTGGATGTGGGTCACGCTGCTGTAGGAGCAGCGCTCCTGAGCAGGATACGCGATCGGTAGTTGTCCGGGGTGCGAAAGCCCCGTCGAGTGCGCTTGATGCTTGATCGCGGCATTGTTCGCCTCGACCTTCGCCGTTACGGCGCCGGTGGCAATGTGGCCCTCGATTCCCGCCGACCACGCATCACGGTCCGCAGCGGCGCTTCGTCTCCGCAGTGGGCCTGGCCTCGACGAGGTCGATAGGATCCGCAGGCGGTCCTCTGCCTCCAGCAGCCGGCCATCCTCCACGCCCGCAACATCCCGAAAATCACACACTAAGACAATGAGCCGACTCAGGCTAGAGGGAGATCGAAGTCTGACTCTAGGCCTCCAGCGGGAAGGGATGCTCCCTCAAGGGCTATCCCTCGACCTGGTCGAGGCGTCTGGTCTGAGTGTGAAGTCCGCGAATCTCGGGACTCGACTGCCCGCCGTCCGCCACTGCCGATGCACCCCTGCAGTGACCTTCATGTCTCCTCCTTAAGCGCAATGTTCGACGTCTCGACCGTTGACTGCTTGGCGACGACCTGCAGACCTACGCGATCATCTTGAACAAGCCTGCCGAGCCCATGAGCAGATAGCCAGACCCGTTTCAGTCAAGCAATCTGGAGGCCAGCAGGAAGGCCACCGCGGGCCCTGCCCCGGAGGGCAGGCTCCCTTATGGGTAATACGTTGGGCTAAACCGCTACGAGGCCGTCTAGGCCCTCGGCGGCATAGCTCGGCGTAGACGTTGAGCGTGGTCGTCGCGTCCTTGTGCCCTGCGATCCGCTGCACGTGCTTCACGTTCTTCGTGACCGCGAGATAGAGGCTGACGGCCGTATGCCGGAGGTCATGGAACACCGGTGGCGCGAAGTCGATGTCTCCGCTTTGAAGACGGATGCGTGTCGACTCAAGGAAGTCCGCACGATCGGCGTCGGACAGATCCTGGGTCGACGCCAAAGCCACCCAGTCCTCTGCCACAATCGGGCCAAGCTCAGAGCGGCCCTCCCTGCGCGACGAACCGCGAGCGCCCTCACCGTTTCGGCACCTACGTGTGCGAGCCCCTTCCTTCTCTCGTCAACTCCAAGCGCGCGCTGAAGTCACGAGACGCTGCCGCAGGCAAGCGACTTCGCGGGGTTGTAGTAGCGACGGGTGAAGTTCGAGTTCCGCATCGGCTTGCGTTCCGCAGAGGCGAACAGCAGCTGAGTCGCTGCCTTGCCCCGCACGTACTGGCGCAGCTCCGAAGCGAGGGAGGGCGAAAGAGGCACTTCGCGTTCCTCGTGCCCCTTGGTGGTGCCGAGCACCAGCTGCCCCTTCACTTCCGAGAAGGCCTTGTTCACGGAGACGACCGGTCGATCGCCCAGGTCAAGGTCCTGAACCAGCAGCGCAGTCACCTCACCCCATCGCAGGCCGGTAAGTCCGGTGAAACGTACGAGCAACTCGTAGGGGCCTGAACAGAGGGCGAGACGATCGAGCTGCGCCCGGGTAAGGTACACCGGCTTGCGCTCCCGCCTCGTGGCCGGGACATAGCCCCGGATTCCGGCCGGGTCGAGCGCCGGATTGAAGGACAGGAGCCTCCGTGCCACGGCAAACTTCATCATTCGACTGAACTGATCGGCAGCGCGTTTGCGGGCGTCTGCACTCGCGGTCGTACCGTCGGATCGCTCTAGGCTCCTGACCCAAGCGCCTATGCCTTGGTAGTCAACGTTGGCCAGGGGGAAGTCCTGCCACGTCGGCGCGATGTGGTTGACATAGATCCATTCGTAGTCCTGAATCGTCTTTGGCTTAGCGGCTCGACGCCCGTTTGCCCCAAGATCGCGGACCTGGGCGATCCACTGGTCGTAGAACATCCCTACGGTCGTCTTCTCTGCCCTCGACGGATCGACGTAGGTACCGTTGCCGATCGCCTTCTTCTGAGTGCCTAGGAAGTCCTCGGCTTCGGCCTTCGTACCGAACCTCTTGGTCTTCCATCTCCCGAGATTGTCCTGATATCCAGCTTCCCAGCGTCTCTTCGGAAGCTTAAGGACGTTCGGGGCCTCGCGGCCCCCTTCCGCAGCGAGCTTGCGCTGCCTCCCGGCGAACGGCCTTGCCGAAGCCAAGATGGTGGAACTCGGGGCCGTACGTATCCGGGTCATCCATAGAGTAGACACCGACGTCCTCGGCGGCGGCCTTGGCCTTGGACTCCTGAAATGTAGATCCGCGGCGTCGCGGTCATGTAGAGGCGCTTGGCGGCCCTGAGGTAGGCGTTGTCGTGGACGCGGATGAACGCCGAGTCGTCCGTGCCGGGCTCGGTGATGCCCGTAGTGCGATGGGCCTCGTCGCACAGGATGAGGTCGAACGCGGGCAGGCCCGCCTCCTGCGCACGATGGATCACGTCGATCGACTGGTACGTCGAGAAGACGACCGTGATGCGGTCTTGGCCCGTGGAGATCCGGAACTGGTTCAGCAGGCGCGTGGGGTCAGTGGTAGCGGGGAAGCCTAGGTCGTGGACCGAGACGTCCTCGGCGTCCTTACGGCCCACCTTCGTGTCCGAGCAGACGGCCATGGGGCGCAGCGGGACCGACGCCTGCGCGGTCCACTCGTTGAGGGTCTGCTGCAGGAGCGCGATGCTGGGGACCAGGAACAGTGCCGTGCCGCGCACCGGGACCATCTGCTCGACAAGCTTGAGGGACGTGTACGTCTTGCCCGTGCCGCAGGCCATGATCAGCTTGCCGCGGTCTGCGGTCTCGAATCCGCGCACGACGTCAGCGATAGCCTCGCGCTGGTACTTCCGCGGCTGCTTCGCCGGAGACTTGCGCATCGTCTCGGGCCGGGCAAGGTCGAAGGCCGACCAGTCGATGGTCGAGCCGGCCAAGTCCCGCAGGCGGATGCGCTGCATGTCCTTGGACTGGTCCTCAAGGGCCTCCTCGGCGTGCTTAGACCAGTGGTCGGTGGTGGTCACGACCATGCCGTGGGCGAAGTCCACCTTGCCCACCGCAGTGAAGAACGAGTCGATGTGCTTCTTGTCCAGCTGGCGCTGCGGGTCGTAGAACTTCGCCTGGATGCCGGTGAGCTCGCCGGTGTACCGGTCGCGGGCCACAAGGTCGATGCCCGTGTCCACCTGCTCGTTCCGGCCGGGCCAATCGCTCCAGAGCCAGACGTCCGAGAACTGGTCAGCATACTTCGGCTCCAGCTCGAGGTACCGCTTCACGAGCCGCTCGAACTTGGTGCCCTTATCCCGCTCGTTGTTGGCTGAGAAGTAGAGCTGATCGAGTACGCTCGCGAAATCAATAGACCCCATGAGGGACATCTTGCCTCAGCGGAGCGCTCTGAACTCAATCCCACCCGACTAAGCCGCCGTCTTCAGAAACCCTTCGAGGTCCCCCTCATCGACGACGCGCCCGACGCGCTCCAAGCCGACACGCTGCCAAGGCCTAAGCGCAGCGTCATGCGCGATAACGGTAACCAGCTGGTCCTTCTCTGCTTCCGCATCTAGGAATACCGAGCGCGCGTGATCGAACTGATCATTGGTAGCGCCGGCCCCGGAAAGAGCTTGTAGGAACAGCTCCCTCTGACCCTGAATCATGCAGGTGACCTTGCGCGAGCCCCCGAACTTGTTTCGGAGGTCGGCGTTCGGCAGGACGCTACGCCTCGTGAGGAGCGCCTTCTGGACGACCACATCGCCGAAGTGCCTTGCCTTAAAGCCTGGAGCCGTCATCCTCAGCCCGTCCGCCCGTAGCACTGCCTCGGCAACTCGTGTCATAGCCTCCCCCAAGGAAGCACGATCCGACGCAGCTGTGATCTCCCAGTCGGTCGTCGGCCATCCCACCACGGGCTCACCCGCGCTCCGGCGGATCATCCGCCAGTTTCCGGCGATCCTGCGGCTGGCGAGGTCGATGCCCGCAATCGCCAAGCTCGCGGCGGCCAGCCCTCGGTCCGAGATACAGAAGAGATCGGGGGCGTGTTCCTGAACAAACAGGGTGATGCTCGTGCCGTCTTCAAGAGACCAAGGTAGGAACAGCTCCCGTCCGCCGTCGGACGGGCGCTCATGGATTACACTTTCCAGCGCTTCGGCGAAAGCGTCGGCCAGATTAGTGCTCATGGGTCTCCTTCCGGTGGATCAGCCCACATGACAGACGTAGCATCGACCTGCAAAACCCCTGCAGCAGCACGGAAGATCCGCTCAAGAAGCTCGCTGGCCTCACTCCCAGTATCAGGCACGGGCAGGAACGATGGGGAGAGGTCGATCGTAGCGAACGCCGACGAGGGCGACGTGCGCGTCTGCAAGTGGGTGAACCGGCGCCCGCGGTGATCCCCATTTACATCCACTCGAGCGACGCAGTCTCCGCGATAGGTCAGAGCGAGCGTCGGCTGCCACGGGATGCGAGGCCTGTGCATGAAGACCAGCTCGACGCGGTCATCCAGCGCCCCCAAAGCGCTGGCCGTCTCACACAAGCCTCGCCAGCAACCGTTCAGGGGTATCCAGCGGACGTCTCCGTACGCACAGAGCTCTGCGCTGCCCCCGGCTAGAGCGCGGAACGCGCCCTCATCCTCGGCTCTCACCAGACCCCCATCCGAAGTGCAGCAGCTTGGACATAGGGTAACGAGCGACCGCCTCAAGGGGCAGAGTTGGGACGGTGGCCTGGAACCGGGACTGCTCGGCTGCCTCGCATCAGCTGACGTGATACCAGAGCTGTACCAAGGGGACTCGCGAGATCTAGGGTGATTCGGGCTGGCTCATGCGGATTCCGCACTCAACGCCACATAACGCAAGAACCCCCTGCTTCCCACCGATTCCGCGGGATGCAGGGGGTTCTCCCTGGTGGCTCCGACCGGCGTCGATCCGGTGACCTTTCGATTTTCAGTCGAACGCTCTACCAACTGAGCTACAGAGCCTCGATGATTGCTCATCGAAAGACAACCTGACCGGAGTCATGTCGCCGAAGCGACCCTGACGGGACTTGAACCCGCGACCTCCGCCGTGACAGGGCGGCGCGCTAACCAACTGCGCTACAGGGCCTTGGTGTTTGCGGTGCGAACCCCGCTCACAAGACTTAGATCCTAGCAGACCCTTTCGGGCCACTCAAAATCCGCTCGTGCGTACCCCCAACGGGATTCGAACCCGTGTCGCCGCCGTGAAAGGGCGGTGTCCTAGGCCACTAGACGATGGGGGCCAGCCAGACCATCAAACTATAGGGCCGGGCTGTCATACCGCACAAATCGCTAGAGTGGGCGGCATGGGCACGGCGGCGTGGATGAGCGAGGACGAGTTCGAGGCCGCCGTGGACGCGGCACTCGACCGCATCCCGCGGCGGATCGCCGAGCACATGGACAACGTCGCCGTCTTCATCGAGGACCGCTACATCCCGCGGGCGCACGATGACCCGGATACCGTCCTGCTGGGCCTCTACGAGGGCACACCCCTGACTGAGCGCGGCGAGTGGTACGCCGCCGGGTCGCTGCCCGACCGCATCACGGTGTTCCGCGAGTCGATCCTGGAGGCGTGCTCCTCCCGCGACGAGGTCATCGAGGAGATCCTGGTGACGGTCGTCCACGAGCTCGCGCACCACTTCGGGGTCGACGACGACCGCCTCCACGAGCTGGGCTGGGGCTGACATGGGCCACACGCACGCCCACGACCACGGTGGGGCGACAGCGACCGGGAGGCATCGCCGTCGTCTGCTGCTGGTCCTGGCCATCACGCTGTCCGTCGTCGTCGTCCAGCTGTTCGCGGGCTTCCTCTCGGGATCGCTCGCGCTCCTCGCGGACGCTGGCCACATGTTCTCCGACGCCGCCGGGCTGGGCATAGCACTCACGGCCGCCTGGGTCGCGACCCTGCCCCCGACCGACCAGCGGACCTTCGGCTACCAGCGCGCCGAGGTGCTCGCCGCACTGGCCAACGCGCTCGCGCTCATGGTCGTCGCAGTCGTCATCTGCCTCGAGGCCCTCCAGCGGTTCGGCGGCGGCCACGAGGTGCAGACGACGACGATGCTCACCGGCGCGGCCCTCGGCGCCGTCGCGAATCTGGCCGGGCTCCTGATCCTGCACGGCGCCCACCGGGAGAGCCTCAACGTGCGTGGCGCCTATCTCGAGGTGCTCGGGGACCTGCTGGGGTCGGTCGCAGTCATCGCGGCCGCCGTCGTCATCATCACCACGGGCTGGGTCCAGGCCGATGCCGTGGCATCGCTGCTCATCGCCGTGCTCATCGTGCCGCGCGCCTGGGGCCTCCTGCGCGACGTCGTAGACGTACTGCTCGAGGCCAGCCCGAAGGGCGTGAGCGTGCAGAGCATCCGCGAGCACATCCTCTCGGCGGCGGGGGTCGTCGACGTGCACGACATCCACGCTTGGACGATCACCTCCGGCGTGCCGGTGTTCTCAGCACACGTGGTGGTCGAGGACGAGGTGCTCGACGCGGATGGGGTCGACCGGGTCCTCGACCGCCTCGCCCAGTGCCTCGGAGAGCACTTCGACACGGAGCACTGCACGTTCCAGCTCGAGCCCGCCTCGCACCGGGAGCACGAGCCGGAGCAGCACGCCTAGGAGACCGCTGAAGAATTGGGGGCGGCGAGGCGTGCCCTGCGTGGTTCGGGCCGCGGGTGGTTAAGACTGGGTTCATGCAGGGTCGCGATGACGGGCAGCGTGAGTTGTTGGATGTGGAGGCG
>NZ_JBCHVF010000020.1:0-19350 GCF_050474465.1 Sinomonas sp. B1-1 | reverse complement strand
GCGCTACGGTGGAACACGAGAACCTCCGGGTTGGAGTGGGCCTTAGACAAGCCACATCCCACCCGGAGGTTCTCCCTTGTTCAACCAGACTCGCCGCTACCAACGTCCTGGCCGGGTACAGCTAGGGCGAGATGTGGTCCAGGTGCCTGTTGCGCGTGTGCGGCGTGAACTGGACCAGGATGGCCGCGATCACGAGGAACACCGAGATGAGCAGGAGCGCCCACAGGACCGACAGGTGCGGCAGGAACGGGGCGATCACCATGACCCCGATGCCGCCGCCGATGTGCCCGGCACCGTCGACGATCGCGAACCCCGTGGTGCGGGCCCGGGTGGGGAACGACTCCGCCGTGAGCGCGTAGGTCGGCGAGACCCACAGGTTGAAGCCCGCGAAGATAAGGATCGCGCCGAGGAACGAGAGCCAGATGTTGGTCCCCGCCGCGGCGACGACCAGCGAGCCGATGATCGTCACGGCCGCGCCGATCGGCAGCCAGTAGCGCCTCTCGAGCTTCTCCACGATGGCACTCATGATCGCGGCCTCCGCCACGAAGCCCAGCGTCCCGACCGCGGCTATCACGCCCGCCTCGGGCGGCGGGTACTGCAGGGCCGACAGGACGGCCGTGAACCCGGACGCGAACGAGTACACCGTGATGTACCCGATGAACCAGATGCAGAACAGGAGGACCATCCTGCGCACGTACAGCGGGCTCGTGAAGAGGTCCCGGTACGGGATCGGGGAGGGCGGAGTGATGGCGCCGTGGACGTCGGACGTGACCGGCTCGGCCAGCGGCCCGTGCTTCGCCGCCCTGGCTTCCATGTCGCGCACCACACGGTCCGCGTCGCCGAGGCGGCCCTGGCCGATCAGCCATCTGGGCGACTCGGGGAGCTCGATCCTCAGCAGCACCGCAATGACAGCCAAGAGCGCGCCGATGCCGTACATCCACCGCCAACCGGTCTCGAAGCTCGGGCCGGCCACAGCGAAGGGCAGGCCGAGCGGCCAGGGGGTGGGCGGCGTCGTGAGGAAGAGCCCCAGCCAGATCCCGAAGAACGCCCCGAGCGCGGACATGATGAAGATGATGGTCGTGAACTTCGCCCGCGCCGGGCGGGGCGCCACCTCGTTGATGTAGGTGTTCACGATCGCGAGGTCCGCGCCGATCCCGATACCGGTGACGATGCGGGCGATGTTGAAGTTCACGTAGTCGCCCACCAGCGCGTTGTAGAGCGAGCCCAGGCCCGTGATCAGCATCGTGATCATGAGCATGTTGCGCCGGCCGATCCGGTCCGCGATCGGGCTCAGGACCAGGGTGCCGAGCACGTAGCCGGCGAGGTTCAGCAGCACCGGGAGGGGAAGCGCCTCGAGCGCGGTCTCCGGGGTGCAGCCCTTGTTGAGCTCGATGCACGTCTGGATGAATGAGACGTTGATGTCGAAGATGTCGTAGAACGTGAACAGGAATCCGAGCCCGATGATGCCGATGAAGAGGTAGGAGAGACTCCAGACCTCGAGCCGTTCGAGCCGGGCGATGATCTGCGGTCCGGTCGGGCTGGCGCTCACTGCCCCGGTGCCCATGGATGCCGCCATGTGAATCAGCCTCCCGCAGCGGGGGGCGGCGCCGGTCGGCGTCGGGACCAGCCCCAGCTGCCGGCGCCATTGTCCGCCCGGCACGGGCTCCCGGCAAGGCCGGGGCGCTTGCGCCCGCTGGGCCGGCGGGGTCAGCTGGCCCAGGTCGGCCGGCGGGACCGGCTGGGGCGGCGGGGTCAGTCGAGCAGGAGCGCGGGCTCCTCCATGATCGCCGCGACGTCGGCCATGAAGCGGGCCGAGAGGTCGCCGTCGACCACGCGGTGGTCGAAGGAGCCGCCGAGGGTCGTGATCCACCGCGGGATCACCTCGCCCGAGACGACCCACGGCTTCTGCTTGATCGTGCCGAACGCCACGATGGCGACCTCGCCCGGGTTGATGATCGGGGTGCCGATGTCGATGCCGAGGGCGCCGATGTTCGTGATCGTCATGGTGCCGCCGGTCATGTCCGCGGGCTTGGTCTTGCCCGCGCGTGCCGTGGTCGCGAGGTCGTTGAGCGCGACCGCGAGTTCCTTGAGGGAAAGGTCCTGGGCATCCTTGATGTTCGGCACGAGCAGTCCGCGCGGCGTCGCAGCGGCGATGCCGAGGTTCATGTAGTGCTTGACGTGGATCTCGTCGCCCTGGTCCGAGGTCACCCATTCAGAGTTGACGCTGGGGTTGCGCGCTGCGGCCCAGATGACCGCCTTCGCGAGGATCAGCAGGGGCGAGACCTTGATGCCCTCGAAGTCGCGGGACTTCTTGAGCCGCTGGACGAACTCCATGGTGCGGGAGGCGTCGACGTCGACGAAGATGCTCACGTGCGGGGCGCTGAACGCCGAGTCGACCATGGCCTTGGCGGTCGCCTTGCGGACGCCGCGGACGGGGATGACCTCGATGCGCCGCTCGCGCGACTGCTTCGGGTGGTCCCAGAACTTCGGCGCCTCATCCAGCTCGCGCTCGCGCTGGGCCTGGTAGGACTCGAGGTCGGCGCGCGTCACCTCGCCCCGCGCGCCCGTGGCCGGGACGTCGGCGAGGTTGATGCCGAGCTCCTTCGCGATGCGCCGCACCGGCGGCTTGGCGAGGACCCGGGAGAGGAGCCCGACGACGCCGTTCCCCACCTCCCGCGGGGCGGTCGCGGCCTGCGGCGACGGCGCCGCGGCGGGTACGGGCTTCGCCTCACCCGCAGACGGCGCGGCCGTGGGTGCAGTGGTCGGCGCGGCGTCGGCCGGCGCAGCCTTCCGCGGTCGGCGCTTCGCGGCGTCGGCCTTCGGGCCCGACCCGACGAGCGGCCCGCTCTCCACTCCCGGCTCCTGCATCACCGGCACGGCCGACTCGGCGGCCGCGGCGGCGACGACGGAAGGCGCCGTGCCCTCAGAGGCGCTGGAGGCGGCGGCGGCCTCCGGGGATCGGTGGGCAGTCTTGGGCGGGAGGCCGCCGCTGGCGGAAGCGCCAGAGGAGGCCCCGCCGTCGTGCGCTGGCGCAGCGGCGCCTTCGCCGATCGCGATGATGGCCGTCCCCACTTCGATGGTCTCGTGCTCGGGCGCGAGCAGTTCGAGGACGGTCCCCGCGTACGGGCTGGGGAGCTCGACAAGGCTCTTGGCGGTCTCGATCTCGCAGATGATGTCGTTGATCGCGACCGTGTCCCCGGCCTTGACCTTCCAGGCGACGATCTCGGCCTCGGTGAGCCCTTCGCCGACGTCGGGGAGGGTGAAGATCTGCTGCGTCACGGGCTGTGCTCCTAGTAGGCGAAGGCGCGGTCGAGGGCTTCGAGGATGCGGTCGATGTCCGGGAGGTAGTGCTCCTCGACCTTCGCGACGGGATAGGGCATGTGGAAGCCCCCGACGCGGATCACGGGAGCCTCGAGGGACAGGAACGCCCGCTCGGAGACCCGCGAGGCGATCTCCCCGCCGATGCCGCCGAAGGTGGGCGCCTCGTGCGCGACGACGAGCCGGCCCGTCTTCTGGACGGAGGCGACGACGGCGTCGAAGTCGATCGGCGAGATGGAGCGGAGGTCGATGACCTCGACGCTGCGGCCGTCCTCTGCGGAGGCCTCGGCTGCTGCGAGCGCCACCGGGACGAGCGGCCCGTACGCCACGACCGTCGCGTCGGCGCCTTCGCGCACGACGTGCGCACGGAACGGGTCCGCGCTCGCTCCCGGGTCCTCGGTGTCGACCTCGCCCTTGAGCCAGTAGCGCCGCTTGGGCTCGAACACGATGACCGGGTCCTCGCAGGCGATGGCCTGCTGGGTCATCCAGTAGGCGTCGTGGGGGTTGGAGGGCGTGAGGATCCTCAGGCCCGCGGTGTGGGCGAAGAGCGCCTCAGGAGACTCCGAGTGGTGCTCGACCGAGCCGATCCCGCCGCCGTAGGGGATGCGGATGGTCACGGGCACGGTGATCTGGCCGCGGCTGCGCGCGTGCATCTTGGCCAGCTGGGTGGTGATCTGGTTGAAGCCGGGGAACACGAACCCGTCGAACTGGATCTCGGCGACGGGGCGGTAGCCGCGCATGGACAGCCCGATGCTCGTGCCGATGATCCCCGACTCGGCCAGGGGGCTGTCGACCACGCGGTCGCCGCCGAACTCTGACTTGAGTCCCTCGGTCACGCGGTAGACCCCGCCGAGGGTGCCGATGTCCTCACCCATGAGCAGGACGGTCTCGTCCTGGTCGAGGGCGGCGCGGAGGCCGGCGTTGATGGCCTTGGCGATCGTCATCGTGGGCATCAGCGGCCGCCTTCCGTGGTGTGCTCGGCGACGGCTGCGCCGTCGGGGTCCGCGAAGCCCGCCTCGTAGTCGCGGTGCCACGCGAGCTCCTCGGCCACGAGGGGGTGGGCCTCGGCGTACACGTGGGAGAAGGCGTCCTCCATGGTGGGCGGGGCGAAGCTGAGGACATCGGCCCGGGCCTTGGCGGCGAGGGCGTCGCCCTCGGCGGCAACGTCGGCGAAGAACGCGTCGTCCGCGATCCCCTGGTCGCGCAGGTACTTCTCGAAGCGCGCCAGCGGGTCCTTGGCGACCCACGACTTCTCCTCGTCGGTGAGCCGGTACTTGCTGGGGTCGTCGGCGGTCGTGTGTGCGCCCAGGCGGTAGGTGAACGCCTCGATGAGCACGGGGCCCTTACCGCTTCTGGCGCGCTCGAGGGCCCACTGGGTCACCGCGTAGACAGCGAGGACGTCGTTGCCGTCCACGCGCACGCCCGGGAAGCCGTACCCCTTTGCCCGGTTGAAGAGCGGCACGCGGGACTGGACCTCGGCCGGGACCGAGATGGCCCACTGGTTGTTCTGGCAGAAGAACACGACCGGCGCCTTGAAGCTCGCGGCGAAGACCATCGACTCGTGGACGTCGCCCTCGGAGCTCGCGCCGTCGCCGAAGTAGGCGACCACGGCGCCACGCTCGGAGTCCGCCGGGGCGGATCCGGCCGCCTGGGCGCGCGCGGCGTCGCGCTGCATGCCCATGGCATATCCCACCGCGTGGGGGACCTGGGCGGCGAGCACGAGGGTGTACAGGTGGAAGCCGGTCTGCCGCGGGTCCCATCCGCCGTTGGAGATGCCGCGGAAGAGGCGGAGGAGCTCGCCGAGCTCGACGCCGCGGGTCAGCGCGACGCCGTGCTCCCGGTAGGTGGGGAAGAGGTAGTCCTGGGGCTGGGTGGCCCGGCCGGATCCGATCTGGGCGGCCTCCTGGCCGCGCACGGGGACCCAGAGCGAGAGCTGCCCCTGCCGCTGCAGCGCCGTGGCTTCGAGGTCGAAGCGGCGCACCGCGGCCATGTCCCGGTACATGCCTCGAAGGGAATCTTCACTCAATCCCCGGATAGTCGACGCCAGCTTCGAGTCCCCGCGGAAGCGGCCCTCCTCGTCGAGGAGCTGGACCATGGCGTGATGGCCCTCAGCGCCGTCGTGCGCATGGGCTTCCAGCTCGAGCCAGAGCTCGTCCGGGATGTCGCTGAATTCGGTAGTGGGCAGTTCCACTCCCATACCGCCTCCTCGCTGCCGTTGGGTCACCGTCCCGGGGCCCGGGCGCGGGGTTCCGCCTGCATATATTCCAGATCAGGAATTCATTCCACGGGCGGAATATAGCGACGGCCCAGCTGCAACTCTACAGAGTGCGACCGGGCCGCCGCGCATGTCGATTACCTCAGGAAGTCCTCGGGCACCTTTGTGAAGGACCTACAGAGTTCGAGGAACCGCGTGTTCGCCTCGACTTCGCCGATGCTCACGCGCGCGCCCTCGACCCCGAACGCCCTCACGGACAGCGCCAGCTCCCCCGCGCGGGCCGCGAACTCGGGGGTTGCCTCACCGAGCGGCAGCCACACGAAGTTGCCCTGCGCGTCCGGGAGCTCCCAGCCCAGCTCGCGCAGACCGGCGACGACGCGGTCCCGCTCGTCCACAAGGCTTTGTACCCTTCCTACAACATCCTCGTAGTTGCGGAGCGAGGCGATCGCGGCGCTCTCGGCGATGGAGGACACCGCGAAGGGGGGAGCCGCCACGCGCAGGTACTGCGTGACCTCTGGGCGCGAGACCGAGTAGCCGACCCGGAGGCCTGCGAGGCCGTGGGCCTTCGAGAAGGTCCTGAGGACGACCACGTTGGGGTATGTCCGGTAGAGCTCGATCCCGTCCACGGCCTCCGGGTCACGGACGAACTCCTGGTACGCCTCGTCGACGACCACCAGGACGCTGCTCGGGACCGACTCGATGAACCGGACGGCCTCCGCGCGCCGCAGGGCAGGCCCCGTGGGGTTGTTGGGGCTGCAGAGCAGCACGACCTTAGTCCGCTCGTTGACCGCGGCGGCCATCGCCTCGAGGTCATGCCGCCCGTCCGCCGTGACGGGAACCTGCACGCTCTTGGCGCCGGCGAGTCCGACCGAGATGGGGTACGCCTCGAACGACCGCCACGCGTACACGACCTCGTCCTGGGTGCCGTCGTCCTGCTGGCCTGCGAAGGCCGCGAGGAGCTGGTTGAGGGCACCGAGGCTGCCCCCGCCAGTGACGATGTCCTCCGCCGGGACGTCGAGGAATGCTGCGAGGGCGGCGCGCAGCCGCGAGGCCACCGGATCCGGATAGCGGTTGATCGCACTCTCGTGCGCGATCGCCTCAAGGACGGCAGGGAGCGGCGGGAGCGGGTTCTCGTTGGAGGACAGCTTGTAGCTCTCGAGGCCCGGGACGGGAGCCGGGGGTTTGCCCGCGGCGTACTTGGGGAGCCGGTCGACGACTGGGCGAGGGATCACGCCCGCGACCCCGGCTGCGACGGCGGCGGCTTCGGCTCCGTCGGTCTGGTTCAGCGGTGAAGTCATACCGTCTAGGGTAGTCGTGGCCCAGGGCACAGTTTGCTGTGCGAGCATGGGCCCATGATGCAGTTCCTGCTCCGCGTCGTCGTCAATGCCGTTGCCCTGTGTGTCGCCGCGTGGCTCCTGCCGGGTATGGACATCACCTCCTCCGCCACGGCGGAGGCCGCGGCCGGGGCGGGGGCAGGAACTGCGAGCGATACGGTGGGCATCGTCCTCGCCTACCTGTTCATCGGCCTGATCTTCGGCCTCGTCAACGCCCTCGTCCGGCCCATCGTGAGCTTCCTGTCGCTGCCGGTCACGTGCCTGACCCTGGGCCTGTTCGCCCTCGTCATCAACGCCGCGATGCTCGCACTCACGGCGTGGCTGTCGAGCTACACGCCGGTCCACCTGACCATCGACTCGTTCTTCTGGACCGCCGTCCTTGGCGCGATCATCGTCTCCCTCGTCTCGGCGGTCGTGAGCTGGGTCGTCGGGGCAGACAGGAAGTAGCCGAGGACTCACCGGGACTCACCCGCCGTCTGCCGCCCGGACGCTGCAGGGGGCGCGGCCGCCGAGGCGGGCGCGGCGCCCGGGGCCGGCGTGGCAGGCGTTCTCGTGTCGGTGCCGGTGTAGATGAAGCGCACGCGCTGGCCTGCCGGCCCGGCTGTCTGCGCGTCCCCTCGGACGGCGGGCGCCGCCGAGGCCGCCGCGCCTCCTCCGAGGGCGGCGCCCAGGACGGCGGCATAGCCGACCACCGAGGGATCGGTCGACCGATCGAGCGCCTGGGCGTCGATCGCGTACCTGTCGAGCGAATGCGCGGCGCCGACGAGGCCGAAGACATCCTCCGCGAGCGGCCGGTCCCGATGCGCCGGGGTCCGGACGTCGACCACGTTCGGCGAAGGAACCGGCGCAGATCCCGACAGCGCGGGAACGACGTCATCCTCCTGCCGCACACTCAGCACCGCCACGTCATCTGGGATCGCGAAGGCCGTGGGGATGCCTCCGAGGACGGTGACGGCAGCCACCGGGTAGCGCCGCCGGAAGTCCTCGTCCTCGAGGAGGCCGAAGACGTGCAGGGAACCCTGGCTGTGGGCGTTGAAGACGACCACGTCGCCCTCCTTGAGGTCCTGGTCGGCGAGGGCGCGCTCGATGAGCTGCCGGGCATGGCTGTCCCGTGAGGCGAGACCGTGGAGGTTGCCCTCCGCGTCGAAGACGCCCCCGGCAGGATCGTCCGGATTCCAGGTCTGGGTCCCCGGGACAGTGACCATGAGCGCCGTCGTGCCGTCACCGCGCGGCATGCGCTCGACCAGAATCGACGACGGCGGGACCGGGCTCCCGTCTTCGAGGGCCGCCGCTCCCTGGGCCTGTCGCAGGCTCTGGGCCGCGTAGGCGAAGGACGCGGGACTGCCCTCCCCGCTGACGGCCTGCGACCTCGCAACACCGATGCGGTCCGATGGGCCTCCCGCGGGCAGCCAGGGGGCAAGCAGCGGGCCCAGCCCCCCGAGGGCCCCGGAGGCAGCGGCTGCGGATCCCACCGCCGCGACCCCGTTCAGACCCCCCGCGAGGAAGCGCCCGGGCCCGAACCGGACAAGGTTCCACGGGATTCCGGGGGCGACCGCCCCCACGAGGAACCGGGCGAGGCCCTGCAGCCCCTCGGCGCCGGAAGCCCGCCCCGCCTCGGCGTCGGCATAGGCGTGCGCTGAGGCGTCCACTGCCTGCCGAGTCGCCGCGAGGTCCAGCCGCAGAATACCGGCAGCCCGGACAAGTGCGGACGCGTCGTCGTCGAACCGCGCCGCCGCGGACCCAGCACACGCACCCCGCCACACCGCGGCGCGCGCCGACTCGATGCCGCCACCGATGCGCCCGGCGGCGTCAGCAGCCGAGGCGAGGGCGGACGCCGCCTCGGCCAGGGCGGCGGTGTCGACGCGGAACGCGGCGCCACCGGAGACCGTGAAGGTTGCAGGATCACGTTGACGGCGCCAGTCCGCGTCCTTCTCGTCGATGCTCATCGGCACTGGGCCCCTGGCGTCTGGGCGAGGAACACCGGCTGGGAAGGCGCCGGGGCGGGCAGCAGGGGCGTCGGCGCCGGCTGCGGCACGATCGGCGGCACCGGGCCAGCGAACACCGGACCTCGCGCGGACCCGGGCGGCGACACGGCGGCCAGAACGCCCGGACCGCCAGTTCCCTGGCCGCCAGCCCCCGGGCACGAGGCCGCGTCTGCCTGCAGCGCGACCAGGAGCGCGGCCAGCCCCGCGAGCGCCGTGGCCACGGCGGCGATCTGGAGACGAAGGGCCTCGGCCTTCATCCTGAACGCTGCCGCGGCCGGCCCGGACCACTCCGCCGACCGGGCCCTCGCGGCGGCCGCCTCGGCGGTCTGCGCCTCCTCCTGAGCGGCCGCCAGATGTCTGGACGCGGCCTGGAGGTCCGCCTCGCTGTGCCCGCGGCACGCCCCGGCGATGCCGGAAGCCGAGCCCGCTCCCGAGAAGCCGTCGTCTCCGTAGCCGCCCATTCCCGGACCCATGCCCGCCATGTCCGCTCCCCCCGTTCCGCCGCGCGCCCTCAGCCCGGCCTGTCCACGACGCTAGCGGCGGCCGCCGGGCAACGGGGGGCAACGGCGTCGTATGTGGACGACACGCCCAGGCGGCACCTGTGGAGGAGCAGTCGCCCTCCGTCCTTGCCCTCAGCGGCCGCGCGGCGACCGCAGGAGCTCCGTGGAAGAATGGAGGCCATGGCTGACTCCCCTTCGCGCATCCCGTCCGGACGACTCTCCCTGGCCGCTGCCGGTGAGACTGCGGGCGGGCCCGCACAGAACAGGATCGCCCTCGGGCCGCTCGACGGCCGCTACCGCCCGGCCGCCGCGCCGCTCGTCGACTACCTGTCGGAGGCCGCGCTGAACCGGGACCGCGTGGCAGTGGAGGTCGAGTGGCTCATCCACCTGACCCGCAACAGCGTCCTGCCCGGCGCCGGCCCCCTGCGCCCCGAGCAGGAGGAGGGCCTGCGGAAGATCGTGACCGAGTTCGACGCCGCCTCGGTCGCCGAGCTGGCGGAGATCGAAGCTGTCACGGTGCACGACGTCAAGGCCGTCGAGTACTACATCGGCCGCCGCCTGGAGTCCCTCGGCCTCAAGAACCTCACCCCGATGGTGCACTTCGGCTGCACGTCGGAGGACGTCAACAACCTCTCCTACGCCCTCGGCATCAAGGGCGCGGTGGAGGACGTGTGGCTGCCCGCCGCCCGCGCGCTGGTGGGGCAGGTAGCCGAGATGGCGCGGGCCAACCGGGACGTCCCCATGCTCTCGCGCACGCACGGCCAGCCGGCGACCCCCACCTCGCTCGGCAAGGAGCTCGCCGTCATCGCCCACCGACTGGGCCGCCAGCTCGACCGGATCGCGCGCACCGAGTACCTCGGCAAGATCAACGGTGCGACGGGCACCTACGCCGCACACTATGCCTCCGTCCCGACTGCAGACTGGCAGGAGGTCTCGAAGTCCTTCGTCGAGGGCCTCGGGCTGACGTGGAACCCGCTCACCACCCAGATCGAGTCCCACGACTGGCAGGCCGAGCTGTACGCGGACATGGCCCGCTTCAACCGGATCCTCCATAACGTCTGCACGGACATCTGGAGCTACATCTCGATCGGCTACTTCGCGCAGATCCCGGTCGCGGGCGCCACGGGCTCCTCGACCATGCCGCACAAGGTCAACCCGATCCGCTTCGAGAACGCCGAGGCGAACCTTGAGATCTCCTCCGCACTGCTCGACACGCTCGGCGCGACGCTCGTGACCTCGCGCTGGCAGCGAGACCTCACGGACTCCTCGAGCCAGCGCAACATCGGCGTCGCGTTCGGCCACTCGCTCCTGGCGATCTCCAACGTCGCGAAGGGCCTCGAGCGACTCGACGTTGCCGAGGACGTGCTCGCCGCGGACCTCGACACCAACTGGGAGGTCCTCGCCGAGGCGATCCAGATGGTCATGCGCGCCGAGGCGATCGCGGGTGTCGAGGGCATGGACAACCCCTACGAGCGGCTCAAGGACCTCACACGCGGCCACCGCGTCGACGCGGCCCGCATGAAGGAGTTCGTCTCCGGGCTCGGCCTCTCCGCCGACGCGGAGGCCCGCCTCCTGGCCCTGACCCCCGCCACCTACAACGGCATCGCGGCCGACCTCGTCGAGCACCTCGGCTGACCCTGCCGCACGGCAGGCACCATTGCTCCCTTTGAACTCGTTTGATGTCGATTGGCGCCCTCACCCACGGACGTGTATAGTTGGTTGAGCGCCGCGGGGTGGAGCAGTTCGGTAGCTCGCTGGGCTCATAACCCAGAGGTCGCAGGTTCAAATCCTGTCCCCGCAACCACTCTCGAAGAGGCCCCCGATCCAGTTGGATCGGGGGCCTCTTCCATGTCCGGGCCGGGGAGGCGCCCACTCTGCGGGTGAGACGCCTGACAGCCGTTAGGAATCCGTAAATAAGCCCCGGGGGGCGGGAGGCGTCGCCTAGGATCGTTACCGCCGGGTATCCCCCCAAAGCCCGGCACCGCGGGCGCGTCGCCAGCCAGCCCCCCAAGGCCTGACGGCGCGCCCGTTCCCGCGCGGCGTACGGTCAGCCAGCGGCAGCAGCCCGGCCGGCCACGCGTCCCGAGAACAGGCATCCGCCCAGGAACGTCCCCTCGAGCGCGTTGTATCCCATCATGCCGCCGCCGCCGAACCCGGCCGCCTCCCCCGCCGCGAAGAGCCCCGGGACCACGAGGCCTGCCGGCGACATGCAGCGCGCCGACAGGTCGGTCTCGAGGCCCCCGAGCGCCTTGCGCGTGAGCACGTTGAGCCGCACCGCGACCAGCGGGCCGTGCTTGGGGTCCAGGATGCGGTGCGGCGCGGCCACACGGATGAGCCGGTCGCCGACATAGCGGCGGTGCGAGCGCAGGAACGTTACCTGGGCGTCCTTCCCGAAGGCGTTCGCGATCTCGGCGTCCCGCGCCTCCAGGACGGTCCGCACCGCGGCCTCCGTCAGCAGCCCCGGCTCGCCCACCCGGTTCATCCCCTCGACCAGCTCGCCGAGCGAATCGGCCACCACGAAGTCCTCCCCGTGCTCCATGAACGCCTTCACGGGACCCGGCGCTCCCGGCCGCACCCGGGAGGCCAGCAGCCGGAGGTCCCTGCCCGTCAGGTCGGGGTTCTGCTCGGACCCCGAGAGGGCGAACTCCTTCTCGATGATCGACTGCGTGAGCACGAACCACGAGTAGTCGTAGCCGGTCCCGCGCAGGTGCCTGAGGGTGCCCAGCGTGTCGAACCCGGGGAACAGCGGCGCCGGCAGGCGCCGGCCCAGGGCATCGAGCCACACGGATGAGGGCCCCGGCAGGATCCGCACGCCGTGGTTCTCCCACACGGGATCCCAGTTCCGCAGCCCCTCGGTGTAGTGCCACATCCGGTCGGCGTTGATCAGCCGCGCACCCGCCGCCTCCGCGATGCCCAGCATCCGCCCGTCCACGTGCGCTGGCACGCCGGCCACCATCGACGTCGGCGGGGTCCCCATCCGCTGCGGCCACAGCCTCCGCACCATCCCGAGGTTTCCGCCCATCCCGCCGGATGCGACGACGACGGCGCCCGCCTCCACCTCGAACACCCCCACCACGTCGCGGCCGCTCGCCTTCCCACGCTGTGCCGACGACGGCGCGAGGCGGGCCCCGCGCACGCCGGTGGCCGCGGCGTCGTGCGTCACGACCTCGTCGACGCGGTGCCGGAACAGGAAGCGGATGCGGGCGGCGTCCGCATGTGCGCGGGCGCGGCGGATGAACGGTGCCAGGATGCCGGGGCCGGTCCCCCAGACGATGTGGAAGCGCGGCACGGAGTTGCCGTGCCCCTCGGCGCGACCGTCGCCGCGCTCGGCCCAGCCCACGACGGGGAAGAACCGTACTCCGAGGGAGTGCAGCCAGGCGCGCTGCTCACCCGCCGCGGATTCGAGGTAGGCCTCGGCCCAGGCGCGGGGCCAGTAGTCCTCGGGGCGGTCGAACTGGGCGGACCCCAGCCAGTCCTGCCGGGCGAGCGCGAGCGAGTCGCGCACGCCCATCCGCCGTTGCTCGGGCGAGCCGACGAGGAACAGCCCGCCGAACGACCAGTGCGCCTGCCCGCCCAGCGACTGCGGCGGCTCCTGGTCGAGCACCACGACATCCCGGCCCGCGTCGGCGGCCTCGACGGCGGCGACAAGCCCCGCGAGACCGGCCCCCACCACCACCACATCGGCGTGTATCACTTCCCGTGAGTCGACCATCCCCCCAGCCTCCCGAGGCATGGACCCTGCGTCAACGCCCGGGACCGACGGCATACTGGTTCCATGTCCGGCTGCTGCGGTCCCACGAATCCCGCCCGCGATCCCGAGCCCGACGGCGGCTACAGCCGGATCTTCAGCACCCGCTTCTCCCGCAGCGTCTCCCGGCGCTACGAGCGCCGCGGCCTCACCGGCACCGAGAGGCGGATGATCGGCTTCCTCGAGGCGTCCCTCCCCCGCGGCCTCGGGCAGGCCACCGTCCTTGAGGTCGGCGGCGGTGCCGGCGAGATCCAGCTCGAACTGCTCAAGCGCGGTGCCGCCAGCACCACCAACCTCGAGCTCTCGGGCGCCTACGAGGCGGACGCCGCGCGGCTCATCGCACGGGCCGGGGTCGCGGCACGCGTGCGCCGCAGCGTGGGCGTCGACCTCGCCGAGACGCCCGACGCCGTCGAGCCGGCAGACGTCGTCGTCCTCCACCGCGTGGTGTGCTGCTACCCCGACTACGAGCGGCTCCTCGGGGCGGCGGCGGACCACGCCCGCCGGGCGCTCGTCTTCAGCTACCCGCCGCGGAACCCACTCACCCGCTGGTGGGTCGCGATGGGGAACGCCCTCCTCGCCCTCGGAGCGGGCAGCTTCCGGGCCTTCGTCCATCCGCCCGAGGCGATGCTCGACGTCGTGCGCCGGCACGGGCTCCAGCCCGTCTACAGGCGTCGGGGCGGCGCGTGGTGCATCGCGGGGGCCGTGCGGCCGTCCTGAGCTGACATTTCCCCTCAATGTCCGGGCGTGTTCTGGCCTGCATCTGCCGGTGGAGGCTGCGGAGCGGTACCGTGACGGCCACGGGCCTGCCTCGGCCCGCGACCGCGATCAAAGGAGCTCCACATGGCTGTTGACTGGACAGAGCAGATCAAGAAGTTCGCGCCGAACGCCGACGATGAGGCCGCAGCGGGAATCATCCGGCACTGCGGGATCTCGCTCCAGAGCGCTGACGCCTCCCTCGTCTCGTTCGGCGACAAGTCCGAGACGGTCCGGATCCGCGACGGCTTCCTGAAGAAGAAGCTGGGCCGCACGGAGGACGACGAGACGCTCGACGCCGCCATCCAGCAGGTGGGCGAGAAGATGAAGGGCACGTCGCGCCGCCAGCGCCCGACGGTCTACTACCTCCTCGCAGACCACTTCGGGCAGCTCGACCTCTTCAAGAAGGCCAAGTAGCCCGTCCGCCCGCCGTCTGGGGGTCAGGTTCTCGGGGTCACATCAGAAGCGACCCCCAGGACCTGACCTTCAGGATGTGACCTTCAGACGGGCGGGGGCGGGGCTCAGGGCCCCGATGACCTCTTCCGCTCGCACCGTCCCGCTGGAGGCCGCCGCCGAATAGGACCCCCGCACGTCTGGGGGTCACCTCCTGGGGGTCACCTCCCCCAGGGCGGTGAGGCACGACGCCGGCGGGCCGGGCTCCGTACCCGGCCCGCCGGCGTCGTGCCTCAGGACAGGGCGTACGTCAGGGACATGACCCGTCAACGCTGCGGGGTCAGAGGCCCGCGACGTCCGTCCCGGTCGGGTCGAGGCCGGTCAGGTCCGTCGCCGCCAGGCCCGGGCCGCCGAGGTCGAGGGTGTGCGCGGTATGGTCGCGCTTCGCCTCGAGGTAGCGGACGTTGTTGGCGGAGAGGTGCACGCCGGTCGGGACACGCTCGGACACCCCGACCCCGAACGACTCGAGCTGCGCTGCCTTGTCGGGGTTGTTGGAAAGGAGCCGGATCCGTTCCACGCCGACGGCGCCGAGCATCTGGGCGGCGACGAGGTAGTCGCGCTCGTCGTCGCCGCGGCCGAGGGCGCGGTTGGCGGCATACGTGTCGAGGCCCTGGTCCTGGAGGGCATAGGCGTCGAGCTTTGCGTACAGCCCGATCCCGCGGCCCTCCTGCCGCAGGTAGAGGAGGAACCCGCCCTCCCCGGAGATCCGCTCGACGGCCTCGCGGAGCTGGGGCCCGCAGTCGCAGCGCAGGGACCCGAGGACATCCCCCGTGAGGCACTCGCTGTGCGGCCGCACGAGGGGGGCCGCGCCGCCGTCGGCCGCCCGCGCGAGGGCCCCTTCCCAGTCGCCGAGCCCGAGCAGGAGGTGCTCGAGGGGGTCGGCGAGGTGCCGGAACGTGAACACGTCCGCGGTCGTTGTGAAACCGTCGGGCAGCGCGAGCGGCACTCGGACGTGGGTGCGGACTTCGGGGCCCGGCGCCTCCGGGCTGTGGTGTGCTGGCATTGGCCCCTTCTCTCCACGCTCGCCGTCGATCTAAAATAGCCTAACCCGATTTTACACAGGCCCGGTTCCGGGAGGCAGTCGTGGCGGACGCAGCGCAGTCAAAGGTCATCTCCCTCTGGATCGCCACCGCGCAGGAGACGGACTACCCGCCTCTGGACAGCGATCTGGACGTGGACGTCGCGGTGGTCGGCGGGGGCATCGCCGGGCTGACGGCCGCGCTGGAGCTCAAGCGGCGGGGCCTCACGGTGGCCGTGATCGAGGGCTCCCGGATCGGCACCGGTGTCACCGGGAACACGACCGGCAAGGTCACCTCGCTGCACCGCCTCGCTTACGGCACGCTCGCCGCGGACCACGGCGAGGACGCGGCCCGGGCCTACGGGCAGGCCAACGAGGCCGCCCTCGAGCACATTGCCAAGACCGTCGCGGCCGAGGACATCGACTGCGGCTTCCGCCGCGTCGCCAACTACACCTACGCCGCATCCGTCGAGCACCTCCCGGCGATCCGCGCCGAAGCCGAACTCGCCGCCCGGCTCGGCCTGCCGGCGTCGTACACCGCCGACGTCCCCCTCCCCTTCCCCGCCGCGGGGGCCGTCCGCTTCGACCACCAGGCCCAGCTCCACGCCGTGAAGTACCTCCGCGGACTCGCGCGGGCCGTGGACGGCGGCGGCAGCGTCGTCGTCGAACGCACCGTGGTGACGGAGCTGCGCGACGGCACCCCGGCCGAGGCCGTCACGGACCGTGGCACGGTGCGGGCGCGGGACATCGTCGTTGCGACCAACGTCCCGATGGGCGACGGCGGCCGGTACCGCGAGCGGCTCACGCTGCACCGCTCGTACATCGTCGCGAGCCCCGTCCCGGGCGGGAGCCTGCCGGAGGACGCGACGTTCATCAGCGCCGACGAGCCCATGCGCTCGATCCTGTCCGCCCGGGAGGGCGGGACCGACTACGTGCTCGTGGGCGGCGAGGGCCATCCGGTGGGCGGCGACGGCGGGGCGCTTGGGGCCAGTTCCGCGGAGCGGTTCGACCGGCTCGCCGAGTTCTCCCGGGAGCGGCTCGGCAGCGGCGCGCCCGCCTACCGCTGGTCCACCCAGGACACGCTCCCCGCGGACGGGCTGCCGTTCGCCGGCCCCCTCACCCCGGAGGCGCGCCACGTGTACGTCATCACGGGCCTGCGGAAGTGGGGCCTCACGAACGGAACCGCCGCGGCGCTCGCCGTCGCCGACGCGATCACGGGCGGCGCGAGCCCGTGGGCGGGGCTGTTCGACAGCACGCGGGAGGTCGCCCCCGCGCGGCGGCCCGAAAGCACGACGGCGGAGGCTCGCCTCCCGCCGTGGCGTGGGCTCCCGCGGCTGGCACCGCGGGAGGGCGCCGTGTTCGACGTGGACGGGAAGGCCACCGCCCTCTACGCCGACGACTCCGGCGCGCCCCACGCGCTCTCCGCCCGGTGCACGCACCTGCGCTGCGTCGTGGAGTTCAACCGGGGCGCCGACGGCGAGGCGCCCACGTGGGACTGCCCGTGCCACGGCTCGCGGTTCGCCCTCGACGGCACCGTCATCCAAGGCCCGGCCGAGAAGGACCTCGCCCGGCGCGACCTCCCCCGATGACCACTGGTCCGGCCCATTCCCCCCAGGCCCGCGCCCCCCTCTCATCGACTGCTCCGTAAGTGTCGTTTTGGGGCCCTATAACGACACTTACGGAGCAGTCGATGAGTGGGGGTGAGCGAGGCTGGAGAGGAGTGAACTAGGCCCGCTTCAGGAACGACTCGACCTTGGACGGATCGCGCTCGACGACGTCCCCGAGGACCTCGTCCGCCTTCGCGAGGAGGGCCGGGTCGAGGGCGACGCCAGAAGCGGTGACGTTGTCCTTGATCTGCTCGGGCTTGGACGCGCCGATGATCGCCGCCGAGACGTTCTTGTTCTGCAGCACCCAGGCCACCGCGAATGCCGCCATGGACAGGCCTGCCTCCTCGGCGAGCGGCCGCAGCGCCTGGACCCGCTCGAGCACGGTGTCCTGGAGGTACCGGTGGTCCGCCTTGACGGTGCCCTCGGCCGTCGAGAAGCGGGATTCCGCCGGCGCGGTCTGGGCGCCGGGCCGGTACTTGCCCGTGAGGACGCCCTGCGCGATCGGGGACCAGACGATCTGCCCGAGCCCGAGTTCCTCGGACAGCGGCACGACTTCCGCCTCGATCACGCGCCAGAGCAGGTTGTACTGCGGCTGGTTCGAGACGAGCCGGATGTTCAGCTCGGTGGCAAGCTCATGGCCGGCGCGGATCTCGTCCGGGGTCCACTCGGAGACTCCGATGTAATGCGCCTTGCCCGCGTGGACGATGTCCGCGAAGGCCTGCATGGTCTCCTCGAGCGGGGTCTCGTAGTCGTACCGGTGGGCCTGGTAGAGGTCCACGTAGTCGGTGCGGAGTCGGCGGAGGGAGCCGTTGATGGACTCCATGATGTGCTTGCGGGAGAGGCCGCGGTCGTTCTTGCCCTCGCCCGTGGGGAAGTAGACCTTGGTGAAGATCTCGAGGCCCTCGCGGCGTACCCCCGCCAGTGCCTCCCCGAGCGCGGACTCGGCGCGGGTGCCGGCGTAGGCATCGGCGGTGTCGAAGGTCGTGATGCCGAGGTCGAGCGCCGTCCGGACGCAGGCGGTCGCGGCCTCCTGGTCGATCTGGTCGCCGTGCGTGACCCAGTTGCCGTAGGCGATCTCCGAGACGTACATGCCCGAGGTGCCGAGCTTGCGGTATTCCATGGGGTTCCTTCCGTGGATTGGCTGCGATGTGTCCAAGACGTGCGGTGTTTCCGCCTGCTCCTCCGGGCGGTCCTCAGGGGAGGCCTGCACGGAGCCGTCGGGGCGGAGCAGTGCTACCGCGGACTACGAGACGTGGCTCGATCCGTCCGCCGCGTGGTTCTCCCCCGGCCAGGGCAGCCACAAGCGCCTCGGCTGCGAGGGCACCCTGGCGGGACACATCGTGGTCCATGGTCGTGAGCGAGACGGCGTCGGCCAGCTCGTGGTTGTCATAGCCGACCACGGACATGTCCTCGGGGACCCGCAATCCTGCCCCCCGGAGGGTCTTGAGGACCCCGAATGCGATCTCGTCTGATGCAGCGAAGACCGCCGTCGGCGGCTCGGCCAAGGTCAGGAGCGCGGCGGCGGCGGCCGCACCCGAGGCCACCGAATTCTCGACGTCGAGTACGAGCGCTGGGTCCTCAGGGAGTCTCGCCTCGGCCAGCGCCGCCCGGTAGCCCTGGAGCCGCTCGGCAGGAGGGACGCCCCCGAGCGTCGCACCCGGCTCGTCACGGATGCCGATGAAGGCGATCCGTTCGTGGCCGAGGTTGACGAGGTGGCGGGTGGCAGAGCGCCCTCCCTCTCGGTCCTCGACGCTCACGGACGACGCTTCCGGCCGCTCCGATCCGACCAGCGCGATGACCTGCGCCTGCCGGACGAGCGCCTCCATCTCGTCATCGCGAAGCTGGAGGGCGAGGACGATCGCTCCATCCGAACGCCCACGAAGGCGGGCGCCTCCAAAGAAGGCGCGGCGGAGATCCGGGGTCGCGAGCTCGACGAGCAGCATGTCGTACGCTTCACGGGCTAAGACTCGGCCCGCCGCAGCGATCACCTCGGCGAAGAACCACTTCGAAAGCTGCGGCACCACCACCGCCACTGTCCGAGTACGGCCCGTCGCCAGGCGGGAGGCGCTCGGGGATGCGGAATATCCGAGCAGCTCGGCCGCTTCTTGCACGCGCTTGCGTGTGCCCATTGCGATTCCCTCGACACCGCGGAGGGCCCGCGAAACCGTGGAAACAGACACTCCAGCATGGGCGGCGACATCTCGGACCGAAACTGGCACATGACGAGCGTAACGTGGAATCAGTCAAGATCGCAAGCGCTTGCGAACCGGTTCGTGTCAGACCTGGACGGTGATGGATTTGGCGGCGGCGGATTCCTCGATGGCGGCCAGGACGCGCTGGACCTGGAGGCCTTCGTCGAAGGAGGGGGAGGGGGCGGTGCCGTCGCGGATGGCGGTGAGGAAGTCGCGGATCTGGTGGG
>NZ_JBCHVF010000019.1:0-20858 GCF_050474465.1 Sinomonas sp. B1-1 | reverse complement strand
GGGCCCCCGCCCCCCCCCCCCCCCCCCCCCCCCCCCCCCCCCCCCCCCCCCCGCGCCCCGCCGCCCCCCCCCCCCCCGGGGGGGGGGGCGGCCGACGTCGTGCGTGGGTGGCTGCTAGCGGCTCGCGGTGGCCGAGGACGTGGCCGACGCGCTTGCGGAGCCGGACGGGGTCGCCGAGCCGGAGGAGCTTGCCGAGGCGGAACCCGAGGCCGAGCCGGACGGCGACGCGGAGGCCGAGCCCGAGGGGGTCGGGATGAGCGTGCGGTACTCCGGCAGGGTGCCGTCGAGGACGGGAACGCTCACGTCCTTGCTCGCGCTGTCCGCGGAGAACGTGATCTTGGCGAGCGCTCCGGGGACGGCGCCGGTCTTGGCGAGGTTGACCTGGTGGGCCTCGTCCCCGAGGTTGATCTCGCCCTTGGCAGGCACGTCGAGGCGGACGGTCGAGGACGCATCGCGGAACGTGAGCGGGACCGACTTGTCCGAGGTGTTGAAGATCGTGCCGGTGAGGCGGCCAGGCGCGTCGGCGCTGAGCGTGCTGCTGGAGCCCGTGGTTCCGGAGGAGACGATGATCATGTTGCGCAGCTGCAGCGGGCCGACGTCCTCGCGTACGCCGTCCGAGGCGGAGTACTGGTGGGTGGTCTGCTGGGCGTTGATGTACCCGCAGCCCGTGGCCGACAGCAGACCGGCGCCCAGCGCGGCGATAAGGGCGACGCGCTTGGCCGGCTTCGATGCAGTGAGACGCACAGCTGGCTCCTGATGAGGAAAGGAAGTCTGGTCGCCCCTAGCGTATCGCCAACTTCGACGTTGTGTAGATTCGGCGCACCCCGCCCGCGACACAGGGCGCGCGCAAACCCGTCCCCGCGGCGGACGTGAAGCATCTTTTTCGCTCCGGGTCAACCCCTTCAGGCGCCCGACGTGGCCCCACTTCCGCGTGATTCCGGGCTTCATCCGGGGTCGCACCGCCAGCCGGGAGGGCCGGACGTGGTAGACTAGCTGGCGGGAAAGGGGAATGTCCACATGGTTTTTGAGGTTGGCGAGACGGTTGTTTACCCCCACCACGGTGCAGCCAAGATTGAAGAGATCAAAATGCGCACCATCAAGGGCGAAGAGAAGATGTATCTCAAGCTCAAAGTGGCTCAGGGTGACCTGACGATTGAAGTACCGGCCGAGAATGTGGACCTTGTCGGGGTCCGCGATGTCGTGGGCAAGGAAGGCCTCGAGCACGTGTTCGACGTCCTCCGCGCCGAGTTCACCGAGGAGCCGACCAACTGGTCCCGCCGCTACAAGGCGAACCTCGAGAAGCTTGCCTCCGGCGACGTGATCAAGGTCGCGGAGGTCGTCCGCGACCTGTGGCGTCGCGACCAGGACCGCGGCCTCTCGGCGGGCGAGAAGCGCATGCTCGCGAAGGCGCGCCAGATCCTCATCTCGGAGCTTGCCCTGGCCGAGAAGACGGACGAGGAGAAGGCGGCGAGCGTCCTCGACGAGGTGCTCGCTTCCTAGAGCGACAAGAACGTCCAGCAGGGCCCCGGCAGCACACCGCTGCCGGGGCCCTGTGCTGTCCGGGCTACGCTGGATCCCATGACTGATCCCTCGCACCCGGGCGCGCCCACCGCCGTCGTCATCGTCGCTGCGGGATCGGGGACCAGGCTGGGCTATGGGATGCCGAAGGCCCTCGTGCCCCTCGCCGGGGCGCCCCTCCTCCTGCACGCGCTCCGCGGCGTGGTCGGGGCCGGTGTCGCCCGGCAGATCTGCGTCGCGGTGCCCCCCGGGGACAGCGAGCTCGGCGGGCTCTGCCGCTCGTTCGCCGAGGAGTTCGGGGTCGACGCGCCGGTCATCACCGTCGTCGAGGGCGGTGCGACCCGCGCCGACTCGGTCCGCTCCGCACTGGCGGCGCTCGCCCCCGGCACAGGGCACGTGCTCGTGCACGACGCCGCGCGGCCGCTCACGCCTGCAGACGTATTCGCCCGCGTCGCCGAGGCGCTCGATAGGGGGGCGCGCGCCGTCATCCCCGCGGTGCCCGTCGTGGACACGATCAAGTCCACCGCGCCGACCGAGGGCGAAGCCTCGGCCATCGCCGGGGAGATCGTCACCGGCACCGCGGTCCGGGAGCAGCTGCGCGCCGTCCAGACGCCCCAGGGGTTCGACGCCGCGACGCTCCTGGGCGCCCACGAGCAGGCCGCGCAGTGGCCCGCCGAGCAGGCGGCCGGAATCACCGACGACGCGATGCTCGTCGAGTCCCTGGGAACCCCCGTCTACGTGGTCCCGGGCGACCTGCGTTCGCTCAAGATCACCACGCCCATGGACCTGCACCTCGCCGAGACGCTGCTGGCCACCGCCGGTGCGTGACCGTGCGGGACCCCCTTCCCGGGCCACCGCACGGCCCAGCGACGACCAGGAGGAGACCTTGATCATCCCGCGCACCGGGATCGGCGTGGACGTCCACGCCTTCGCGCCCGACGACGCCCCCCGCCCGCTCTGGCTGGGCGGCCTGCTCTGGGAGGGCGAGCGTGGCCTCGCCGGCCATTCCGACGCCGACGCCGTGGCCCACGCGGCCGCGAACGCCCTCTTCTCCGCCGCCGGGCTTGGGGACCTGGGCACCCATTTCGGGACGGACCGGCCCGAGTACGACGGGGCCTCGGGGACCACACTCCTGGCCGAGGCCGCGCGCATCGTCCGTCAGGCGGGGTTCGAGATCGGCAACGTGGCCGTGCAGCTCGTCGCCCAGCGCCCCAAGTTCGGCCCGCGCAGGGCGGAGTCGGAGTCCGTGCTCTCGGAGGCCGCCGGCGCCCCCGTCTCGGTCTCCGCCGCGACCACCGACCACCTCGGCTTCACGGGGCGCCGCGAAGGAGCCGCGGCCATCGCCACCGCGCTCGTGTATTCGGCGACGGGGTGAGGCGCCCCGTCGTCTAGAATGGATGGCTGGTCCCGACGCGGGGCCAGCCGTTCTGCCCCCCAGCTCCAGGAGACCCCGCATGAAGAGAGGCCTGACCGCCACCGCGCTCGCGGCCACGATGCTGCTCACGGCATGCGGCGGCGACAGCCGTCTCAGCGTCCAGGACAGCTGCAAGCTCCTGAACGACGACCAGTTCAAGCCGACGGGCAACCAGATCCAGCAGGCCAAGCAGGTTGCGGACCACTACGCCGACATGGCCAAGAAGGTGGACCCCTCGATCGGGACGCTCATCCGGGGCATGGCGGACCTGCAGAAGAAGGTCGCCGGCTCGAGCACCGGAGTCGCGACCCCGGACCAGCAGAAGCAGTTCAGCGACGCCCTCAACAGCATCGGCAAGGTCTGCGGCAGCTAGCCGGCCGCGCGCCGTCGTGGGCGGCCGCTGACCGTGCCGCCCGGCCCGACAGATACCCTTATCCAGTGACCCTGCGCTTCTACGACTCCGCCACCGCCGAAGTCCGTGACTTCGTCCCACTCGAGCCCGGCAAGGCCTCGGTGTACTACTGCGGCGCCACGGTGCAGGGCTCGCCGCACGTGGGGCACGTGCGCTCGGCGATCGTGTTCGACCAGCTCACCCGCTGGCTGGCCTACCGCGGCTTCGCCACGACCGTGGTGCGCAACGTCACGGACATCGACGACAAGATCCTCGCCAAGTCTGCGGCCTCCTTCGAGGAGGGCTTCGTGGCCGACGGGACCTACATCCCGCACGAGCAGTGGTTCGCGCTCGCGTACCGGTTCGAGCAGGAGTTCGAGACCGCGTACGAGGTCCTGGGCGTCCAGCGCCCCACCTACGAGCCCCGCGCCACCGGCCACATCACCGAGATGCACGAGCTGATCGCCCGCCTCATCGACCGCGGCCACGCGTACCCCGCCGAGGACGGTTCGGGGGACGTCTACTTCGATGTCCGCTCCTGGCCCGGATACGGCTCGCTGACGCACCAGAGCATCGACGACATGCAGGCGGCGACGGACGCTGATCCCCGGGGCAAGCGGGACCCGCGCGACTTCGCCCTCTGGAAGGGCCACAAGGACGGCGAGCCGGAGACGGCGTCGTGGCCGTCGCCGTGGGGCCGCGGCCGCCCCGGGTGGCACCTCGAGTGCTCGGCGATGGCCACGAAGTACCTCGGCCCGCGCTTCGACATCCATGGAGGCGGCCTCGACCTGCGCTTCCCGCACCACGAGAACGAGCTCGCCCAGTCCGCCGCGGCCGGGGACGGGTTCGCGACCTTCTGGATGCACAACGGCATGGTCACGTACGAGGGCGAGAAGATGTCGAAGTCGATCGGCAACGTCATCTCGCCCGCGGAGATGCTGGAGCTCGCTCCTCCCCGCGTGGTCCGCTACTACCTCGGCCAAGCGCACTACCGCTCGGTCCTGGACTACCGGCCCACCTCGCTGCAGGAGGCCGCGGCCGCGGTCGAGCGGATCGACGGGTTCATCGCCAAGGCGCGCGCCCTCACCGAGAAGTCCGCGCACGACGGCGCGGCCTCGCCGTCCGCGGGGGCCGTCCCCGAGGCGTTCGCCGTGGCGATGGACGACGACCTCAACATCCCCCAGGCCCTCGCCGCCCTGCACGACACCGTGCGCCGCGGCAACTCGGCGCTGGCCGCAGGCGGGGGAGCAGGCGACGCCCGCGCGGTGGCGGTGGCGCTGTCCGAGGTGCTGGCGATGACCGCCGTCCTCGGGCTCGACGCCGCCGGCGCCAACGCGCCGTCGTCCGAGGAGGACGCAGCGCACCGTGCCCTGTCCGTTCTCGTGGACGCCCAGCTCGCAGCCCGCGCGCAGGCTCGCGCCGCCAAGGACTGGGCCACGGCGGACGCGATCCGGGACACCCTCTCGGCGGCGGGCATCGCCGTCGAGGACGCAGCAGACGGCGCCATGTGGAGCCTCGCCGCACCGACTGAATCACGCGTTGAGAGCGCGCAGACCAACCGAACGGGAGCATAGATGGCCGCCAAGGGACGCCCGGGAGCCGCTAAGAACAAGAAGGGGCCCTCCGTCGGCACCGGCGGCCACGGCCGCAAGGCGCTCGAGGGCAAGGGACCCACACCCAAGGCCGAGGAACGCGTGTACCACAAGGCGTACCGCGCGAAGCAGCTCGCGGAGCGCTCGGCCGCGAAGCGTTCGGGCCAGCCCGGGCGCCTCGCTGCCGGCCGCGGTGCGACGGGCCGCTCGAAGCACGCCGAGGAGATGGTCACGGGCCGCAACTCGGTCGTCGAGGCGCTCCGCGCCGGGGTGCCCGCCAAGGCGCTCTACGTCGCGGTCCGGATCGAGATGGACGATCGCGTGCGGGAGGCCATGAAGCTCGCGGCCGAGGCGGGGATCCCGCTCATGGAGTCCCAGAAGCCGGAGCTCGACCGCATGACGGACGACGCGATCCACCAGGGCCTCGTCCTGCAGGTGCCGCCGTACGAGTACCCGGACGCGTTCGAGCTCGCCGAGGAGACCTACGAGAAGTGGCGCCGCGGCCACGTCGCGAACGCGCCACTGTTCGTCGCGCTCGACGGCATCACCGACCCGCGCAACCTCGGCGCGATCATCCGCTCGGTCTCGGCATTCTCCGGCCACGGCGTGATCGTGCCGGAGCGCCGCTCCGTGGGGGTCACGGCGGCCGCTTGGAAGACGTCCGCGGGTGCCGCGGTGCGCGTGCCCGTGGCCAAGGCTCCCAACCTCAACACCGTGCTGCGCCAGATGAAGGAGATGGGGATCTTCGTCCTCGGGCTGGACGGCGGCGGCGACGTCGCGCTCCCCGGGCTCGCGCTGGCCACGGAGCCGGTGTGCCTCGTGGTCGGTTCGGAGGGCAAGGGCCTGTCCCGTCTGACCCGCGAGCTGTGCGACCAGATCGTCTCGATCCCGATCGACTCCGACATGGAGTCCCTCAACGCGGGCATGGCCGTGGCGATCTCCCTCTACGAGGTCTCGACGCGGCGCGCCGCTGCCGAGGGCTAGAGGCGCACGCGGTTCGCCAGGACGGGCAGCGCCTCGCGCGCCTTGGCCACCTCTGCCACGTCGAGGTCCACGTACAGGGTCTCGGGCCCGGAGCCGGCGCGCTCGATGAGGTGGCCGTACGGGCTCACGACTGCGGAGCGGCCGATCCCGGTCGGCGCTCCGTAGCGGGCCTCGACGCCAGCCGCCGAGGGGTCGGACTGCCCGACGGCGACGACGAAGCTCGTAGAGTCCACGGCGCGGGCGCGCACGAGCAGGTCCCACTGCTCTGCCTTGCCCGGCCCCGCACCCCAGGAGGCGCACACGATCTGGATCTGCGCGCCGTCGTCCGCGTTCGCGGTGAAGAGGTCGGGGAAGCGCACGTCATAGCAGGTGGCGAGGCCGAACGTGACGCCGTCGAGCGTGAACGTGACGGGCTCCTTGCCCGCGGTGACGGTGTCCGACTCCGCGAAGCCGAACGCGTCGTAGAGGTGGATCTTGTCGTAGTGGGTGTCCACCCCGCGCCCGTGGACGAGCAGCGTGTTGCGCACCTTGCCGTCCTCGCCTGGAGTGAACATGCCGAGCACGACGGCGACGCCCGCCTCGTCCGCGGCGGCGCGGACGGCGTGGGCGAAGGGTCCGTCGAGAGGCTCGGCGACATCCACGAGCGAGTTCCCGAACGCGCGCATCGTCGCCTCGGGGAACACGACGAGGTCGGCGTGCCGGCGCTTGGCGTCCGCGAGCGTGGAGCGCACGAGGGAGAGGTTGTCGTCGATGGAGCGGGACGTGGTCAGCTGGGCGAGGGCGATCCGCATGGCACCAGTATGGCCCGCAACACTCCGTCATGGGCCGAACCGGACGACTTGTCGCGGGTCGAATCGAGCGCGTGCCCGATACTAGGATGGGCGTGCCGCGGGCAACCGCTTCACGACCCGGCTGGATGAGCAGGGCCCGACAGCCTGCGCGCAGGGGACGAGGGTGCAATGAGCATGAGCAACATGACGATGCCGCTGGCGTTCGTGGTGACGCCGTCGCAGCCGTTTCCGCTCGGGCTCACGCCCGCGCGCGCCGCCGAGCAGATGGCGAGCCACACCGTCAACCTGGCGGTCTACGCCCCGGGCGTCGCAGCCGTGGACGTCCACTTCATCGACGCCGCGGGCGAGTGGCACAAGGAGCCGCTCCCGGAGTTCACGGACGGCGTGCACCATGGGCTGGTCGCGGGGATCCCGGAGGGGACCAGGTACGCGTTCGCCTCGAGGACGGACGACGCCGGTGACGCACCCGAGCCGGGCGGGGCCGCCTTCCTGCTCGACCCCTACGGGCGCGCGGTGGAGCGGCTTGAGGGCCAGTGGCTGAACGTCCACGTCCACCAGCATTTCGACTGGGGCGATGTCGCCAAGCCGGCCGTCCCGCTGCGGGACACGATCATCTACGAGGCCCACGTGAAGGGCCAGACCATGCTCCACCCGGACATCCCGGTGGAGCTCCGCGGCACCTACGCCGGCCTCGCGCACCCCGTGATGATCGAGCACTTCCAGCGCTTGGGCGTCACGAGCATCGAGCTCCTCCCGGTGCACTTCCACCTGGACGAGATGCACCTGCAGGACCTCGGGCTGACCAACTACTGGGGGTACAACACAGCGGCGTTCTTCGCCCCCCATCCCGCCTACGCGAGCGCTGCCGCCCGCAAGGCCGGCCCGCAGGCCGTGCAGGACGAGTTCAAGGGCATGGTCAAGCTGCTCCACGTCGCGGGGATCGAGGTGATCCTCGACGTCGTCTACAACCACACGGCCGAGGAGGGCCCCGACGGTCCGGTCATCTCCTTCCGCGGCTTGGGGGACCGGCAGTACTACCGCACCGACGCCGAGGGCCGGTACATCGACACCACGGGGTGCGGGAACACGGTCGACTTCTCCAATCCGCGCGTGGTGCAGCTCGCGCTCGACTCCCTCCGGATGTGGGCGGAGGAGTACCAGGTGGACGGCTTCCGGTTCGACCTGGCGGTCTCGCTGTGCCGGGACGGGCAGCACGAGTTCACGCCCGCGCACCCGTTCCTCGTCGCGGCGGCCGCGGACCCTGTCGTGTCCCGCACCAAGCTCATCGCCGAGCCCTGGGACGTCGGGTTCGGGGGCTGGCAGACCGGCGCGTTCCCGCAGGGGTGGTCGGACTGGAACGACCACTACCGGGACACCGTCCGGGACTTCTGGCTCGCGGACCGCGGCACGATCGACGCCGGCGGGCTGGGCGGGCCGATGGCGCGCCTCGCGGATGCCGTCTCCGGCTCGCACGGCCTGTTCGCGGCCTCCGGCAGGACGGCCCTCGCATCGGTCAACTTCGTGGCCGCCCATGACGGCTTCACCCTCGCCGACCTCACGGCCTACCACCGCAAGCACAATGAGGCCAACGGCGAGCAGAACCGGGACGGGCACAGCCACAACCGCTCGTACAACCACGGCTTCGAGGGGCCCACGGAGGTCGAGTCGATCATCGCTGCGCGGACGCAGACCGCGAAGAACCTCATGGCCACGCTCATGGTGTCCCTCGGCATCCCGATGATCACGGCCGGCGACGAGTTCGGCCGCACGCAGCAGGGCAACAACAACGCCTACTGCCAGGACAACGAGCTCACGTGGCTCAACTGGAACCTCGACACCGCGGGCCGCGAGATGCTCGACCACACGAAGTGGCTCATCCGCATCCGCCGGGACTTCCTGCACCGCCAGCCCGCAAGCTACCCGACCCGCGAGGAGAGCAACTACTTCCATTGGTTCGGAGCGAACGGGCTCCCGATGGACCCTGCCCGCTGGCAGGACCCCCGGGAACGCCTCCTGCAGTTCCTCCTCGGCTCGAAGGACGGGTACCTGGACGGGCTCGTGGTGGTCAACGGAGGCCCCAGCAAGGTCGACGTCCAGTTCCCCTCCCTGTACCGTGACGGGGCCGTCGTCCGCGAGATGGCGTACGAGCTGCGCTACTCGACAGCCCACCTCATGGAGCAGCGGATCGGCACGGTCTTCGCGAGCGGCCAGGACGACATCTCCGAGCCCTACTCCGTCACGATCTACCGGGCCCGCGAGGCGTCGTGAGCCCTGCCCTCCGTCGGCTCCTCGTGGCGGCCGCGGTCCTCGCGGTCGCGGTCGCCGCCTCGTTCCTGCTCCGCGCCGCCGGTGACACGACGGCCGGGGCCGGAGGCGCGCCGTCGTCCGTCGCCTCACCCTCCGGGAGCGCGAGCCCCGCGGTGCGCCCCTCCTCCCCGGCGCCGCAGCGCACGACGCCGCCCGCCGCCGCGCGCTCGGCCGTCGCCAACCCGAGCGGGCTGGCCGAGGTCCGTGCGTCCCAGCTGCCGCGCGAGGCGCGCGACACCCTCGCCCTCATCGCCAAGGGCGGCCCGTATCCGTATCAGCGCGACGGAGTGGTGTTCGGCAACTTCGAGGGCATCCTGCCTTCCCGCCAGCGAGGCTACTACCACGAGTACACCGTCCCGACACCGGGGGAGGCGGACCGCGGGGCCCGGCGCATCGTGGCCGGGGACGGCGGCGACACGTACTACACCGACGACCACTATGAGTCGTTCCGGTTCATCCTGGAGGACCGGTGACCGCGCGCCGGACTGTGGTCGTGCCCGCCGCGGCGTCGAAGCGGGACGTGCTCGTCGCGTTCGGCGAGGCGCTGGGCTTCCCGGCGTACTACCGGCCCAACCTCGACGCCTTCAACGACTGCCTCCAGGACCTGGCATCCGAGCTGGCCAACGACGAGGGCCAGCCGGTCGCGCTCGAGTGGCACGTGCACCCCGCGTTCCGGGAGCTCCCCGCGTTCGTGGCCATGCGCGAGATCCTCGCCGACGCGGTCGAGGCCAGCTGCGGCACCCTCACTCTGAAGGTCGCCTCCTGGGGGTCACCTCCTGGGGGTCACCTCACGTGACTCTCAGGAGGTGACCCCCAGACGCCGGACGGCTCAGGCGTTGACGATGAGCCCGAGCTCGGCCTTCGACGCGAGTCCCTCGTGCCGGGGGATCACCCGGACCGTGTAGCCGAACGCGCCCGAGTGCTCGATCATGACGGCGCCGTTGAAGAGGTACCGGCCGTTGCCGAGGTTCTCGTTCGGCTCGAGCTCGGCCAGGCTCACGTCGGTGAGCTGGTCGGACTCGTCGACGCGCCCGTAGGCGAGCTCCACGAGGACGTCCGCCGGGTTGAGCACCCCGAGGTTGAGGTACGCGCTCACGTGCAGCTTGTCGCCGATCTGGGGGACCTCCGAGAGGCCGCCGGAGTCGATGTGCTCGACATGGACCTGCGACCAGTTGCTGCGCACGTGCTTCGTCCAGGCCGCGAGCTCGCGGGCGTGCCGGAAGTCCTCGGCGACAGCCCGCCGGCCCGCGACGGCAGCCGGCGTGTAGAGCTCGGACACGTAGTCGCCGAGCATCCGGTCCGCGGAGACCTGCGGGCCGAGGTGCGACAGGGTGTGCTTGATCATCGAGATCCAGTGGGTCGGCACCCGGGACGGCGGCTCGGTGGAGGGCCCGGCTGCACCTGCGGACTCGGCCCCGGCGCCCGAGCCGGAGGCTCCGTAGAAGCGCGGGGCCACCTGGGTCTCGAGCAGCTCGTACAGCGCCGCAGCCTCGATGTCGTCTCGCTCCTGGGGGCTCGCCTTGCCGCTCGCGGTCGGGATCGCCCAGCCGTTCGAGCCGTCGTACATCTCGTCCCACCACCCGTCGAGGACGGAGAGGTTGAGGGAACCGTTGAGCGCGGCCTTCATGCCGGACGTGCCGCACGCCTCGAGCGGGCGGAGCGGGTTGTTGAGCCAGACGTCGCAGCCCGGGAAGAGCGTGCGGGCCATGGCGATGTCGTAGTTGGGCAGGAACGCGATGCGGTGGCGCACCTCGGGGTCGTCGGTGAAGCGGACGAGGTCCTGGATCATCTTCTTCCCGGCGTCGTCCGCGGGATGGGACTTGCCTGCGATGACGATCTGGATCGGGTGCTCCGGGTGGAGCAGGAGCCGCTTGAGCCTCGCCGGGTCGCGGAGCATGAGGGTGAGCCGCTTGTACGTCGGGACGCGTCGCGCGAAGCCGATCGTGAGCACATCGTGGTCGAGGACGGAATCGATCCACGTCAGCTCCGCGGCACCCGCGCCGCGCTTGGTCCACGCGGCGCGCAGCCGGCGCCGGACGTCGTCGATCAGGCGGGCACGGAGATCACGGCGCGTCTCCCAGAGCTGCTCGTCGGTGACGTTGAAGACGAGGTCCCAGCGGCCTCCCACAGCGGAGCCGGGTTCGAAGGTCTCCGCCACGGAGCTGATCTTCGGATCCACCCACGTGGGGACGTGGACGCCGTTCGTCACCGAGGTGATGGGCACCTCGGAGTGGTCGAACCCCGGCCACAGGCCGGAGAACATGGCGCGGGAGACGGTGCCGTGCAGCTTCGCGACGCCGTTCGCCCGCTGGGCGAGCCGCAGGCCCATGACGGCCATGTTGAACACTGCAGGGTCGCCACCGTCGTAGCTCTCCCGGCCCAGCTCGAGGATGCGCGTGGTCGGGACGTCCGGGGCGAGGCCGGCGTCGAAGAAGTACTTGATCTGCGCTGCGTCGAAGCGGTCGATTCCGGCGGCCACGGGGGTGTGCGTCGTGAACACGGTCGAGGCCCGGCCCGCGACGAGGGCCTCATCCCACGTGAGGGCCTCGGAGGCGGACATGAGCTCCTGGATGCGCTCGATCCCGAGGAATCCCGCGTGCCCCTCGTTGGTGTGGAAGACCTCGGGCGCGAGTCCGTCGGTGAGGCGCTGGTAGATGCGCAGTGCCTTGACGCCTCCCATGCCGAGGAGGAGCTCCTGCTGGAGGCGGTGGTCGCCGCCGCCGCCGTAGAGGCGGTCGGTGATCGACCGGGCGCCGTCGTCGTTCGCGGGGACGTTGGAGTCGAGGAGCAGCAGCGGCACCCGGCCCACGTCGGCGCGCCAGATGTAGGCGTGCAGCTTGCGTCCGTTGGGCAGGGGAAGCGTGACGACGCACGGAGTGCCGTCGTTCTCCTTCAGGAGGGTCAGCGGGAGGGCATCCGGGTCGATGACCGGGTAGGTCTCCTGCTGCCAGGCGTCGCGGGACAGCGACTGCTTGAAGTAGCCGGCCTGGTAGAGGAGGCCGACGCCGATGAGCGGCACCCCGAGGTCGGAGGCGCTCTTGAGATGGTCCCCGGCGAGGATGCCGAGTCCGCCCGAGTACTGGGGCAGGACCTCGGTGATGCCGAACTCGGGGGAGAAGTAGGCGATGCACTGCGGCGCGTCCTCGCCGAGGCCCTGGTACCAGCGCGGCTCCTCGAGGTAGCGGCGCAGGTCCTCCTCCGCGGCGCGGACGCGGGCGACCACGGCGGTGTCCAGCGCGAGCTCCTGCATCTTCTCGCGCGTGATGAGGCCCAGGAAGCCGGCCGGATCGTGGCGGCTCTCCTCCCACAGCACGGGATCGAGGCTCGCGAAGAGGTCCCTCGTGGGCTGGTGCCAGGACCAGCGCAGGTTCGTGGCGAGAGTGTCGAGAGCCGCGATCGGCTCAGGAAGCACAGTGCGGACGGTGAATCTACGGATGGCCTTCACGAGCGCCACCCTAGTCCAGCCGTGTGCGCGGATGAAGAGCGCCGCGTTACGGGACGGTGAATGACGTGCAACACACCGGCGGCAGCCCCGCCGGGCCGTGTCACGTCCTTCGCTTTCGTCTCCGCGCGCGACTATCGTGGCGGTTGGACGGGCCCTGCCGGGCTACCCCCACGCGAAAGGACGCCTCGTGCCTTCACTCGAGCCCACCCTGCCGAGCAAGCTTCGATTCGGTCGCTTCCCCATCACGGATGTGCTTCCTGTGGTCGAGGGAGGGGCCTTCCCGGCGAAGGCGGTGGCAGGGGAGGGCATCGCGGTGAGCGCGACCGCCTTCCGCGAGGGCCATGACGCGCTCGGCGTGAGCGCCGTCCTGTACTCGCCGCGCGGCAAGGAGAAGCAGCGCGTCCGGCTGGAGGAGCTGGGCAAGGGCCTGGACCGCTGGCACGGGGTCCTGACTCCGCCCAAGACCGGCGAGTGGACCTTCACCATCGAGGCGTGGCACGACCGCTACGGCACGTGGCACCACAACGCGGACGTGAAGATCCGGGCAGGCGTGGATGTCGAGCTCATGCTCGCCGAGGGCGCCGCGCTGCTGGGCGAAGCGGCCGACGACGACGCGCGCGACGAGGAGGGGCGCCTCGCCTTCCGTCGGGCTGCCAGCGTGCTGTCGGACGCGTCCCGCTCGGTGGAGGAGCGCCTCGCGGCCGGAGAGAGCCCAGAGGTGCTCGCCGCCGTCGAGCGTCTCCCGATTGCCGAGCTCGTCACCGAGACCGAGCACTTCCCGCTCCTGGTGGAGCGCGAGCGCGCCGGCCGCGGCGCGTGGTACGAGTTCTTCCCCCGCTCCGAGGGCGCCGAACGGGACCTTCAGACGGGCGAGTGGAGGTCCGGCACCTTCCGCACGGCCGCCGAGCGCCTTCCCGGAGTCACCGCGATGGGATTCGATGTCGTCTACCTCCCGCCGATCCATCCGATCGGCCGGGCGTTCCGCAAGGGCCCCAACAACACCCTCACGGCCGGCCCGAATGACCCCGGCTCGCCGTGGGCGATCGGCGGCCCGGAAGGCGGGCACGACGCAATCCACCCCGACCTCGGCACCTTCGAGGACTTCGACGCCTTTGTTGCCCGCGCCACCGAGCTCGGCCTCGAGGTGGCCATCGACCTGGCCCTCCAGGCCTCGCCGGACCACCCGTGGGTCACCGAGCACCCCGAGTGGTTCACCACCCGGGTGGACGGGTCCATCGCCTACGCCGAGAACCCGCCGAAGAAGTACCAGGACATCTACCCGCTCAACTTCGACAATGACCCGGAGGGCCTGTCGAAGGAGATCCTGCGGATCGTGAACCTGTGGATCGACCACGGGGTGAAGATCTTCCGCGTGGACAACCCGCACACCAAGCCCGTGTGGTTCTGGGAGTGGCTCATCGGCAAGGTCAACAAGAAGAACCCCGAGGTGGTCTTCCTCGCCGAGGCGTTCACGCGCCCGGCCATGATGAAGGCGCTGGGCCGTGCTGGGTTCCAGCAGTCCTACACCTACTTCACCTGGCGGAACACGCGTGAGGAGCTCGAGGAGTTCTTCACGATGATCTCCAAGGACTGGGCCGCGTTCTACCGCCCCAACCTGTTCGTGAACACGCCGGACATCCTCACGGAGTACCTTCAGTTCGGCGGGCGGCCCGCCTTCAAGATCCGCGCCGTCCTGGCCTCCATGGCCAGCCCGACCTGGGGCGTCTACGCCGGCTACGAGCTGTACGAGCACGTGGCCCGCCCGGGCGCCGAGGAGTACATCGACAACGAGAAGTACGAGTACAAGCAGCGCGACTGGGCGGGGGAGGAGGCTGCCGGCCGCTCGCTCGCGCCGTACCTCGCGCGTCTGAACGAGATCCGCCGTGCCCACCCGGCCCTCATGGACCTGCAGAACCTGACGCTGCACACGAGCACCGACGATGCCACCGTCGTGTTCTCGAAGCACAAGGAACTGCCCGACGGCGGCAAGGACACCATCATCGTCGTCGTGAACGTGGACCCGCACTCGACCCGCGAGTCGACCGTCACGCTCGACCTCGAGTCGCTGAGCCTCGACCCCGGCCTTTTCGACCACGAGGGGCGATTCCGTGTAGACGACCTCCTCTCTGGGCAGTCGTGGCAGTGGGGAGAGCACAACTACGTGCGCCTCGACGCCCACGCGGAGCCTGCGCACGTTCTCCACGTGCGGCGCTAGCACCCTTCAGACGTGCAGCGCTAACGTTGCACAGACCTGATTCCGCGCCACCTCGCCGCGAAGGAGTACCACCAGACCATGAACATCGGCCAGCAGGCAAAGCCGAACTTCAACGTCAATGCCCCCGGTCTTCAGCATGATCCGCACTGGTACCGCAAGGCAGTGTTCTACGAGGTCCTCGTGAGGGCCTTCGCCGACGCCAACGGGGACGGGTCCGGAGACATCCAGGGGCTCATCGACAAGCTGGACTACCTCCAGTGGCTCGGCATCGACTGCCTCTGGCTCCCGCCCTTCTTCGAGTCGCCGCTGCGCGACGGCGGCTACGACGTCGCGGACTACGAGTCGGTCCTGCCGGAGTTCGGGTCGATCAACGACTTCCAGCGGCTCGTGGCGGAGGCGCACGCGCGCGGTGTGCGGATCATCATCGACCTGCCGCTGAACCACACGTCGGACCAGCACCGCTGGTTCCAGGAGTCGCGGCGCAACCCGGACGGCCCCTACGGCGACTTCTACGTGTGGAGCGACACGGACGAGAAGTACCAGGACGCCCGCATCATCTTCATCGACACCGAGGAGTCCAACTGGACCTTCGACCCGATCCGGCGCCAGTTCTTCTGGCACCGCTTCTTCAGCCACCAGCCCGACCTGAACTTCGAGAACCCCAAGGTCGTCGAGGCGGTCTTCGACGTCGTGCGCTTCTGGCTGGACCAGGGCGTCGACGGGCTGCGGGCGGACGCCATCCCGTACCTCTTCGAGGAGGAGGGCACCAACTGCGAGAACCTCCCGGCGACCCACGAGTTCCTCCGCAAGCTTCGCGAGTTCATGGACCAGAAGTACCCCGGCCGGGTGATCATCGCGGAGGCCAACCAGCCGCCGCACGAGGTCGTCGAGTACTTCGGGAGCGAGGAGGCGCCGGAGTGCCACATGGCCTTCCACTTCCCGATCATGCCGCGCCTGTACTACGCGCTCCGCGATCAGCGGGCCCAGCCGATCATCGACACGATGGTCGACACGCCGGCCATCCCGGCGGGGGCCCAGTGGGGGACGTTCCTGCGGAACCATGACGAGCTGACGCTCGAGATGGTCACCGTCGAGGAGCGCGAGGCCATGCTCGGCTGGTACGCCTCTGACCCGCGCATGCGGGCCAACGTCGGCATCCGGCGCAGGCTGGCGCCGCTGCTGGACAACTCGCGCGCCGAGATCGAGCTCATCAACGCACTCCTCCTGTCCCTGCCGGGCAGCCCGTTCCTGTACTACGGGGACGAGATCGGGATGGGCGACAACATCTGGCTCGAGGACCGCGACGCCGTCCGCACGCCCATGCAGTGGAACCCTGACCGCAACGCCGGTTTCTCTGTCGCGGATCCGGGAAAGCTGTATCTGCCCACCATCCAGTCCCTTGTCTACAACTACTCCATGGCCAATGTTGAAGCAGAGATGGCGCACTCCGGCTCGCTCCTGCGCTGGACGCGCAACATCCTGGGCGTGCGCCGCGCCCACCCGGTCTTCGGACTGGGCGCATACCGCAACGTGCCGGCGGACAACGAGCACGTGCTCGCCTACCTCCGCGAGCTCAAGGAGGGAGAGGCCTACGGGGAGCGCGCGGAGACGATCCTGTGCGTGTTCAACCTCGCCGGGCACCCGGTCGCGGCGGCCGTCGACCTGCCGGAGTTCGCGGGCCGCGGTCTGCGGGACGTCTTCGGCGGCGAGCCGTTCTCCGAGGTCGGCCCGGACGGGCGCTTCCACGTGACGCTCGCTCCGCACGGCTACTTCTGGCTGAGGATCCGGAACGCGGCGTCGATCCCCTCGAGCCCGCAGACCACGGCTCTGCCCATCATTGTCCCCGAGCCGACCACTGGGGAGCTTGTCGAATGACTCAGGCCACCGCACACGCCCTGACACCCTCACTGAACGCACTCCTGGCCGAATGGCTGCCCGCGCAGCGCTGGTTCCCCGCGAAGGGACGCGGCGCGGTCGAGGCCGCTCCGGCCGGGGACATCGTCCTGGCCGACGCCGCAGCCGGCGTGGGCCTCGAGATCCACTTCGTCCGGGTGCGGGCGGGGCGGCTGGAAACCGTCCTCAACGTCCCGGTGAGCCTGCGGACCCAGGCCCTGGCCTCCGGCACGCATGCCCTCATCGGCCAGGCACGCCATCCCTCCCTCGGCCTCGTCTGGGTCTACGACGCGGTCCACGACCCTGCCTTCGTCACCGCGCTCCTCGATGTCATGGAGCACGGGAGCCAGATCGAGGGCCCGGGCACGACGGCGACCGGGCACCTCAGCGGCGCCGGGAACCTTCCGTCGGGCGTCATCGAGGCTGCCGTCCTGCGGGGCGAGCAGTCGAACACGTCGATCATCGTCCGGTCCGAGACCGGCAACGCGATGGTCAAGGTCTTCCGCCAGCTCGCCGAGGGCCTCAACCCGGAGGTTGAGCTCGGGGCGGCACTCGCCAAGGCCGGCGCAACCGACGTCGCGACGGCGCTCGGCTGGATCGATGCCGAGTGGAGCCTCAGGGGAGGCGAGCGCGCAAGCGGGCAGCTCGCCGTCGTGCATGAGTTCCTTGAGGGCGGGACGGACGCATGGTCCTTCGCCCTGGAGGCTGCGGTCGAGGGGCGTTCGATCGCGCAGGACGCGCGTGCGCTCGGCGCTGCCACGGCCCGTGTCCACGAGGCCCTCGCCGACACGCTCGGGATCGCCGTGCTCGACGATCAGACCGGCCCGCCGTTCGCCGACAGGCTCGCGTCCCGCCTCCGCTCGGCCTGGGACGAGGTCAGGGACAGCGTCGGGGTCGACGACGCCGCGCTTGAGAACCTGCTGGACTCCCTCGGGGGCGCCGTGGACGGTCTCCCCGTCCAGAGGATCCACGGGGACCTGCACCTCGGCCAGGTGCTGCGGTTCCCGGAGGGCGAGCGGCCGTTCGCGATCCTCGACTTCGAAGGGGAGCCGCTCCGTCCCGTCGCTGAGCGGAGCCACCCGGATGTCGTGCTGCGCGACGTCGTCGGCATGCTGCGCTCGTTCGACTACGCCGCCGGAGCGGCCACGCGCACCGATCCCGCTGCCCGCGTGTCCGAGGGCTGGGCCGACGAGGCCGGGCGCGCCTACTGGGAGGGCTACGCCTCCGTCGCGGGGGGCGAGGATCCGTTCGGGACGCCGCTCTTCGCCGCGCTGTGGCTGGACAAGGCGCTCTATGAAGTGGCCTACGAGGAGCGGAACCGGCCAGCGTGGGCCGAGATTCCGATCCGTGCGGCACGGTCTGCCCTCGCTGCCTGGCTGCCGGAACCGGCGGCCGGCGCGGCGGGGGAGAGCATCGCTGGGGGTGCCGCCCACGCGGGCCCCGGGACAGCACATGGGGCGGCGGTCTCGCTGCCTGGAGAGGAGACGGACGTGTCACCACACGGGGAGCACGGAACGAACGCCGCCGGCGCGGCGGAGCAGGAAGCGGTCGGCCGGCGGGACGCGGCGGACGACGGTGCGGTGCGCGGAGCGGCATTGGCCGCAGCCTCGGTGTCCGACGGCGGGGCCTCCCTCCCGTCGCACGTCGCGCCCGGGGCGGGCGAGAAGGCTCCGATACCCGTTGACGGCGACGTGGTCGCGAAGCTCGCCGCCGGGGCATACCACGCCCCGCACGCCGTGCTCGGCGCTCATCTCGACGGCGAGGGAACCGTCACCTTCCGGACGGTGAAGCACCTCGCCCAGGGGGTCACGGCGCTCACGCCTGCGGGCCACGTCCCGCTGCGCCACGAGGCCCACGGCGTGTGGGTCGGCACCGTCCCTGAGCCGGACCCCGGGCATGTGCCCGACTACCGACTCGAGGTCGAGTACGGCGAGGGCCACTTCGTGACCCTCGATGACCCCTACCGCTACATGCCGAGCATCGGCGAGCTGGACCTCCACCTCATCGGCGAAGGCCGCCACGAGGAGCTGTGGAAGGCCCTCGGTGCGCGGGTCGAGCGGCATCACTCTGTGCTCGGCAACGTCGAGGGCACGGCGTTCACCGTCTGGGCGCCGAACGCCCAGGCTGTGCAGGTGAAGGGTGACTTCAACGGGTGGGACGGCCGCGAGCACAGCATGCGCAGCCTGGGATCCTCCGGCATCTGGGAGATCTTCATCCCGGGCGTAGTAGCAGGCATGTGCTACAAGTTCGGGATCCTCACCAAGCACGGACACTGGGTCGAGCGAGCGGACCCCATGGCGTTCGGCACCGAGGTGCCGCCGCAGACGGCGTCGCGTGTCGTCGAGTCCCGGTACGCCTTCAAGGACGACGCCTGGATGGCCGAGCGCGCATCCACCGATCCCCTCGACGCCCCGATGAGCGTGTACGAGGTCCACCTCGGGTCCTGGCGCCCGGGGCTCGGATACCGCGAGCTGGCAGAGCAGCTGGTCGAGTACGTCACCTGGATGGGCTTCACCCACGTCGAGTTCATGCCGGTGGCGGAGCACCCGTTCGGAGGCTCGTGGGGCTACCAGGTCACGTCCTACTACGCGCCCAGCTCCCGGTTCGGCCACCCGGACGACTTCCGGTACCTCGTCGACCAGCTCCATCAGGCGGGCATCGGCGTGATCGTGGACTGGGTGCCCGCGCACTTCCCGAAGGACGAGTGGGCGCTCGCGAAGTTCGACGGCGAGGCGCTGTACGAGCACGCTGACCCCATGCAGGGCGAGCACCCGGACTGGGGCACGCTCATCTTCAACTTCGGCCGCACAGAGGTGCGCAACTTCCTCGTGGCGAATGCCCTGTACTGGCTCGAGGAGTTCCACGTCGATGCGCTGCGCGTCGACGCGGTCGCGTCGATGCTGTACCTGGACTACTCCCGGGCCGAGGGACAGTGGCGGCCCAACCAGTTCGGCGGGCGCGAGAACCTCGAGGCGATCTCGTTCCTCCAGGAGGCCAACGCCACTGCGTACAAGCGCAACCCGGGGGTCGCCATGATCGCCGAGGAGTCGACGGCCTTCCCGGGCGTGACCAAGCCGACGTCGGTCAACGGCCTCGGGTTCGGGCTGAAGTGGAACATGGGCTGGATGCACGACTCCCTCCAGTACGTGGAGGAAGACCCGGTCAACCGCCGCTGGCACCACAACAAGATGACGTTCTCGATCGTGTATGCGTTCAGTGAGAACTTCCTCCTGCCGATCAGCCACGACGAGGTTGTGCACGGCAAGGGCTCCATGCTGCGCAAGATGCCGGGGGACCGGTGGCAGCAGCTGGCGAACCTCCGCGCGTTCTACGCCTTCCAGTGGGCGCACCCGGGCAAGCAGCTGATCTTCATGGGGTGCGAGTTCGGCCAGGAGAGCGAGTGGAATCAGGAGTACGGCCTCGACTGGTGGCTCGCTGACCTCGAGCCCCACCGCGGCCTGCAGTCCCTGATCCGTGAGCTCAACACGGTCTATCGCGCCACGCCGGCGCTGTACGAGAAGGACTTCGATCCGGCGGGCTACGAGTGGATCCGCGGCGACGACGACAGCCACAACACGATCTCGTTCATCCGCTGGTCCGCGGACGGCGAGCCGCTCGTCTGCATCGCGAACTTCGCGGGCAACCCGCACATCGACTACACCGTGGGCCTGCCGCGCGCCGGCCGCTGGCGGGAACTGCTGAACACCGACGCCAAGGAGTACGGCGGTTCCGGCGTGACGAACAGCGGCTATGTCATGGCAGAGGAAGGCGAGTGGGACGGCAAGGCCGCCACGGCGGTGCTCACGCTCCCGCCGCTCGGAGTGGTCTACCTCGTTCCCGATTCGGGGGACACCCCGAACGCCTGACAGAGGTCTGAGCCGGGTCGATCCCGACAGGGAGAACTGGACCGGGAAAAACCGTGCCGCGGGCCCCCGAACCCACATGGTTCCGGGGCCCGCGGGCGTCCGGGAGCCGGGGTTGGCATCCGCGCCGCAACGGTGGTACAGTTTTATCCCGCGCCGGGCACGGGGAAACACTCCGACACGGCGCGACAGTCCCGCTGATGATTCGAGTAAAAACAACCGGAAACGGTCGATTTGACTTGGAATGGTGCGGCGGGTAGGTTTGAGAAGTTGCTTCGGGACGGGGCGGACGCCGAGAGGGCGCCGAGCTTACCGGAGGGGCCTGTTGTTTGAGAACTCAATAGTGTGCCAAGTTCGTTGATGCCATTTTTTTGATGGTGTTGATTGCCTGGTTGCGTGCACCCCCGTGTGCGTGGCCGGGTTTTTATGCCAGTTTTGGATTGTG
>NZ_JBCHVF010000018.1:0-42348 GCF_050474465.1 Sinomonas sp. B1-1 | reverse complement strand
ACTCCCACACCGCCCGCTCGGCCGAGCGGGCACCCCCGTCACTCGAGGGGTCCAGCAGCTTCACGGCGCCCTTGACCAGCATCGGGTCCGCGGCCATCAGCGCGGTCGCCTCCAGCACGCCCCGCGCATCGCCCGTGGCGGCCGCGGCGCGGTCCTTCAGCGCCGCCTGCACGGCCTTGGACGCGGACCGGATCCGCTCCGCCTCCACCACCGCGTCCTGCCCCGGAACCGGCCCCGGACCCGGCTCGGACACCGGCGCCGGCATCTGCAGCACCGGCCCCACAACCCGCCCCGGAGTCACACCGACACCGTGAAACTGCTCCATGATTCGACCTCGGACTCTCTGTCGCTCAGGCGGCGACGGGGACGGCTTCGGCGGTCTCGGGCGCCTTCTTGCCAACGTAGCGCTTGAGGGCGATGGTGGCCAGAGCCGTCACGACGACGCCCGCGGCGATCGAGACGACCCACATGATGAAGTTGTCGATCGCGAAGAAGACGAAGATGCCGCCGTGGGGAGCCTTGGATCCGGCGCCGAAGGCCATCGACAGTGCGCCGGTCAGGGCGCCGCCGAGCATCGAGGCCGGGATGACCCGCAGCGGGTCGGCCGCGGCGAACGGGATCGCGCCCTCGGAGATGAACGACGCGCCCAGGAGCCACGCCGCCTTGCCGTTCTCGTGCTCGGTGGCGTTGAAGTTCTTGTGGTCGAGCACGGTGGCCAGGGCCATCGCCAGCGGCGGGACCATGCCCGCGGCCATGACGGCCGCCATGATCTGGTACGGGGCCGCGTTGGTGGCGCTGCCGGCGCTCAGGCCGGCGACCGCGAAGGCGTAGGCCACCTTGTTCACGGGGCCGCCCAGGTCGAAGCACATCATGAGGCCGAGGATGATCCCGAGGATGACGGCGGTCGCGCCGCTCATCCCGGTCAGCCAGTCGTTGAGGGCCTTGGTGATGAAGGCGATCGGGCCGCCGAGGACCACGAACAGCAGCCCGGACGCGATGATCGAGGCGACGAGCGGGATGATCGCCACCGGCATGAGTCCGCGCAGCCAGCGGGGTGCAGGGAGCGACGCGAGCCAGTGCGCGACGTAGCCGGCCAGGAGGCCGCCCACGATGCCGCCGAGGAAGCCAGCGCCCATGAATCCTGCGACAGCGCCGGCGACGAAGCCTGGGGCGATGCCCGGCCGGTCGGCGAGCGCGTAGGCAATGTAGCCGGCGAGCGCCGGGACGAGGAAGCCCATCGACAGCGCGCCGATCTTGAACAGCACGGCGCCGATGTACGCGCCGAGCGGTCCCCAGGCCTGCGGGCCGAACTCGGTCGGGAGGCTGAACAGGTTGTTCTTGACCACGATCGTGTCCGCGTACTTCGTGATGTCGAAGCCACCGAGGAGGAAGCCCAGTGCGATGAGCAGGCCGCCACCGGCGACGAACGGGATCATGTAGCTCACGCCCGTGAGGAGCGAGCGCTTGAGCTTGCCGCCGAACGACTCGGCGAGGCCGGAGGCAGAACCAGAGCCGGAGGCCGACGACGACGCGCCCGCCGCCGCGACGACGCGCCGCCCGTTGGGGTCGGCCGCCACGGACAGCGCCTCGTCGATCATGACGCCGGGCTCGTCGATGCCGCGCTTGACCGGCGACTGCACGTACGGCTTCCCGGCGAAGCGCTCCTTGTCGCGGACGTCCACGTCCACTGCGAAGACCACCGCGTCGGCCGCGTCGATGACGGACTGCGCGAGCGGCGTCGCCCCCGCGGAGCCCTGGGTCTCGACCTGCACGTCGACGCCCTTGTCCTTGCCCGCCGCGACGAGCGAGTCGGCCGCCATGTACGTGTGCGCGATGCCGGTCGGGCAGGCGGTGACGGCGACGATGCGGCGCGCTGAGCCCCCGCCTGTGGAGGACGCGGCGCCCGCCGAGACGGGGCCTGCGGACGATCCGGCGCCCGCCGAGGCGCCGCCTGCTGCCACGGCGCCTGCTGTGGCAGGGGCAGGGGCAGAGAGGCCGAGGGCATCGTTGACGAGGGAGACGACCTCGTGCTGGCTCCCGGCCGCCCGCAGGGAGGCCGTGAAGTCCTTCTTGATGAGGCTGCGGGCCAGCTTCGCGAGGAGCTTGAGGTGCTGCTGGTCGGCGCCCTCGGGGGCGGCGATGAAGAAGACGATGTCCGCGGGGCCGTCCTTGGCGCCGAAGTCCACCGGCTGGGACAGGCGCGCCATCGCGAGGGACGGCACCGTGACGGCGGTCGAACGGCAGTGCGGGATGGCGATCCCGCCGGGGACACCGGTGGCGGTCTTCTGCTCGCGCGCGTACGCGTCGGCGAAGAGTCCCTCCACCTCCGTGGCGCGGCCGGCGTCGGCCACCAGGCCGGCCAGGTGCCGGATGACGTCGGCGGGCGACGAACCCAGCGACGCGTCGAGCACGACGAGCTCGGGGCTGAGGAGTTCGGTCATGGTCAGTCCTTCGTGACAAGGGCCGTGACGGTCACGGCAGAGGGATTGGTCTGGTTCACTGCCGGGACGGTTGACCCCGGCAGGGACGCGGCGGCGGCTCCATGGGCCACCGCCTGACGGAGGCGGCCCTCGGCGTCCGCCCCGGACAGGTCGGCCAGGAGGTACCCGGCCAACGAGGAGTCGCCGGCACCCACGGTGCTGACGGCCCGGATGGGGGAGTGGGTCGCGTGCCAGGCGCCCTCTGCCGTCACGAGGACGGCCCCCTTCGATCCCAGCGTGGCGAGCACGGCGCCGACGCCGGCCTCCACGAGGGCACGCGCTGCCTTCGCCGCGCGCTCCGGCGAGGCTTCCAGCTCGGCGGGGGTGCCGGCGTCGTGCATCCCCACCATCGCGGCGAGCTCGGAGAGCTCGTCCGCGTTGGGCTTGAGCAGCTCCGGCTTCCCCTTCAGCGACGCCGCGAGGGGAGCCCCCGAGGAGTCGACCGCGACCTTGGGGGCCGCGCCGTCGAGCGACGGGTCGGTGCGGATCCGCTCCGCCGCCGTGGCGTAGAAGCCCGCCGGCACCCCCGGGGGCACCGAGCCGGCGAGCACGACCCACGAGGCGCCGCGGGCCCGCTCGACGAGGAGTTCCAGGAGCTGCTCCTGGAGCTCCTCCGAGAGCTCCGGGCCCGGCTCGTTGACCTTCGTGGTGACGCCGTCGGGCTCGGTCAGGGCGACGTTGGAGCGCAGGGGCGCGCCGATCTTGAGCGCGGCGAACGGAACGCCGGTCGCCTCGAGGCCGGCGAGGACGGGGTCGGCCGGGTCGCCGGGGAGGACGGCGAGCGTGTCGAGGCCGGAGGCCTTGAGGGCGCGGGAGACGTTCACGCCCTTGCCGCCCGACTCCTGCCGGACCGACACCGCACGCTGCACCTCACCCCGCTCGAGGGGTCCGCCGAGCTCGACCGTGCGGTCGAGGCTCGGGTTCGCGGTCAGGGTCACGATCATCAGATGCCTGCCTCCACTACTTCCACTCCGGCCTCCGCGAGCGCGTCGGCCATCTCGCCCCGGGGGGCGCGGTCGGTCACGATGACGTCCAGCTGGTCGAGGCGCGCGAACTGCACGAGCGTCTCCACGCCGAACTTGCTGTGGTCCGCCAGCACGACGACGCGCCGTGCGCAGCGGACGAAGGCGGCCTTGACGGACGCCTCCTCGACGTCCGGGGTGCTGAGCCCGAACGTCGCGTGGATCCCGTTCGCGCCCATGAAGACGAGGTCGGGGCGGAGGCGCTCGACGGCGTCGACCGTGGCTGGCCCCACCGCCGCCCGGGTGAGCGGGCGGATCCGGCCGCCGAGGAGCTGGACCGAGAGCGACGCGTCCGTCGCGAGCTTGTCCGCGATGGGGAGGGCGTTGGTGACGACGACGAGCTCCTTGCCATCCGGCCGGGACCCCATGAGCCGCTCGGCGAGGGCCTCGGTGGAGCTTCCGGCGTCCAGGAGCACGCTTCCGGCGCGGGACGAGACGACGAGGGCGGCCGCCGCCTCCGCCATGGCACGCTTTTCGAGGAGGTTTTGCACCTGCCGCTCGAGGAGGCTGGGCTCCGCGGTGCTCGCACGCTCCGCGGGTACGGCGCCCCCGTGCACGCGGCGGAGGACTCCGGCGGTTTCGAGGGTGGCAAGGTCGCGGCGGACAGTCTCGGTCGTGACAGAGAAGCGCTCTGCGAGTTCCGTGACGCTCACGCGCCCGATCTCGGCCACGCGCTCGGCCACCAGCCGCTGCCGTTCCTCCGCGAACATTGCTACTCCTCGACGCCCTTGTCGTCCGTCGGCCGCTTCCGGCGGCGCTTTCCAGTCTGTGTCTCCCATCACATCAATGTGGGATTGATTGACTGTATCTGCGTTTATGTGGGGTTGTCAACAGTTCCCACGCAAACGCAGATCGACCCGGCGGAGAATGTCTCCACCGGGCCGATCTGTGGTGTTGAGGGCGAAGGCGGCGGGCGGGGGCCCGCCGGTCTCCTAGACCTCGCGCGTGTCGTGGCGCGTGATGGTGTCGCCCGTCTCGGGGTCAACCATGCGGCGCGACTCGCGCACTCGGCGGCGAGGGCCGGAGTTCATCATCACGAGGGAGATGACGAGTCCGAGGACGCCGACGCCGATGAGGATGTAGCCGATGAGCGTCTGGTCGACGTAGGGGATCAGGCCAGGGGTGATGGCGAACGCAAGAATCGCGCCGATCGCGATGAGGAAGATGGATGCACCGATGCCCATAATGAGCTCCTTCCGTCGCTGCGGGTGCTGGGGGCAGCGCTTTGCGCCCGCGGGACCGCGGGCTTGCGGTTGTACTTCCCCGCCGCAGCCCGGGCGAAACAGTTCCGGGAGCGGGGTAAGCCGATGGCGAAGGCGCGCGGACATGGGGCAGGGCACGGGGCTAGGCTGAGGAGATGGCGAAGAAGAACGTCGCCCTGCGCATCGCGCAGGACACAGCCCACCAGGCCATGTTCGACTCCCAGGGCCAGGCGAAGCCCGCCGTCCACCGCGCGCTCCTGAGGGCCGTCGACGTCCAGCGCCCGCTGGTCCTCGCCAATCTGCGCCGCATGCGGCGTCAGCATCCCAAGGAAAGCCCTGCCCAGCTGAGTGCGCGCCTCGAGCGGGATTATCTCCGGGCGGTCGCCGGCGGCGGTGCGGCGGTCGGCGGTACCGCGGCCGTCCCGGGCGTGGGCACCGTCGCGTCCCTGGGGCTCTCGGCCGCCGCGACGATCGGCTTCCTCGAGGCTACCGCCTTCTATGCGGCGTCGGTCGCAGAGCTGCACGGGGTGCACCTCGAAGACCCTGAGCGCGCCCGCACCACGGTCATGGCCATCATGCTGGGGGAGGAGGGGGCCGCGCTACTGTCCGCCTTCAGCGGCCAGGCCCTGGGGCGGGGCGGGAGCGCGACCCGCGCGTGGGGCACAGCGCTCAACCGCTCCGTCCCCTCGTCAGCGCTGAAGGCCATCCAGAGCACAGTGCAGAAGCGCTTCCTGAAGTGGATGCTCAAGAAGCAGGGCAGTGCCATGCTCGGGCGCGCCCTGCCGTTCGGGGTCGGCGCGGTGGTCGGCGGCGCGGGCAACCTCGTCATGGGCCGCGCCGTGGTGAAAGCGGCGCGGGAAGCGTTCGGCCCGGCGCCCGATGTCCTCCCCGGTGAGTTCCACGTGAAACCGAACGAGGTTGATGCGTTCCGGGGCGCCCTGCTCTCCTCGTCCGAGCCCCTCGAGCCCGCCGAAACCCCCGAGCAGGCCGTGGAGCGGGAGATCGAGGAGCGCCGGGCCCGCTTGCGCGGAGTAGGCCGCGGAGAAGCCTGAGCGAGGCCGGCCCGCGCCCAGACGACGGCACCGGCGCCCGCAGCGTGCAGCCGTGCGCGCCACCTGATACGTTGCCTCCATTCGTGCCGTGACCGGGGGGTCATGAGGTCTGGGGGAAACTGTGGGGATTCGTCTGTCGCGTCGCCAGCGTGCGTCGCTTTCCGTGGGCGTGGCGTCATCGACGGTGGTGCTGGGCCTCGTGCTCGGAGCCGCCGGCTGCATGCGGTCCGCGGATCCGGCCGGCACGGAAAGCGCCCAGAGTCGTCCGCAGACTGCGGAACCGGCAGCCCCGGGGGCCGGCCGGCCGCCGTCGTACGCAGCTGCCGAAGCCGCGGCCGACAGCCCGACGGCGCCAGCGACGGACCGGACCTCCGGGCAGGCGGCCGAGCTGGCAGCAGAGCTCCCCGTCGCCGAGATCCCTGCCGTCCCGACGCCGTGGCGGCGAATCCAGGCGGCCCTTCCGGCGGGGCCAGGGCGGCCATCTTCGGGGCTCGTGGTGGTTCCCCTCGCGCAGGATCCGGCGCCGGCCACCCAGACGCCGGAGCCCGCTGCCCCGGCTGCCCCGCCACCCGAGCCTCCGCGGTGCACGACGCCGCCGTTCGCCGCGGCGCCGGGCCCGGAATACGGCTCCGGGATCCCTGCGATGCGGCTCGACGTGGTTCCGGCATGGGACCTCCAGGCGCCGGCCGGACTCGAGGCCGCGGCAGCAGTGGAGTGGTGGGCGGCCAACGGCCCGACCCACGTCGCCGCCGCCGCGCAGCGGGCGCTCGCGGACGCTGCCGCCGCACCGGACGAGGTCTCGCGCGACGACGTCCTCGCCGGCTTCCTCGCCGACGGCCTCGTGAAGACGAAGACCCTTCAGGACCGCATCGCTGCCTATCAGACCATCGCCCTCGGCGTGCCCGCGGTCGCGCAGGCCGCGCAGGCCCCGCTCGACTCGGGAGATCCGGCGGTAGTCGCCGAGTTCCTGCGCCGGGGGCAGTACGCGGCCGCCGTCGAAGGCGTGGCTGCGACCGCCCGGGGCGCTGTGCTCCGCGCCGCCGAGGGTGCCCTCGCTGACGGCACCCGTGAGGCGCTCATGGAGTTCCTCCGCACCGGGAGGCTCGAGGCTCAGGCAGCCAACGACCGCCAGGCGGTGTACGCGCTCCTGGCAGCCGCGACGCCCGCCGTCTGGGCCGCCGCGCAGGACGCGCTTGCGGCCCACGATCCGCTCGTCGTGGTCGAGTTCCTCCGCACCGGCCAGTACGCCGCGGCGGCGAAGGACGCCTGCGCCTGAGCGGTCGGCCGGCGTCCTGGCGTCAGCCGCCGAAGACGGCGTGCGCGACGGCGAAGATGAGCAGCCCCGCCAGGGCGCCGACCACGGTGCCGTTGATCCGGATGAACTGGAGGTCCTTGCCGACCTGCAGCTCGATCTTCTGGGAGGTCTCCTCGGCGTCCCAGCGCGCCACGGTGTCCTCGATGACGCCGGCGATGTCGCTGCGGTACGTCGCGACGATGTACGACGCCGCGTCGGCCACCCACGCGTTGACCTTGCCGGCGAGCTCCTCGTCCTCGACCAGCCGGGCGCCGAAGTCCCGGACCGCCGTGGTGAACCGGTGGTGGAGCTCGCTGTGGGGGTTCGCGACCGCCTCGAGGAGGGCCTTCTTGATCGTGGCCCACGTGCGGCCGGCGAGGTCGCGCACCTGCGGGTCCCCGAGGACCTGGGCCTTGATGCCCTCCGCCCGGGCGATCATCTTCGGATCGTGCTGGAGGTCGCGGGCCAGCTCCTTGAGGTAGGCGTCGATCGAGCGGCGGACCTGATGGTCGGGGTCGGACTGCACCGCGGCGACGAACTTGGAGACCTCGATGTAGACCTTGTCCCCCACGAGGTCATTCGCGAAACTCGGCACCCAGGACGGCGAGCGGTCGGACACGACCCGCGTGACGGCGTCGTAGTTCCCGGCCACCCAGTCCGCGGCCCGGTCCACGAGCATGTCGACGAGCTGGTGGTGGTGCCCCGCCTCGAAGACGCGCTCCGCGAGCCGCCCGACCGGCGGCCCCCAGGGCGGGGCGAGCAGGTGCCGCCGCACCATCCCCTCGATGACGGCCTGCACGTCGTCGTCGTTGAGCACGGTGAAGAGGCCGTGCACGACGGCGGCGCCCTCCTTCGCGACCCGCTCGGCCCCGGCGGGGCTCGCCAGCCAGGTGCCGGCCTTCCTGGCGACATCGACCGTCTCGAGCTTGGTCCTGACCACGGCCGAGGAGAGGAAGTTGTCCCGCACGAAGGCGCTCAGGGACGCGCCGATCGCGTCCTTCCGGGTCGGGATGATCGCCGTGTGGGGGATGGGCAGCCCCATCGGGTGGCGGAACAGGGCCGTCACCGCGAACCAGTCCGCGAGGGCACCGACCATGCCGCCCTCGGCGGCCGCGCGGACGTACTGGAGCCATGGGAACCGCTCCTGGAGGGCGAAGGACACCGCGAAGATGACGGCCATCACCAGCAGGAGAGAGAGCGCGAAGGCCTTCATGCGCTTCAGGGCCGCGGCCTTCTCGGCGTCGCCGGGGCTGAGCCCGGGCCCTGTCGCCGAGGACGTGCCCATGAGCCGGTTGAGCGTCACCATAGGGCAACCCTACCGGCGTCCTGCCGACAGCCGGCTGTCTCTGCCAGGGGAAGCCGGATGCCCTGCCGGAGGGGGGACCGACAGGGCATCCGGGTCAGGGGCCGTTTCCGGCGCGCAGCTAGTTCTGCGCGGGGATCTGTCCGATCGCGTCAGCCGCGCTCGGCTCAGAGGCAGTCTTGTTCCACGGCATCTTGGCGAGTGCGTTGCCCATGGCGCACGTGTTCGTCGCCGCGGAGAACGCGAGGCCGGCACCGATGGCGCCGGAGAGCGCACGCAGCTTGGGGGAGACGAACTTCCCCGCCACGAGGCCGGCCACCACGAGCCCGCCCGCGGCCATGCGGACCTGCCGCTCGAGCGCCCACCGCTGGGCACCGCGGACCACGTCGCCGCCAGCCGCGGCGAAGGCGGGCACGCCGCCCTCGAGGATCAGGGCCGAACCGATGCCCGCGCCGTCGAGCCTCTGCCGCGCCTGCTCGGCGCGCACGCCGGACTGGCACACCAGCACGACCCGCTTGCCGAGGCGCTCGGCGAGGTCCTCGGTGTGCTCGGAGAGGAGGGGGAGCGGGACGTTGTACGAGCCGCGGATGTGCTGCGTCTCGAACTCGGCAGCCGAGCGGACGTCGATCACGATGAGGTCCTCGTGCGTGTCGATCCACGCGCGCAGCGTCTGGGGGCTCAGGGTGGTGGCGGTCTGGGTGCCGTCGGTCATGTCTTCCTTTCGCAGGGGTGTGGGGCGCGCCGGGGGAGGCGCGCCCCACGGGTCAGGGGGTGGGCTGAGGCGGTCTGGGTCAGCCGGCCGAGACGGTCTCCTGGGAGTCCTTCCAGGCCTTCCAGCCGGCGTAGGAGCCGTCGAGCTCCACCACGTCGTACCCGGCGCGGCGCAGGGCGCTCGCGGCCACCGAGTTGCGGACGCCGGACTGGCAGTAGCTCACGATCACGCCGTCCGAGGGCAGCTGGTCGGTGTGCCACAGGACGCGGCTGGCGCTCAGCTGGACGGAGCCGGGGATGTTCCCCGCGGCGAACTCGCCTTTGTTGCGCACATCCAGCAGGAGTGCGGCGTCGAAGCCCTCGAGCTCCTTCGGCTCCAGGACCTTCGGGGTCTCCATGGGCAGGCCGTCGAGCGCCGGGGTGAAGCCCGCGACGTCGTCGATGCCAACGCGCACGAGGTGGTCCCACATCTCGCGGGCTGCCGCCTGGTCAGGGGCGAGGAGCACCAGCGGGCGGGAGTCGGCCTCGGGGTTGTAGGCCCAGGCGCCGTAGGTGGCCATCTTTCCGCCGGCCGGGATGTTGAGCGACCCGGCAACTGTGCCCTCGTGGACCTCGGCGTTGTGACGCGTGTCAACGAACGTGATGCGGTCCGCGGCGAGGTCCTCCGCGATGCCCGCGTTGTCGAGCTGGGGCAGCTCGCCGCGCTCGCCCATGACGGCCGGGCCCTGGCGGTTCTGGCGCTTCATGCGGCCGAAGTAGGCGTGCGCGTCCGGCTGGCCGTCGAGGAGCTCGTTCACGAAGCCCTCCTCGTCATTGGCCGCGAGGTACGGGGCCCACCACGAGAAGAGGCGCTCGTAGCCCACCGTGGTGGACGGGATCGAGCCGAGGGCCTTGCCGCAGGCGCTGCCGGAGCCGTGGCCCGGGTGCACCTGGACGTGGTCGGGGAGGGTAAGGAACTTCTCCTGCAGGCTCTTGAAGAGGAGGCGTGCGCCCTCGAACCGGGTGTTGACGCCGCCGGCGGCCTCGTCGAGCAGGTCCGGGCGGCCGAGGTCGCCGGCGAACACGAAGTCGCCGGAGAGCAGGTAGCCAGCCTGGTCCGCGAACGCGCCGTCGGTGACGAGGAACGAGAGGTGCTCCGGGGTGTGGCCGGGCGTGTGCAGCGCCTTGATGGTGATGTTTCCGAGGGCGATCTGGCTGCCGTCCTGAAGGCGCTCGGCCTCGAAGCCGTACTGCCAGTCGTCGCCGCCCTCGCCGGAGACGTACATCGTGGCGCCCGTCGCGGCGGCGAGCTCACGCGTGCCGGAGAGGTAGTCGGCGTGGATGTGGGTCTCGGTCACGGCGACGATCTTCATCCCGTTCGCCGCGGCGAGCTCAAGGTAGGGGGCAATGTCGCGGCGGGCGTCGACCACGATGGCCTCCCCCTTCGCCTGGCAGCCGATCATGTAGCCGGCCTGGGCGAGGTCCTCGTCGTAGATGCGCTCGAGCAGCATGGCTTTCTCCTTCCGGATCCGTTATACCCCTAGGGGTATCTCCTGTCCTCAACAATAATACCTCTGGGGGTATCGCGCAAACTCCGCCGGAGCGGGGTGCGCTGCGTCCCCGTCCCGCACTCGGTCGACGCGTGGGTCGGCTACCCTAGGCGCCATGACCAGCCCCCGTCCCCTCGTCTACGCCCATCGCGGCGCGAGCGCCCGGTTCGCCGAGCACACCCGCGCCGCCTACCTCCAGGCCCTCGCCGAGGGAGCGGACGGGGTCGAGTGCGACGTCCACCTCACGAGAGACCAGCACGTCGTCCTGCTCCACGACGCCAACCTCGACCGCACCTCGACCGGCACCGGGCCGGTGGCCGAGAGGACGCTCGCCCAGCTCCGGGAGCTCGACTTCTCCTCGTGGAAGGGCATCCGCATCCCGGACGAGTTCGGCGCCGCGAGCCAGCAGCTCCTGACCCTGCCCGAGCTCCTGGACATCCTCGCTGCCGCGGCACGGCCAGTGGGCCTCGCCATCGAGCTCAAGCACCCCACCCCCTACCGGTTCCGGCTCGAGGACCGCGTCCTCGAGCTCCTCGCCGCCCGTGGATTGGAGCCTGAGTCCTCGGTGGTGGGAAACGTGGCGGTGAGCTTCATGAGCTTCGACCCCGAGGCGATCGAGTACCTCCTCGATCGCGTCCCCGCCCGGCATGTGTGCATGCTCGTCGACGACGTGACGGTCGACGAGCTGCGCGAGTCCACTGCCCTCGGCGCCTTCACGGGCGGCGCCGTCGCCAATGTCCTCAAAGCGGCCCAGCGCGACGCCGAGGAGATCCTCGATGCCGGGCGCGTCGGCCTGGCCGGCCCCGGGATCTCCTATGTGCGCGAGAACCCGAACCGCGTCCGCGCCTGGCTCGCGGCCGGGCTCACCTTCCGCGTCTGGACCGTCGACTCGCCCGAGGACGTCCAGCACTGCCTCGACGTGGGCATCCAGCAGATCACCACCAACAGGCCCGCCGAGGTCCTCGCCCAGGTGAAGGCGGCGGCCGTTGGCTGACGCGGACCATCCGGACACGCCTGCCTCGCCCCAGCCCGCGCACGACGGCGGCGCCCCGCGGTCGCTGCTGCGCTCGCCGGCCGCGCGGGTCGGCGCCTCGATCTCCGTCGCGACCGGTCTCTACGGCATCTCCTTCGGCGCCCTCGGCGTCGCCTCGGGGCTCGACGTGCTCCAGACCATGGCGCTGAGCCTGCTCATGTTCACCGGCGGCTCGCAGTTCGCGTTCATCGGCGTCGTGGCAGGAGGCGGCTCGGGGGCTGCGGCTGCGGCCGCGGCGACGCTCCTGGGCATCCGCAACGCCGTGTACGGGATGCAGCTCAACGCCATATTCTCGCCCAGCGGGTGGCGGCGCTTCGTGGCGCCGCAGTTCACGATCGACGAATCGACAGCCACAGCCGTCGGCCAGGACTCGCAGGTCGAGCAGCGCCGGGGGTTCTGGGTCGCCGGCGTCGGCGTGTTCGTGCTGTGGAACGCCTTCACGGCCGTCGGCGCGTTCGCGGGCAACGCCCTCGGCGACCCGAAGCAGTGGGGCCTCGACGGCGCCGCCGTCGCCGCGTTCCTCGGGCTGCTCTGGCCCCGGCTCAAGGGCCGCGAGCCGGTCGCCATCGCCGTGGTCTGCGCCCTGGCCACCGTCCTCGCCGTGCCGTTCGTCCCCTCCGGCGTTCCGATCCTCGTCGCGGCGGTGGTCGCGGCCGTGCTCGGCTGGGTCAGCCACGCCCGGGCCGAGGCGCGGCAGGCCGCCGGCCTCGGCGTCGAGGGACTCGGCCCGGACATCGACCCGTACGAGGGCCAGTCCATGTCCCGCCGCGGCTCGGCGGGCCGCGACGGTGAGGCGCCGGCGGACGGCGAGGGGCGGCGTCGTGCGTCGGGTCCCGGCGCCGGCGGCGAGCCGGATGCGGACGGAGGCCGAGCGTGAGCCTCTGGGGGTGGATCCTCGTGGCGTGCGCCGCGGCGTACGCGCTGAAGCTGCTCGGCTACCTGCTGCCGCGGCGGTGGATGGAGAACGAGCGGATGCTGCGGATCGCGGGCACCGTGACGATCGGGCTGCTCGCGTCGCTGACCGCGGTCAATGCAGTGGCGGCGGGGCAGGCGCTCGTGCTCGACGCCCGGCTGGGGGCGCTCGTGGCAGCTGCCCTCGCGCTCGCCCTGCGGGCGCCGTTCCTCGTCGTGGTGATCGCAGGGGCTGCCGCAGCGGCGCTCCTGCGGATGCTCGGCTGGGGGTAGACGGCCCGCGCCCGACGGCGGGACACGCGAACACCCCGGCCTTCGGACCCGACCCCGGGAACGAGCGGGGTGCGTGTCCGAAAGCCGGGGTGTCGCCAGCGGCTTGGGGTCCCTTACTGCTTGGGCGGCGGCTGCTGGCCGTACGGCTCCTGCCCGTAGGGGCCTGCCTGCGGCGGCTGCTGGCCGTAGCCCTCCTGGGGCTCCTGCCCGTAGGGGCCTGCCTGCGGCGGCTGCTGCCCGTACGGGCCTGCCTGCGGCGGCTGCTGGCCATACGGCTGCTGCCCATACGGCTGCGGCTGGCTCTGGCCATACGGCTGCTGGCCGTAGGCGCCCTGCGGCGCATAGCCGGCCGGAGCCCGCATGAGAGCGCCCTTGCCGAAGTACTGGTACTGGCCGTAGCCGAGCAGCGGCAGGAACACGATCGGCAGCAGCACGAGGCCCACCGTCCACGCGGTGTCCTTGGCGAACGACTTGGAGAGGTCGTTCATGACGAAGATCCACAGGACGAACACGCCGATGGCGATGAGGAAGCCCAGGAACGGGATGGCGCTCAGGAGGGACCCTCCAAGGATGACCCAGAACCACCAGGTCGGGCGGCCGACGATGTGGGTGATCAGGACGTACTGGTTGTAGAAGGGCACATAGGCTTCCCACGCTGGCCGTCCGGCCTTGGTGAAGATGCCCATGAGCAGCAGGCCGGCGACCGCGAGGCCGATCACGGCGAAGATGAGGCCGAACACGATGGCAAAGCCCGTGGCGGCGGCGGAGTTCCCATAGGTCGTCGACGCGGCGACGGTGAGAGTCGTCATGGCAGCGACCCTAGCTGGGTTTGATCCGCGCGCCCATGGGCAGGACTTCCCTTTTCCCAGAATTAATCAGGGCGTCACACGGGCGGCGCTCAGAGAGGGAGTTCGACGTCGGGGATCGGCTCGAGCGGGGGCAGGGGACGGTTCTCCCGGTGGGTCCGGATCGCATCCTCGACGAGGGCCACGTACCGCTGCCACGCGAAGGAGCCCGGCTCCACCGTGTCGCCCGCGCCGATCAGCATTGCGACGAGGCGGACCATGTCGATGAGGCGGAGCTCCTCGCGGAGCGTGCCCTGCTGCTGGCCGCGCTGCAGCAGCACGCCCATGGACTCGATGAGCTTCCCGGCGAGCCCCACGAGGAGCGCGCGCCGGCCGGCGACGGCCGAGAGAAGGTGGTGCTCCTCGTTGGCGACCTGCATGACGGCGCCGAGCACGTCGACCAGCCCCGCGGCCGCGTCCGGGTTCTCGAGCGCGAGCTCGGTGATGGGATCGACCTTGACCTTGAGCTGCCGCTCGATGGCCGCGAGGACGAGTTCCTCCTTGTCCGCGAAGTTGCGGAAGAGGGTCGCGGGGCCCACGCCCGCGCGGTCGGCCACGGTCTTCAGCGACACGTGCGGCCCCTCGTCGCGGAAGCAGTCGAGCGCTGCGCTGATGATCTTCTCGATGTTGCGCGCCGCGTCCGCACGCATCGGCTTGCGCCATGCCCGTTCCTGCTGCATTCCTCAAGAGTACTTCCGAGAGTGGTGGTGTCGCCTATGTGACGGCCCGCTCTCGAGAGCCTCATCGTCCGGCGCGCCTCCTCCTGCCCGGAGCGCACGACGGCGGTGGCAGACTGAGGCGCATGATCGTCGCCTTCTCCGTCGCCCCCTCCGGTCCCGCCCCCGACGCCGCGCGCGCCGCCGCCGGCGGGGACGCGCCGTCGTCCGTCCCGTCCGATTCGGTGCACGAAGCCGTGGCCGCTGCCGTCAGGGTGGTCCGCGAATCGGGTCTGCCCAACCGCACGAGCTCGATGTTCACGGAGATCGAAGGCGACTGGGACGAGGTCATGGACGTGGTCAAGCGGGCCACCGAGGCCGTGGGCCGGTACGGGTCCCGGGTCTCGCTCGTGCTCAAGGCGGACATCCGGCCCGGGCGTACGGGGGAGATCGAAGGCAAGGTGGAGCGGCTCGAGAAGGCGGTCGCCCAGCAGGGCCCAGAGCACGCGGGCTGACCCGGGGGCCAGTGGCGGAGGGCAGCGGCGGAGGGCCTGTCGCAGACCCGGCCGGGGTGCCAGACTGGCCGGATGGTGGAGCACGTGGCCAAGCCCGAATGGATCGACGTTGAACGCTGGCTGACCGACACCGTGGTCAAGCCCGGCCCCGAGCACGAGCGGGCGCTCCGCACCGCCGTCGAGCGCGGGATGCCCCCGATCGAGGTCCAGCCGACCTCCGGGAAGCTCCTGGCACTGCTCGTGCGGATCTCGGGGGCACGGCGCGTGCTCGAGATCGGAACGCTCGCAGGCTTCAGCAGCATCTGGATGGGCCAGGCTCTCCCCGACGGCGGTCACCTGGACACACTGGAGTACCTCCCCGAGCACGCCGCCGTCGCGCGCGATAACCTCGCGGCGGCCGGGCTCGCCGACCGTGTCACCGTGCACGTGGGGCCCGCACTCGACACGCTTCCCTCGCTCAGCGGCCCGTACGACCTCGTGTTCATCGACGCCGACAAGCAGAACAACGTCGCCTACCTCGAGTGGGCGGTGCGCCTGGGGCGTCCGGGGACCGTCGTCGTGCTGGACAACGCCGTCTGGGAGGGGACGCTCCTCGACCCGGCGCAGGACGAGGCCAACGCCCCCTCGATCGTCTCCGCCCTCGAGTTCCTGGGCGGGTCCCTGTTCGACGCGACCGTCGTCCAGACGGCGGGGTCCAAGGGCTGGGACGGCTTCGCGCTCGGAGTCCTCCGCGCCCAGGACGATGGCTGACTCCGAGGAGGCAGCCCAGCCGTTCGAGATCGCCGACGCCACCCCGGCGGACGCGGAGGCGGTCCTCGCCGTGAAGGACCAGGCCTGGCGCGAGGCCTACGCGCATCTCCTGCCGGCCGAGTACCTCGCCGGACCCATGGACGGCGGTCCCGACCGCACCGAGAGGTGGCGGGGGTACCTGACGCCCGACGGCGCGCGGCGGTCCGCGCTCGTGCGCCGCGGTGGGCGCGTGGTCGGGTTCGCCGGTGCCGGCCCCGCCCTCGACGAGGACCGCCCGGCCCCTCTCCAGCTCTACACCGCCTACGTTCTGGCCGAGATGTACGGAACCGGGGCGGCCCGCGCGGTGGTGGAGCGGGTGCTCGGGGAGCAGCCCGCCCTCCTCTGGGTCTTCGAGGACAACCGGCGGGCGCGGGCGTTCTACGCGAAGCTCGGCTTCGTCCCGGACGGGACGCGCCAGCTGGGGGAGTTCGGCGGCAGCTTCCTGTCGGAGATCAGGATGGTCCGCGAGGCTGCTCTGCTCCGATGAGGGGCACGGAGCGAACGGGGGCCCAAGGCCCCTATCCGCCGTCGCTCCGCTTGGGTTGGCTGGTGCTGAAGATCCCCCTGACGAGAGGTTCATGATGAAGGCGCTTGTCTACCACGGCCCGGGCCAGAAGGCGTGGGAGGACGTTCCCGATCCGGTCATCCAGGATCCCACCGATGCGATCGTGAAGGTGGAGACCACCACGATCTGCGGAACGGACCTCCACATCCTCAAAGGCGACGTCCCCGCGGTCACCGACGGCCGCATCCTGGGCCATGAGGGCGTCGGCGTCGTGACCGAGGTCGGGCCGGAGTGCACCAAGGTCAAGGTCGGCGACCGCGTGATCATCTCGTGCATCAGCAAGTGCATGGCCTGCGACTTCTGCCTGTCCGGGCTGACCTCCCACTGCCGGACCCTGGGCGGGATCGGCTGGATCTTCGGCCACCTCATCGACGGCACCCAGGCCGAGTACGTGCGCGTGCCCTTCGCAGACAACGGACTCATTCCCCTGCCCGAGGGCGTCACTGCCGAGCAGGGGGCCATGCTCAGCGACATCCTCCCCACCGGGTACGAGATCGGGGTCCTCTACGGCGGGGTCAAGGAGGGCGATGAGGTGGCCGTCATCGGGGCCGGGCCGGTCGGGCTCGCGGCGATCATGACAGCCGGTCCGCTGGGGGCGGCGAAGGTCATCGCCGTGGACGGGAACGAGTACCGGCTCGAGCAGGCCCTCGCGTTCGGGGCCACGGACACGCTGAAGGCCGGCGGGGGAGACCCGGCCGGGGAGCTCAAGAAGCTCAGCCGCGACGGTCTCGGTGTCGACGTTGCCATCGAGGCAGTGGGCATTCCCGAGACCTTCGCGCTCGCCGTCGACTCGATCCGACCCGGCGGACGCGTCGCCAACGTCGGTGTCCACGGCAAGCCGGTCACGTTCCCGATCGACCGCGACTGGATCAACAACATCACCATCACCACGGGCCTCGTGAACGCCACGACCGCGCCCGACCTTCTGGAGAAGATCAAGGCCGGCGAGATCGATCCCGCGAAGTTCGTCACCCACCGCTTCGCCTTCGACAACATCCTCGACGCGTACGAGACGTTCGCCAATGCCGCCGGGGAGAAGGCCCTCAAGGTCATCATCGGCGCTCAGGACGCCTGACCGCGGGGGTAGCGTTGGAGGCATGCATGCTGTGAGGGCCGGGGCCTGATGGCTCGGGACAGGGAGAGGGGCGGAGGCCCGGTCGCGGGCCTCTATCCCATCAGCACCGGCAGCGCCGAGCTCGTCCCCGACGGCGATTCCTCGGACGGGTGGCTCCTGAAGATCAACGGGGTCCAGAGCTCCCACGTCGTCCTCGGGGACCCGCTGCGGCTCGACTTCGAGTACATGCGGTGGATCATGGCGCTTGTCGAGGACCGCTTCGACCCCGGCGGCCGGTCCCGGCTCCGTGTCCTCCACCAGGGCGGCGGGGGCTGCTCGATGCCGAGGTACGTCGCCGCCCGGTATCCCGACGCCCGGCAGGTCGTCGTGGAACTCGACGCGCAGCTCGCCGAGTACGTGCGCCAGTGGTTCGACTTGCCCAAGGCGCCTCTCCTGCGCATCCGCGTGGGGGAGGCGCGTGAGGTCACGGAGTCCCTCACGTCCGCGACGCGGGACGTCGTGATCCGTGACGTGTTCGCGGGCCCGTACACCCCGCACCCGCTCACCACCGTCGAGTTCACGCAGGCGTCGGCCAGGCTCCTCGATGCGGGCGGGATCTACCTCGCGAACATCGGCAGCGCGCCGGATCATGTGACCGCCCGGATCGAGGCCGCCGCCATCGCCGAGGTGTTCCCCCACGTCGCGATCGTCGCCGACCCCGCGATGCTCAAGGGACGCCGCTACGGGAACATCATCATTGCCGGAAGCGCGGACCCGATCGAAGGGTCGGCCGCGCTTCGCCGCCGTCTGCTCGGCGGCGCCATGCCCGCCCACTTCTGGGACGCCGCGCAGGTCAGGGCCTGGATCGGCCCCACCCGCGCCCGGCGGGATCCTGCCGAGCGCGACCTTGCCGAGCGGGACCTTGCCGGCCGGCCGGCCGCGGACCCGGAGGCCGCGTCCGGGGAGTCGGGCGGGCGCAATGGTGCGTAACGAAGGCTGGCTCCTGTCCAACGGGGCGTAGTCTGGAAGCTTCCCACCCGTTGGCAGGCAGCGGCGCCTGCCGTCAAGCATCAGGGTGCGCGGTGACAGTGATGGGGATCGATGACGATTGCACATGCGGCGCAAGGCCTCGCGGAGGCGACGGTATACGGCGTGAAGGGAGCCCTGCTTCCGGACGGCACGCGGCTCATCCGCTCTGTGCCCCTCGGGCTGGAGCACGAAGCGGAGTTCGCCGCCGATCAGGCTCGCCTCGCCCGGGCACGCGTCCACCGAGCCCGGGCCCGGGGGCTGAACCTCCTCGGACGCATCGCGGTTGTCGCCATGGGGCTGGCCCTCGGCTACCTCGTCTTCGCGCAGCGGATCGACCTTGTGGTCGCCGGAGTCATTGCGCTCTTCCTCCTGGCCGCGCCGGAGCTGCTGGCCCGAGTCTCCGGCAGGCTCGAGCGCCGGCGGGTGCTGGCGCTCGAGAGCATTGCCTTCACGCGGGAACTCGTCGAGCGGGGAGTCCCGGGCATCGGCGCGCTCCCGTCCTCTGAGCGCCATGCGCTGTATCCCGAGCTTCTGGCCGGGAGGGCCGTCGACGTCGCCGGCCGGCGGATCTCCCTCGTGCGGACGGCCGAGGGATCGCTCGAGCTCCGCGTCACCACCGCCCCGGCAGCCGCGGCCTAGGAATCCTCGCCGCGCTCCTCGCCATCCCCCAGCAGCATTGGCCGCGACAGCTCGGTCTGCCGCTTGAGGGCGTCCGCGACGGCCGCCACGGATGGCTGCCGCAGCGAGTCTGCACGCAGCACCATCCAATAGGGCAGCTGCTCCCGGAAGTAGTCCGGCAACAGCCGCACGAGATCCTCGTGGCGGTCCGCCATGAAGCAGGGAAGGAATCCCACTCCCGCCCCGGCACGCGTCGCCTCCACATGCACGAACACGTTCGTGGAGGTGAGCCCGTCCCGCATCTCGGGGGCCAGCCGGCGCGGCGCGTCGAGGTCGTCGACCTGAAGCATCGAGTCCACGAAGTAGACGAGCCCGTGGCGCGCCATCTCCTCTGGAGTGCCGGGCGTCCCGTGCCGGGCCAGGTAGTCCCTCGAGGCGTACATCCCGAGCGTGTAGTCCCCGAGGCGCACGGCCTGTGCGCGGTGGACCTGTGGTTCCCCCACCACCACCTCGATGTCGACCCCCGACCGCTGCTGCATCGCCCTCCGGGTCACGGTCACGAGTTCCACCGTCAGGCCCGGGTGCTCGGCCCGCAGGCCTGCCACCGCGGGTGAGGCGATGTACGCGCTGAAGCCGTCCGTCGCCGTCATCCGCACCACCCCGGCAACCGGGTCCTCCGCACCCTCGCCCAGCCTCGACACCGCCGCTGCGACCTGCTCGGCAACCCCCACGGCCTGTTCGCCGAGCGGGGTCAGCTCCCAGCCCCCTGCCGAGCGCACGAGGACCCGACCGCCGAGTGACTTCTCCAGCGCCGCGATCTTGCGTGCCACGGTGGTGTGGTTGAGGCCCAGGCCCTCGCCCGCCGTCGTGAACTTCCCGGAACGGGAGACCTCGAGCAGGACGAGGAGCAGATCTGGGGAGGGGGCCGGCGTCGCCATGCGCCCACAGTAGCCCGGTGCGCCTCCGCTGATCTGCACTTCTGCAGGGCAAGCGTGCCCATTTGGCCATTGAGTGCGCAATACCGCCCAGTAAATACTCGAGGGAACACGTGATGGGCGTCATACCGAGAAGACGCCCGCACGGCACCATTTGTGAGCCGTGTCAGCGACGACACCCAGGAGGGAACCTATGAGCGTTGATCAACGCTCCTCCGGCAGCACCGACCGGTCCTTGCTCAAGAAGATCGTCTCCGCCTCGATGGCCGGCACGGTCGTCGAGTGGTACGACTTCTTCCTCTACGCGACCGCCTCCACGATCGTGTTCAACAAGATCCTCCTGCCCAAGATGGGCAACGAGTACGACGCGATCATCGCCGCGTTCCTCACCTACGCCGTCGGGTTCGTCGCCCGGCCCCTCGGCGGGATCGTCTTCGGCCAGATCGGCGACCGTCTCGGCCGCAAGCAGACGCTCCAGATCACCATCATGCTGATCGGCGTCGCGACGGTCCTCATGGGCTGCCTGCCGACCTACGACCAGATCGGCGTCTGGGCCCCGATCCTGCTCGTCGTGCTCCGCTTCGTCCAGGGCCTCGCCCTCGGCGGCGAATGGGGCGGTGCCGTGCTGCTGGTCGCCGAGCACGCCCCGGACAGGGAACGCGCCTTCTGGGCCTCCTGGCCGCAGGCCGCTGTGCCGCTCGGGAACGTCCTGGCGACCGTGGTCCTCTGGCTCATGACCACCACGCTGTCTGGGGACGCCTTCCTCGCGTGGGGCTGGCGCGTGGCGTTCTGGCTCTCCGCCATCGTCGTGATCGTGGGCTACTACATCCGCACCAAGATCGACGAGGCGCCCATCTTCCAGCAGGCCAAGGCCGAGCTGGAGACCGAGAAGGCCGCCGGCTACGGCGTGCTCGAGGTCCTCAAGCGCTACCCCCGCGGCGTCCTCGTGGGCATGGGCCTCCGTTTCGCGGAGAACATCATGTACTACCTCGTGGTCACGTTCTCGATCGTCTACCTCGGCACGGGCCTGAAGATGAACACGGGCTCGATCCTCGGCGTGATCGCGATCGCCCACATCTGCCACTTCGCAGTCATCCCGGTCATCGGCCGCATGGCCGACAGGGTGGGCCGCAAGCCCGTCTACCTCGCCGGCGCGATCCTCGGCGGCACGTGGGGCTTCTGGGCCTTCCCCGCCTTCGGCACCCAGAACGTCGTAGTCATCCTCCTGACCATCATCGTGGGCCTCTTCTTCCACGGCCTCATGTACTCGGGCCAGCCCGCGATCATGTCTGAGATGTTCCCGACCCGCATGCGCTACTCGGGCGTCTCGATCTCCTACCAGGTCACCTCGATCGTCGCGGGCTCGCTCGCCCCGGTCTTCGCCACCGAGTGGCTCAAGGCCACCGGCTCCTGGTGGCCCACCGCGGTCTACCTGGCCATCGCCGGCGTGGTCACCGTCGTCGCCGTGCTCGCGATGCGCGAGACGAAGGGTGCCTCGCTCCACGCCCTCGACGCCGCCGACGCGGCCCGGGTCCAGAGCGGGACGCCAGAGGCGGAGGCGCGCGCATGAGCATCGCAGGCCGCAAGGCGCTCGTGACGGGCGGAGCCGCCGGAATCGGTGCCGCCGTCGCCCATGGCCTCGCGGACAAGGGCGTGCACGTGGTGGTCGCGGACCTGGACGGCGACGCCGCCGACAAGCTCGCCGCGGACATCGGCGGCACCGCCTGGGCGGTGGACCTGCTCGACACGGCGGCGCTCGAGGACCTGACGCTCGACTGCGACATCCTCGTCAACAACGCCGGAATCCAGAAGGTCGCCCCGATCCACGAGTACGACCCCGAGGCGTTCCGCCGCATCCAGCGGCTCATGGTCGAGGCCCCGTTCCTCCTGATCCGTGCCGCCCTCCCGCACATGTACGAGCGCGGCTGGGGCCGGGTCATCAACCTCAGCTCCGTCCACGGGATCCGCGCCTCGGCGTTCAAGAGCGCGTACGTCACGGCGAAGCATGCGCTCGAGGGCCTCTCCAAGGTCACGGCCCTCGAAGGAGCGGAGCACGGCGTCACCTCGAACTGCGTCAACCCCGGCTACGTCCGCACGGCGCTCGTGGAGAAGCAGATCAAGGACCAGGCGGCGACGCACGGCATCCCCGAGTCCGAGGTCCTCGAGAAGGTCATGCTCACCGAGATGGCGATCAAGCGGCTCGTGGAGCCAGCCGAGGTCGCCTCGCTCGTCGCGTGGCTCGCTTCGGACGACGCGGGCATGGTCACCGGCGCCTCCTACACGATGGACGGCGGCTGGTCGGCCCGGTAGGCCGCCGCGCACCGCAGGAGAGCGTGCATAACTGCATCACTCAGCGCCGTTCCGGCCCTTTGAGGGGTCGGAACGGCGCTGAGTTGTGTCGATCTGCACGGTGGGCGGGAAGGGAGGCCTAGGCCCGCACGCTGTCCTGAACCGACACTGTCCCCCGGGGACCCACCACGGGCATCTGGGCCGTCTCATCCCGCAGCGCGGGCCTGTTCCGGCCGTCACCGCGCACCCACAGCGCGTAGGCCGCGCCGAGCAGGCCGATCCACGCCGCACCCACTACGAGCGCCATCCGGGTCTCCTCGAACCAGCCCAGCAGCACCACGACGAGCGCGAGGAAGCCGACCGCCGCCACCGAGGCCGCCGGCCACAGGGGTGAGGGGAACTCGGACGGGGCGAGCGCGTACCGTCGGATCTCGCGCTTCATGGCCACGTGGCTGGCCAGGATCATGCCCCACACGAAGACGGTGGCGAAGGTGGCGATCGAGGCGATCACCGTGAACACGTCCTCAGGGATGACGGCGTTGAGCACCACGCCGACGCCCAGCACCCCGGTCATGATCACCACGGTCATCCACGGCACGCCCCGCCGCGACACCCGGCCGAAGGCGGCGGGCGCGTGGCCCTGCTGCGCAAGCCCGAACAGGATGCGCCCGGCACCGAAGATGTCCGAGTTGATCGCGGACAGCGCCGCGGTGATGACGACCGCATTGAGCCCATGCGCGGCGCCCGGGATGCCCAGCCCGTCGAAGATCTGCACGAACGGGCTGCCCTGGGCCCCGACCTGGTTCCACGGGAAGAGGCTCATGAGCACGCCAAGGGTGAGCACGTAGAAGAGCAGGATGCGCACCGGCACGGTGTTCACCGCGCCCGGGATGGCCCTCTTCGGGTCCGCGGCCTCACCGGCCGTGACGCCGATCGTCTCGACGCCGCCGAACGCGAACACCACCACGGAGAACGCCGCGAGCAGCCCGCCGAACCCGTGGGGGAACAGCCCGCCGTGCTCCACCAGCTGGTGCGCGCCGGCCTGACCGTCCCCGGACGAGAACCCGAACAGGATGAGCGCCGCGCCCCCGGCGATCATCGCGATGATCGCCACCACCTTCACGAGCGAGAACCAGAACTCGAGCTCGCCGAACACCTTGACGCTGAGCAGGTTCACGGCGGTGAGGAAGAGGATGACGGCGGCGATCCACACCCACCGGTCCACGTCCGGGAACCAGAACCCCATGTAGATCCCGAAGGCGGTGACGTCGGCGAGTGCCACGATGGCCATCTCGAAGACGTAGGTCCATCCGGTCGCGAACCCGGCGAACGGGCCGAGATAGCGGCCGGCGTACTGGCCGAACGAGCCGGACACGGGGTGCCGCACGGCCATCTCGCCGAGCGAACGCATGACCATGAAGACGGCCGCGCCGGCCACCATGTAGGCGATGAGCACGGCGGGCCCGGCGGCCCGGATCGCGGAGGCCGAACCGTAGAAGAGGCCCGTCCCGATGGCCGACCCCAAGGCCATGAACCGGATGTGCCGGACGTTGAGGCCGCGGCTGAGCGCGGCGGGGTTCTGTGTCTGCATAGGGGTTCCTCACGACTCTGGGAAGGATCCCTTCCACTGTTCCGGGTCCGGGGGCCGTGTGAGTGCCGTCACCTGCGCTTGCCGTCTCGGATCACAGACAGTGCGACTGTCTGGCATCCCGGACGCCCCGCGTACGACGGCGAGTGCGCACCGTCGTCCTGCTCGCGCACACTGGAGTTCGGTATGACAGACAGAGGAGACCGAGGCCCCATGCCCGAGCCAGCCCAGAAGTCCAAGGTTCCCGCTGCCGAGAGCACGCTGCGCATCCTCCGCCTGCTCGCGTCGCGTCGGGGCCCGCAGCCTGCCTCGGCGATCGGGACCCAGCTCGGCCTGCCCCGCTCCACGGTGTACCACCTGCTCGCCGTCATGGAGGAGAACGGGTTCGTGCTGCACCTGGCGGAGGAGCAGCGGTACGGGCTGGGGATCGGTGCGTTCGAGCTCTCGAGCGCGTACTCGCGCCAGGAGCCGCTCTCCCGCCTCGGACGGCCGGTGCTCGCCGCGCTCGTGGACGCGATCGGGGAGAGCGCGCACCTCGCGGTCCTGCACGGCCGGGACGTGCTCTACATCGTCGAGGAGCGGGCGAAGAGCAGGCCCTCGCTCGTGACTGACGTCGGCGTGCGCCTGCCGAGCCACCTCACCGCGAGCGGCAGGGCGATCCTCGCGGCGCTGCCGAAGTCGCAGGTCCGCGCGCTGTATCCGAACGCCGCGGCGTTCACGTCCCGCACCGAGGAGGGGGAGCAGATCCGCTCCTACTCGGCGCTGCAGTCCGAGCTCGACCAGGTCCGCCAGCGTGGCTACGCGACCGAAGCCGGCGAGGTCACCCCGGGCCTCGCCTCCGTCGCGGCAGCGGTCACCGACCACGCCGGATGGCCGACGGCCGCGGTCGCCGTGACGTTCGAGGACGAGAGGGTGCCCACCGAGCGTCGCGAGGACCTCGCGAAGCGCGTCCACAAGGTCGCGGGGGAGCTCGCGGCGAGGATCTACGGCCGGGGCTGACTTCAGCCTCTGGGCACGCCCCTGCCCCGGCGGTATGGTGTGCATCACGTCGATGCCTGCCGGCGCCGTCCGTCGCCGCATGCCCGCATCGCGCGGAAGGATGGCGGCGCATGGGGGAGCAGGAGGGAGGCGGGGACCGACGAGCCACGCGGCGTCGGAGGTGGCTGCGCATCGGCCTCGCCCTGGGGATCGTCGTGGTGCTGGTCGGCGGTGCCGCGGTCGTCTACGGCGTGCAGCTCGCCGCCCGGTTCAACTCCAACGTCCACCGCTCGGACGCGCTCACCCGCGCCTTCGGGGACGAGGCCGCGAGCCCGTCCGCCTCCACGGCGCCGCCCACGCTGTCCAAGGACACCAACATCCTGGTCATGGGCCTCGACTCCCGGCTCGACGAGAACGGCCAGCCCCTCCCGCCGGACATCCTGGACGCCCTCCAGGCCGGCGACGACAGCGGGGGCTTCTACAACGCGAACGTGCTCATGCTCGTGCACATCCCCGCCGACGGCTCCCAGGCCACCGCGATCTCGATCCCGCGCGACGACTACGTGGAGATCGCGGGGATCCCCGGAGGCGGGGGGTTCTCCACCAAGATCAAGGAGGCGTACAGCTACGGGTTCGCTGCCGAGCAGTCCGCGCTCCTCTCCCAGGGCAAGCCGAACGACGACGCCACCTACCAGGCCGCGCGCGACGCTGGCCGCGCCGCCCAGATCGCCACCGTCTCCCAGTTCCTCGGCGGAGTGCCGATCGACCACTTCGTCGAAGTCACCATGGTCGCCTTCTACCAGGTCGCCCTCGCGATCCAGCCCATCACCGTGTGCGTCAACCGGGCCACACAGGACGCCTACTCCGGAGCAGACTTCCGTGCCGGAGTGCAGCAGATCGATGCCCGGCAGGCCATGGCGTTCGTCCGCCAGCGCCGCGACACGAGCGACCCGACCTACGACTTCACCGACCTCGACCGCACACGCCGCCAGCAGGCCTTCATCGCCTCCGTCCTGCACCAGCTGACCCAGGCGGGGACGTTCACCAACCTGCCCAAGATGGAGGCGGTCCTCGATGCGGTCAGCAAGAACATGGCCGTGGACCGCAACCTCGACCTCCTCCTGCTCGCCCAGCAGGCCAGGTCGCTGACGGGCGGGAACATCACCTTCACGACCCTGCCGATCGTCGGCTTCGGCTGGTCGCCCGAAGGCGCCGCGATCAACGTCGTCGACGTCCCGGCGATCCAGGCGTTCGTGAAGGAACTCCTCGCCCCGAAGCCCGTCCAGCCCACGACGCCGCCGCCCGCCTCCGCGTCGGCCTCGCCGGAGGACGCTCCCTCCTCGGACGGAGCGGACCAGTCCACCGCGAGCAGCGCCCCGAGCGAGACGGCCAGCGCAACGCCCGTCGCATCACCGCCCCCGACCTACGAGGACTGGAAGAGCCCACTCCAGGGCGGCAGCGTCCCGTGCGTCAAGTAGCTACAGGTGGTTCCAGAAGAAGAGCCCCCACGCCTGCACGACGGTCGCGCCCGCCGCGGCCGAGAGCGTGAGCCCGATGACGGTGAGGCCCAGGGACCAGCGCGCGATGAGGGAGGCGGCGCCGCACGCTAGGCCGGCCACGGCTGCGCCCGTGCACACCCACGCGGCCACGAGGGCGCCCGACTGGACGAGCGCCCAGCGCCCCACCTCGTCCATGGCGCGCGGGCCGTACCAGCCGAGCCCGGAGGTGAGGAACCAGGACACCAGCGCGGCGCCGACCAGGGCGAAGAGGCCGCAGGCCGTGGAGGCAATGCCCAGGACATGCCGCCCGCGGGGATTGCCGCGGTGCGCGGCGCGTCCCCAGCCCCCGCTGAACAGCAGCCCGCGCCAGACCTCGGGATCGCTGTACGTCCTGCGCTGATCGGCCGCCTCGCCCATGGTCCCGCCCCCTCCGGTGACTTCCGCGCCCAGTCAACCAGCCGCCGTCGTGCGCGGCAACGGCGCTCGCGGGCTTGTCTGCAATCCCGGACAGCACCCCTCGCAAGCCGCTGTCGGCGCGGGTCCCGGCGCGGTGTCATGGATACAGAAGCAATCCCGACATCACGACGCAGGAGTCACGATGACCGACAGCACCACCCCCGCACCGGCCCGCAAGGCCGACTTCACCACCGGCGCCCGCCCCGTCCGCGCCCCGCGCGGCACCGAGATCAGCGCCAAGTCCTGGCAGACCGAGGCGCCGATGCGCATGCTCATGAACAACCTCGACCCGGAGGTCGCGGAGCGTCCCGACGAGCTCGTGGTCTACGGGGGAACCGGCCGCGCCGCCCGCTCCTGGAAGGCGTTCGACGCCATCATCGCCACCCTCAAGGAGATGGACGACGACGAGACCCTCCTCGTCCAGTCCGGCAAGCCCGTGGGGGTCTTCCGCACGAACAAGTGGGCCCCGCGCGTGCTCATCGCCAACTCGAATCTCGTGGGCGACTGGGCCACCTGGCCCGAGTTCCGCCGCCTCGAGGCCGAGGGCCTGACGATGTACGGGCAGATGACCGCCGGCTCATGGATCTACATCGGCACCCAGGGCATCCTGCAGGGCACGTACGAGACGTTCGCGGCCATCGGCCGGAAGCTGCACGCCGAGGGCAGGTTCGCCGAGCCGACCCTCAAGGGCACCTTGACCCTCACCGGCGGCTGCGGCGGGATGGGCGGCGCGCAGCCCCTCGCCGTGACGCTCAACGGCGGCGCCGTGCTGATCGTCGACGTCGACGAGGCGCGCCTCCGCCGCCGCGTCGGCAAGCGCTACCTCGACGAGGTGGAGACGGACCTCGACGCCGCCGTGGCGAAGGTCGTGGCCGCGAAGGAGGAGGGCCGTGCGCTCTCGGTCGGCTACGTCGGCAACGCCGCGGAGGTCTTCCCCGAGATCCTGCGCCGCCACCGCGCCGGCGAGCTCACGGTGGACATCGTCACCGACCAGACCTCGGCGCACGATCCCCTCAGCTACCTCCCCACCGAGTACACCGTGAAGCAGTGGCACCACGAGGCCGAGGCGGACCCAGAGGGATTCACCAAGAAGGCACAGAACGCGATGGCCCGCCACGTCCAAGCCATGGTCGAGTTCCAGGACGAGGGCGCGGAGGTGTTCGACTACGGCAACTCGATCCGCGACGAGGCCCGGAAGGGCGGCTACAGCCGCGCGTTCGAGTTCCCGGGCTTCGTCCCGGCCTACATCCGCCCGCTGTTCTGCGAGGGCCTGGGCCCGTTCCGCTGGGTGGCCCTGTCCGGGGACCCGGAGGACATCAAGGTCACCGATCAGGCGATCAAGGAGCTCTTCCCGGAGAACGAGCACCTGCACCGCTGGATCGACGCCGCCGGGGAGTTCGTCGAGTTCGAGGGCCTCCCGGCACGCATCTGCTGGCTCGGCTACGGCGAACGCCATCAGGCCGGCCTGCTGTTCAACCGGCTCGTGGCCGAGGGCAAGGTCAAGGCGCCGATCGTGATCGGGCGCGACCACCTCGACTCCGGCTCCGTGGCGTCGCCGTACCGCGAGACCGAGGGCATGAAGGACGGCTCGGACGCCATCGCCGACTGGCCGCTCCTCAACGCACTCACCGCCGCCTCCTCCGGCGCGACCTGGGTCTCGATCCACCACGGCGGCGGCGTCGGGATCGGCCGCTCGATCCACGCCGGCCAGGTCTCCGTGGCGGACGGCACCGAGCTCGCAGCCGCGAAGCTCACCGCCCTCCTCACCAACGACCCCGGCATGGGCGTCATCCGCCACGTCGACGCCGGCTACGAGCGCGCCGTCGAGGTCGCCGCCGAGCGCGGCGTGAAGATCCCCATGCACGGTCGCTGACCCACTCGCACTGTCAGAAACTGCACAATTCGAAGCCGTCAGCGGCCCTCAGGGACCGACCCGCCCACGAGTTGTGCAGTTCCAGACACTTCCACCAAGGAACTCCCCACATGACCCTCACCGCCCCCGAAACCCACCTCCCCACCGAGGTCACCCTCTCGACCGCCGGCCTCACGCCCGAGGACGTCGTTGCCGTCGCCCGGCATGGCGCGACGGTGAGCATCGCCGACGAGGCGCTCGACACCGTCGCCCGCGTCCGTGCCCATGTCGAGGAGCTCGCCGCGTCCGAGACGCCTGCCTACGGGATCTCGACCGGCTTCGGCGCCCTGGCCACCCTGCACATCCCGCAGGAGAAGCGCACGCAGCTTCAGAAGTCGCTCATCCGCAGCCACGCTGCCGGCATGGGACCCGCAGTCGAACGCGAGGTCGCGCGGGCGCTCATGCTCCTGCGCGCCAAGACCCTCGCGTCGGGCCGCACCGGCGTCCGTCCGGTGGTCCTCGAGACGTTCGTGAAGCTCCTCAACGCGGGCATCACGCCGGTCATCCGCGAGTTCGGCTCGCTCGGCTGCTCGGGCGATCTGGCCCCGCTCTCGCACGTGGCGCTGGTCCTCATGGGCGAGGGCGAGGCGGAGGGGCCCGACGGCGCGCGCTTCGGCGGCGCGGGAGAGCCTCCTGTCGCGGAGCTGCTTGCCGCGCACGGCATCGAGCCGGTCACGCTGGCCGAGAAGGAGGGCTTGGCCCTCGTCAACGGCACCGAGGGCATGCTGGGCATGCTCCTCATGGCCCTGCACGACCTCCGCCAGCTCGCGAAGACCGCCGACGTCACGGCCGCGATGAGCGTCGAGGGCCTGCTCGGCACCGACCAGGTGTTCCTGCCCGAGCTCCATGCCCCGCTGAGGCCGCATCCGGGCCAGGCCGACTCTGCGGCGAACATGCTCGCGGTGCTGCGCGGCTCGCCCATCGTCGCCTCCCACCGCGAGGGCGACACCCGTGTCCAGGACGCGTACTCGCTGCGGTGTGCGCCGCAGGTCGCCGGGGCCTTCCGCGACACGGTCGCGCACGCGGCCACGGTGGCCGAGCGCGAGCTCGCCGCGTCGATCGACAACCCCGTGGTCCTGCCGGACGGGCGTGTCTCCAGCAACGGGAACTTCCACGGCGCCCCCGTCGCCTACGTGCTGGACTTCCTGGCGATCGCCGTCGCGGACCTCGCCTCGATGGCCGAGCGCCGCACGGACCGCATGCTCGATCCTGCACGCTCCCACGGCCTCCCGGCGTTCCTCGCCCACGATCCGGGCGTGGACTCGGGCCTCATGATCGCCCAGTACACGCAGGCCGGGCTTGTCTCGGACTGCAAGCGCCTCGCGGTCCCGGCCTCGGTCGACTCGATCCCGAGCTCGGCCATGCAGGAGGACCACGTCTCGATGGGCTGGCACGCGGCCCGCAAGCTCCGCAGGGCGGTCGAGAATCTCCGCCGGGTCCTCGCCATCGAACTGGTGACCGCGGCGCGTGCGATCGACCTCCGGACCCAGATGTCCGACGGCGCGCTGGTCCCCGGGGCGGGGACGGCGGCAGCCATCACGGTGCTCCGCAGGACGGTGGCCGGACCGGGCGCGGACCGGTTCATGTCGCCCGAACTGGAGGAAGCGGACAGGGTCCTGGCTGGCGGCGAGCTGCTCGCCGCGGTCGAGGAGGCCGCGGGGCCGCTCTGCTGATGGCGGAGTGCACAAGGATTCCCCGAAACGTCGTCGAACCATACATGGCGACGCGCCGGAGAAGCCGATAGAAAGAGGAGGGCGCCCCCACACGGGGCGACACTGGGGCCATCAGCCGTGGCCTCACGGATACCGAATCAGTCACGGATGTTTCTGCACAAAGGAGTGGGAGAGATCGATGAAGGCACGGGGAGCGGTTCTGAACCGACGCGGAGCATACCAGGCGCCGATCGAGAACTGGACTGAGCTCGCGGTGGGCGAGATGGTCGAGGTCATGCGGCACGCGAAGGTCGTCACGCGGGGTGCCGTGGAGGAGGTCTCGCTGAGCGGCAACGTCATGTGGATCGTCCCGCCCGGCCCTGCTGGCCGCCACCTCTGCCTCAAGTCGGACGGCGTGATCGTCCGCCGCGGCTGAACCGCCTCGCCCGCACACCCGGAAAGGGCCCGCACCGACTGGCGCGGGCCCTTTCGGCATCTGCGGGCCTCGCTACCCGCACGTGATGGTGATGCCGGTCACGTGGTGGACGCCCGGACCGAGCTGCGCGCACTGGCCGAACACGCTGGCGAGGACCACTGCCGCAGCAATCCCGCACAATGAGGCCGATGACGGCCCTGGCGCTAGCCCAGGATGGTGTCGACAAGCCGCGCCGCAACGCGAGCCGTGCGGCCGTCCACGTCGAGCGACGGGTTGAGTTCGGCGATGTCGGCGTGGAGCAGCTTGCCGCTCGCCGCCACTCTGCGCACGACGGCGACGATCACCTCGAGCGGAACCCCCAGCGAGGCCGGGGCGGAGACGCCGGGAGCGGTGTCCGCCGGCAGGACGTCGAGGTCGATCGTGAGGTAGACCGCGTCGAGGTCGGCGAGGAAGTCCTCCACGAACGACTCGGCGGTCGCCCTGGTGGTGTACTCGTCGAGCAGGTACCGCGCGCCGAGCTCGTCCGCGCGGTCGAACAGCGCTCGTGTATTCCCGGGGCGGGATATTCCGAGGGCCGCATACTGGAGCGCCCGGCCCTCCGCAGCCTCGGCCCTGGCCATCTGCAGGAACGGCGTCCCGGATGTTGCGCGCGGCTCGTCCCGCAGGTCGAAGTGGGCGTCGAGGTTGAGCACACCGAGGCGCGAGCCCCCAGCGCGCTCGGAGCTGATGACGCCGAGGTAGCTCGCATACGCCGTCTCATGCCCTCCCCCCAGGCCCACCGTGAGGGCACCGGCGTCGAGCGCCGAGGCGAGCACCGACCCGAAGCGCTCCTGGCCCTCCTCGAGCGGCCCGTGGCTGTCCGGCGTGCCGAGCGGCACGGCGACATCGCCGGCGTCGAACACGTGCCTGTCGAGGTGGAACGCGAGCGGGGACAGCGCGCCCCGGATCGCCGCGGGACCGTGGGCCGCGCCGATGCGGCCCTTGTTCCGCCGCACGCCCTCGTCGGATGCGAAGCCGAGGAGCACGGCCGGGCGCTGGCCGCCGTCGTACGCCGCTGCGGCGGCCTCGGGGGTGAATGGGCGCACGGCCTGCCACCAGCGGCGGTGCCCGGGCGCGTCGCCGTCATGGCGCCCGGACCATGGCGTGAATGCGGCCTCGCGGGCCGTGTCGCGGGAAAGCGTGCTGGGGGCCAGTGTGGGAAGGGTCGAGTCGCTCATCATCCCAGCACACCGCATGCCGGGCCCGGCGCGCCAGAGCGCAGCGCCCGCGCAGTCCGGGGAACCGGACTGCACCCGCCGTCGTCAGTGGGTCTTGTCGGCAACGGGCTCATGGCGCAGGTACTCCCGCCGGAAGGTCCCGGTCCCGCCGGTGAGGCCGCGGAGCTCCACGGCATACCGCACGAGCTCGGAGTCGGGCACCTCGGCGCTCACGTCGGCTGCGCCGTCGCCGGTGGCCGTGGTCCCCGTGACGCGCCCGCGCCGCGAGGAGAGGTCGCTGATCACCGTGCCGACGTGCTCTTCGGGAACGCTGATCGTCACCGTCGAGACGGGCTCGAGCAGCCTGATCTTCGCTGCAGCCGCCGCCTCCCGCAGGGCCAGGGCGCCGGCGGCCTGGAACGCGGCGTCGGAGGAGTCCACGCTGTGCGTCTTCCCGCCCACGAGGGTGACGCGGATGTCCACCACGGGGAACCCCTCGGCGACGCCCTTGACCATCTGGGCCCGCACGCCCTTCTCGACCGACTCGATGAACGTCTTGGGGATCGCTCCGCCCACCACCCGGTCCTGGAACTCGAACCCGGCACCGCGGGGCAGTGGCTCGACCTCGATGTCGCAGATCGCGTACTGCCCGTGGCCCCCGGACTGCTTGACGTGCCGACCGTGGCCCGCCGCCGCACTGGCGAATGTCTCGCGGAGCGGGGTCACGACGTCGACCGTCGAGAGCTTGACGCCCTGCTCCCGCAGCCGGTCGAGGACGGCCTCCGCGTGGGACTCGCCCATGCACCACAGGACCAGCTGGTGGGTCTCGGCGTTCCGCTCGACGCGCAGCGTCGGATCGCCTGCGGCGACCTTCGCGAGGCTCTTCGCGAGTGCGTCCTCGTCCCCGTGCGACGCCGCCTCGACCGCGACCGGCAGCAGCGGCTCCGGCATGTCCCACGGCGCCACCAGGAGCGGCAGCTCCCGCGCCGAGATCGTGTCCCCGGTCTCGGCGGTGATGCGTGCGACGGCGCAGACGTCGCCCGCCACTGCCTGCGGCACCGCGTGGAGCGTGGACCCGAAGGGCAGGTACACATGGCCGAGCCGCTCGTCGCTGTCGTGGTCGGGATGCCCGCGGTCGGCGAGGCCGTGGCCGGACACGTGGACCGCGGTGTCGTCGCGCAGGGTCCCCGAGAACAGGCGGACGAGGCAGACGCGCCCCAAGAACGCGTCCACGGTGGTGCGCACGACCTCGCCCACGAGCGGTCCGTCCGGATCGCAGACGAGGTGCTTGACCGGCTTGCCGTCCAGGTCCGTGACCGCCGGGACGGGCCGCTCGGCGGGGGAGGGGAATCCGCGCCGGAGGATCTCGAGCAGCTCGGCGGTGCCGAGCCCGGTCGTGGCTGACGCCGGAATCACGGGGAAGAAGGCGCCTCGCGCCACGGCCTTCTCGAGGTCGTCGACGAGGACGTCGAAGCCGATCTCCTCACCGCCCAGGTACCGGTCCATGAGGGTCTCGTCCTCGCTCTCGGCGATGATCCCCTCGATGAGCTCTCCCCGCGGCCCCTCCCACCCGGCGAGCTCCTCGGCCGTGGCCGGCCGGGTCTCGGGCTCGAGCTCATCGCCCGAGTAGTCCGACAGGGTTCCAGAGAGGAGGCCCACGAGCCGGCTCGGGACATCACCGCCGCGCAGCGGGACATACAGGGGCAGCACAGCGTCGCCGAAGGCGCCGCGGCAGAGGTCCAAGGCAGCGTCGTAGTCCGCACGGGGGTGGTCCAGCCGGCTGATGACGACGGCGCGCGGCATCCCGACCCGCTCGCACTCCTCCCAGAGGGCGCGGGTCGCGGCGTCGATCCCGTCCGACGCGGAGACGACGAACAGCGCCGCATCCGCCGCCCGCAGTCCCGCGCGGAGCTCCCCGATGAAGTCCGCGTACCCCGGGGTGTCGAGGAAGTTCACCTTGGTGTCGCCCACCATGACGGGCACGGCCGAGAGCCCCACCGAGCGCTGCTGGTGGACAGCCGTCGGGTCCGAGTCGCCGATCGTGGTCCCCTCCACTATCGAACCCATGCGCGGGATGGCCCCGGTCGAGGCGAGGACGGCTTCGAGCAGAGTGGTCTTGCCGGACCCGGAATGGCCCACGAGGGCCACGTTGCGGATGAGCTCGGGGCGGCTCACCGCGGCGGCGGAGCCGGGCCCCTTCACGGGTCCGCTGGTCCCTTTCCCAGACATCAGGTCCTCCTGAGCGCCACGTGCCCGCAGGGGGCGGATGGAATCGTTGTCCTATCCTGCCCCCCATCCTCCGCGGGGGCGAGGACTGCCGCCGAGCTATTCCGTGAGGAGGCAGCGACGGCGCCAGGGTGGCGAGCGCTGCCGGTCCGACGATCGGTGCTCACCCGCATGATCGGTGCTGGTCGCCGCCGATCGTGCGGGCGCGCACCGATCATGCTGGTTGGGTGCCCGAGCGCCCGAGTGGCCAGGTCCGAGGCGGCGCGCCCTCAGCGTTCGCGCGGCAGGACCGTCAGCACGCGCTCCACGAACAGCCCGAACTCCTCCATGAAGTGGCGCAGGAACTCCTCGGTGCTCGCGTCGGTGACCTCGCCGTCGTCGCTGAACACGCCAGGGACGTACTGGATGTACGCCTCGGGGGCGTTCATCTGCGGGGAGTTGCAGAACGACAGGATGCTGCGGAGGTTCTGCTGGGCCACCGCGGTCCCGATCTTGCCCGGGGAGGCGCCGATGACCGCGCTCGGCTTGCGGTTGAACGAGTTCGTGCCCCACGGCCGGGAGGCCCAGTCGATCGCGTTCTTGAGGGATCCGGGAATGTCGCGGTTGTACTCGGGGGTGACGAACAGGACGGCGTCGACTCGCTCGATCGCCTCCTTGAGCGCACGGCCCTCGGCGGGGAAGTCCGCGTCGAGGTCGTGGTTGTAGAGCGGGAGGTCCTTGATCGGGATCTCCTCGAACGCCAGGGAGTCCGGGGCGAGGCGGATGAGCGCCTTGGAGAGCGTGCGGTTGATGGACTTCTGGGACAGGCTGCCGATGAAGTAGCCGACGGTGTAGGCCATCGGGGGTTCCTTCCGTTGCCGGTGCGGCACCGCAGGGGTGCCGGGCAGCGGACCCGGCGCGGCGCCGTCGTCAGCCTATGACGACGGCGCCGCGGGGTGAAGGGCTGCGCCGAGCGGCTACCTGCCGACCAGCTACATGCCGAGCAGCTGCTCGACCGGGCCGATGCCGAAGAAGAGCAGGAACGCCGCCGCGACGGCCCACATGAGCGGGTGGATCTCCTTGGCGCGGCCCTGGAAGGTGCGCACGAGGACGTAGGAGATGAAGCCCGCCCCGAGGCCGTTGGCAATGGAGTACGTGAACGGCATGAGGCCGATCGTGAGGAACGCGGGGATCGCGATCCCGATGTCGTGCCAGTCGATCTTGGCGACCTGCTGGAACATGAGGAAGCCCACGACGACGAGCGCCGGCGCCACCGCCTCGAACGGCACGAGGTTGATGAGCGGGGTCAGGAACATCGCCAGGATCAGGAGCGCGCCGGTGACGACCGAGGCGAGCCCCGTGCGCGCCCCCTCGCCGATGCCCGCGCCGGACTCGACGAAGATCTGGTTCGACGAGATCGAGGAGCCGCCGCCCGCGATCGCACCGAAAGCGTCGACGAGGAGGACGCGGTCGACGTTGGGAATCTGTCCGTCCTTGCCCATCGTCCCGGCCTCACGGGCGAGCCCGACCATGGTGCCCATCGCGTCGAAGAAGATGCTCAGGAGGATCACGAAGGCCATGAGCAGGGCGCCCAGGGTGCCGAGGTGCGCGAAGGCACCGAAGGGATTCGCCTGCCCGATGAGGCTCAGGTCCACAGGCGAGACGTCGCCGAGGCCCGGCACCACGAGGGACCATCCGGCCGGGTTCGGCGCCTTGCCCGGCGCCACGGACGGGCCGATGTGGAACACCTGCTCGAGGATGTTCGCGAGCAGGGTCGCCGCGAGGATGCCGATGAGCAGGGCTCCGCGGACCTTGCGGACCATGAGCGCGATGGTCAGGACGAGCCCGACGACGAACACCAGCGTGGGCCAGCCCAGCAGCTTGCCGCCCGCCCCGAGCCCGAGGGGAACGGTCGTCCCCGCCGCGTCCGGGATGCGGCGGACGAAGCCCGCGTTGACCAGGCCGATCAGGGCGATGAAGACGCCGATGCCCACGACGATGGCGGTCTTGAGGCCTTCCGGGACGGCGCGGAACACAGCGGTCCGGAACCCGGTCAGCACGAGGATGAACATCACCACACCGGCAACGACGACGAGCCCCATGACGTCCGGCCAGGTCACCCCCGGGTTGGTCGCGACGGTCACCGCGACGAAGGCGTTGACGCCCAGCCCCGTCGCGAGCGCGAACGGGTGCTTGGCCCACACGCCCATGGCGATCGTGAGGAGGCCTGCGACGAGCGCGGTCGCGGCCGCCACACGCGGGATGCTGAGCGTGTTCCCGGCCGAGTCCGCGCCGGAGAGGATGAGGGGGTTGAGGACCACGATGTAGCTCATCGCGAAGAACGTGGCGAGGCCGCCGCGGATCTCGCGCGCAACCGACGAGCCGCGCTCGCTGATCTTGAAGTAACGGTCCACTGCGGATGTCGTTGCCGTAGCCGTTGCCATGGGCACTCCTGTGGGGGCGGTGATGGGGGGTGATTCGAAGGCGGCGACGCAGCCGGCCGGGGACAATCCTACTCGTCAGTTGCGGCCCGGTTGTTCTACACAACGTCGAAACCTAGGCTGGTGAGATGCAGATCATCCCCTCCTTCCCCCGGCTGCGCGCTGCCGCCCTGGCGGCGGTCGCGCCCGTGCTGGCGGCGTTCGCGCTCGCGGCGCTCGTCCTCGTGGCCAGCCCTGCACCGGCCCTCGCGCACGACGCGCTCGAGGGTTCCTCCCCGGCCCCCGGCGCCACGGCGGCGACGGCCCCGGGGGAGATCCGCCTCGACTTCTCCGAGAGGCCTCTGGGCGTGGGCGCCGAGGTCAGGGTCACCGACCCGTCCGGCACGTCCTGGTCCGAGGGCTCCCCGGAGGTCGTCGACCGCAGCCTCCACCAGAAGCTGCGCGCCGGCGCGCCGGCGGGGCAGTACACCGTGGTGTGGCGCGTCGTGAGCTCCGATTCGCACCCCATCGAGGGAACGTTCGCCTACACGGTGGCGCAGGGAAGCACGACGCCGGCCGCGGTGCCTGGGGCGTCCTCCTCGCCGTCCGCCGCGGGGCCGGGGATCCAGGCCTCGCAGCCGGGCACCGTCGAGACGCCCGCGCCGGCGCCGACGGCGCAGAACGACTTCCCGTGGATGATCGTCGTGTTCGCCGTCGTGGCCGTGGGCCTGCTGGCCGCGCTGGGCGTCGGGGCCCGGCGCCGGCTCGCCCGGGGCGACGAGGAGAACGGCGAGGTCAGCGAGGACCGCGGGGCCTGAGCCCGGCGCTATCAGGCGTGCTGCAGGCCGGCCCCGAGCCGGGCGGCCGCGTCCGCGCCGACCGACTTGGCCTGGCGCAGCACCTCGCGGGCGCTGAGCGCCTCGAGGTCGGTGACGCCGATGAGGTACAGCCCGATCTCGGCGAGCCCTGCCATGAGGTGCTCGCCGAGGGAGTAGCCGAGGTCGGCGAGGAACCGGCGCAGCTGGTTGTGGGCGCACCGGGTGAGGATCACCGCGTCGGCGAGCACCACGCCGTCGTCCGTGCGCACCGCCCACTGGACGGGCGCGCCCGGGCCCGGGGACTCGACGAGCGCGAGGTGCCGGGCGGGGACGTGGTGGCGCACGTCGAGCCGGTGGCTTGCGGCGTACTTGCGGAGGTGCCGCAGCACCTCGAGGTACTCGGCGGACTCGGCGCTCGAGAGGTCTGCGACGCGCAGGGCCGAGGTGGCCGTGCTGGGGGAGGAGGACTCGAGGCCGTCCACGGTGACCGTCTCGATCCCGAGGCGGCTGAGCTCCGCGGCGACCGCCAGGCCCGACAGGCCGGTGCCGATCACGACGGCGCTGGTGTGCTCAGGATGCCCGCCAGCGGCCCCTCCGCCCGGTTGGCCGTCGGGGTGGAACGGCTGAACACCTGGACGCGGCGAAACCGACACGGACATCCTCCCCGGGCAGGACAGACTGGAATGGAAGCTGCGCGCCCCTCCCCCCAGACTGCTCGCAGACGCGTGTCGTCGGGGCACCCGTGAGGGCTCCGGCCGGCGACAACGAGTTGAACCTTACAGAAGATCCGCGTCGATGGGTAGACAGATGTCAGGCAGGTTCGAGGGGCCCCGGGAGGGGCTCTCGGAGGGGCCGCCGGGATGCCGGCGTGGAGGGTTGACCACCCTTGAAAACCAGCGGAGATTGAGTGTGAGAGGGGCGTGTTAGGCTCGCAGCGAGTCGAGGAGGAAGCCATGGCAGACCAGCTCCACCCGCAGGATGGCGCGGCCGGAAGGGACTCCGCCGAGTCGGATCTCCCCACCGGGATCGTCGTGGGCGTGGACGGCTCCGAACACGGGCACTGCGCACTCATGTGGGCCGCCGCAGAGGCGAAGCGCCGTCGGCGCCCCCTGCACGTCGTGACCGCCTACAGTGTCCCCCTCTTCGCCGCATCGGGACTCGACGGAGGCTACGCGAGCTTCGACGACACGGTGATCCGCGACGGTGCCGAGGCCGTCCTGAAGGAGGCCGTCGAGAAGCTCGGCGAGGTCGACGGCGTCGAGGTCACCTCCTCCGTCGAATCCGGCGACGCGTCCGGCGTCCTCCTCGAGTTCTCCAAGGCCGCCGAGCTCCTCGTGTTCGGAACCCGAGGCCGCGGCGGCTTCGTGGGCAGGCTCCTCGGGTCTGTCTCCAGCGCCCTCCCGGCCCACGCGGCCTGCCCGACGGTGACCGTCCCGCTGCGCTTCGCCGAGAGGATCGGCGAGGAGATCGAGGACAGGCACCTCAAGGCCGAGCAGGCCAAGGAGGGCCACACGTCCCTCGAACACGTGGTCGCTGTCGGCGTCGACGGCTCGGACCAGGCCCGGGTCGCCGTCCTGGTCGCCGCGGAGGAGGCCATGATGATGGGCGTGCCCCTGCGGGTGGTGTGCGCGGTCCCGCAGTTCAGCGGCAGCCTGGCGTGGGTCCCGGCGCCCGTGGACCGGGAGCAGCTGTTCGAGGACATCCGTGCCCAGCTCAAAGCCGGTGTCGCGTGGCTCCAGAGCCACTTCCCTGACCTCGAGGTGCAGACGAGCCTTCTCGACGGGGCCCCGGTGGACGTCCTGGTCGAGGTCTCCCGCACCGTCGAGCTGCTCGTCCTGGGCACGCGCGGCCGCGGGGGCTTCACCGGCATGCTGCTCGGCTCGACCTCGGACGGCGTGCTGCACCACGCGAAGGGCCCCGTCATGGTGGTCCCGGACCACGCCGACGAGCGGCTCACCGACCGGGCCAGCTTCGGCCCGATGCTCGCCCCCTGACGCAACTCTTCCGCAGGACCAACGACGGCGGTGGGCCGGCGCACGGAGCCGGCCCGCCGCCATCGTGGTTGCGTCGCGGGATCAGACATGCAAACATGTGCATGTGTCTATGTCATTGAGTGCGGTCCAAGCCCCCGCCCAGCCCGGCGCGGCCTGCTGCTCACCGCTGTCCGGCGAGCCGCTCTCCGAAGCCGAGGCGGAGAAGGCGGCCCCGGCGCTCAAGGCGCTCGGAGACCCCGTCAGGCTCAGGCTCATGTCCCTCATCGCCGCCCACGAGGACGGCGAAGCCTGCGTGTGCGACCTCAACGAGGCCTTCGAGCTCTCGCAGCCGACCATCAGCCGCCACCTGAAGATCCTCCACGACGCCGGCCTCCTCGAGCGCGAGAAGCGCGGAGTGTGGGTCTACTACCGTGCCCGCACTGAAGCGCTCGGCGGCCTGGCGGCCCTCATCTCGGGTTCCGCCGCGTGACCCGTGAGACGGTGCGCCGCGCGGCCGCCGAGTCTGTCGGCACCGCCTTCCTGGTCCTTGCCGTGGTCGGTTCCGGGATCATGGCCTCGAGGCTGTCCCCGGCGGACGCCGGGCTGGCGCTGCTGGAGAACAGCATCGCCACCGGCGCGGCGCTCGTCGCCCTGATCATTGCGCTCCAGCCGGTGTCGGCATCGTTCAACCCCGTCGTGAGCCTTGTCGAACGCGCTCTCGGCCTGATCGACACCCGGACCACGCTGGTCCTCATCGCCTCCCAGATCGCGGGAGGACTCGCGGGCACGGTTCTGGCGAACCTCATGTTCGGCCTCTACGCCGTGTCCCTGTCCGGCCACGAGCGCTCGGGTCCGGGGCTGTGGCTGGGCGAGGCGGTGGCAACCGTCGGCCTGCTGCTCATCGTCTTCGGCACCGTCCGCTCGGGACGCGCCGACCGGGTGGCGTTCGCCGTCGGCGGCTATATCGCAGCGGCGTACTGGTTCACGAGTTCGACCAGCTTCGCCAACCCTGCCGTCACCATCGCACGGTCCATCACGGACACGTTCGCCGGGATCACTCCGGCCTCGGTGCCCGGCTTCGTCGTCGCGCAGCTGGTTGGCGGCGTCGTCGGGTTCCTGCTCGTCCGGCTCCTCTACCCCTCCCTGACCGGTGCTGCCGATTCAGCCGATCGAAAGGTCCTCTCATGAGCGACAAGCCCTCCGTCCTCTTCGTGTGCGTCCACAACGCCGGCCGCTCCCAGATGGCCGCGGCCTACCTCAGCCGCCTTTCGGCGGGCCGGGTCGAGGTGCGCTCTGCCGGCTCCGAACCTGCGGACCAGGTCAACCCCGCGGCCGTGGAGGCGATGCTGGAGGAGGGCATCGACATCCGCGACGAGCAGCCCAAGATCCTCACCACTGAGGCGGTCAAGGCCTCGGACGTCGTGATCACCATGGGCTGCGGCGACACCTGCCCCATCTTCCCCGGCAAGCGCTACGAGGACTGGGAGCTCGAGGACCCCGCCGGCAAGGGCGTCGACTCCGTGCGCCCCATCCGCGACGACATCCGGGGCCGCGTCGAGGCCCTCATCGCCGAGCTCCTGCCTGCGGGGGCCTGATGGTCGCCGTCGTTGAGGGGCAGGCCGGGATGACCCGCGCCGACCATCCCGTCGTCGTCATCGGGGCAGGTCCTGTCGGCCTCGCCGCAGCCGCCCACCTCCTCGAGCGGGGCCTCGAACCGCTCGTGCTCGAGGCCGGCTCGAGCGTCGGCTCCTCGATCCGAGCCTGGGGGCACGTGAGGCTCTTCTCCACCTGGCGCTACAACCTCGACCCGGCCTCGGTGCGCCTGCTCGAGAAGCACGGCTGGCAGTCCCCCCGGCCCACCGCGCTGCCCTACGGCTCCCAGATCGTCGCCGACTACCTCGAGCCCCTCGCAGCGACGCCCGAACTGTCCAGTCGGGTCCGCACCCGGCACCGTGTCCTCGCGGTCACCCGTCAGGACAGGGACAAGGGTGCGGGCATCGGACGCGACCAGACGCCCTTCCTCCTGCGGGTGCAGAGGCCGGACGGCTCCATAGCCGACCTTCTGGCGCGCGCTGTGATCGACGCGTCCGGGACGTGGGAGACGCCGGCCCCGCTGGGCTCCTCGGGCCTGCCCGCCCTCGGCGAGGAGGAGGCCGTCCAGGCCCGGCTCATCACGGCTCCGCTTCCCGACGTCTCCGCGAGCGGCTTCGCGCGACGGCGCGTGCTCGTCGTGGGCGGGGGCCATTCCGCGGCAAACAGCGTCCTCGCGCTCTCACGGCTCGCCCAGACGAATCCGGGCACCGAGGTCCTGTGGGCCATCCGCGCCGAGACCCCCGGCAGGGCCTACGGCGGTGGATCTGCGGACGGGCTTCCCGCCCGGGGCCAGCTCGGTGCCCGGCTCCGCACCATGGTCGAGTCCGGCGTCGTGCACCTTGTCACCGGCTTCCGGACCGAGCGGATCGAGATCCTCGAGGGGGAACGACTGCGCGTCCACGCCGCCGACGGCCGGACCCTCGACGCCGACCGGCTCATTCCCGCCACGGGGTTCCGGCCCGACCTGTCGATCCTGTCCGAGGTGCGCCTCGACCTCGACCCCGCCGTGGACGCGCCCCGCCAGCTCGGTCCGCTGATCGACCCGGACTTCCACAGCTGCGGGACCGTCGAACCCCACGGAGCCACGGTCCTCGCGCACCCGGAGGAGGACTTCTACATCGTCGGCATGAAGTCCTACGGGCGTGCGCCGACGTTCCTCATGGCGACGGGCTACGAGCAGGTACGCTCCATCGCTGCCGCGCTTGCCGGGGACCATGTCGCCGCCGGCGCCGTCCAACTGGAGCTGCCCGCCACGGGCGTGTGCTCCGGTGTCGGCTCGGATGGCGCTGCCGAGGAGTCGCTGCTCGGAGCCTCCTGCTGCAGCACCCCCGAGAAGACGCCCGTCGTGATCGGCTTCCCGACCGGGCTGGCGCACGGGCGCTCGTCCTAGGCTAGGAGACCGCTGAAGAAGTGGCTTTCGGGCTTGGTCTGGGAGTCCGCGGGAGGTGGGCTCTATTGCCTCTCGCGGCTTGGTTCCGGTCGTTGCTCGTGGGCGGCTCGGTTTCGGGGTGTTGCT
>NZ_JBCHVF010000017.1:0-50991 GCF_050474465.1 Sinomonas sp. B1-1 | reverse complement strand
TCGAATGGGAGGACGCCGGCATGGACCGCCTCACCGGCGCCCCCGAGGCCCTGACGGCCCTGAAGAAGTTCGACTTCGCCCCCTCCACCGCCTCCTTCGACGCCGCCTTCAGCAACCAGACCTGACGGAAGCCGCGGCGCGCGGAAGGCGGGCACGACGGCGCGGGTTCGCCTCCGCCGTCGTGCCCGCCTTCTGTGTGTCCCCGGGTGCGGGGGCTACCGCGATGGGCGCGAGCCGACGGCGATCACCACGTCGTCGCTGCTGTGGAACATGCGGCGCCCCTCGATGCCGCCGAACTGGATCCAGAGGACCGAGCCGTCGCGGCTCGCGCCGTCGACCGTTCCCGGGCCGATGTACTCGCCGTGGGCGGTGATGTGGACAAGGGCGCCGCGGCGCAGTTCGTGCCACGAGTGGCGCGCGACGCGGGCGATGCTGGGTGCGTAGGCCATGATTGCAGTCCCCTCAGACCAGACCGAGGTTGTTGAAGGTGAAGAGGTGGATGCCGGCCAGCCCCGCGCGGGACGCCGACAGCTCGCCGATGAGCCGCTCCGACGAGTAGGCGTCGCCGCTCAGCAGCCTGCGGGCAAGCGGTCCCTTGCGGCTGATGAACTTGAGCGACGGGCCCACGCCGATCTTGGCGGCGAGCGAGATGAGCCGCGCGCGCGGGACGCGGCCGGGGACCCCGGCCCACACCGGCAGGTCCAGGCCCTCCTGCCTCAGGAGCGCGGCGAAGGCGGTGATCGCGGGCGCCGAGAAGCACATCTGCGTGACCACGTTGGCCGCGAGGTGCTGCTTGGCGAGGAGCGAGTCGAGGAGCTCGACGGCGGTGCGCTGGGGATGGCCCTCGGGGTACCCGGCGATGCCGATCGCGAGCCGTCCGCCGGTGAGGTCCGCGATGTCCTCCATGAGGTCCAGGGACGTGGCATACGGCCCGGCGGGGCGGGCGGCGTCCCCGCTGATGGCGAAGACCTCCTCGATCCCCGCGGACTCGAAGTCGCGCAGCGTCTTCGCGAGCCGGGAGCGATCCGCGATGCTCCGGGCCGCCAGGTGGGGCACAACGCTGTACCCGAGGCCGGCCAGGCGGACCGCGGCCTGGGCCGTGGCCTCGATCCCGTGGTGCGGGAGGCAGGTGACCGTCAGGGCGGTGCCCTGGGGAACCGCGGTGGCGATCGCGGGAACGATCTCCTCGGTCGGCACGATCTCGAGGCGGGTCCGAAGGGGCTCAGTGGAAGCCGAGGTGCGCGGTGGCGCGGTGAGCGTCTGTCTCGTCATGGAGGACTCCCAGGTCTGGCCGGGCTGGGCCCGGCATGGATGGCTGTCCTCCCCGCTCTGTCATGAACCTGAGAGTTTCCGCGGCTGTCGCCGCTTTGCACCGTCGGTGAGCCCGCTCTGAACGGGCTGCTTTCCAGAGTTGCCTCACCGCGGCGGTACGTGGGCCTGAGAGATTCCTGGGGAGGATTTGCTCCTACGGCACCCGCTGGCTGCACCGGCGGGACTCTCCCGCCGCAGATCATCGGCCTATTGACTTGTAGCGCAGCCCCGGGGGCGGCACCGGTTCAGTGTGTCGGACCTCACCCGCGGTGTCAATCGCGTCCAGTGGCCCGGCGCCGCGCCACAGGACCCCTCAGCCGCACTTTTGGTGACACACCGACGTAAAATGTGGGTATGCCCCGCATCCAGGCCGAGTCGAATGCAGCCCAGCGAGCCCTGACACAGCGCAGGATCCTCGACGCCTTCGGCGAGCTGCTCTTCACGCGGGGTCTCCCCGGACTCACCATGACGGATGTCGCGCGGCAGGCCGGCGTGGGGCGCACGGCTGTGTACAACTATTACGCGGACATGGAGGAACTCCTCATCGGGTACGCGCTCGACGAGACGGGCCGCTTCCTCGCCGAGCTCAAGGCCCAGCTGGCCGGGCTCGAGAACCCGATCGACCGTCTGGCCGTGTACATCCGCGCCCAGGTCGAGGACCTCTCCCGCCGCCACCTTCCCCCGGGGCCGGCCATGCGGGCCGTGCTCTCGCCGTCGTCCTTCGCCAAGCTCGGCGACCACGTGGGCGAGCTGAACATGCTCCTGACCAGGATCCTCCAGGACGCAATGGCCGAGGGCTACCTGCCCGAGGCCGACGTCGACGAGCTGGTGGGCCTCGTGCACGGCTCCCTCACCGCGAGCGCGGACCGGGGCCGCGAGGAGGAGGGCGCGCCGCACGACGACGAGGCGGAGCGCCGCACGGCCGCCACCGTGCGCTTCATCCAGCTCGGGGTCGGCGCGCGGTTCGACGCGGAGGGCAGGCCAGCGCGGGGTGCTAGCGGACCGGCGGCGTCGACGTCGGCAGGTCGCAGGTGATGGTGCCCGGCGTCTGGTCGATGAGCGCGGGGTCGGTCAGGGCCTTGTAGCCGGGAGCGAGGATGAGGTCCAGGCTCGCATCGCTGCGGCCGTCGCGCACGTAGATGCTCCCGGGGACGTTGCGCTGGAGCGTGAACGCCGCGGCCTCCCCCGCGATGCCTCCACGGATCACGGCGACCGCCTCGGTCGGATAGGTCTCGTTCCCCACGTCCTTGATCACGAACTTGCGCGCCGCGAGCTGGTCGGCGACCTGGCGCGCGAGGCCCTCGCGGGATGCCGCGTTGAGCACGTTCACGCTGATCTGGTCCGCGGGGACGTAGTCGTAGGTCCCGGTGGGGCAGGCCGGCAGGGCCGGCTGGGCGTTCGGCTGGGGAATGGTGAGGTAGCCGGAGAGGATGGCCCAGGCGGTCCCTGCGCCGAAGACCACGATCAGCGCGAGGAGCGCGATGGCCACCCCGTGCCGGACGCGCCGCCACATGCGGGACGGGTCCTCGAGCGCCTCGGGGTCTTCGCGGAACTGCTCGCGCAGCTGGCGGCCGTTGACCACATGGTGTCCGTGGTAGACGGTCGGGTCCTTCGGCTTGCGTGCCATGGTCCGCTCACGAATCCAGGTCGAGGACGCGCGCGTGGATCGCGGTGCGCTGGTGCAGTGCGGTGCGGACCGCGCGGTGGAGGCCGTCCTCGAGGTAGAGGACGCCCTTGTACTGCACCACGTGCGGGAACAGGTCGCCGAAGAAGGTGGAGTCCTCGGCCAGGAGCGCCTCGAGGTCGAGGGTCCTCTTCGTCGTCACGAGCTCGTCGAGGCGCACCGGTCGCGGGGGCAGCGCGGCCCAGTCCTTGGGCGACGTGTAGCCATGGTCGGGGTACGGACGTCCTTCGCCCACCGCTTTGAAAATCACGCCTCAAGACTAGGCTCGCACCGCCTCCGTGCGGGAGCCGGGCCGGGAGCGGCCGGGGCATTGTGGCCAAACGGTTACCCGTCCCGCGGGCCTCGCACGCGCCCGTCATCTCGGCCGGCGGATTCCTGCGCCGCGGGCCCCGGTGGAAGAATGGCGGCATGGAGACCACGCCCGCCTTCGCCCTCCTGCTCGACGTCGACGGCCCCATCGCGAGCCCCGTGACACGGGACGTGAAGCCGGAGATCATCGGGCTCCTCGGCGAGCTCGGCGCGGCGGGCATCCCGATCATCTTCAACACCGGCCGCTCCGACGCGTTCATCCGCGAACAGGTCATGGAGCCCATGCTCGCGGCCGGGATGCCCGAGGGCTTCACGGTGCACGCCATCTGCGAGAAGGGCGCCACGTGGTTCTCGTTCACGGCCGAGGGGGCGGGGGTCGTGCATGTTGACCACAGCCTCGCCGTGCCTGAGGCCTACGCGGACGATATCCGGAGCCTCGTCGCCGAGAAGTACTCCGGCCACATGTTCTTCGACGAGACGAAGCGGGCCATGGTCTCCGTCGAGCAGCACGTGGACGTCTCGAACGCCGACTACCGCGCCGAGCAGGAGCTGTTCGACGCCGACGCGATGGCCGCGATGGGCAGGCACGACCTCGGGGTCGTGCGCCTGGACCACCACGCGCCCGGCAGCGACGACACGGTGGACTACCGCGTGGACCCCACGATCATCTCCACCGACATCGAGTCGGTGCGCCTGGGCAAGGACCTCGGGGCGTCGCGCGCGTGCGAGCTCCTGCGCCGGGACGGCATCGTCCCCGCCGCCTGGTACACCGTGGGCGACTCCCGCACCGACTACGCGATGGCGGACTGGCTGCACCACAACGACCACGTCGTCTCGCACGTGGACGTCCGCCCCGCCGACGGCGTCCCCGCCAAGCCCTACGAGGTCCTCACCGCGGCATACCTGGGCCTCGACGACGACGTCATCCACGACGACGCCGGGCTCGCCTTCCTCGCCCGGTGGCGGGACTCGCTGGTCCTCGCCGACTGACCGCCGAGGTCACCCCGTCTGAGCCCGAGGTCACCCCGTCTGGGCCCGAGATCACCCGGTGTGAGCGCGAGGTCACCCCTGAAGCACGACGCCGGCCACTCGCCGTCGTGCGTCAGCCTGCCCTCTGCGCACGCAGCCGCTGCCGCGCGGTGTTGAGACCGGCGGTGACGGGCACGTGCCGTGTGGCCCGGGCGAGGCCGAAGGCCGGCATGCCGTTGTACACGACCTCGATTCCGGATGCGGGCACCTGATAGGTCTCGTGCCAGACGCCGATGTCGCCCGTGCCCGCCACCGTGCGCATGAAGTCGCGCCAGGGCTTGAGGTGCGGGGCGTCGCGGTCGGCCGCGAAGCGATGGAGGTGCTCCGGGCTCTTCCAGTAGCTCACGAGCAGGGTGGTGCGGCCGAGCCACTGGTGCCACGCGAGCATCCCGGCGTCCGGGTCCCGCTCGAGGTGCTCGAGCATCCGCGGCATTGCGGACGCGACGCGGAGCACCGGCCCGAGCTTCCACCAGCGGTTGGCCCGCATCCCGATGAGGAAGACCGTGATGTCTCCGTCCGTCGCGGCCGTGTACCGCCCGGGGAAGATCTCCTGTGCCATGGCTCTGCCCTCGCTGTCTGCTCAGAATGTTCCGCAACTCCGTTTTGTAACCGCGTTACGTAACAACGTTATGACTACACTGAGGACATGGCAAGACCCGTCCTGCACGACAGCGTGCTCCGTTCCCGCCTCCTCGACGTCACCGCCGAGCTTGTGGACCGGGAGGGCCCCGCGCGGGTGGCGCTGAGGCAGATCGCGGCCGCCGCGGGAACCTCGACCACGGCGGTGTACTCGCTCTTCGGGGGCAAGTCGGAGCTGCTCTCCGCCGTCATCGACAGCGGGTTCGCCTCGTTCGGCGATGCGCAGCGGGCGGCGGCCGACGGCGGCCTCCGGGCTCTCGGGATCGCGTACCGCGCGTGGGCGCTCGCGCATCCCGCGCTCTACCGGCTCATGTTCGGAGGAGCGCTGGCCTCCTATGCGGAATGCGCGGCGGATCCGGAGACCGCGGACGGCTCCATGGAGCCGCTTCGCCGGTCGATCGCGGCAGCACAGGCGGAAGGGAGCATGAGGCAGGCCCCCCTCGAGGACGTGGCGGCAGTGATCTGGGCCCAGGTCCATGGCCTCGTGAGCCTCGAGCTCGCAGCCATCGCGCCGCCCGACGCCGACTGGGACGCCGCCTACAACGCCGGGCTCGACGCCGTCTCACGCGCCTGGGCGCCGTGAGACCGCAAGGCCTGCTGCGGCTGCCGAGCCGGGGCGGGGCCAGGGGCGGCGGCGCGTGAACCCCCCCCTGTCGTCAGGTGGCCGGGACCGTCGCCGGGAGGGCATCCTCGATCGCAGCGACGAGCTCGGGAGCGTCCGGCTCGACCGCGGAGCGGAAGCGGCCGACGACGTCGCCCTCGGGGTCGACGAGGAACTTCTCGAAGTTCCACTTGACCTTCTCACCGAGGTCATCCCCTGCCGGGAAGCCCGTGAGGGCGGCGTAGAGGGGATGCTGGTGCTTTCCGAGGACATCCGACTTGACCGTGAGCGGGAAGGTCACGCCGAAGTTCACGCGGCAGAACTCCTCGATCTCGGCGTCGCTGCCCGGTTCCTGCCCTGCGAACTGGTTGCACGGCACCCCGAGCACCACGAGCCCGCGGTCCCGGTACTGGCGGTAGAGCGCCTCGAGGCCGTCGTACTGCCTGGTGAAGCCGCACTTGGAGGCGACGTTCACCACGAGTACGGCCCGTCCGGCAAAGCGGCCGAACGTCGTCTCGGTTCCGTCGTTGAGGGTCAGGGCAATGTCAGTAAGGCTCACCCGACCCAGTCTAGGGTGCGGGGTCGGGTGAGGGTGCGCGGGTCGGGTGGACCTTCGCTGCGGTGCGCTACTTGGTCGCCGTGGGCGTGGGAGTGGGCGTCGCCGTGGCGGTCGGCTGCGGGGCCGTCGTGGTCGTCGTCTTGGTGGTCGCGGTGCTCGGGGCGGCGGTAGCCGTAGGAGTCGGACTCGGCGCCACCGCAGTCGGCGTCGGTGTTGGCGTGGGAGTCGGCGTCGGCGTCGGGGCCGGTGCCGTGGTCTCGGTCGGAGCTGGCGCGGGCGCCGGCGCGGGTGCGGGGGCCGGCGCCGGGGCGGGCGCCGGAGTCGGCGCGGGCGCAGGCGCCGCCGGGGTGGTCGTGGACGACGGCGGCGCGGCAGGCGAGCCGGTCGGGGTCGGGTCGACGAGCGGCGGCGGAGCCGGGGCGGTCGGGGCCGGGACCACCACTTCGCCGGGGGTCGGCTCGGCGGCCTGCGCGGGGATCGCCCAGTTCTGGCGCTCGTTCGTGGACTGGCCGTCCTTGGGGGTGTAGTCCGTGATGACAACGGAGCCGAGCGCAGCCTTCTGCGCGATCGGGATGAACGTGAACGTCATCGGGTCCACATGCTGCCCGTCACGGATCGTCTCGAAGTGCAGGTGGCAGCCCGTCGATGAGCCCGTCGAGCCGACGAGGCCGATCACCTGCCCGACCTGCACCGTCTCACCCGTCTTCACTGCTGCACCGAGCATGTGGTTGTAGGTCGTGATGATCCCGTTGCCGTGGTCGATCTCGACCCGGTTCCCACCGCCCCAGGGGTGCCAGCCAGCGGCCCGCACCACGCCGGCGTCGGCCGCGTACACGCGCGTGCCGCAGGCGGCCGCGAAGTCCTGCCCCCAGTGGAACTCGCCGGCCGTGCCCGTGAGCGGACTGGTGCGGTACCCGAATCCGGAGGTCGGGACGAGGGTCTCGAGCGGCGCGTAGAGCTTGCCCGCCTCGGGACGGTGGAGATCCACGGAGGCGACGTTGACAGGGCCGCTGGGGCTGGTGCCGGTGCTCTGGCCGGCGCCGACCGTGAGCACGTCGGTGCGGTAGAAGCTGACCGAGGCGTTCGGATCGGCCATGATGGGGAGGACGTCGGATGCCATGGCGGGCGTCGCAGCGAGCGCTATCGAACTGAGGGCCGCGAGGAGCACGCCTGCGGAGCGGGCGCGGAGGCGTGTGGCACCGTGAGCAGAGGCTCGGAGCATGGTGTTCGGACTCCCCAATCAGTCGCCGCGCCGCCCCGACGGCGCTACCGGTTATACAAGCGCCCCCGGCTGACGCACGATTCATTGTGCGTGACCGGCGGGCCTCTTGAACAGGGGCCGAAGGACCGTGGGCGCCCCGCTAAACCTGTGAATTTCGCACCATGCCGGTGGGAGGGACAAAGGAAGCCCCCGGTCCGAGAACCGAGGGCTTCCACATGCGCGGAGGATGGGGGATTTGAACCCCCGAGGGCTGTTAACCCAACACGCGTTCCAGGCGTGCGCCATAGGCCGCTAGGCGAATCCTCCAGGCTTGCTCATCAAGAGCAGGCTCCAGAATACCCGACTGTGCGCTGTGTGCCGAATCGGGCCCGAGGCATCACGCACGCGGAAGCCTCAGGGAGAACGCGGCCCCGCCCTCTGGCGCCCTCCCAGCGCTGAGCCGCCCGCCGAGCCGGGCCGCCAGTCGGGAGGCGATCGAGAGCCCGAGACCGGTGCCGACCTTCCGCTCCCCCGCGTACCGGTCGCGGAGGACGCCGCGGTCGAACGCGCGGGCAAGGTCCTCGTCGCTGAGCCCGGGGCCGCCGTCGCGCACCTCGAGCACGACGGCGCCGTCCTCCTCCCGCCCGGCGAGCACCACGGGCGCGCCCCGGTGGGCGGCCCGGAGGGCGTTCTCGACGAGCCCGTCGAGCAGCTGGCGCAGCCGCCGGGCGTCGGTGGAAACGATCAGCGGTCCGGACACCTCCGCCCGCACCGCGACTCCCGCCGGCTCCCACACGCCGCGCCACGCCTCCACGACGGCGGGCAGGAGCAGGGCGGCGTCGACCTCCGCGGCGTCGATGCGGAAGTCGTCGGCCTCGAGCCGGGCGAGCTCGAGGAGGTCGCGGACGAAGTGGTCCAGGCGCTCCGTCTCCGCCGCGAGGGTCCGTCCGACGCCGGGCACCTCGGCCGGCGGGATGATGCCGTCCGCGAGCGCCTCCGCGTAGCCCTGCAGCGCCGTGAGCGGGGTGCGCATCTCGTGGGAGATGGACAGGAGGAACTCGCGCTGACGGGCTTCGCTGGACGTGAGCGAGGCGTCGAGGCCTGCGAGCGCCTTGGAGACCTCGGCAATCTCCGCCGGGCCGCCGCCGTCGACCGCCACTCCCCGCTCGCCGCCCGCGAGCCGCCGCGCCGCCCCCGCCATCCGCACGAGCGGCTTGGCGACCCATCGTGCCACGAGCGCCCCGCCCAGGACCGCCGCGGCGAGCCCGATCAGCAGCGCCCAGAGGAGCCGCGCCACGAGCGGCCCGGCAGCCTGCGTGACGGCCGAGACGGGCTCGGCGAGCACGAGCCCGCCCCCGGCGGCAATCGGCCGCGCCTCGACCACCACGAGCACGCCGAGCACGGTTTCCGTCTGGGACACCGACTGGCCGGCGAGGACCTTCTTCACCACCTCCGGGCTCACGAGCCGGCGCCCCGCACCGGAGACGGCCCCGTCCGGCTGGACGAGTGCGATCCGCCCGGCCTCCCCGAAGGCCTGCTCCCTCAGGGAGGCGAGGTCCGTCACGTTTCCCGAGGCGCCCAGCGCTGTCGCCGCCCGGGCGAGGTCGGTGCGCGCCTGGTCCACGGCTGCCGAGCGGATGAGCTGGGCGCCGACGAGGCCTGCCACGACGGTGGCGATCGCGGCCACCACCGCCATGACGAGGGTGACGCGCGCGTGCAGCGAGCGCAGCCAGCGCCTCATGGCATCCGGGGCCTCTCGTCCGCCGCGCTGTAGCCGACTCCCCGGGAGGTGCGCAGGGGACTGGCCTCGCCGAGCTTGGCCCGCAGCTGCGCCACATGGACATCCACGGTGCGGCCCCCGCCGTAGTCCGCCTGCCCCCAGACGGCGGCGAGGAGCTGCTCGCGGCTGAACACCCGCCCGGGCTGGGACATGAGGTACGCGAGGAGGTCGAACTCCATCGCTGTGAGCGCCACAGGCCGCCCGTCGGCCTCGGCGGTGCGGCGTCCGAGGTCCAGCCGGACGCGGCCGACCGCCAGGACGGGCGGCGCCTGCGGGCCCGCCGCCCGGCGCAGGATGCCCCTGACCCGGGCCACGAGCTCGCGCGGCGAGAACGGCTTGGTCAGGTAGTCGTCGGCGCCGAGCTCCAGGCCGAGCACGCGGTCGACCTCGTCGTCGCGCGCGGTGACGAAGATGACGGGAGTCCAGTCGCCTTCCTCGCGCAGCCGGCGGCAGACCTCCACCCCGTCGAGGCCGGGCAGCCCGACGTCGAGCACGATGGCCACGGGCCGCAGCTGCCGGACGCGGGCGAGCGCGGCGGCTCCGTCCCGCTCCACGTGCACGCCGTACCCGGCCCGCGCGAGGTACAGACGCTCGAGGTCGGCGATGGCGGCCTCGTCCTCGACCACGAGCACGAGCCCGCGTTCACCGTCTGCGCTCTGCCTGCGCTCCTCCACAGACTCATTCAAACGCACGACGGCGCCCGCTCGCCCCTGTCTTCCCGGGCGGCTGCGAGACTTTACAGTCCCCGAACATGGACCGAACACGGCGCTTGCCGGCGCGGGGAACCATGGGCTGCATGAGGCGCGAATCAGCCACCTCCCCCAGAACGGAAGGCACCACCATGCTCCCGACGACAGACCACTCCACACGCCCCCGCCGACGCTGGAAGGCAGGGGCCGCGGCTGCGCTCACGGCCGCCCTCCTCGCTGGCGGCGGGACAGCTGCGGCCTTCGCGAGCACGGCGCCCCAGTCCGTGGCTCCCGCCGCTGCGGCGTCCACCCCGTCGCCGTCGGCCTCCGGGCACGCGGGCCCGGGGGCCCAGCGTCTGGCGCGGGTCGCGCTGAGGCGCGTGCTCGCCGTCGTGATCCGGCAGGACGGGAGCGACCAGTACGGACAGCACGCCCAGCGCGCGGCCCGGGTGCTCACCCGGCATCCGGCGGTGTTCAAGCATGTCCCCGAGAAGATGCAGCAGGACCTCAAGACGCTCGCCGACGCGCCCGCGGGAGACGCCGTGAAGGACGCCCAGACCGTCAAGGACCGCGCGCTCGACGGGACCTACGGCGACGCCGTGAAGAAGGCGGCCGAGGCCATCCAGAAGGCGCCCGCGAAGGCCCGGCAGAACGGCTCGCCCTCGCCGTCTGCCACCCCGTCGCCGAGCCTGAGCGCGAGCAGCTGAGCGGCCGATTCGAGGCATCGGCCCGACTCCGCTAAGATGGTCTGCAGCCCCTCATGTGGCGTCATCCTGCTGAACTCCCCCAGGACCGGAAGGTAGCAAGGGTAGGTGGGCTCTGGCGGGTGCATGAGGGGCCTTTTCGTACCTGTGGATAACCCGGGCCGGACGTCGGTCCTGATTGGTAGGGTTCTCTCTGTGACTGCTCCAGCTGCCCTGTACCGCCGGTATCGGCCGGACACGTTCAAGGACGTGATCGGGCAGGAGCACGTCACCGAGCCGCTCATGACGGCGCTGCGCAAGGACCGCATCAGCCACGCCTACCTGTTCTCGGGCCCGCGCGGCTGCGGCAAGACCACCTCGGCGCGTATTCTGGCGCGCTGCCTCAACTGCGAGAAGGGCCCGACGCCGGACCCGTGCGGCGTCTGCCCGAGCTGTGTCGAACTCGCGCGCGGCGGGGCCGGCTCCCTCGACGTGATCGAGATCGACGCGGCGAGCCACGGCGGCGTCGACGACGCGCGCGACCTCCGCGAGCGCGCCACGTTCGCCCCGGTCCGGGACCGCTACAAGATCTTCATCATCGACGAGGCCCACATGGTCACCTCGGCGGGCTTCAACGCGCTCCTGAAGATCGTCGAGGAGCCGCCGGAGCACATCAAGTTCATCTTCGCGACCACGGAGCCGGACAAGGTGATCGGCACCATCCGGTCCCGGACGCACCACTACCCCTTCCGCCTCGTGCCGCCGGAGCCGCTGCTGGCGTACCTCGAGCAGCTGTGCGCCGCCGAGAACGTCACGGTGGCCCCCGGCGTGCTGTCCCTCGTGATCCGAGCGGGCGGCGGGTCGGTGCGCGACTCCCTGTCGGTGCTCGACCAGCTCATGGCCGGCGCCGGGACCGACGGGATCGACTACGAGCTCGCCGTGGCGCTCCTGGGCTACACGCACGCGGCGCTGCTCGACGACGTCGTGGATGCCATGGCTGCAGGCGATTCCGGCACGGTGTTCCGCGCCGTCGACCGTGTGATCCAGACGGGCCACGACCCGCGCCGCTTCGTCGAGGACCTGCTCGAGCGGTTCCGCGACCTCATCATCGTCCAGGCGCTGCCCGACGCGGCCGAGTCCATCCTCCGTGGAGTCCCCGCCGACCAGCTGGCGCGGATGCGCGTCCAGGGGCAGAACCTCGGTGCGGCCGAGCTGTCGCGTGCCGCGGACGTCACCAACGAGGCCTTCAACGAGATGACCGGAGCCACGTCGCCCCGACTCCACCTCGAGCTCCTCTGTGCCCGCCTCATGCTCCCGGCCGCCGATGCGAACGAGCGCGGCTGGGCCGCGCGCGTCGATCGCCTCGAGCGTCGGCTCTCCTTCGCGCACGACGGCGCGGAGCCGGCTCACGCTGCCCCGGCACCTGCCGCCCCAGCGCCGGCTGCTGCGGCGCCTGCCGCCCCGGCGCCTACCGCCGAACTGCGCGGCGCCGATGGTCAGAAGGCGCCGGTGGTACCCGAGCGGAACGGAAGGCAACCGGAGCCGCGGGCGGCGGCGCCGGGGGCCGAACGACCGACACCCGTTGCCGCCGAACCGCGTGCCACCGAGCCGACGCCGTCTTCCTCGGGACCACAGGAGGTGACCTCGGCGCCACAGGGGGTGACCTCGGCGCCACAGGGGGTGACCTCGGCGCCACACGGGGTGACCTCGGCGCCACACGGGGTGACCTCGGCGCCACAGGGGGTGACCTCGGCGCCACAGGGGGTGACCTCGGCGCAGGGCGGAGGCGCGGGGAGCGTCGAGATGGTGCGCCGCGCCTGGCCCGAGATCCTCGACGCGCTCGCAAAGGTCAAGCGCAGCACGTGGGCCCTCGTCGGCCCGAACGCCTCCGTCGCGGGGTACGACGGCCGCACACTCGCTCTGGCCTTCGGGACCTCGGGCCTGGCCTCGGCGTTCACGCGCGGCGACCACTCCGAGAACCTGCGCAAGGCCATCCAGGACGTGATCGGGGTCGACTGCCAGATCGACGCCGTGACCGGTGGCAACGGGCCGGGAACCGCGCCGACGGCGGGGGGCGACCAGCGCCCAAAAGCGCCGGCTGACCCGCCCCCGGGCACGAGTGTGCCCGAGCCCGGCAGACCCACGCCGGCTCAGGGACCCTCCGCCCAGGCACCGCGGGCTCAGGCTGCAGCACCCCGTGCCACCTCGGGCAGGGCTGCCCAGCCCGAGGCAGCACAGCCCCAAGCAGCCCAGCCCCAGACCGCGCCGGCTCCGGCGGCGGCAGCTCCCTCGGCCGCGGACATCGCCTGGGGTCTGGCGCCGGCCCCCTCTCCGGCCCCGACAGCCGAACCGACACGAGCCGCCCGGGTCGCGGAGCCGTCCCGGGCCTCGGCACCGGCCGTCCAATCCTCCGCAGGGGCCTCCCAGCCCTCCACACGGTCGGCACCGCCCGCGCTGTCGGCGCCGTCCGCGCCCTCGTCAGCTGGCGCCGACGCGGGCCGGCCGGCGGCATCCCCGGCACCGGAGCCCGCGCGGGCTGCCGCCCCCACCCCGGCATCGTCGCCGGCGCCGGCGCCAGCAGCAGCACCCGCCCGCCGCCCCGCCGCCGAGCCGACGCCCTACGACGACATCCCGTACTCGGACGAGGAGCCTCCGAGCGACTGGGAGGCCCCGTACCCGGAGGACGAGGGCTACGCCCCGAGCCGCTCGCGCAGCACCGCCCCGGACCACAGCGCCGCTCCGAGCGCCCCGGGAGCCGCAGGCACTGCAACGCCCGGACCAAGCCAGACCTCGGCTGGCGATCCGTGGTCGTACGCCAAGGAGACCTCGCCGGGCGTGTGGACGGTGGGCACGGAGCCCAACCTCCGGTCCGGCGACGCTCAGACCCCCGCAGAGGCGAGGCCGACCGCGGAGCCTGGCCCAGCGCCGTCGTACGCCCCTGCAGCAGCCCAGCCGCCCCAGTCATCCCCCGCACCGGCTCCCTCCCCCGCACCGGCCCCCTCCGCAGGGTCCGGGCGGGGCGACGGCGGCCGGAAGCTCAGCATGTACGAGCGGCTGAGCCGCAGCGCGGCCGCGCAGCAGTCGGTGCATCAGCAGTCCGCCCAGCAGCCGCCGGCCCAGGGGGCGCCTCAGTATGTCGAGGAGATCCCCAGCGCGGACGACGAGACGATCGAGGGCTCGTCGCTGTTCGGCCGGGCCGCTGTCGAGCGGATCCTGGGCGGGAAGCTCATCGAGGAACGCTCCCTCGACGGTGCGCCCCTTCCACCGCGGTAGCGTAGTGGGGTGTATGAAGGCGCAGTCCAAGATCTGATCGATGAGCTCGGCCGGCTCCCGGGCATCGGCCCGAAGTCGGCGCAGCGGCTCGCCTTCCACATCCTCGAGGCCGACTCCGATGACATGAAGCGGCTGGCCGCCGCGATCGTCGGAGTCAAGGAGCGGGTCAAGTTCTGCCAGATCTGCGGCAACGTCTCCGAGCAGGACACGTGCGCGATCTGCCGCGACACCCGCCGCGACCCGAGCGTGATCTGCGTGGTCGAGGAGTCCAAGGACGTGCTCGCGATCGAACGGACGCGCGCGTACCGCGGCCGCTACCACGTGCTCGGCGGCGCCATCAACCCCATCGCGGGAATCGGCCCCGACCAACTGCGCATCCGGGAGCTGCTCACGCGCCTCAACGACGACCAGGTCACCGAGATCATCCTCGCGACCAACCCCAACCTCGAGGGCGAGGCCACGAGCACGTATCTCGCGCGCATGCTCAAGACCATCGGGGTGACCGTCACGCGGCTCGCCTCGGGCCTGCCGGTGGGCGGAGACCTCGAGTACGCGGACGAGATCACACTCGGCCGCGCCTTCGAGGGCCGCCGGAACGCGATCACCTGAGGGCGCGATCGCCCGAGGCAACGGCGCGGAATGGTACCCCGCCGCCTGTTCGTGACAGATTGTTACGCGCCCCTCTCGGGCGGGCGCATGCTGGATCCATGAGCACTGCACGAACCTCCATCCCGGTCCTCGACCTCTCGACCGCGAGGGGCGCCGACGGCTCCTTCACCCCCGACTTCCTCGAGGCACTGCGCGACGCGGCGCACAACGTCGGCTTCTTCCAGATCACCGGCTACGGCGCCCGCCCGGGACAGGACCAGGAGCTCCTGGACACGGTCGCCGAGTTCTTCCGCCTCCCGCTCGAAGACCGCCTCGCCCTCGACAACCGCTCCTCGGCCCAGTTCCGCGGCTACACCCGGCTCGGCACCGAGGTCACCCGCGGACGCGCCGACGCCCGCGAGCAGATCGACTACGGCCCCGAGCGCGCTCCGCTCGAGGACGTCCCCGCGGAGAAGCCCTACCTGCGCCTGCAGGGCCCCAACCAGTGGCCCGCAGCCTTTCCCGACCTCGAGAAGGCCGCCATGGAATGGGCCGATCTCATGAGCGCGGTCGGTGCCGAGCTCCTGCGCGGCATCTCCGTGGCGATCGGCCTGCCCGAGGACCACTTCGACGAGCCCTTCGCCGGAACGCCTGCCTGGATGGGCAAGCTCGTGCACTACGTCGGAACGGGCGTCGTGCCCGGCGCCGGGGACCAGGGCGTGGGCCTCCACGCGGACTACGGCTTCGTCACGCTCCTGCTGCAGGACCAGGTCGGCGGGCTCGAGGTCAAGCCGTACGGGCAGGACGAGTGGATCGATGTCCCCCCCACTCCCGGGGCGCTGGTCGTGAACCTCGGCGAAATGCTCGAGGTCGCCACCGACGGCTACCTCATGGCCACCATCCACCGCGTCATCGCCCCGCCGGCGGGCGTGGACCGCTACTCCGTGCCGTTCTTCTGGTCCCCGCGCCTCGACGCGGTCATCGACAAGGTCGAGCTGCCGGCCGAGCTCGCCGCCGCGGCCCGCGGCGTCTCCGACGACCCCGACAACCCCATGCTCGCCTCGTATGGGCAGAACGTGCTCAAGGGCTGGCTCCGCGCGCACCCCGAGACGGCGCGGATCCACTACCCCGACCTGGCCGGCTGACCCCCTGCCACAGCGCACGACGGCGCCCCGCACCCAGGCGGGCCGCGCCGTCGTGCGCGGTCCCCCGGCGTCCACGGACCGGTCACAATTCATGGACGCCAACGGCCGGGGCGTAAACTGTCAGGGACCATCCCTGTAGCCTCTAGCCCCCTGTGAGTGTGCCCGCATGTCGTTGCCCCTCGAATTGCCTGCCCGGCAGCTGATCGTCCAGAAGTTCGGCGGCTCGTCCGTCGCGGACGCGGCGGGCATCAAGCGGGTGGCCGAGCGCGTCGTCGAGACGCAGCGCGCCGGGCACGAGGTCGTCGTCGTGGTCTCCGCCATGGGCGACACCACGGACGAGCTGCTCGACCTCGCGGGCGAGCTCACGGACAGCGCGCCCGCGCGCGAGATGGACATGCTCCTGTCCGCCGGCGAGCGCATCTCGATGGCCCTGCTCGCGATGGCGATCAACCAGCTCGGCGCCAAGGCCCAGTCGTTCACCGGCTCCCAGGCGGGCATGATCACCGACGGCATCCACGGCAAGGCGCGCATCATCGACGTCGACCCGCACCGGGTGCGCACCGCGCTCGACAAGGGCAACGTCGCGATCGTCGCCGGCTTCCAGGGCATGAGCCGCGAGAGCCACGACATCACCACGCTCGGCCGCGGCGGCTCCGACACGACCGCCGTCGCCCTGGCCGCCGCGCTCAACGCGGACGTGTGCGAGATCTACACCGACGTGGACGGTGTCTACACGGCCGATCCGCGCGTCGTCCCCGCGGCCAAGAAGATCGAGCGGATCTCGAGCGAGGAGATGCTCGAGCTCGCTGCCTCCGGCGCCAAGATCCTCCATCTGCGCTGCGTCGAGTACGCGCGCCGCTTCGGGGTCCCGCTGCACGTGCGGTCCTCGTTCAGCCACAACCAGGGGACGTGGGTGCTGCCCAGCCCCGAGGACAAGATCACCGTCAGCGAGGGAGTCGCTTTGGAACAGCCCATCATCTCCGGCGTCGCGCACGACCGCTCCGAGGCCAAGGTCACCGTCGTCGGCGTCCCAGACATCCCCGGCAAGGCCGCCGCGATCTTCCAGGTCATCGCGAAGGCCCACTCGAACATCGACATGATCGTCCAGAACGTCTCGACGCTCGGCCGCGGCAAGACGGACATCTCCTTCACCCTCCCGATCGTCGAGGGCGCCGAGGCCCTCACCGCGCTCAAGGAGGCCCAGGAGGAGATCGGCTTCGAGGACATCGAGTACAACGCCGAGATCGGCAAGCTCTCCCTCATCGGCGCCGGCATGCGCTCGCACCCGGGCGTCTCCGCGACGTTCTTCCAGGCGCTCTCCGACGCCGGCATCAACATCAACATGATCTCCACCTCGGAGATCCGCATCTCGGTCGTCACGCGCGCCGACCTGCTCGATGACGCGGTACGCGCCATCCACACCGCCTTCAACCTCGACGCCGAGACGCAGGCGACCGTGTACGGCGGCACCGGCCGCTGACCCTGCCGGAGAACGGCGCGGAACGGAGGAAGCGGAGCCGAAACCCTGGGTTTCGGCTCCGCTTCGCTGCTTCCCGGCCCAGACCCTCGGGTCGGGGCGGCCTTCTGGGCACTGCTGGCCGGAGGTGTCCTAGAGGTGCGTCATAGGGGGCTTCTCGTCCTTGCGGACGGCGTAGTGGTGTCCTTCTGAGTCGGTCTCGACCGCGAACGTCAGCAGTTCCTGGTCCGACGCCTGCTCGAAGGCATCGTGCCTGTGGACCACCGGCGCATTCGGGTCGCCGTGAGCGGCAGGTCCCCAGATCGCGGCGGCACGGTCCGCCGCGTGGAAGAACCTGTCCATGGCCTTGTGCGTGCGGGGCATCTCATCACCCCCTTCCGGTACGCGCCATTGTACGCCCGGGTGTGCTCTGGCTCTCAGGGCTGAGCACGCCGCAGAAGGCCTCCGGCTGTGCGGGTGCGAGCGCGCCCGAGCGCGCCTGGGGTCAGCGCAGCGAGCGGTCGGTGGGGTCCTTGGGGACCACGTAGGTGCTGCCGTCGGGGCGGGTCACGGTCTCCCACTGCTGGGCCTCCGCCTCGCGCTGGACCAGGAGCTGCTTGTTCTCCTCGGTCATCTCGTGCGTCATGGAGCTCACGTGCGCCGGCCCGAAGATGGCGCGCAGCTTCCCCGTGGCGTGCATGAACCTCCGGGCGGCACTCTCACCGGACATTTCTGGCTCTCCCTTCGACCGCCGGACCTCCGGCTCCTCTTGAATAGTACACTCATGGTTAGTGCACTAACCAATGCGGAAGGATTCGCCATGGACGCCTCGTACGACGACCTCAAGCTCGAGAGGCAGCTCTGCTTCGCCCTCAGCGTCGCGAGCCGCAGCGTGATCGCGTCCTACCGGCCCGTACTCGAGAAGCTCGGCCTCACCCACCCGCAGTACCTCGTCATGCTGGCGCTCTGGGAGCGCAGCCCGCGCACCGTGAAGGACATCAGCGAGGCGCTCCTGCTCGAGCCGGCAACCGTGACCCCCCTGCTGCGTCGCCTCGAGGACGCAGGCCTGCTCACCCGCACCCGCCAGGCGGGCAACGAGCGGGCCCTCGATGTCGCGCTCACGCCGGAGGGGGCCGCGCTCCGCGAGAAGGCGCTCGCCGTGCCGCCGACCATGATGGCCCGGCTGCAGATCACCCGCGAGGAGGCCGGCGAGCTCCACGCCTCGATGATGAAGCTCATCGCCGCCGCCCAGGCCAGCCGGGACATGGACGGCGCCGAAGCCCTCGTCGCCCAGGCCTGACGGAGCGCGGAACCCGTGCGCCCCGTCCGCCGCGTCTGGATCCCGGCACTGCTCGGCCTCGCGTCGTGCGCCGTGGCGCTCGCCGCCTGCGCTGCCCAGCCAGGACCGGCGGGCCCCGGATCCTCTGAGCCGCGCACGACGGCGCCGCCCACCTCGAGCGGCACCCCCGGCGAGCCGACGGCCGAGCTGGAGGTCGTCGTCGTGCGCGGGACGGGTGAGCCAGAGCAGCGGTGGACGCTGCGCTGCGCCGGCCCCGTCGCGCTCCCCGGCAGCACGCACCCGTGGGCCGCAGACGCGTGCCGGCTCGTCGCCGCACGGCCCGAGCTCCTCACGCCGCCGCCGGGGAACCAGCTCTGCACCCAGCAGTACGGCGGACCAGAGGTCGCGACGGTCACGGGGACGGCCGGCAGGGCGCGCGTCGAGCGGCGCTTCGACAGGACCGACGGCTGCGGCATCGCCGCGTGGAAGGCCGCCGAGGCGCTGCTCGGCCCGCCCGGCGGCGCGATCTAGGGAAATGACCCCACAACGCCCACGACAACGCCCACAATGCGACTCCTCGGCGCGCCCGAACTGACTCCCCGACGTTGTGGGGTCCCGTCCCCGACGTTGTGGGGTCGCGTCCCCGACGTTGCGGGGTCGCGTCCCCGCCGTCGGCGAGTCAGCTCGCGGGGGTCAGGGTCTTCGAGTAGACCGTCTCGCCGAGCGCATTGCGCAGCGAGACGGTGAAGGCGTCCCCGCCATCGATCTCGACGTGCCCGAAGAACTGGCTCTTGCCGTCCCGCGGGGACTGGTTCACGCGGATGCCCGCCTTAGCGAACTCGACCGTGGGCCCGAACGTCAGGTCCATGGCGTTGGGGCCGAAGGAGCCGGCGTTGACCGGCCCGGCGACGAACTCCCAGAACGGGTCGAAGTCGCGGAAGGCCGCGCGCTCGGGCGAGTAGTGGTGCGCGGCGCAGTAGTGCACGTCCGCGGTGAGCCACACGATGTTCTGCACCCCGGCATCCTTGAACGCCTTGAGCACGCGGGCGAGCTCGAGCTCGCGACCCAGCGGTGCACCGTCGTTGCGGTTGGAGATGCTCTCCTGGCCCTTCGCGTCCGGCACGACGACGCCGAGCGGGAGGTCGTTGAGGATCACCTTCCACGTGGCCTTGGACGCGCTGACCTCGCGGATGAGCCACTGGACCTGCTCCTCGCCGAGGATGTGCGTCTCGGTGGCCTCTAGCCCCGGCGTGTTCTCGCCCTTGAAGGAGCGCATGTCGAGCGCGAAGAGGTCCAGCTGGGCGCCCCGCGGGATCTTGCGGTAGATGCGCGCGGGTTCGAAGCCGGTGGTCGCGGGCGAGAGGGCGCGCCGGTCCGCGATGGGCTGGTACTCCTGCCACGCCTGGCGGCCGCGCGCGGCGAGGGTGTTGACGTCGCGGACGGTGTAGCGGGAATCGTCGATGGTCTGGCCCGGCCACCAGTTGTTGTGAGTCTCGTGGTCGTCCCACTGCGCGATCACCGGGACGTCTGCGTAGAAGGCGCGGACGTTGCGGTCCATGAGGTTGTAGCGGTGGCGCCCGCGGAACTCGTTGAGCGTCTCGGCGACCTTGGAGACCTCCTCGGTCACGACGTTCTTCCACACCTGCCCGTCGGGCTCCGTCACGCTGGCCTGGATGGGCCCGTCAGCGTAGACGGTGTCCCCCGAGTGGATGAAGAAGTCCGGCCTCGTGGCGTGCATCGCGGCGTAGGCCCGCATGCCGCCGATCTCCTCATTGATTCCCCAGCCCTGGCCCGCGGTGTCCCCGGTCCACACGAAGCTCTGCCCCCGCGGAACGTCGTTGCCCCGCGCGGCGGTGCGGCCGGCGGCGTTGGGTCCGGCCGCCGTCGAGAAGGAGCCCTGGACGGCCTCGCCCAGATTCCCGTCCTCGTCCTCGAACTGCAGGGTGAGGGCGAAGCGGCTGCCCGAGGGGAGCTGGGTGGCGGAGATCTTCGCCGTGAAGTCGGTGTCGGCGCTGGCCCAGGAGCCTCGGAGGGTGCGCTCGAAGGCACCCTTGCCGCTGATCACCGCGCCGTCGGCGTCCACGGCACGCAGCGTCGCGACGAGGCGCCCGGCCCCGGAGGACCGGGACCAGAGGACCGCCGAATCGGTGGTGGCGTCCCCGGTCTGGATGCCGGAGGGAAGGGTGAGGCGGCTGCGGACCAGCGGGACGGCCGACGGCGCGCCCGCCGCCTGGGCGGGACCCGCGGCCCCCGCCGCGGAGACCGCGGTGAGGGCACCGGCGGCAAGGGAGCTGAGGACAAGTGTGCGGCGTGACAGATCAGTCATGGCGCCAGTGTCACGGGTCGAGCTGACGTCGCCGTGACCACTCGGTGAACTTCCAGGCCGCGCGGCGCTGGCTCTGGGCGGGTCTTGGGCGGATTTCGGCCGGAATCGCCCAGTGGCAGCGCGGCTGGGCTCTTGTCCGATGCGAGAATACCCTGAACCGCCTTCTCCGGTTCATAGCGTCTGAGGACCTGCTGAAGCAGTGACTCACAGAGCGAGAGAGTTCATTCTCCATGGACAGATTCCTCGGGGTGCCCCCGGACGCCATGGTCATGCGCAAGCGGTGGCAGGAGGGCCTGCGTTCCCCGCGCGGCCTCTTCTGGGGATTCCTTGTGGCCCATGTGATGTTCCTTGTGTTCGCAGCCCTGCTCTCGCTGCGGGGAGAAGCCTTCAGCGACACCTTCATCTACCGGGACTGGGCGATGGCAGGTTTCGACGACGAGACGCTGGCGCGCGGCCCCAGCCCCTGGGGCTACCCGATTCTGGCGCTCGTCCCCATGGCCTTGGCCGCGGCAGCCGGTCCCGGCCCCTTCCTGTTCCTCTGGGTCCTGCTGACCAGTGTGCTGAACGGTTGGGCCATGGGCTCGCTGACCATGTGGGGCCAGCGGCGTGACGCCATCCCGGCCGCATGGTGGTGGCTTGGATTCACGGTGCTCATGGGATGGCTCGGCTTCGCCCGTGTCGACGGCCTGACCGCCCCCGTCGTCCTCGTTGCGCTTGTCTATGGAGTGCGTCAGCCCTTTGCAGCGTCGGTCCTGCTCGGAATCGCCGCGTGGGTGAAAGTGTGGCCCGCCGCCGTCATGCTGGCCTTCTTCGCGGTCGTGAAGGAGCGCGCGCGTGTGGCCGCCGCAGCAGTCCTGACGTCGGCCGCCGTCGTGGCCCTCGCCGTGGCGGCCGGAGCCCTTCCAAGACTGCTGAACTTCCTGACCCAGCAGGGGGGCCGCGGCATGCAGCTCGAGGCCACGTTCACCACCCCCTGGCTGTGGCTGTCCGTGCTGGGAATCGGCGACTCCCACATGTACATGAACACCGCCATCAACTCGATGCAGGTGGACGGTCCCGGAACGGCGGTGCTGTCGGTGCTGATGCAGCCGCTGCTCCTGCTGGCGGCGGCCGCCGTGACCGGTCTGACGTTCTGGGCCCTTCATCAGGGCAAGGCCAACGGCGGTATGGACCGTACGGAGCTGCTCCTTTCAGGAGCCCTCGCCCTGACGACCGCCTTCGTGGTCTTCAACAAAGTGGGCTCGCCGCAGTTCATGGTGTGGCTCGCCCCAGCCGTCGCGGTGGGGCTGACCCACAACTGGAAGGAATGGCGCGTGCCGGCGGCGATGCTGATTGCAATTGCTGCCGCCACATTCCTCATCTATCCGCTGTTCTACGATGCCCTGAGCCACAACGACCCGGGGATGGCGCTCGTCCTGTCCATCCGCAACATCCTGCTCGTAATCCTGTTTGTCTGGTCAGTACGCCGCCTGCGGACGCTGGGCCGGAAGCCGCCCATTGCGAAGCCCGAGACCGAGGAGTCCTGAGATTTCCGCCATGGTGTTCGAGCATCTGGTCCGCATCCGGCACCGCGTCCTGCCCCCGGGGTTCGTCGTCTGGTTCAGCCGGCCGTCGAGCGTGTGGTGGGGATTCGCCGTCGTCCATCTGTACTTCCTCGGATGGATGGCCTCCTTCTTCCTTGACGGCGGCACCTTCAGCGACACGGAGCAGTACCGCCAATGGGCCATGGCGGGGTACAACCCTGACAGCCTCGGCGGAAAGATCAGTCCCTGGGTGTATCCAGTGCTGGCGCAAATACCCATCTTCCTGGCCAACGTTGCGGGCCCACAGCTGTACCTGCTGGTGTGGACCCTCATCATCACGGCCCTCAACGCGGTCGCGATGCTGTACCTGACCCGCGGCCCCCGACGTCTGAGCGGGATTGCCCCCGCCTGGTGGTGGCTGTTCTTCACGGGCTTCATGGGATACCTCAGCTTCGCCCGGGTTGAGGGCATCACGGCTCCCATCGTCCTGGTCGCGCTGCTCTTCGCTGCCCGCAGACCCGTCGTCGCGTCCGTTCTGCTCAGTGTCGCGACCTGGATCAAGGTGTGGCCTGCGGCCGTGCTGGCCCCCATGGTGATCGCCTCCCGCCAGCGCCTGAGGATGGCGGCAGCCGCAGGCGCCGTCAGCGCCTTGGTGGCCTTCGGGACCTACCTGACCGGCGCCCTGGACCACATCATGGACTTCCTCATCAATCAGGGCGAGCGTGGCATGCAGCTCGAGGCGACCTTCTCCACGCCCTGGGTGTGGCTCAGCGTGTTCAACGTTGCCGGCTCGAGAATGGCCGACAACGTGGCCATCAACTCCACGGAGGTCTACGGCCCCGGTGCCGAGGTGGCCGCCTTCCTGATGCAGCCCCTGCTGGTCCTCGCCGCGATCGCCGGTTCCGTCCTTCTGGTCCGTGCCCTCAACCGAGGTGCCGAGCGCGAGGAGCTGTTCCTCGAAGGGGCGCTCATGATGACGACAGCATTCATCGTGTTCAACAAGGTGGGATCGCCCCAGTTCATCATCTGGCTGGCTCCGGTGATTGTGGCGGGGCTGACCCACGACTGGAACCGATGGAAGGTCCCCGCCGCCCTCCTGATGGCCATCGCGGCGGCGACGTTCGTGATCTATCCGCTCTTCTACACACCTCTCATCCACGCGCATCCCGCCATTGCAGCCGTTCTGACGGCGCGGAATGTCCTGTTGGTTGTCCTGCTCTCGTGGTCGGTGCGCCGGACAGCCGAACTGGGGCGCAAGCACGGCGGCCGGCCGGCCGCCTAGCCGACGTCGGGCTGCCGGCGGAGGATGCGCCGGAAGCCCCGGCGCATCAAGTCCGCCGGCCTGCCCTGGATCAGCAGCGTCCGTGTGTGGACGTCAAGGACCAGCAGGTAGCACGTGAAGAGAAGGGCGATGGCAAACGCGAGGGACGATGCATTGACAGGCAGCTCCACGAAGGACCAGACCGACAGCTGATCCTGCGCCCCGAACACCACGAAGAACGTGACCCCGACGTAGAGGCACCGGATCTGCCAGTCGTCCCTGATGCCGGTCGCGGCCAGGAAGGGGATGATCCAGAGGATGTACCACGGCTGGATGATGGGCGACAGCAGCACGACCGCCGCGAAGGCAAGTGCCATGCGTCGCACCAGCCGGGAATGCTCGCCCCGGAGCATCAGCAGGAGGACCAGCCCGACGGCCGTCCACTTCAAGGCCGTCCTGAAGACGTCCGCCATTGCAGCACCGGGGAGCCCCAGGACACTGCCGAAGAACTCAACCTGCTGGCCGAGGAAACCCGACGGCGAGTACCCCGTGTAGCCCGGGGTGGGGTCCATGATGGCCCAGGTCCAGCCCAGGCCCAGGCCGTGCGGTATGCCGCTGAGGACCAGCACCGCGAAGCTCAGCGCGGCGGTGGCGGCAGAGACCCCGAGCCTGCGCAGCCAGGATGCCCCGGCTCCTGCCCACATCAGGGCGATGAACGGGAGAAGGAGCACCGTGGCCGGCTTGATGCCGATTGATGCCGTCACGAGCAGGACTCCGCGCACGTACCGACGGGTCGCGGCCATGTATGTCCCTGCAACCGCGAGGCCGACCATGAGGGCATCGTTGTGTGCACTCGCGATGAAGCTGATCAGGAACAGCGGATTCGCCACCGCGATCCACAGGGCCCGGGCGCCGTTGATCCCGTGCAGTTCCGCCAGCCTGGGCAGGTACAGCACGCACAGCAGCACCCCGGCGACGGCCAGCAACCGGAAGAGCAGGACAGACATGTCCGGTTGGGCGCCGGTGATCGCGACCACAGCGTGTTCCAGCCAGAGGAAGTACGGGCCATACGGCGTGCGGGCCTCCGCCCACGCCGGATCGGCTCCGAGGGAGAACCAGTTGTTCAGAACGGAGATGCCCTCGGCGTAGGGGTCTCTTCCCTCCATGAGCAGGCGGCCCTGGCCGATGTAGGCGTAGACATCACGCGAATAGATCGGCACCGCGAAAAGCAGCGGCAGGGACCAGGCGCAGATGGCCGCCATCACCTGTCGCCGCGTGCCATCGCCCCAATCCCCCAGCCGCTGCCCGAGCCTCAGCCATGACCGCATCAGCAGCATGGCCCCTACAGTCAGCAGGATGGTGGAAAGCGTCACCCCCCAGCGCTCGGCACGCAGCGCAATGACGACTGGCTGGCGGACCATCGGAGATCCGCTGGCAATCCACCCGATGCCGATAGACCCGACGAACATCATCAGCGAGCCAACGAACCCCTGGCAGATCGCGACGTACGCCCTGCGCTTCTGCGCCGTGGCCGCAGGCCATCGCGCCTGTTTCGACGCCAAGGGGCTGCCCGCGGGCCGGGAGGGAGAGCTGCTTGTCGTCATGGCTCTGTGGTTTCCCCCACTCATGGTTCGGCACCCCCTGGGACGGCAGGCAGCTGACACCAATTCACAGGTGCTTCGGCAAGGAGAATTCTAGCAAGACGGCCTTTCGCGCCCCGGCCCTGGGCCCCCGTCGGCCGCCTGGCATCGGGAATAATGGACGGGTGCCTTCCCGAGCCATCCCGTTCTCCTTCCTCGCCGAGGACCGCTGGCTGCCGCGCGCCCACGCGCACGCCGCGCGGGTAGCGCGCTTCGCGGAGCCCTTCGTGGCCCGGCGCAACGCGGGGAGGAAGCACCCCATCGAGGACTTCCTCTTCACCTACTACACGCTCAAGCCCGGCCAGCTGGCCCGTTGGCACCCGGGCGCGGGAACGGCTCTCGTGGGGCACGACGCCGCCGAGCGGCTCGGGTGGAAGCACTACCGCGCGCTCACCCGCACCGAGCGGGAGGCGGCGGGCGTGGAGGAGGACGTTGCCGCCGTCGTGCTCGACCTGCCCGCCTACGCCGCGGAACGTGAGGAGACGATCCGATTCTGCGGGATCATCCTGCGCGGCACTGCGGCCCGTCCGCCGCAGTTCGGGTGCTTCGGCCTGCACGAGTGGGCCATGGCCTACCGGAGCGTGAAGTTCGGGATCCGGCACGAGTACCTCCCGCTCCGGCTCGGCGCCGACGGCACCGACCGCGTGGTCGAGGAGCACCGCATCCGCTGCACGCACTTCGACGCGTTCCGCTTCTACTCCCCCGACGCGGCGCCCCTCAACGAGCTCCAGCCGACCCGTGCCACGCAGCGCGACCTCGAGCAGCCCGGCTGCCTCCACGCGAACATGGACCTCTACAAGTGGGCGTACAAGCTGGGGCCCGCGATCCCCGGCGAGCTGCTCATGGACTGCTTCGAGCTCGCGTGGCGGGTGCGGACCATGGACATGCAGGCCTCGCCCTACGACCTCTCCGGCTGGGGCTTCGAGCCCATCGCCATCGAGACGCCGGCAGGGAAGGCCGAGTACGTCGAGGCGCAGCGCGGCTTCGCTGCCGAGGCGGCCGCGCTGCGGGAGCGGCTCACGACGGCGCTCGCCCCCCTGGAGGCCGCCCTCTCGTCCTGATCGGGCCGAGAATAGACGCAGGAGGTGCGGCATGGGCTGGTACTGGTGGCTGCTGATCGCCGCGGTCGTTGTCGTCGTCCTCGATCGGGTCCTGCTGTGGATTGAGGGCCACGGCTGGATCTACTACCGCCGGCGCAAGCCCAAGGGCGGCAGCGCCGCGATGCTCGGGGTGGCCGCCGAGCTGTTCCAGCCGTCCCACACGGTGGTGGTCGAGGAGCGGGACCGGCAGCGCCGAGAGATCGTCGACACCGCCAAGGGACGCGACCCGGGCGACCTGCCGGATCTCGGCGAGGGCCCCCCGGAGTAGGGACGCCGCCGGCCCCGACGCGAGGCTGCCCCGCCGCCGTCGTCCCCCAGCGGACGACGGCGGCGGGGCAGCCGGGTGCGGAAGCGGGCTACCGCGTCATTGGCCGGGGACGGCGTCGACGGGCGCCATCTCGGGGGCGCCGGGGGCGGAGGCTGCGGGGGCCGCCGCCGTGCCGGAGCCGACCGCGACGTTCACCATGCTGCGGACGCCGTTGTCGCCGAACGCGAGGCGGCCCATGTAGGCGCCCGGTGCGAGCCCTGTCCACGAGAGGGTCTCGGTGGCCTGGGCGCCGTTGGCGGCGACGATCGGGTTCGGCGCGACGACGGCGTTGCCCGCATCGCCCGCCCAGGTCGCAGCGCGGAGCACTGCGTCCGAGGAGCCGTTGCCGGGGCTCGCGAAGAGGTTCCCGATGACGTAGTACGTGCCCTGCAGCGGGTCCGCGATCTCGAGGCTCTCGCTTGCCGATCCGGTCGCGGCCGTGTACTGCCTGAGCCCGCCCGAGCCGTTGGGTCCGAGGACGTACAGGTCCCAGTCGGTCTGGCTGTCGGCGGCGCTGAGCTCGAACCGGGCGACCTTCTGGCCCGCCGGCACGCCCACCGCGACGAGTCCGTTCGCGGCGTCATTCGTGGCCCTCACCGGGCCGGGCACCTTGGTGATGGACTTCTGGGCGACGGGGGCGAGGCCCTCGACGCCCACGGTGATCGGTGCGTCGCTCCCCGAGGTCAGCGTGAAGGTCCCGGAGCCGTCGCCGGTTGCCGACGAGAAGCTGTAGGCCGGTTCGACCTTCGCATCGACCGGGCGCACGGCGATCGGCGAGGTGACGGTGCGGGGACCCACCCACGAGAGGGTTCCGGTGGTGAACTTCCCGAGAGGGGCCGAGACGTTCTTGACGGTGATCGTGACCTCGCGGGTCTGGCCCGCCTTCGAGAAGTTGAGCGCCTGTGGCTCGACGTGGACCTCGACGCCGGGCAGTGTGACCTGCGGCCGGTACAGGCCGGGGACCAGTGCCGTCAGCTCGCGCTTCACCTGGACCTCCCCCACGAGGGACCCCAGTGCGATCGAGGGGACGTTCACGTCCTTCGCGGCGAGCGAGCCGGCCTGCGGCGCACCCGTCGGGTAGCCCTGGCCGTTGAGGAACGCGAGCCAGTCCTTCGATCCGGCGTTGTACACGAGGCCCGGATCGGTGACCTTGGTCGTGTCGACGTGGCCGGCACCCCCGTCGAAGGGGTTGCGGTTGGCGGTGCCGTCGGCGTTGACGAGCGGGTACGCGGTTGTCATCATGGCGGACTTGACCATCGCCGGCGACCACGACGGGTTCCTGCCCAGCACGAGCGCGCCGACGCCGGCGATGTGCGGGGCCGCCATGGACGTGCCGGACATGAATCCGAACTGCTCGCCGTGGTTCCCCACGGTCGAGACGCCGGCCAGGACATTCACGCCGGGCGCGGACACGTCCGGCTTGAGCAGGTCGCCCCCGGAGGCGAGCGAGGGGCCCCGGGAGGAGAACCCGGCGATCTGCGGGGTCGGGCTGGCGGGCCTGCCCGTGAGGTCGCCCTTAACGAGGCTGACGGTCAGGGCCGGGTTGGCGGCGATCTTCGCCTTGAGCTCGGGGCCCTCGGGCGCGTTGACGTGGATCGTCGGCACCGCGTGCAGGTCGGAATCCTCCGAGCTCGGGCTCAGGTTGACAAGGATCATCCCCACGCCCCCCGCCCGCTTGACCTCCGCGCTCTTGTCGGTGCGCGCGTTGACGCCGCGGTCGCACACCACCACCTTGCCCGCGGCCTTGGCCGGGTCGAGGCTGCCGGCGAAGCACAGGTTCGCGTCCGCAGCCCCGGCCGCGGCGGCCTCGGCCGCCAGGACCGGGGCCTTGTCGAGCACCTCGCCGCTCATGACCGTCGCGCCGCGGTAGGTCGAGCCGTCCGAGACCTTCACGGTGCCCACCAGGTCGCCGGGGAAGGTGCTCGCGGCCACCGTGGTGAGCCACGGCGAGGAGTGGTTGACGGTCGAGGCCGCGGGCCCCGAGTTGCCCGCCGACGCCGAGACGAAGATCCCCGCGGAGGCTGCGTTGAGGAACGCGAGCGCCACGGGGTCCGTGGTGGAGCCCGTGTTGCCCGAGATCGAGTAGTTGAGCACGTCCACTCCGTCCTGGATGGCAGCCTCGATCGCCGCCACCGAGGCCGAGCTGTAGCAGCCGCCGGTGTTCGGGTCGTCGTCCTCCCAGCAGACCTTGTAGACGGAGACCTTCGCCGACGGCGCCACCCCGGAGCTCACGCCGAAGTCGGTGCCCGCGATGCTCATGCGGACGTCGGCGTTCCCGGCCGCGGTCGACGCCGTGTGGGTGCCGTGGGAGCCGATGTCCACGGGGGAGATGACCTCCTGGGGCGCGCGGTGCGGGGCGGGCACCGACGCGAGGAAGCCGTCCGCGAAGTAGCGCGCCGAGACGACCTTGGAGTTGCAGGCCGTCCCGTCGAAGGACGCCCCCGTGTCCGTGCCGGCCTGGCATTCTCCCGTGAAGGTCGTGCCGTCGCCCTTGAGCATCGCGATCCTGCCGTCGGAATCCCGGTACGGGACGCCGACCTGGGGCTTCGTCCCGGGCGCCAGGGCCGTCACCGGCTCCCCGGCCAGGAAGGGGTTGTCCGGGGAGTACCCCGTGTCGATGACCCCGACCACCGTCCCCTTCCCCGCGCCCTCCTTGCCGCCGAACTGCGTGGCCCATGCCCCCTGCGGGCCCGTCAGCTTCATGAAGTCATTGCTCGTGTAGTCCGGGGCCGCCTGCACGTCCTTGGCGACGGCCACGACCCGCGGGTCCTTCGCGAGCGCCTGGGCCTGCGCAGCGGTGAGGTCGGCGACGAAGCCGTTGAGCGCCGTCGTGAACTGCTGGCCCACGGCCACGCCGCTCCGGGCGGCGACGTCCCGCTGGGCCTTGCGCAGGTGCGCGTCGTAGGCCCTCACGTTCGGGCTGCCGGAGTCGACCTTGCGGCCCTTGCTCGGAGCGGTCGCCGCGTAGCCGGGGGTGCCGCCGTCGTAGGCAGCCACGGCCTGTTCGGCGAGGACCACGATGTACCGGCCGTCCTCGTACGAGGCGCCGGCGTCGGCCCGGGAGGCTGCCGGCGCGGTCGGGGTGACGTCGGGCGCTGCGCCGGCTGGCGCCGCGACGGCGGTCAGGATGAGGGGCAGCCCGACGGCGAGCGCCGCGAGGCGCGTCAGCCCGGGCCGCCCCCGGCCGAGGTTTTCTCTGTTCACGCGAGTGAGACCTTTCAGGAGCGAGTGTGACCTCCGCCACGGCGGATTGGGCCACAAGCTACCCGAAGCGAGTGCTTCACACTAGACCTATCCGAAAGATGGATCCCACCAACTTCACAGATATGACAGGGGCTTGACAGGGGCGCGGATCAAGATGCCAGGGGCGGCGACCGGCGCGCAGAAAAGGGGGGCGCAGAAAAGAGGGGCGCGCCGACTGCGGCGCGCCCCTCAGGCGTCTGTCTCTTTCGCGTTCTGTGTCTGGTGTGCAGATGTCCTTTCCTTGCGGATTCTCTGCTTGCTGGCCTCTGACAGTCCGGGGCCTACGGCGACCGAGGCCTTACATCCGCCGCGGCATCCCGGAGTCGCTGTCCTTCGCTGCCTGCGCCTCCCTGTCTTCCTTGACTTTCCTTGAGGACTGATGGCCTGTGCGGACCCGGCGGATCCGCCGGTCCGGGCCTAGCGGTGCTCGTAGGTCAGGCAGTCCGCCGCGTCGCTGCCGGGGCCGACCCGCACATCGTGCGCGTTGCACATGAGGTGGTCGTTGTGGACGCATTCCCCGCGCTGGCAGGCTCCCACGTGGGCCAGTACCTTGGGCAGGCCTCCCAGGGAGGAGGTGTCGATGAACGTCCCACAGCTCGCGTGGTTCTCGCCGCCGCCCACCGTGATGGCGTAGGCGCTGCATTCGTGGTCGTGGTTGAACGAGCAGTTGTCGACCGTGCAGGCGGAGACTTCGGTGATCTGGAGCGTCATTGATCCTCCTCGAGCCGTTCTCGTTTGCCCGGAAATCTACTCCCGTCCGCGAGGAAAAGAGCCGGCCCAATAGGGCACTTTTTCGTTCCCTATGGCAGCCCTCAGGCCCCGGCGACGTCGCCGTCGACGTAGTACCAGCGTCCCTCTTCGCGGACGAACCGCGAGTGCTCGCGCAGCACGCCGCGCCCGCCCTCGTCTACGAAGCGCGCCTCGAAGTCCACGGTCCCCTCCGTGTCGAAGGGGCCGCCCGCCGTCGTGCGCACGACGTCGAGGCGCCGCCACCGCGTCGACGTGTCGAGTTCGAGGGCGGCCGGGCGCGTGGACGGGTGCCAGGTGGCCAGCAGGTAGGAGGTGACGCCGAGGGCGTAGGCCGAGTAGCGCGAGCGCATGAGGGCCTCCGCCGTGGGCGCGGAGACGCCCTGGGCAAGGCCGCTGTGGAATCGGCCGCAGCAGGCGCCGTACGTGTCGCCGCTCCCGCAGGGGCAGCGCAGATCGGGATCGGGGGTTCCGGGACGCATGCCGGCTATGGTAAGCGCCTCCGGTAGAATCGGGGTGCAAGCCGAGTGCTTGCCCAACCACCCCCAAGCACAGGAGCACCTTTCGATGCCGCGGATCGTTGTCGATGTCATGCCCAAACCCGAGATTCTCGACCCTCAGGGTAAGGCGATCGTGGGGGCGCTGCCGCGGCTCGGCTTCACCGCCTTCAGCGGCGTGCGCCAGGGCAAGCGCTTCGAGCTCACGGTAGAGGGCCCCGTGACGGACGAGGTCCTCGAGCAGGCACGCAACGCCGCCGCGACGATGCTCTCGAACCCGGTCATCGAGGACGTGGTGAACGTCGAGGTGCTCGCAGAGGACGCGAGCGACGACGACGTGGAGGCCTCCTCCCAGACTGCCGGCGCCGAGACCGCGGGCGCCGAGGCCTGAGCATGAGCGAGACCCCCCTCATCGCAGACCTGGGCACGCCGGAGGCGGCCCCGCTCTCCGGCGCGAAGATCGGCGTCGTGACCTTCCCCGGCACGCTCGACGACCGCGACGCCGCGCGCGCCGTCCGCCTCGCGGGCGCGACCCCCGTCCCGCTGTGGCACGCAGACGAGACGCTCGGCGACGTGGACGCCGTCGTGCTCCCCGGCGGGTTCTCCTATGGCGACTACCTGCGGGCGGGCGCGATCGCCCGCTTCGCCCCGCTCATGGGCAAGATCATCGACGCGGCCAACTCCGACGCCAAGCTCCCCGTGCTGGGCATCTGCAACGGCTTCCAGGTCCTCACCGAGAGCCACCTGCTCCCGGGCTCGATGATCAAGAACGACCACCTGAAGTTCATCTGCCGCGACCAGGTGCTGCGCGTCGAGAACAACCAGACCGCGTGGACTAACGACTACGAGGTCGGCCAGGAGATCACCGTCGTCCTGAAGAACCAGGACGGCCAGTACGTCGCGGACGAGAAGACGCTCGACGAGCTCGAGGGCGAGGGCCGCGTCGCCTTCCGCTACGTGGGCTGGAACCCGAACGGCTCGCGCCGCAACATCGCGGGCATCACGAATGCGGCAGGCAACGTCGTAGGGCTCATGCCCCACCCGGAGCACGCCGTCGAGCCCGGCTTCGGCCCCCTCTCCCCCGAGGACTGCGGCTACTCGACCGACGGGCTCGGCTTCTTCACGTCCGTCCTGACCACGCTCGTCGGAGGCTCCAAGTGACCGCAGGGAACACAGAAACAGCGACCGCCCGCAAGTTCAACATCGACACGGTCGAGCACGCGGCGCAGACCCCCGACACCGACCTCCCCTGGGCCGAGCTGGGCCTGAAGGAGAACGAGTTCGAGGAGATCGTCAAGCTCCTCGGCCGCCGCCCCACCGCCGCCGAGCTCGCGATGTACTCGGTCATGTGGAGCGAGCACTGCTCGTACAAGTCCTCCAAGGTGCACCTGCGCCAGTTCGGCGAGAAGCTCACCGACGAGATGAAGAAGGACATGATGGTGGGCATCGGCGAGAACGCCGGTGTGACCGACCTCGGCGACGGCTGGGCCGTGACCTTCAAGGTCGAGTCCCACAACCACCCGTCCTTCGTCGAGCCCTACCAGGGCGCGGCGACCGGCATCGGCGGCATCGTCCGCGACATCATCTCGATGGGCGCCCGCCCCGTGGCCGTCATGGACCCTCTGCGCTTCGGCGCGGTCGACCACCCGGACACGGCCCGCCTCGTGCACGGCATCGTCTCGGGCATCGGCGGCTACGGCAACTCCCTGGGACTGCCGAACATCGGCGGCGAAGTCGTCTTCGACTCGGTCTACCAGGCCAACCCGCTCGTGAACGCGCTCGCCGTGGGCGTGCTGCGCCACGAGGACCTGCGCCTCGCCAACGCTTCCGGCGTGGGCAACAAGGTGGTCCTGTTCGGCGCCCGCACGGGCGGCGACGGGATCGGCGGCGCCTCGGTGCTCGCCTCGGAGTCCTTCGACGACTCCAAGCCGTCCAAGCGCCCGGCCGTCCAGGTCGGCGACCCATTCGCGGAGAAGGTGCTCATCGAGTGCTGCCTCGAGCTGTTCAAGCACTCCCTCGTCGAGGGCATCCAGGACCTCGGCGCTGCCGGCATCTCGTGCGCCACGTCCGAGCTCGCGTCCAACGGCGAGGGCGGCATGGAGGTCGAGCTCACGAACGTGCTGCTCCGCGACCCCAGCCTGACCCCGGGCGAGATCCTCATGTCCGAGTCGCAGGAGCGGATGATGGCGGTCGTGACTCCCGAGAACGTCGAAGCGTTCGAGAAGGTCATGGAGAAGTGGAACGTCGAGTTCTCGTGGCTCGGCGAAGTCACCGACACCGGCCGCCTCATCATCACGTGGGACGGCGAGACGATCGTCGACGTCGACCCCCGCACCGTGGCCCACGAGGGCCCCGTGTACAACCGCCCGTACCACCGCCCCGAGTGGCTCGACGGCGTCCAGGGCGACACGTTCCGCGCGTCCGAGGCCGGCAAGGCCGTTCCGGCCACGGGCGAGGAGCTCAAGGCCGCGGTCCTCGAGCTCATGGCGAGCCCGAACATGTGCGACAAGTCGTGGGTCACCAAGCAGTACGACCACTACGTGGGCGGCAACACGGCCCTCGCCTCCCCGGACGACGCCGGCGTGATCCGCGTCGACGAGGAGACCGGCATGGGCGTGGGCCTCTCGACCGATGCCAACGGCCGCTACGCCTACCTCGACCCGTACACGGGCGCCCAGCTGGCCCTCGCGGAGTCGTACCGCAACGTCGCCACCTCCGGCGCCGTGCCGATGGCCGTCACCGACTGCCTCAACTTCGGCTCTCCCGAGGACCCGGAGGTCATGTGGCAGTTCGCCGAGGCCGTCCGCGGCCTCGCCGATGCCTGCCAGGTGCTCGGCATCCCGGTCACGGGCGGAAACGTCTCGCTCTACAACCAGACGGGCACGACGGCGATCCACCCCACCCCCGTGGTCGGCGTCCTGGGCCGGTTCGACGACGTCGCCCGCCGCACGCCGTCGGGCTGGCAGCGGAACGCGGACGGGCAGGCGATCTACCTGCTCGGCGTCACCCGGGACGAGCTGGACGGGTCCGAGTTCGCCAACCTGCGCGGCCACCTCGGCGGGCTCCCGCCGAAGCTGGACCTCGAGGCGGAGAAGACGCTGGGCGCGATCCTCATCAACGCCTCCCGCGACGGCATGATCGACGCCGCGCACGACCTCTCCGAGGGCGGCCTCGCCGCCGGGCTGACCGAGATGGCGCTGCGCTTCGGCGTGGGCGCGCGGGTATCCCTCGACGAGCTGTGCGAGCGCGACGGCATCGATGTCTTCACCGCGCTCTTCTCCGAGTCGCAGGGCCGCGCGATCGTGTCGGTGCCGCGCTCCGAGGAGGTCCGCTTCAACGACATGGCGACCGCCCGGAACTACCCGGTGCAGCGCCTCGGCGTGGTCGACGTCCTCGCGACCTCGATCGACGTCCAGGGCCAGTTCGAGCTCCCCCTCGCGGACCTCCGCGAGGCACACGAGGGGACGCTGCCGAAGCACTTCGCCTGACCCCGGAGCCTCTGCCCCCGGGCCCGGCCCCCGGCCCCCAGCCCCACTCATCGACTGCTCCGTAAGTGTCGTTCTGACGCCTCAGAAGGACACTTACGGAGCAGTCGTTTGTCCGAGGGGCCGGGGACGCACCTCGAGCACGGCGGCCCCCGTGATCCGGTCTCCCGCGAGGTCGGCGAGCGCGCGGTGAGCGGCGTCGAAGGGGTACGGCACCGTCGTCGTGCGCACGGGGATCTCGGCGGCGAGGCGGAGGAACTCCTCGCCGTCGGCGCGCGTGTTGGCGGTGACGCTGCACAGCTGCCGCTCCTGGAAGAGGTGCTCCTGGTAGTTCAGCGATGGGATGTCGCTGAGGTGGATGCCGGCGACCGCGAGGGTCCCGCCCCGGTCGAGGGCGGCGAGCGCCGGCGGGACGAGCGTGCCGACCGGTGCGAAGAGGATCGCGGAGTCGAGCTTCTCTGGGGGCTCCTCGTCCGCGGCCCCGGCCCAGGCGGCGCCGAGCTCGAGTGCGAGCTCGCGCGCCTCGGGGGCGCGCGTCATGACGTAGACCGTCGCGCCGAGGTGGAGCGCCAGCTGGGCGGTGATGTGCGCACTGCCGCCGAAGCCGTAGATGCCGAGGCGCCCGCCGTTGGGGACGTCGGCCCGCTTCAGCGCCCGGTATCCGATGATCCCCGCGCACAGCAGCGGCGCGGCCTCACGGTCTCCGAACGCCTCAGGGACCCTGTACGCGTAGTCCTCGCGCACGACGGCGAGCTCCGCGTACCCGCCGTCGTCGTCCCACCCCGTGAACCGGGGTGCTTCGCAGAGGTTCTCGCGCCCGGCGCGGCAGAAGCGGCAGGTCCCGCAGGTCCCGCGGAGCCAGGCGATCCCGACCCGTTCGCCGAGCTCGAAGCGCAACGCTCCCGCCCCGGCGGCCTCCACCGTCCCGACCACTTCGTGGCCCGGGACGACGCCCTGCCGCCTCGGCGCGAGGTCACCCTCGGCGAGGTGCAGGTCGGTCCTGCACACCCCGCACACCGCCACCCTGACCAGGATCTCGCCGGGCCCGGGGACGGGGTCGGCCCGCTCGCCGACGACGAGCGGGCCGCCCTCACCGTCCCCGGTGGCACCGCCCGCGGGCCCCGGGACGTCCACCCACCATGCGCGCATGGCGCCATTGTGCCGCGGGCCGGCCGGGGCGGACAGGGACCGAGGTCCGATGTCCGCCCGGGCATCAAGGGGTCATGTCCCTGTGTGGGGGGGGTCATGTCCCTGTGTTGGGGGGGTCACGTCCCTGCGTTGAGGGGTCCTGTCCCTGGCTCCTGCGCGTAGGGACATGACCCCTCAACCAGACGAGGTCAGCCCGAGACCACCGTCACCAGATGCGTGGCGGGGTCGTACCGGAACGCGATCGCGCCGCCGGGATGGTCGAACCCGATGTTCGGCCCGTTCAGCGCCCCGCCCACACCGTAGTTGAGGTCCCAGGACCCGTTGAGGGCCGCCTTGAACGAGTACGAGCCGGCCGGCACCGAGGCGAGCCGTAGGATCCACCCCTGCGAGCGCGGGTCCCACGCGGCAGAGGTCGCCGGGCAGGCCGGGTCCCAGTCCCCCGCACACCCGGCCAGATGCTGGTACGTCCCGGGGAGGTTGACCGAGGCCGGCTGCGTCACGGGCCATCCCGCGGTGACGAGGTGGGTCGAGTCGTTGTAGCTGAACGTCACCGTCCCGCCCGGGTGGTCGAGGCCGATGTTGGGGCCGTTGACCGCCCCGCCGACCCCGTAGTTCACGTCCCAGGAGCGGTTGAGCGCGGCCTTGTAGGAGTAGCTGCCGGCCGGCAGCGTGTACGTGCCGCGCCAGACCCCCTGCGCGCCGTCGAACGCGAGCTGCGCCTGGGGGCACGCCGGATCCCAGTCTGCCGCGCAGCCCATCGCGGTGTTCAGCGTCCCCGGCACCGCGACCGCTGACGGCTGCGCCGCGTGCTCGGCCACCGTGGTCAGGTGGGTGTCGTGCCGGTAGGTGAACGTCAGCTTCCCGCCCGGGTGGCTGACCGAGATGTTCGCCCCGTTCGGCGCCCCGCCGTCGCCGTAGTTCTGGGTCCACGATCCGTTGAGCGCGGCCTTGACCTGGTAGGTGCCGGCCGGGAGGTCGAGCGTGAGCCGCCACTCGGAGGCGACCGGGTCGTACTGCGCCATGGTCGCCTCGCATGCGGGGTCCCAGTCGCCCGCACAGCCGGCGAGGTGCTGGTAGTCGCCGGCCACCGTGACCGAGAGCGGCTGCGGCGCCGGCCCCTTGGGCGCGTCCGGGTCCACCGGGGTAGGCACGACGGCGGAGACGGTCGCCGCCGAGGTGGCGGTGTGGCCGGCGTTGTCCAGGGTGAGGGCCCGGTACTCGAGCGGGGTTCCCGGCGTCATGCCCTTCGTGGCGTGGAAGACCTGGTAGGGGTACGTGTCATCAGTGCCGATGTTCTCCCACTGGCCTCCCGGCGTGCGTGCCTGGAACGTGACCTCGTAGAACGAGTCACGCGGCAGGTCCGCAGTGACGTTGACGCGCGTGTTGTCGCCGCCGGCCGCCTTCGGGGTCCCGAGCACGGGAACCGGTGCGGCCGCCGAGTCCGGGATGCGTCCCGCCGATTCGTACACCACCGTGGAGAATGCCGGCACGGTCACAGTGAGGGTCTTGTCCGCCGCCGTCTTGAGCCGGTCCGCGGCACCGTCGCCGAAGACCTTCGCGAACGGCCGCTGCGCGAGGTACGTCGGCACGGCCGCGGTCCGGGGGGCCGCGGTGTTGTTCAGCGCCACGACGTACTCGCGCTGCGCGGTCGCGTCGATCCGGGAGAACGCGTACACCCCAGCCGTCGCGTCGGCGTACCGGTCCTGGTGCGCGCCTGTGCGCAGCGCCGGGTTGTCCTTGACCACCTTCGCGAGGTCGGCGATCGAGGTGTAGAGCGGGTGGGTGGTGACGTAGTTGTCCGAGGCGTGCGTCGCCGTCGTGCCCAGGAGCGTGTCGGCGAGGTACTCGGGGGTCTTCGAGGCGAACATGTCCTGCCGGGCGAGCTGGTCCCCGCCGGCGCCGGTGAAGCCCTGCTCGTCGCCGTAGTAGACGATCGGGTTGCCGCGCGAGAAGTACATGAGCTCTGTGGCGAGCCGGTCGCGGGCGACCTTCTCGGCGTCGGGGGCGTTCGGGTTGTCCTGGGCGATGAACGAGCCGATACGGCCCATGTCGTGGTTCCCGAGGAAGGTGGGCAGCTGGTACACGTTCGAGGTCGCGGTCGTGTACCAGTCGTCGCCCTGGAAGAGCTTCTGCAGGGTGGTGGCGGGCGATGACGCCGACGCGTAGGAGCGGGCGGCCTGCTGGAACGGGAAGTCGAGGACGGCCTGCACGCCGTCGGACGTGGTGAACTTCGAGGTGAAGTCGCGCGAGGTGTCGTAGACCTCGCCGAACATGAAGAAGTCCTTCTTGCCCACCGAGTGGGCGTAGTCGAGGATCGCGGGCGAGAACTTCTGCCAGAACTCGTCGTTGACGTGCTTCATCGTGTCGATGCGGAAGCCGTCGATCCCGAAGTCCCCGATCCACTTCCGGTACACGTCGATGAACCCGTTGAGGACCGTCGGGTTCTCGGTGAAGAGGTCGTCGAGGCCCGAGAAGTCGCCGTAGTTGGCGCTCTCGCCCGCGAACGTCGAGTCGCCGCGGTTGTGGTACAGGCTCACGTCGTTGAGCCAGGCAGGCACCTTCAGGTTCTCCTCGCCGGGCGAGACGTACGGGTGGTACGGGAACGACGTCGCCGGGTCCATCACCGGGAAGCTGGGCTGGTCGGCGACCGCGGCGTCGTCGAACACGTTGCCCGCGGCGTCCCTGTACGGGGCCGCGGTCTTGCTGATGTAGCCCTTCCGGTCGCCCTCGGTGTACTTGATGACGTCCGCGGTGTGGTTGGTGATGATGTCGAAGTAGACCTTCATCCCCCGCTCGTGTGCCTTCGTGATGAGGTCCCCGAGCTCGGCGTTGGTGCCGAGGTGCGGATCGATCTGGGTGAAGTCGGTGATCCAATAGCCGTGGTAGCCGGCGCTCTTGTCCTGCGGCTGGACGGCCCTGTTCTTGAAGCTCGGGGTGAGCCAGATCGCCGTCGTGCCCAGGCCCTGGATGTAGTCGAGCTTGCCGGTGAGGCCCGCGAGGTCGCCGCCGTGGTAGAAGCCCTTGTTCGCCGGGTCGAACCCGGAGACCATCGGGTACGCGCCGAGACCGCCCTGGTCGTTCGCGGCCGTGCCGTTCGCGAATCGGTCCGTCATGACGAAGTAGTAGTTCTCCGTGCCCGCCGCGGTGCGGAACGAGTGCGCGGCGCCCGTCGCCGGGCTGGCGGGCGACGGCGCCGGGCCGGCGAGCGCCGCCGTCGCCCCCTGGGAGAGGAGGCCCGCGGCGAGCACGACGGCGGCTGCTGCGGCTCTCGCGCGGCGGGCGCCGCGGGCGCGGGGGCGGAAAGGGCGGTTCGTCATGGAGACCTCCGGGAGTGCGGTGACTCGGCCAACTATGGTCCATGTCACACGGCGTGACAAGGTCGTCATGGAACCGGGTCTCGACAGTCGCATGGCGGGCTTGGGACGATCGGCTCGTGACCGCTTCCTCCCCCTCCGCGGCTCCGCGCCTGCGCGACCTCGCGCTCCTGCGGCGCGTGCGCGACCGGATCGACCGCGAGTACGCGCAGCCGCTCAACGTCGAGGAGCTGGCCCGGGGCGTCCACCTGTCCGCGGGGCACCTGAGCCGGCAGTTCCGGCAGGCCTACGGGGAGTCGGTGTACCAGTACCTGATGACGCGGCGGATCGAGCGGGCAATGTCCCTGCTGCGGATCGGGGATGCGAGCGTCACCGAGGTGTGCTTCGCCGTCGGGTTCTCCTCCCTCGGCACGTTCAGCACGCGGTTCTCGGAGCTGGTCGGGGTGCCCCCGAGCGTCTACCGGGAGCAGGGGGCGGACGTGACGGCCGGGATGCTGCCGTGCATCGCCAAGCAGGTCACGCGACCGGTCAGGAATCGAGAAGCGCAGCCCGCCGCACGCTCGTAGCGTGGTGGCCATGGAACTCACCATTCATGCAAGCGCCCTCCCGCACACCGACCCGGAGGCGTCCCTCGCCTTCTACCGCGATGTCCTAGGGTTCGAGGTCCGCCAGGACGTCGGCCGGGGCACGATGCGGTGGATCACCGTGGGACCCGTGGGCCAGCCCAGCACCTCGATCCTCCTGGCCCCGCCGGCCACCGACCCGGGGATCACCGAAGACGAGCGCCGGACCATCTCCGAGATGATGGCCAAGGGGACCTACGGCTGGATCCTGCTGGCCACCCCGGACCTCGACGAGGTGTTCGAGAAGGTCCAGGCCACCGACGCCGAGGTCGTGCAGGAGCCCACCGCGCAGCCCTACGGCCTCCGCGACTGCGCCTTCCGGGACCCCGCGGGCAACCTCATCCGCATCCAGGAGCACAAGTGAGCCCGGCAGCCAAGGCGGGCGCTGCGGCCGAGGCGACCGGCGCGCCGTCGTCCGCGTTCAGCGCCGAGGAGCGCGCGGCGATGAAGGAGCACGCCGCCGAGGTGAAGAAGGCCCGCGGCCGCCAGAGCGCGGCGGACAAGGCGGCCGGCGACCTTGCCGACACGGCCGCCAAGATCGAGTCGTTCGAGGAGCCGGACCGTTCGATCGCCCGGCGGCTGCACGCGCTGGTCGCCGAGGCCGCGCCCCAGCTCGCGCCGAAGCTCTGGTACGGCATGCCCTCCTACGCCCGCGACGGCAAGGTGGTGCTCTTCTTCAAGGACCGGAGGAAGTTCGGGAGCCGGTACGCGACGCTCGGATTCGAGGAGACCGCGGCCCTGGACGACGGCGCCATGTGGGTGACGTCGTTCGCCCTGACCGAGCCGGGCGAGGACGACTGGGCCCGGATCGCGGAGCTCGTGAGGAAGGCCGGGGGCTGACCTCAGCGCAGCACGATCAGCTGGGCCCTCCCGTCGGTGAAGAACTCGTCCCCGCTGCCGTTGTGACCCATCTGGGGGTGTGTGAGCGCGACGAGCTGCTCCGGGTATCGGAGGGAGCCGATGATGTAGGCACGCTCGGCGTCGATGTTGGGGTCGATGTGGTGGGTGGGCACCTTCGCCGTTCCGGCGAACTCGATCCCGTCGTCGAAGCTGGCCGTGCCCTCCCAGACGGGGCGGCCGTCGGGCGCCGTGTAGTCGGTGCGCCAGATGCGGGTGTGGTGGCGCTGGCGCAGCGAGTTCTCCGCGGTCGCCTTCTGGAACGCGAGGGACTCGGGGCGCCCCGCCATGAACGACGGCGTGACCGGGGCCGTGGCGTACTGGCCGCCCTGGATCCCCACGGCGAAGGCGCGCAGCGTGTTGGCGAACGTCGACGGCTCCGCACGGTCCCACCCGGCCGCCCCGAACGCCGCGAGGAGCTGGTCCTCGGAGCCGACGTAGATGAAGTTCGCCGGCTCCATCCGATCGCCGGTGAGCGTCTCGCTGTAGAGCGGGAGCCGCGCGAACGACGCCGCGTCCAGCGCCGGCAGCGCCGTGGTGGGCTGCTGCGCGGGGTGCTCCTGCGGGTGGAGCAGCAGCGGCGCCGTCGTGAGTGCGAAGGCCACCCCCACGACGGGCACGACCGCGACCACGCGCCTCACGCTGACGGCCCGCTGCTGCCGGCCGATCAACGGGAAGCGGCTCGCGATCTCGAGGAAGCCGACGGCCGCGGCCAGGAGGGCCGCCCCGAACAGCATCCCGCCCCAGACGTCGCTCACGTGGTGCACGCCGAGGTACACGCGGCTCATCCCGACCAGCAGGACCACCGCCAGGTAGGCGGCGACGACCAGCACCCGGGACGCCGCTGAACGGTACGCCCGCACCAGCAGGTACGCGAGGAGCCCATAGACGACCACTGCCCGCACGGTGTGGCCGCTCGGGAACCCCGGAGTCGTCACCACGAGCAGGGCCAGGGACTCGTCCGGGCGCTGCCGGTGGAGGATCTGCTGGACCAGATCCGTCAGGAGCTCCTGCGCCACGACGGCGCCGACCACCGCGGTGGCGAGGAAGCGGCGTCGGGCCTGCCACAGCACGAGCGCCGCGGCGGCCGTCATCAGGACCACGGTCTGCCAGTTCGCGAGCATGGTCGCGGCGATGAAGAAGGCCGTCTCCCCCGGCGTGCGGACCTTGGGCATGAGATTCGCGATGCGCTCGTCGATGCGCGTCAGGACGCCGCCGCTGACCACGGTGTAGGCCACGCCGAGGAAGTTCACGAACGGAACGGCCGCCACCACGACGACGCCCGTGAGCCACAGCCCCGACGCCCTGTCGCGGCGGAACCGGTTCCGCAGCCACACCGCCCCCGGGGCATTCGTGGCCCGGGCCCTGACCACGTATTCGTTCGCGGCGAGGCCCTCCCAGGCGGCCGCGGCGAGCGAGCGCAGCATCTCCGACGGCCGCGCGAGGGCACGCACCACAGCCCAGACGAAGACCCCGATGAAGACCGCCTCGAGGAACACGGCAGCGAGGAACAGCATGGGCGAGACGAACAGCGTCAGTGTGCGGACGGCGTAGAAGAAGACGACCATGAGCACGAGGGCTGCCAGGGCCAGCGCCAGGTGCGGGGCCGCGCCGATCCTGCGCCTCGGCGCGTGCCGCACTGGTCCGCTTGCCACGTCAGACGCCATAGGGCGATTCTCCCCACTTTCCTGAAGGGTTCCTGCAGGCGGCCCGCGCGTCAGGGTGCGCTCAGGGTGAACCCCGAGGCGCGCGGGCGGATCGGCGGGGATAATCGAACGGTGAGCACCCCCGGCAACGCCCCTCGGCGGAATCCGTACCGGGACCCGAGCGCCTACTGGCCCGACGGCGTCCCGCCCGGGAGCACGTCCGCCCGGGGATCGCGCGGGCTCGACGGCCTGGTCCCCGACGGCCAGCGCCACGGCGAGCTTGCGCGCAGGGGTGAGGCGTCGCCGTCGTCCGCGGGATCCCGCCGCAGCGAGCCGCGGCAGCCGCGCCCGCCCAAGCCTGCTTCGCGGTTGGCGACGTTCCTCGGGGTCCTCTGCTTCGCGGCGGGGCTGACAACCTTCACCGTCGGATTCATCCCGGGCGGATGGGGAGCCTTCCTCGCGTCGGGACCGCTCGTGTTCGCGGCGCTTGCCGGCTGGGGCTCGTTCGCGCGGTCGAAGGCGCGTGCCGCCCGGATCTCTGGGATGGCGATTGCCGGCGTGGCGCTCAGCGCGCTGCACGTGGCGCTGCTGATGTTCGTGCGCTGACTGCTGACTGCGGCGCTCAATCCTCGCTGTGCAGGTCGCGGCGGCGGGCGCTGAGGAGATCGACCTCGGGCCGGCCCGCGACGAGGCGTTCGACGCCGTCGAGCACCTCGAGCGCGTGGGCCCGGTCCCCCGAGACGATCCCCGCGCCGATGCGGGCGCGCCGGTACAGGTCGTGTTCGCCCACCTCCGCGACGGACACGTCGAAGCGGCGTCGCACCTCGGCGACGATGGGCCGGACCACCGAGCGCTTCTCCTTGAGGGTGTGCACGTCGCCGAGGAGCAGGTCGAGCTCGATCCACGCGATCCACATGCGCCCATTTTCTCCCCCCTCTCATCGACCCCCTTCATCGACTGCTCCGTAAGTGTCGGTTTGAGGCCCCAGAACGACACTTACGGAGCAGTCGATGAAGGGGTGGAGGCGCCGGCGGAGGCCTTGCCGGGGCGCCAGCCCCTGAGGAAGAGGGCCGTCCGGACCTTCGCGACGGCCGCCTTGGCGTCGTTGGCCATGTGGCGCTTGGAGATCCTCACCTCGGCCCAGCCGACATCGTCATAGCTCTCGGAACGGGCGATGTCCCGCACGATCTGCGGCTCCGTCCCGTGGTGCTCGCCCTCGTACTCGACTCCGACGCCGTACTCGGGGTAGCCGATATCCGGCTTCGGGCCGCGCTGCCCATGGCTTCCCACAATCCGGGCGTTGAGCACCGGTTCCGGAAGGCCCGCGCGCAGCAGGGCGAGCCGCAGCGCCGTCTCCTGCGGCGAATCCGAGCCGACCCGGATCAGCCCGAGGGCCAGCCGCGCCTTGCGGATCCCGCGTTTGCCGCGGTGCCGCGCGACGATGTCCCGCAGGGCTTCCAGTGTGCAGTGCGGCTCCTCGCGGCCCTCCAGCTCGGGATACGGGATCCGGACGCAGGCGTCACCGACGGCGACCAGCTCGTCCAGCGTGATCCGTTCAGCCAGGTCGAGCCAGGTCCGGGCGGGGGTCGTGACCGGAACACCTCCGAGGCGCGTGATCTCGCCGGGCAGGAGCTTGGCCCGGTGCACGACGACGTGCGGCCGCTTCAGGTGCGCTGCCCCCTCGGGCCGGATCACGTGGAAGACCTCGTCCTCACCCAGCCCCCGCTTCCGGGTTGGGAGGCCATGGAGCTCTGCGGCCGTCGTGTGGGAGGCCGCGCACTGCTCGTTGACCTCGACGAACGGGCGCACCCGCGCGCCCAAGGCGAGCGCCGCCGTCGTGCTCTGCCCCCTAATCCCGCGCCCCATGAGCCTGAGGCTCCGGTGGCGCAGCCTGCGCTTGCTGACCCCGGCATGGGCGGCCTCGGCCACCGTGAAGGGCCGTCCGGAGAGCTGCTGGGGGAGACGCCGCGGGGTCTTCATGCCCTCATGAGAGCAGAATCGGGACAAGGCGGCAGAAGTTATCCACACCCCCTCATCGACTGCTCCGCAAGTGTCGTTTTGAGGCCCCAGAACGACACTTACGGAGCAGTCGATGGACCGGGGAGGACGCCGAGGCGCGCCAGACGACGTCGCGCGGCCGCCTCACTCGGCGACATCGGGTCGAGGGCCCGACCCACGACGGCGAGGGTCGCCTTCGCGGCGCCCGTCACCGGGAGCGGCACCGGCCCGAGGCGGGGCCGCTCGAGCCCCAGCAGGTCCAGGTGCCGCTGGGGCATCCCCGACACCACCGCGTTGAACAGCACGGCGTAGCCCGGGCGCAGCAGCGGGTCGAGCGGCGGCCGGCGCAGGAACGAGACCACATCGGCCAGGCGCGGTCCGCCGGCAAGCTGCCCTGCGGCGTCGTACGCCTCCATCCGCTCGACGAGGGCGGACGCGGTGCGCGGCGGGTCGGCCACCCCCATGAGCTCCCCGGCCGCGGCCCACTCCCCCACGTAGCGGTCCGCACCCCCGGGAACCGGCCCGGCAAGCAATTCGTACGCCCGCAGGAACGCATCCGTGAAGGCGAGGTGGACCCACTCGGCCAGTGTGGGGTCATTGGCGGAGTAGTGCTCGTGCGTGCCGTGGCCCGTGACGAACTCCCCCTCCACGGGCACGTGCCGCTTCCGCACCCACGCGCACGCACGGCGGGCGGCCGCGGTGTCCCCGTAGGTGACGGTGAAGATCCAGCGGATCGTGCCGGCGAGCCGTGCAAGGGGGTCGGCGCGGTAGTTCGAGTGCTCCACGACGCCGGCGAGCACACCCGGGTGCAGGGCCTGCGTGAGAAGGGCGCGGATGCCGGCGGCGATGGGCGTCATGCCCCCGTGGACGGCCCAGACCGCGGAGCCAGGCGCGAAGTACCCCGCGTCGTCGCCCTCCTCGAGGGCTTCCTCCCACGCCAGGTTCCCCTCGGACTGGCCTGAGAAGGTCGTCAGGAGGCGGCGCCGCAACGGGCCGATGAGCGTGTCGTTGAGACCGGTGGTCACCCACCCAGCGTACCGGCGGGTTGGCTGGCCGGGGCCCCCTCCGCTTGGGGGAGCCGGGGCCCCGGCTGCCTGGCGCTGATGCGCCGTCGGTCTACTTTGCCCAGTACACGTGGTTGGTCAGGGGGACGAACTCCTCCGGATCCGAGACGCTGACCACCTCGCCGATCAGGATGACGTGGTCCCCCGCGTCCACCCGCTGCCAGAGGCGACACTCGAGGTGCGGGACGTCGTCGGCCACAATCGGCGAGCCCAGCGTCCCGGGCCCCCAGGCCAGTCCCGCGAACTTGTCCGTCCCCTTCGCCGCGAACCGCGCCACGAGGTCCCGGTGGGACTCGGACAGGATGTGCACGGCGTAGTTGTCGGTGCGGTTCCAGATCTCGAATGAGCTCGACTTCTTGTCCACCGCCCACGAGACGAGCGGCGGGTCGAGGCTGATCGACGTGAACGAGTTGCTCACGAGGCCTGCGATCGCGCCGCCGTCCGAGGTGGTGATGACGGCGATGCCCGTGGCCCAGTGCCCCATGGCGCGGCGCAGGTCCGCGCCCGTCACGAGGTCGAGGGGTGTCGCTGTCATGGGCTCCTCCAGCTAGTCGGCCGGACGCCCACGGTTCGCAGGCGCCGTACTTGCCGCGGATGGCCACCGCGGCCGGATCTTCATCTGGGGCACCCCACTACGGGAGAGGGTTGCCGCCCGGCCAGCCAGAGCTTCGCGCCGGGACTCTTGATCCTGTCCTTCACAGTACGGAAGGGATCCACCGGTCGTCCAACGTATCCGCGGGCGGTGGAAACACGCGGACACATTGTCATTTGTTACGCGCGCCCCGACGTCTGGTTTTGCACGGCGGGCCTTCTTTACGTGAAATGTGAAGTGACCATCCCGAGCGGCTGAGAGATCTGGCTCCGTGACGCCGCAGCAACCATGGCCCCCGCAGGGGCCACAGGTGCTACCGCCAGAACCGATGGAGATGCACATGCCTTCTGCCCTGGCCCAGCCGACTTCCGAGGCGCCCCACCGCGGTTCCGCCCTCGCCGCGCCCCGCGCCGCCTCGCTGGAGTTCCGCGGCGTCGCCCAGTCCTTCGCCGCCCGCCGCGGCCGTGGCACCGGGACGGGCGCGCACGACGGCGTGACCCACGTCCTGCGCGACGTCGACCTCGCGCTCGCCCCGGGTGAGATCGTGGCCCTGCTGGGCCCGAGCGGCTCGGGAAAGTCCACGCTGCTGCGCATCGCCGCCGGGCTCGACGCGCCCGCGGCTGGGGAACTGCTCGTGGGCGGCCAGCCGAGCAGCGGCATCTCGCCCCTGTGCGCCGTCGGCTTCCAGGAGCCCCGGCTCCTGCCCTGGCTGAGCGTGCACGACAACGTGGCCCTGGGCCTGCCCAAGGGGACCGAGAAGCGCGAGGGGCGCGCCGCCGTCGACCGCCTCCTGGCCCTCGTGGGCCTGACCCACTGCGCGGCGTACCGCCCAGGCGAGATCTCCGGCGGCATGGCCCAGCGGGCCTCGCTGGCCCGTGCCCTGGCCCGGCGCCCCGGCGTGCTGCTCCTGGACGAGCCGTTCGGCGCCCTCGATGCGCTCACCCGCCTGAAGATGCAGGACCTCCTCCTGCGCGTCCACGAGGCCGAGCCCACCACGGTCCTGCTCGTGACCCACGACGTCGACGAGGCGCTCCAGCTCGCCGACCGCGTCGTGGTGCTCGGCTCCGAGGACGGCGTGCCCGGCGCAACGATCCAGCACGTCCTCGACGTCCCGGGCGAGCGCCCCCGCGACCGCGCCGACGCCGAACTCGCCCGCCTCCGCGGCACCCTCCTGTCCACGCTCGGCGTGGACACGCACCACCACTGACCCTCCCCCGCACGTCCACCCGCACCCCGCACCCGCACGAAGAGGTTCCCCATGCCTGCCCTGAACCAGTCCCGCACCGCCGCGTTCCGCACCGCCGCGTCCCGCCGCTCCTTCCTCGCCCTCGGCCTCGGCGCCGCCGCCCTGGGCCTGAGCGCGTGCGCCGGCGAGGGCTCCGGCGGCTCGGCGCCCGCGGCGAAGGCGGCCGGGACGCTGAACATCGACTGGGCCACCTACAACCCGCTGTCCATCGTCATCAAGGAGAAGGGCTGGCTCGAGGAGGCCCTCAAGCCCTCGGGCGTCGGCGTGAACTGGGTCCAGTCCGCCGGATCGAACAAGGCCAACGAGGCCCTGCGCGCCGGGGCGATCGACGTCGGCTCCACTGCCGGCTCCGCGGCGCTCCTGGCCCGCGCGAACGGCTCGCCGATCAAGGCGATCAGCCTCTACTCCCAGCCCGAATGGGCCGCGCTGGTGGTCGGCAAGGACTCGAAGATCGCCTCCGTCGCGGACCTCAGGGGCAAGCAGGTCGCCGCGACCAAGGGCACGGACCCCTACTTCTTCCTCCTCCAGGCGCTCGAGGCCAACGGGCTCAAGCAGGCCGACGTCACGGTCCAGAACCTCCAGCACGCGGACGGCCGCACGGCCCTCGAGAACGGCTCCGTCGAGGCGTGGAGCGGCCTCGACCCGATCATGGCGGCCGCCGAGCAGAACGGCGCGAAGCTGCTCTACCGCAACATCGACTTCAACACCTACGGCTTCCTCAACGCCACCGAGTCCTTCCTCAAGGACCGGCCGGAGCAGGCGCAGACTGTCGTGGACACCTACGAGAAGGCCCGCGGCTGGGCTGCGGCGAACCTCGAGGAGACCACCTCGATCCTCGCCAAGGCGGCCAACATCTCCGATGCGGTCGCCGGGAAGGTCATCAAGGAGCGCACTCGGCTGGCCATCAACCCGGTCCCGGGCGAGACGCAGCTCGCGGTCCTGAAGAAGGTCGGCCCGATCTTCGTCGCCTCCGGCGATGTCTCCGGGCAGGACAAGATCGACACGGCCCTCGCCTCGCTCCTCGAGCCGAGCTTCGCGTCCAAGGCAGCCAAGTGAGCACCGCCTCCTCCGGGACCCGGCCCGAGGCTGAGGCGACGCACGACGCCGCGGAGGCGCCCGCCGTCGTGCGCGGCACCCTGCGCCGGGGTTCCCAGGGCGACGCGGCCGGCGGGCTCAAGCGCGCGGCGATCGGCGCCGTCGTGCCCCTGGTCCTGCTCGCGCTGTGGCAATGGTCCACCTCGGCGGGGCTGTTCAGCGCGGTCCAGCTGCCGGCGCCGGGCGCGGTGCTCGCTGCCGGGGCGGAGCTCGCGGGCCGCGGGGAGCTGTGGCAGCACGTGGGCATCTCGACGCAGCGCGTCCTGCTCGGGTTCGTGATCGGCGGAGCGCTGGGGCTCGCGTTCGGCTCGCTCGTGGGGCTGTCGCAGTGGGCGGACCGGCTCCTCTCGCCGACGATCGGGGCGCTGCGCGCGGTGCCGTCGCTCGCGTGGGTGCCGCTGCTGATCCTGTGGCTCAAGATCGGGGAGAACTCGAAGGTCACGCTGATCGTGATCGGCGCGTTCTTCCCCGTGTTCACCACGGTGTACCTCGCGCTGCGGCACGTGGACCGGAAGCTGGTCGAGGCCGGGCGGGCGTTCGGGCTCACCGGCCTGCAGCTGCTGACCACGATCCAGCTGCCCGCCGTCGTGCCCGCGATCTTCTCGGGCCTGCGGCTCGCGCTCGCGCAGGCGTGGCTGTTCCTCGTCGCGGCGGAGCTCATCGCGTCCTCGATGGGCCTGGGCTTCCTCCTGACGGACTCGCAGAACAACGGACGGACCGACAGGCTGCTCCTGGCCATCGTGCTGCTGGCGGTCATCGGCAAGATCACCGACGCCCTGCTGGGCGTCGCCGAGAGATGGGCGGTGCGCCGGTGGGCGTGAGCATTGACGAGACATCAGCCGTTGACGCCGGGCTGAGCGGTTCGGGCCAGACGGGTTCAGGCCGGACGGGTTCTGCCCAGACGGGCCCAGAGCGCCTCGCCTTCTGGGAGGACGCCGCGCGGCGCCTCGAGTGGGCGCAGCCCTGGGAGCGGGCCCACACCTGGATCCCCGCGGATGTCGAGGCGAACGAGCCCCCGGTGATCCGGTGGTTCGAGGGCGGCCAGCTGAATGCGGCCGTGAACTGCGCCGACCGGCACGTGGCCGCGGGGCGCGGTCACAAGGTCGCACTGCACTTCGAGGGCGAACCGGGCGACCGGGTCACCGTGACCTACGCGGACCTGCAGCGCCGGGTCTCCCAGGCCGCGAACGCTCTGCTCGCGCTGGGCATCGGCAAGGGCGACCGCGTGGTCATCTACCTGCCCGTGCTCGTCGAGACCGTGGTCGTCACGCTCGCCTGCGCCCGCATCGGGGCCGTGCACTCGCTCGTGTTCGGCGGCTTCTCCGCCGAGGCACTCCGCTTCCGCGTCGAGGACACGGGCGCGAAGCTCCTGGTCACCACGGACGGCCAGTACCGCCGCGGGAAGGCCGTACCGGTCAAGGACAACGCCGACGCCGCGGTGCGCGGCGGCGCGGAAGCCGGGGACAACGCCGTCGAGCACGTCCTCGTGATCCGCCGGACCGGCTCCGAGATCGCGTGGACGCCGGGACGCGACGTGTGGTGGCACGAGCTCGTCGACGCCCAGCCGGAGACGCACGAGGCGGAGGCGTTCGACGCCGAGACCCCGCTGTTCATCATGTACACCTCCGGGACCACGGGGAAGCCGAAGGGCCTCGTCCACACCACCGGCGGCTACCTCACGCAGGCGTCGTGGAGCCACGAGTACCTGTTCGCCAACCCGGACCCTGCGCTGCGCGACGCCGACGTGCACTGGTGCACGGCCGACCTCGCCTGGGTCACCGCGCACACGTACGAGATCTACGGCCCGCTCTCCAACGGCGTCACCCAGGTGATCTTCGAGGGCACGCCCAACACCCCGCACCCGGGCCGGCACTTCGAGATCATCCAGCGCTATGGCGTCACGAGCTACTACACGGCGCCCACGCTGGTCCGCTCGCTCATGGGCTGGTTCCCGGACGGCGTGCCTGCCGAGTACGACTTCTCGTCCATCCGCGTCCTCGGGACCGTGGGCGAGGCCGTGAACCCGGAGGCGTGGCGGTGGCTGCGCGAGAACATCGGGCGGGACTCGGGCGGCGACGTGCCGGGCGGCGTGCCGATGGTGGACACGTGGTGGCAGTCCGAGACGGGTGCGACCGTGCTCTCCCCGCGCCAGACGGACGCCGCGTTCAAGCCGGGGTGCGCCACGCGGGCGCTGCCGGGCCTCTCCACTGCGATCGTGGACGACGACGGCGCGCCCGTTCCGGCCGGGGTGCAGGGCTTCATCGTGGTCACCGAGACCGGACCCGCCATGGCGCGCACGGTCTGGGGCAACCCGCAGCGGTACCTCGACTCGTACTGGCGCAAGTACGCCGAGCAGGGCTGGTTCCTCGCCGGGGACGGAGCGAAGTCGGACTCCGACGGGGACACGTGGATCCTCGGTCGGGTCGACGACGTGCTCAACGTCTCGGGCCACCGGCTCTCGACGATCGAGATCGAGTCGGCGCTCGTGTCCCACCCGGCCGTCGTCGAGGCCGGCGTGTGCCCCGTGGCGGATCCGACGACGGGGCACGCGGTGGCGGCGTTCGTCGTCGTGAATCCCGACGCGGTCCAGACGCTGGTTGAGCGGAGTCGGAGCCACGATCCCGAGCAGGTCCTCGCCGACGCGCTGCGTGCCCACGTCGCGAAGGAGATCGGCCCCATCGCGAAGCCGCGCGACGTCGTCGTGGTCCCCGACGTCCCGAAGACGCGCTCGGGCAAGATCATGCGCCGCCTGCTCACGCAGCTCTTCGAGGGCAGCACGCTCGGGGACACGACGAGCCTGCAGAACGAGCCGTGCATCGCGGAGATCGAGAAGGTCCTCGCGGCGCGGTAGCAGACCCCACAAGAGACGGGACGGGACCCCGCAACGTTGTGCACTGGTCCCCGATAGTTGGACTGGCTTATTGAGATCCTAGGCTGCCAGGGCCTGGGCGCGGTATTGGACCGGGCTCAGGCCCTGGAGTCGTTGGGAGGTGCGTTCGTTGTTGTACCAGC
>NZ_JBCHVF010000016.1:0-102441 GCF_050474465.1 Sinomonas sp. B1-1 | reverse complement strand
CCGATACAGCCGCTGCACCGGCCACCGGGACACCCCCAGCCGAGTTGCCGCGGCCCGATCGGCGAAACCCTGCTCGAACAACGCTACAGCCGCCGACCGCTGCCCCTCGGACAGCGAACTACTCACATGCATGAACTGCTCCCCAGAAGACGGAACCGAATATCACGGTCCAACTTCCGGGGAGCAGTGCATTGCGGGGTCCCTGGCGCCAGCTCAGCGCCCCGCCGGGCGCCCGGTACGCTTGTGCCATGCCCACCCAGCGCCAGATCAGCGTCCGCCGTGCCCCCAAGTACGTCCCCTTCCTCGTGGCGGGCGGGATCGTCGGGGTGGTCGCGGCCGCGTTCATCTCCTTCACGGTCCCGGCGCCAGCGGACTACACCCAGGAGTCCGTGTTCGGGTACTTCATGGTCCTCTTCGCGGCGGGAGGCGTCCTTGTGGGCGCAATCGTCGCGCTCGTCCTCGACCGCCTGAGCGTACGGCGCACCGAGCGCGCCGTCGTCGAGGAGGTCGACGACGACCAGCCGGCCGCCACCGCGCCCGCTCCCACCGACGACACCACCCACGCCGCCGCCGAGGGCGAGCCGACGCACGACGGCGGGGACGCGCCGTCGTCCGCCGACGGCAACCGCGACGGCACAGAACGCGACGGCCGCTGAGCCAGCCCTCCCACCGCGGCCGTGTGGCGTGGACGACACACGCCGGGCAAGGCGTCAGGGCCATGAGACAATCGACCAGTGGTACGCGGTGACGGACTCCTCTCCCTCGACTTAGATCCCCTCGACAAAGGCCCGAAGGACGCCTGCGGCGTCTTCGGTGTGTGGGCACCCGGCGAAGAAGTCGCCAAGCTCACCTACTACGGCCTCTATGCGCTCCAGCACCGCGGACAGGAGTCCGCGGGCATCGCGACGAGCGACGGCACGCGCATCAACGTGTACAAGGACATGGGCCTCGTGTCCCAGGTCTTCGACGAGTCGACGCTCAACACGCTGACCGGGCACATCGCCGTCGGCCACTGCCGCTACTCGACCACCGGCGCGAGCCACTGGGCCAACGCGCAGCCCACGCTCGGTGCCACGGCGAACGGCACCGTCGCCCTGGCCCACAACGGCAACCTCACCAACACCGCGCAGCTGCGGGACATGATCGAGGAGCTCACGGGCGGCGAGCTCACGGGCGAGATGAAGCAGGGCAACACCTCGGACACCGCGCTCGTCACGGCGCTCCTCGGCGGCCGGAAGGGCGAGACGCTCGAGGAGACAGCGATGGAGCTCCTGCCCAAGATCCGCGGCGGGTTCTGCTTCGTGTTCATGGACGAGGGCACCCTCTACGCGGCCCGCGACGCCTACGGCATCCGGCCCCTGTGCCTCGGCCGCCTCGAGCGCGGGTGGGTCGTGGCCTCCGAGCAGTCGGCGCTGGCCACCGTGGGCGCGAGCTTCATCCGCGAGGTCGAGCCCGGCGAGTTCATCGCCATCGACGAGGACGGGGTCCGCACCCAGCGCTTCGCCCAGCCGACGCCGGCCGGCTGCGTCTTCGAGTACGTGTACCTCGCCCGCCCGGATGCGGCGATCAACGGCCGCTCCGTCTACGAGTCCCGCGTGGAGATGGGCCGCCAGCTGGCCCGCGAGAACACCCACGAGGCCGACATCGTCATCCCCGTCCCGGAGTCGGGAACGCCCGCCGCCGTCGGCTACGCCGAGGAGTCGGGGATTCCGTTCGCCCACGGCTTCGTCAAGAACGCCTACGTGGGCCGCACCTTCATCCAGCCCTCGCAGACGCTGCGCCAGCTCGGGATCCGCCTCAAGCTCAACGCGCTCGAGTCCGTGATCCGTGGCAAGCGCGTGGTGGTCGTGGACGACTCCATCGTGCGCGGCAACACCCAGCGCGCGATCGTGCGGATGCTGCGCGAGGCCGGGGCCAAGGAGGTCCACGTCAAGATCTCTTCGCCGCCGGTCAAGTGGCCCTGCTTCTACGGCATCGACTTCGCCTCGCGTGCAGAGCTCATCGCCAACGGCGCGAGCATCGAGGAGATCTCCCAGGCCATCGGCGCCGACTCCCTCGGCTACATCTCCGAGGACGGCATGATCACCGCGACCATGCAGCCGCGCGAGCGCCTCTGCACCGCATGCTTCACCGGCACGTACCCGATCGAGCTGCCGAGCGCGGACAAGCTCGGCAAGAACCTCCTCGAGCGGCGGGACGCCGCCCAGGGCGTCGCCCGGACTGTGGAGCCCGACGGCGACACCGTTCCCGTGCCGGTGGCCGACACCGAGGACGGCGGCCACCCGGGCTCGACCGGCTGCGACCCGGGCCCCGACTCGGAATTCGAACCCCTGCTGACCGAGGCCGACAGGAAAGAGACCGTATGAGCGCCAGCACCCCCGAGCAGTCCACGTCCCCCGGCACGTCGCCGTCGGGCGCCGGCCGCCCCGCGATCACCTACGCTGACGCTGGAGTCGACGTCGAGGCTGGCGACCGCGCCGTCGAGCTCATGAAGGACGCCGTCAAGGCGACCCACAACGACTCGGTGCTGGGCGGCGTCGGCGGCTTCGCAGGGCTCTTCGACGTCTCGCGCCTGCTGACGTACCGGCGGCCGCTGCTCGCCACCTCGACCGACGGGGTCGGCACGAAGGTTGCCATCGCGCAGGCCATGGACGTGCACGACACGATCGGCTACGACCTCGTGGGCATGGTCGTGGACGACATCGTCGTGGTCGGCGCCGAGCCGCTGTACATGACCGACTACATCGCGTGCGGCAAGGTGGTCCCGGAGCGGATCGCCGACATCGTGCGCGGAATCGCGGCCGCGTGCTCCGTGGCCGGGACCGCGCTCGTGGGCGGCGAGACCGCCGAGCACCCCGGCCTCCTCGGGGAGCACGAGTACGACGTCGCGGGCGCGGCGACCGGCGTCGTCGAGGCGGACGCGCTGCTGGGCCCGGACCGGGTCCGAGCCGGCGACGTCGTGATCGGCATGGCCTCCTCCGGCATCCACTCCAACGGCTACTCGCTCGTGCGCCGCGTGATCAACCACGCTGGCTGGGCACTCGACCGGCAGGTGTCCGAGCTCGGCCGGACCCTCGGCGAGGAACTCCTCGAGCCGACCCGCGTCTACGCCGCGGACTGCCTCGACCTGGTCCGCGAGCTCAACGGCCCGGCTGGAGGCGCCGAGCTGGCCCTCCGCGGGTTCTCGCACGTCACCGGCGGCGGCCTCGCCGCGAACCTCGCGCGAGTCCTCCCGCAGGGCCTCCTGGCCACGGTGGACCGCTCGACTTGGGAGCTCCCGGCCGTGTTCAAGCTCGTCGCCGAGCTCGGCGGGGTCCCGCAGGCGGACCTCGAGCGCACGCTCAACCTCGGCGTCGGCATGGTCGCGATCGTGGCCCCCGAGGCTGCCGACGCGGCCCTCGCCCGGCTCGCGGACCGCGGCCTGTCCGCCTGGGTCATGGGCCAGGTGGGCGCGGACGACGCCGCGGGCTCGGCTGCCGCGGGCGACCCGGACTACGTGCACGGCGCCAAGGGAGTCGACGGCGGGGCCGTGCGCCTCGTCAACGCCTACGCCTGACCCGCCACCCCGTTTCGGGTACACCTCATCCGCTCCAGAGGCGTTCCGGGTACGAGTCCTCGTACCCGGAACGCCTCTGGCGCGCTGTACCTGTACCCGGAACGGGGAGTCTGGCACGGTGGTGCCATGGACATGGAGGAGAACGCCCGGCCCGAGGCCGCGACGGAGACGGCGACCGAGAGCGTGACCGAGACCGCGCACAGCCCGGTCCCCGCGTTCGACTGGGACCCCCGCAGCGCCGAGGTCCAGTCGGACCAGATCGCGGCCTACGACGCGATGCGGGCGAAGTGCCCGGTCGCGCTGGGCGCCCAGGGCAACTGGGCGGTGTTCGGGCATGCCGACACGAAGCGCATCCTCGCCGACCCCGGCACCTTCTCCAACGCGGTCTCGGCGCACCTCTCCGTTCCCAACGGCATGGACCCGCCGCAGCACGGGCCCTTCCGCGCCGTCGTGGACAGGTACTACACCCCGGACCGTATGGCGGCGTTCGAGCCCGAATGCCGAGCGATCGCCCAGCGGCTTGCGGCGGCGCTGCCCGTGCCCGGCGAGGTCGACCTCATGTCCGCGTTCGCCGAGCCCTTCGCGAACCAAGTCCAGTGCGCGTTCATGGGCTGGCCCGAGACGCTGCACGAGCCGCTGCGCGCGTGGACGCGCAAGAACCACGCGGCGACCCTGGCCATGGACCGTGCCGCGATGTCTGCAGTGGCCGTCGAGTTCGACTCCTACATCCGCGAGCAGCTCGACATGCGCCGCTCCGCCGGCGACCTCGCCCCCGCCGACACCACGACCGAGCTGCTCGGCGAGCGGGTGGACGGCCGCCGGCTCAGCGACGAGGAGATCGTCTCGATCGTCCGGAACTGGACCGTCGGCGAACTGGGCACCATCGCGGCGAGCGTCGGGATCATCGCGGACTTCCTCGCCCGCAACCCGGACGTGCAGGCCACCCTCCGCGCACAGAGGCACGACGGCGAGCTGCTCGCCCGGGCCAGCGACGAGATCCTCCGCATCCACGCACCACTCATCGCGAACCGCCGCCGCACCACGGCGCCAGTGACGATCGGCGACCGCGCGATCGGTGCGGGCGAGCGGGTAATCGTGCTGTGGGCCTCCGCCAATCGTGACGAGCGCGTGTTCGGCGACCCCGACGAGTTCAGGCTCGACCGCAATCCGGCCGACAACCTGCTCTACGGGGACGGCGTCCACGCCTGCCCCGGCGCGCCGCTGGCCCGGCTCGAGCTGAGGATCGTGATGGACGAGCTCCTGGCCGCCACGGCGTCCATCGAGCCGGGAGACGAGGCACCCCAGCGTGCCACCTACCCGGGCAGCGGGTGGACGTCGCTGCCCCTGCGGCTCGGCTAGCTCCCACCCCTCTGGGGGTCACCTCCTGGGAGTCACATCCCGGAGGTCACATCCCGGAGGTCACCTCTCGCGGGCCGCCGCCCCAGGCGCCGGGGATCCGAGTTCCGAGCTGAGCTCCTCGAGCGCCTCGCCGACATCGGTGCGCCAGCGCCAGTGGGCCCGGGAGTCTCCGCGCGTGGGGCCCTGGTTGACGATCCCGACAGGCTTCCCCGCCCGCCCCGCATCCAGGACGAACCGGAAGCCGCTCATCACCGCGAGCGACGAGCCGAGCACGAGGAGGCTCCGCGCCTCGGCGAGCATCGCCGTCGCCCGCTCCTTGCGCTCCGCGGGGACGCTCTCGCCGAAGTACACGACATCCGGCTTGAGCTCCACCGACCCGCACACGAGGCAGCCCACCATGCGGAAGCGCTCGACCCAGCGCCCGTCCAGCTCGACGTCGCCGTCGGGGTTGACGGTGGAGGGGTCGTGCGCGACGGCGTCCGCGTAGCCGGGGTTCGCCTGGGCGAGACGCTCGTCCAGATTGGAGCGGCCCTCGACCGCACCGCAGTTGAGGCACATGACCTTGTCCAGGTCGCCGTGGAGCGTGACCAGATTCCGCGTGCCGGCGGCGGCATGCAGGCCGTCGACGTTCTGAGTCACGACGCCGGCCACGCGCCCCGCCCTCTCGAACGCGGCGAGGGCGCGGTGCGCGCTGTTCGGCTCGGCACGGTTCAGGTGCCGCCAGCCGATGTAGCTGCGCGCCCAGTACCGGTGGCGCGCCGCCGGGTCGTGGCGGAACTCCTGGTACGTCATGGGCCGGTGCTTGCGCCACGAGCCCTGCGGGCCGCGGTAGTCGGGGATGCCGGACGCCGTGGACACTCCCGCACCCGTGAGCACCAGGACGCCACCGGCCCGCAGCATGCCAAGGATGCCGTCGCGTGCGACGGCAGGCGTCTGGGGTCCGACGGTTTCCGTCACCTCGCGTGCGATCGAGCGCAGGGCCGCAGCGTGGGCCCCGGCAATGGCGGGGTGTTCGAAGGGGTCCAGTGGCTCAGCCGATCCGGCGGGAATCCTCGTCCTCGTCCTCGTCGGCAAACTGATCGCCGTACTTGTCCTCGTACTCCGAGTAGTCGGGCTCGGAGTCGTCGGCGTACCGATGGGAAGAGTGGCTGGCCTGCGAGCCGAGTTCGCGCTCGAGTGCCGCGTAGTCAGTGGTCGGGCTGTAGTACTTGATGTCCCGAGCCTGCTTAGTTGCCTTAGCCTTTTGACGGCCGCGCCCCATGGCGTGACCCCCTCTTTTGCCTCGTCCCGGAGGTTGTCGCGAAGGCACGCTCGCGAGGCCCCGGAGTCATTGATCAATTTGTCGTAGGTCTAGACTACATGTAATTCCCGCTGACTGCGTATTCGTGCGGCGTGTGCCACGTGCCGTGCGAACGAGAAGGAAGTGAGCCCTCCGCATGAGCAGCCACAACGGCTCTGGCGGCCCACCCAACGGGTCCTTTCCGCCGCCTCCGCCCCGTCCCGACCGTCCCCCGCGTACGGGCGCACTACCCGTCACCGGGGCTCCCAATCCGGGACGCCGGGATCAGCAGCGCAGACGCCGGCCCGATTCCCGGCGCAGGCTGATCATCGTGGTCGCCGCGGTGGTGGGCCTCGTGATCGTGGGCCTGGGGATCTGGGGCATCTCGGGGCTGGTCGGCGGCGGCAGCTCGCAGAACGACGTCAAGGCGGCGTCCTACGCCAAGGGCAACTGCTTCGCCGACTTCAACCCGACGGCGGACTCGAACCGGCGCGTGGACTGCTCCGAGCCGCACTCGGCGCAGCTCGTCGACCAGACCACCGCCGCTGCGGAGGATGCGTATCCCGGGCGGGACGCCCTCGAGGGCCGAGCGAAGGACCTCTGCGACAAGGTTTCGCTCAAGCTCCCGTCGGACTCGAGCAAGCTCAAGAAGCGGTACACCTACCCCACCCAGGAGGGCTGGGGCAGCGGCGACCGCCGCATCGACTGCTACGTCGAGAGCACCGATGGCAACACGCTCACGGCCTCGCTGCTGCCCTGACGCACCGCCCGCACCTACCGCTCGGCAGGCTCCTTGCGCCGGACGCTCAGGCCGCTCGTGGCGCCGCTGAGGTCCTTGAGGTCCACGTCGACGTCCGCGACGTCCACCACCACGGTGTCGCCGTCCGCGACGTCTCCGGCGAGGAGCTCGCGCGCCAGCCGGTCGCCGATCTCGCGCTGGACCAGCCGGCGGAGCGGCCGCGCGCCGTACGCGGGGTCGTAGCCGGACATCGCGAGCCAGGCCCGCGCGCCGTCGGTGACCTCGAGGGTGAGCCTGCGTTCCTGGAGCCGCGCCTGGAGCGAGGCGACCTGCAGCTCGACGATCCGGGCGAGCTCGTCCACGGAGAGCGCGTCGAACATGATGACCTCGTCGAGCCGGTTCAGGAACTCCGGCTTGAACGAGGAGTTGACCACGCTCATCACGAGGTCCCGCTTGGCCTGCTCGCCGAGCGTCTGGTCCACGAGGTACTGGCTGCCGAGGTTGGAGGTCAGCACGAGGATCACGTTGCGGAAGTCCACCGTGCGGCCCTGGCCGTCGGTGAGGCGGCCGTCGTCGAGCACCTGCAGGAGGATGTCGAACACCTCGGGGTGGGCCTTCTCGACCTCGTCGAGCAGGATGACGGAGTAGGGCCTGCGCCGCACCGCCTCGGTGAGCTGGCCGCCTTCCTCGTACCCGACGTATCCCGGAGGGGCACCCACGAGGCGCGCCACGGCGTGCTTCTCCGAGTACTCGCTCATGTCGATCCGCACCATGGCGCGCTCGTCGTCGAACAGGAAGTCCGCGAGCGCCTTGGCGAGCTCGGTCTTGCCCACGCCGGTGGGGCCGAGGAACAGGAACGAGCCGGTGGGCCGGTTGGGGTCGCTGATGCCGGCGCGGGCGCGGCGGACCGCATCGGAGACGGCAGCGACGGCCTTCGACTGGCCGATGAGGCGCTTGCCGAGCTCCTCCTCCATGTGCAGGAGCTTCTGGCTCTCGCCCTGCAGCATGCGGCCGGCCGGGATGCCGGTCCAGGCCGAGATGACCTCGGCGATGTCGTCCGCCGTGACCTCCTCGGCAACCATCTTCGAGCCGCCTCCTGCCTGCTCCTTGGCCGCCTCTGCCTCGGCCGCGGCCGTGAGCTCGCGTTCGAGGGTCGGGATCTCGCCGTAGAGGATCCGTGAGGCTTCCCCGAGGTCGCCCTCGCGCTGGGCCTTGTCCGCGAGCGAGCGGAGCTCGTCGAGCTTGGCCTTGAGCTCGCCGACCCGGTTGAGCCCCGCCTTCTCGGACTCCCAGCGTGCGTTGAGCGCGGCGAGCTGCTCCTTCTTGTCCGCCATGTCCTCGCGCAGGGCCGCGAGCCGCTCGACGCTCGCGGCGTCGGTCTCGCCCTCGAGCGCCAGCTCCTCCATGGTGAGGCGGTCGACGGCACGGCGCAGCTGGTCGATCTCCTCCGGTGCCGAGTCGATCTCCATCCGCAGGCGGGATGCGGCCTCGTCGACGAGGTCGATGGCCTTGTCGGGGAGCTGGCGCCCGGAGATGTAGCGGTTGGACAGGGTCGCGGCGGCGACGAGCGCCGAGTCCGCGATCGCGACCTTGTGGTGGGCCTCGTAGCGCTCCTTGAGGCCGCGGAGGATCGCGATGGTGTCGTCCACGCTCGGCTCGCCCACGAACACCTGCTGGAAGCGGCGCTCGAGCGCGGCGTCCTTCTCGATGTTCTCGCGGTACTCGTCGAGGGTGGTCGCGCCGATGAGGCGCAGCTCCCCGCGGGCCAGCATGGGCTTGAGCATGTTGCCGGCGTCCATCGAGGAGTCGCCGGTGGCACCCGCGCCGACCACGGTGTGGATCTCGTCGATGAACGTCACGATCTGGCCCTCGGAGGCCTTGATCTCCTCGAGAACGGCCTTGAGCCGCTCCTCGAACTCGCCGCGGTACTTCGCGCCGGCGACCATCGAGCCGAGGTCCAGGGAGATCAGCGTCTTGCCGCGAAGGCTCTCGGGGACGTCGCCGGCGACGATGCGCTGGGCGAGGCCCTCGACGACGGCGGTCTTGCCGACGCCGGGCTCGCCGATGAGCACCGGGTTGTTCTTGGTGCGGCGGGAGAGGACCTGGATGACGCGCCGGATCTCGGAGTCGCGTCCGATCACCGGGTCGAGCTTGCCGGAACGTGCGACGGCGGTCAGGTCGGTGCCGTACTTCTCGAGCGACTGGAACGTGTTCTCGGGATCCGGGGAGTCGACCTTCCGGTCCCCGCGGACGCCGGGCAGGGCTGCGCTGAGTGCCTCACGGGAGGCCCCGGCGTCGCGGAGCGCCTTGCCGGCTGACCCGCCGTCGGCCGCGAGGCCGAGCAGGAGGTGCTCGGTCGAGACGTAGGTGTCCCCCAGCTGCTCGGCCTGCTGCTGCGCCGCCTGGATGACCTGGAGCCCCTGGCGGCTGAGCTGCGCCTGGGCCACGCTGCTGCCCGAGCTGGACGGCATCGCCTTGATGGCCGTGCTCGCGGCGACGCTCACCGCGTCGGGGTCGGCGCCGGTGGCGCGCAGGAGTGCGACGGCGACGCCCTCCCGCTGGTCCATGAGCGCCTTGAGCAGGTGCGGGGGCTCGACCTGCGGGTTGCCCGCCGTCGAGGCGTTCATGGCCGCAGCAGAGAGCGCCTCCTGGCTCTTGGTGGTGAATTTGACGTCCAAAACGAGCTCCCTTCCACGCAGCTTCCGGACCCATCCAACCGCGCCGACCTCACTTAGGTCAACGCATCTAACTTGAGTGTATCGTGCTCAAGTTTCAGGACCAAGCTGGGAAGGGAGCCGCCCGCGTCCTGCTGGGAACGGACGCGGGCGACAGGTCAGGACGCACGCGCCGCCTGCGTGGGACGCGCTACCTCGCGGAGCCGCCCACGCCGCACGAGGCGATAGGCCCGCACGAGGACCACAATGCTGATGGCGATGAGCGCCAGCCCCGTGATCGGATGGACGGCTGCGGCCCAGACCGCACCCACGGACATCCGGTCGATGGTGGACCCGGTGAGCATGAGCGGGATCAGAATCGCGAAGGCCTGGACGAAGGCCACGAAGAGCAGGATCACGATTGCCAGCCAGATCGTCGCCCTGCCAGCCCGCGCCAGGGCAGCGAAGAGGATCAGTGCCAGAGCGAGCGCGGGCATGACGACACGGCCGTTCATGGCGTGGACGGCGAAACCGTCCTCAAGACCGTCGCCACGGCCGCCGACATTGAAGGCGCCGACTCCGGCGAGGTACAGCTGTGCGATGACGTCCGCCGCCATGAGTGCGGCGACAACAAGGAAGGCCTTGCGCATGATGATTCCTTGAAGAGCGCCCGGCTGGCCGGGCTATTCGGAGTGGAGGACGACGGCGGCGGGCACCCGAAGCGCGCGCCGCGCCGGAATGGCCGTGCCGAGGAGGGCGACGGCGAGGGCGCCGGCGACGATCGCCAGCCCCGTGAGCGGGCTGAGGCTCCCCTGAGGAAGCTCGAAGCCCCACTGCGACCCCATGACGGCGTTCAGGAGGTAGTCCTCGAACCACAGGCCCAGGGGGATCCCGATGAGCGCTGCGCAGACCGTCAGGAAGAGGCCGAACGAGAAGACCATCGCGACGAACTGCCGGGCGGACATGCCGACCGCTTTGAGGATCGCGTGATCGCGTCGCCGCTCCATCACGGCAAGGAACGCGACGTTGAAGACGCCCGCCGCGGCCAGCACGATGATCGCCGTCGCGAGGCCGCCCACCAGAGAGTTGAGGATGCCGAGGAACCCGTCGGCGTAGCCGCCCCAGATGACGGGCCTGGCCTGCAGGAGCGCGCCGTCGTCCTCATTGAGTGCGGCAATGACGCGCTTGGCGTCCGCCGCGTCGCCGAGCCTGACCTGGTACTGATTCGGCTGGGCGCCCGGCACGATCGACTCGAACGCTGGCCAAGGCACCCGAACCCCGAGGCCGCCGCCCGCAATGTCGTTCATGATCCCGGACACGCGCGCCGAGAAGGGGCGCCCTGCCACAGTCCCGGTCACCGTGTCGCCCACCCGCAGGTCCAAGTCCTTGGCGGTACCGCCTGCAATCACTGCCTCATCGGGTCCCGCGAACCAGTGGCCGCGTAGCGCCCGATATCCAAAGGCGGGAGCGTCCCCCCTCATTCCCGTGAGAGGAATGGACTGGGCTCGACCGCGGACGGCAAGCTGAGCCGTCGCAGACTGGAGGGTGGAGGCAATCTCCGGCCGCGCAGCAAGCGCAGCGCCCACCTCCGCGTCGGTCGCCTGCGGGGCACGGACCACGTCGAAGTCCTGCGCCCCGCCCCAGCTCGCGCGGTCGGCGGCGAGCGAGGCAGCCGCAGGGGCAAACGTGAGCGCGAGCGTCAGAACGGCCAGGCCGACAGCCACCGCACCGAGGGTCAGCAGCGAGCGAACGGGCCGTCTGGCTACGTCGACCATCCCCAGCCGGACCGCCCGCGGCAGCCCGAGGCGGTCGACGGCTGCCGCGAGCCTCGAGGGATGGCCGCCCCACTCCGGGCCATCCCGCAAGGCGACCACGGCGGGAACCCTAGCAGCGCGGACGGCCGGACCCAGTGCGACGAGGCCAACCAGACCGAGCATGCCAGCATAGAGCCCGACGTCCATGGGAAGGTCCACCGGGCTGGGGACGGGCACGCGGAGCGTGTCGGAGCTCGAGCTGAGGAAGGGAGCGCTCGAGGCGAGCCCGAGCGGCAGGCCGGCAAGAGCCCCGAGCGCGGCAGGGACGAGCATCTGGCCGATCACCGCCGCCACGGCCTGGGCAGGCGTCAGGCCAAGGGCCTTGCCCACGCCCAGGTCGCGGCGGGTGGCGAGGACGGATCCCGCGACGATGCTCGCCACAAGGAACACGACTGTCAGGAGCGCGGCAACCATGAAGACGTAGACCACGGCGCCGAAGGCCTGGGTTGCCCAGTTGGATGAAGACTTCGAGACGCTCCAGTACAGCGGAGCCTTGGCAACGGCACCGGAGGGAAGAATCCCGCCGATGGCAGCTGCGGTGGCTGCGAGCCGGGCGTCGCTGACGTCCCCGCTCACGCGGTAGGGTGCCAGCCACTGGTGTGCGGCATCTCCGCGTGCCACGGGAGCCGCCAGTTCGGCCGCGACTGCGGGCTGGACCCAACCGCGCTGGATGGAGCCGAAGGAATCGAACGCCATGAGGTCATCCACCTGCCCGACAGCCCGGAAGAGCCGCAGACCGCCCGCGGTCGCGACCGCGACATCCTGGCCGATGCCGAAGTGCGCGCGGCCCTCGTCGAGCACCACCTTGTTGACCGCGATCTCGTCCGGGGAGCTCGGCCAGCGTCCGTCGACGAGGTTGAGCCTACCCACGGCACCGCCCGCGTCGGATCTCCCCAGGATCTGGATGGTCCGGTGCAGCTCGCCTTGTGCCGCGGGCAGCGTGACCGACTCCTGGACCTCCCCCAGAGCCTCAACCCCGGCGACCGAAGCGGTAGCCCCGACCTGCGCCCGGGTGACCACACCGGCGTCGAACGTCATCACGAGATGGGCGCCGTTCGTAGCACGGAACCCGTCCTCCCAGGCCGAGGTGCTGCGGAGGAAGACCGTGACGGCCAGCGAGGTCAGCGCCATCCCCATGAAGCAGATCACCGCGACGCTCACGCTCTGGAGCCGGTGCCGGCGCACGGCGGCCCAGACGTAGCCCCACACTGCGCGCATGGCCGCTCACCGCCCCTCATGGTTCCAGCCGATGAGTTCCCCGAGGGGGACGGCGCGGCGGGAGTCGAGCATCGTGTCGTCCGCGATCCGCCCGTCACGCAGGGTGACGATGCGCCGCCCGTAGGCCGTGGCGAGCTGATGGTCGTGGGTCACGAAGAGGACTGTCTGGCCGTGCTCGTTCAGCGCCGCGACAAGGTCCATGACCTGCTGCCCCGAGCGGCTGTCGAGGGCGCCCGTCGGCTCGTCGGCCAGCAGGAGTGCCGGCTCGTTGACGAGAGCCCTGCCCAGTGAGACTCGCTGCTTCTGGCCGCCGCTGAGGCTGTCGGGATACTTGTGCGCGAGGTCCGCGATCCCGAGGTCCTCGAGCACGCTCGCAACCCGTTCCCGCACAACGGCGCGCGGCTTCCCCGCGAGCTCCGCCGGCACGGCGACGTTCTCCGCGACGGTCATGGTCCCGAGCAGGTTGAAGAACTGGAACACGAAGCCGACGGATATGCGCCGGAACTTCGCGAGCGCCGATTGGCTGGACGCACCGACGTCCACACCGGCCACCGTGACGGTGCCCGACGTCGGCCGGTCGAGGCCTGCGATGAGGTTCAGCAGGGTCGACTTCCCGCTGCCCGACGGGCCCATGATCGCGGTGAACTCGCCGCGCTGGACGGCGAGGTCGACGGCGTCGAGCGCCACCGTCTCCGAGCCGCCGTCGTAGACGCGGCTCACCTTCTGAAGCTGGACAAGTGCGGTCATGAGAACCACCCCTAAAGACCGGCAAGCTCCTCGGCGCAGGCGTCGAGCCATTTCAGGCTGGCTTCAGTATGGAGCCGTCCTGCCTGGAACAGCAGGGCCAGCGAGGCGCCTGCCGCCCCGCCGCCATTCCGCGCGGCGCGCTCCTGGTCTGCCAGGTCGCGCAGCCGCTGGAGGTAGGCGCGCCGCTGGGTGTCGAGGACCTGCCGGATCCTCTCCGTATCCGGGTCCTTGGCCCGGGCCAGCAGCAGCACCTTGACGTAGACCTCGTCCCGAAGCAGCTCGGGCTGCTTGTCCGGTCCGCTCAGCCACTCGGCGACGACTGTCCGACCCGCGCGTGTGGCCCGGTACGCCTGGCGTCCGCGGTCTCCGCGTTCGCCGACCGCCTCCACGAGCCCGTCCCGCTCCAGGCGCTGCAGCATCTGGTAGACCGAGCCGATGTTGACATCCCACGTACCGCCGAGCATGTCCTCGAAGCGCTGCTTGACCTCGTAGCCGTGGAGCGCCTCGTCCGCGATGAGGCCCAGGACGCCGAATCTCAGGGACACCGGGCACCTCCTCCGCGAAACATGCTATGCATACGGCGAAAGTATATGACGTATGCATATGGGCTGCAAGGGTTTTCCATGCGTCGGGGGGTGACTTCGGCGGCATACGGGGTGACCTCGGCGGCACACTGGGTGACCTCGGCGCCACATGGGGTGACCTCGGCGGCGGTGGGATGCTGGATGGCATGGCGATCCTCATCGACTCCCCCATCTGGCCGGCGCACGGGACGGTGTTCGCGCACCTCGTCTCGACCACGTCCCTCGCCGAGCTGCACGGGTTCGCCGCGGCAGCCGGCATCCCCGAGCGGGCCTTCGACGAAGACCACTATGACGTCCCCCAGCGCCGCCACGCCGAGCTCGTGGGCCTCGGCGCCCTCGAGGTCACCGGGCGGGACCTCGCCCGGAAGCTCATCGCCTCAGGACTGCGCGTCCCCGCCCGCGAGCGGGCCAAAGCAGTCGACCTCCCGCTGCGCCAGCGCTGGTCAAGGCTCATGCCGGCCCACCAGGACCTCGGCCGCGAACTCCTCGACCGCTGGTCCGAGCCCCATCGCCGGTACCACACGCGCGCCCACCTCTTCGCTGTCCTGACCGCCCTCGAGGCGATCGCCGACGGCGGCACGCCGCCGCGCGCCGTCGTGCTCGCCGCGTGGTTCCACGACGCCGTGTACAGCGCGGGCGGCCCCCCGGGGCAGGACGAGGAGGACTCGGCGCGTCTGGCCGAGCACCGGCTCAGCGCGGCGGGGCTGGGCGACGCCGAGGTCGGCGAGGTGGCCCGCCTCGTTCGGCTCACCGCTGCCCATGCACCGGACGCGCACGACGTCGCGGGGCAGCTCGTGTGCGACGCGGACCTCGAGGTGCTGGGCCGGGATCCGCACGGATACAGGCGCTACGCCGCACGGGTGCGCGAGGAGTACTCTGTGGTGCCCGAGGAGGCGTTTCGGGCCGGACGGGCGGCGGTGCTCGAGCAGCTCCTCGGGCTGGATCCCCTCTTCCACACGCCCGCAGCACGGCAGCTGTGGCTCGCCCGGGCGCGGGACAACATGGCTGCGGAGCTTGCTCGCCTCCGGCCCTAGCCCGCCGTCTCCTGGCCGGACCGGGCGGCCCACTCGGCGACCGGGAGCCGCCAGTCGGAGTCGCCGTGAGGGGCCATGTCGACGAGGGACACCGTCCCGAGGACGAGCCTGTCGCCGCGGGCGACGCGGCGGTCGCCCTGGACCGTGATGTGCGGCCGGAAGCCGTGTCCCGTGTGCTGCGGGCTGTGGACCCGGCCCCCGGCGTCGGCAACGGCCACGCGGATGCGGTCATGGAGGGACTGGAGCGCGGTGTCCGGCTCCACGAGGCTCACCCGGACCCTGCCCCGGTAGCCGAAGTCGGCGTCGTGCCCCACGGTGACGTGCGGAGGCTCGAAGACGCCGAGGGCCCCGGACACCGCCTCGCGGGCGGCCTCCGGGGCCATGTCGAATCGCAGGAGCGTCACGTGCAGGGGCCAGTGCCGCTTCCCGAACCGCTCCCCCACCGGGGCCGGTTCGACGAAGGCGACTGCGACGAACGGGTGGAGCCCGCCAGCAGCCGCCCCGGTCATGGTCAGGACTGCTGTGCGCCCTGGCCGGTGCCGCCGTCGGCTGGGGTCTTGATGGCCGAGACCTCGAACTCGAGAAGGATGCGGTCCGAGACGAGCACGCCGCCGGAGTCCAGCGCCGCGTTCCAGTTCACCCCGAAGTCCTTGCGGTCGATCCGGCGGGAGCCTTCGAAGCCGGCGCGAAGGTTGCCGAACGGGTCCTTCTCCACGCCGACGAACTCGATGGGCACCGCGATCTCCTTGGTGACACCGCGGATGGTGAGCTCACCGTTGACGATGAAGCTGTTGTCCTCGACCTGGTCGATGCGCTTGGAGATGAAGGTGATCTCGGGATAGTGCGGCGCGTCGAAGAAGTCGTTGGTGCGCAGGTGCTGGTCACGCTGCTCGTTGCGCGTGTCGATGCTGGCCACCTGGATGACAACCTTGACGGACGAGTTGGTGGGCTCGTCCACGTCGACGAAGATGGTGCCCTCGACGTCGTTGAACGCGCCGCGGACCTTGGTGACCATCGCATGCCGGGTGGAGAAGCCGATCCGGGTGTGCGCCGGGTCGAACTTCCATTCGCCTGCCAGGGAACTATCGAGTTCGGGCATTGTGCCTCCTTATCGGATCAAACCTATAGCGCTGCTCCGCCGGATTCCAAGACGCCCTGCACGGATGGGCCCGCCTGTCCAGTCAACGGGCCCCGCGCAGCGCTCAGCGGCCGTGGCCCGCCAGCAGGCGGTCCGTGGGCACGATCTCCTTCCCGAGGGGCATGAGCGAGACGGGGATGAGCTTCAGGTTGGCGATCGCGAGGGGGATGCCGACGATGGTCATCGCCATGGTGATGGCCGTGGCGACGTGGCCGATTGCGATCCAGATCCCGGCCACGAGGAGCCAGATCACGTTGCCCAAGGTCGAGAAGGCTCCGACGCGGCCGCCGCGGTCCACGATGGTGCGGCCGAACGGCCAGAGCGCGTAGGAGCCGATCCTGAACGACGCGATCCCCCACGGGATCGTGATGATGAGCGCGCAGCAGACGATGCCGGCGACGAAGTAGCCGAGGGCCAGGACGAAGCCGCCGAAGATGAACCAGATCAGATTCAGGAGGGTCTTCATGGGACCAGTCTGCCCTCACCCCGCGGAAACGTCCTAGCCGCCGCCGGGCGCGGGACCCGCCGGAGTTGCTACCGTGGGCCGCAGAGGCCCGACGGCCTCCCGGACGAGGGAACCCAGTACCCGGAGCGCGACAAGACTGGCCGGAAGGGCCCAGCCATGTCATGGATCATCCTCATCGCCTCGGGCGCTCTCGAGGCCGTCTGGGCCGCAGCCCTCGAACGGTCCCGGGGCTTCCGCCGCCCCCTGCCGACGCTCCTCTTCCTGGCCGCCCTCGCGGGCAGCATGGGCGGCCTCGCGCTCGCGATGGCCGAGATCCCGGTCGGGACGGCCTACGCGGTCTGGGTGGGGGTCGGCGTCGTGCTCACCGCCGGCTACGCGATGGCGTCCGGCGCCGAGCGCGGGGGCACCCGGCGCACGACGGCGGCGCGAGTCCTCCTGCTCCTCGGCATCGCCGGGTGCGTGGCCGGCCTCAAGGCGGTGTCGTAGCGGTGGCGTGGGCGGTGCTCCTGGCCTCGGCGGTGCTCGAGGCGGTCTGGGCAACGGCGCTCGGAGCCTCGCAGGGATTCACCCGGCCGGCCGAGACGGCCGTGTTCCTCGTCGCCACCATCGCGAGCATGGCCGGGCTCGCGTGGAGCGTCCGGCGCATCCCGCTCGGCACTGCCTACGCGGTGTGGGTCGGGGTGGGGGCGTCGCTGACGGTGGCGTGGTCCGTCGCCACCGGCGCGGAGGAGTTCAGCTGGGCCAAGGCGCTCTTCGTCGCCGGGATCGTCGCCTGCTCCGCCGGGCTCAAGGCGCTCGGAGGGCGCGCGGAGGCCGGCCCGCGGCAGGACTAGTCGGCGGACGAGCGCCGCACGCCCGTGAACGGGGAGACCCAGCGGGACGGGTCGGCCACCTGGAACTGCCGGCCGGAGATCTCATCGGGGACGATGCGGACGAAGAACGCCTTCTCCCCGGACTGCCAGGGGAAGAGCGGCAGCGCCACAGCGTCGACGATCTCCGCGGTGTCGAGCACCGGCTCGAGGTGGCCGTGGACCACGACGGACCAGGCCTCGCGGCTCTCGGCCTCGTAGCCGTCCACTTCGAAGACCACCGGGAGGCGCCCCATCGACGCGCCGAGCTTGGAGCCCGGCGCGGTCCGGAAGAGGAGGGTGCCCCGGTCGACGAGGTAGTTGATGGGGAAGAGCTCGAGCCGCTCGCCCGCGCTGAACGCGAGCCGACCCACCACGAGCGTGCGGAGCCGCTCCCAGCAGTCCTCGTGGGCAAGCTCCCGGACGCCCTCGGACGTCGACGGAATGTGGCGCTCGTAGGTGCTCATGCAGCCAGTCTATGCCTCGGATCGGGCGGGACTTAGGGCCCTAGGGCCCGCCGGGAGCCGCCACCCGGCGGGCCCTCCCGGCGGTCGGGATCAGCGGGCGTTCGACGCCGGCGCGCTCGCGCGGCGGGGACCGCGCCGGCCGCGAGACGCTGCGCCGTCCTGCGCGCCGCCGCCCTTCTGGCCCGAGCCCCGCTGCCCGGCCTTCCCGGAGCCGAAGCTCCCGCCGGAGGTGCCGCCCGTGGTCGAGCTCCACACGGGCGCGCTGCCGCCACGCGCCTCGTTCTTCGGCTGCTGGCCTCGGGGCTGCTGGCCCCGCGCCTGGGCGATGCGGGTCTGCTGGCCCTGAGGCTGCTGCCCGCGGGACGAGCGGCCGCGGCCCTGCTCGCCGCGCGCGGCCGGAACGTCGTTGCGGTGCGCCGAGCCGGCGGCGCCGCGACCGCCCCGGCGGGCGACGTCGTCGTGCGCGGCCTTCGACCCGGCGTTGGCGGCCCGGCCGTCCCCGCCCGCTCCGCGCCGCGAGCGCTTGCGCCGTGCGTTGGCCCCGTCCGAGGCTCCGCCGCCCTGCTGCGGCAACCTGGCGGCCACCGCGGCGGCACGCGCGGCCGGGTCGACGAGCGCGGCGCGCTCGCCCACCAGGGCCGCGACCTCCGGGGAGGAGGTCGTGACGGGAGTGAACTCCACCGCCACGCCGGCGTCGCGCATGAGCTTGCGCACGTCCTGCTTCTGCTCGGGCAGGGCGATGGTCACGACCGTGCCCTCCGAGCCGGCGCGGGCCGTGCGGCCCGAGCGGTGCAGGTACGCCTTGTGCTCGGCGGGCGGGTCCACGTGGACCACGAGCTCGACGTCGTCCACGTGGACGCCGCGCGCTGCCACGTCAGTCGCGACGAGGACGCGCACCTCGCCCGAGGAGAACTCCGCGAGGTTCCGGTCGCGGGCGTTCTGGGAGAGGTTGCCGTGGAGGTCGACGGCGGGGATGCCCGACTTGGTCAGCTGCTGGGCGAGGCGCTTCGCGTGGTGCTTGGTGCGCATGAAGAGGACCCGGCGGCCCTGTCCCGAGGCGAGCTCCTCGATGAGGTTCTTCTTGCTCGTCGCATCCTGCGTGAGCAGGACGTGGTGCTCCATGGTGCTCACGGCGGCCTGCGGCGCGTCGACCGAGTGGGTGAGCGGGTTCTGGAGGTAGCGGGTGACGAGCTTGTCCACGCCGTTGTCCAGCGTCGCGGAGAAGAGCAGCCGCTGGCCGCCCTTCGGGGTCTGGTCGAGGAGCCGCTTGACCACGGGCAGGAACCCGAGGTCCGCCATGTGGTCGGCCTCGTCGAGGACGGTCACGTCGACCCCGGCGAGCGAGACGAGCTTCTGCCGGCCGAGGTCCTCGAGGCGGCCGGGGCACGCGATGACGATGTCGACGCCGGCGTTGAGGGCGCGCTCCTGGCGTGCCTGGGAGACGCCGCCGTAGATGACCGTCGTGGTGAGGCCGGCGGCCCGGGCGAGGGGCTCGACCGTCGCGTTGATCTGGGTCGCGAGCTCGCGGGTCGGGGCGAGGACGAGGCCCTGCGGGCGCCGCGGCGTGCGGGAGATGGCCGCACCCTGCGCGGCGAGGCGGGCGACGAGCGGGATCGCGAACGCGATCGTCTTCCCCGAACCCGTCTGGCCGCGGCCGAGGACATCCCGGCCCGCCAGGGTGTCCGGGAGCGTCTTGGTCTGGATGGGGAACGGCGTCTCGATGCCCTGGCCGGCAAGGGTGTCGGCGAGGGCGGCGGGCACGCCGAGGGATGCAAAGGTGATGTCAGACATGGCTGTACAGAGTCTCCATGGTCGGAACGTCCCGCGGGCCCAAAGCGAGCTCGCGGGGTCGCCGAGGAAATGAGACCGGCACCACGCCTTCCCGGGTCGCGGCGGCCTCGAGGGGACTCGGCCGCTGGCTCCATGCAGGAAGGGGGCTGGAAACGCGTTCTTCGACGCAGGCGCAGTCAGCGCGCCTCATCCAGTCTACCAGTGCAGCGCTCGGCGTCTGACCCCGCGCCTGCCGGTAGCCTTTAACGACCATGAGCGAGAACACCGACTCCCCCGCCGCGCAGACCGCCGGCAACCCCGTCACGCCCGGCAGCCAGGCCTCCTTCGGCACCTACCGGCGGCAGCGCGTGAGCTTCGTGCGCCGCGGCACCAGGCTGCAGGGCCGGCGGCAGGCGGCATGGGACCAGCACGCCGACGCCTTCGTCATCGACGTCCCCCGGCACGTTGCGGACACCTCGGTGCACCCGGACTACGTGTTCGACGCGGCCGCGGAGTTCGGGCGCGAGGCGCCGCTCGTCGTCGAGATCGGCTCGGGGCTGGGCGAGGCGGTCGTGGCCGCCGCCGAGGCCCACCCGGACAGGGACTTCCTCGCCGTCGAGGTCTACCGGCCCGGCCTGGCGAACACCCTCCTGCGCATCGCCCAGCGCGGACTCACGAACGTGCGCGTGGCCCAGGCGAACGCGCCCGAGGTCCTCGGCTCGATGCTCCCCGCGGGCTCCGTTGCCGAGCTCTGGGTCTTCTTCCCCGACCCGTGGCACAAGGCCAAGCACCACAAGCGGCGCATGGTCAAGGACTCCTTCGCCGAGCTCGCCGCGAGGGCCCTCGCCCCGGGCGGCCTGTGGCGGCTCGCGACCGACTGGTCCTCCTACGCGCAGCAGATGCGCGACGTCGTCGCCGCCTCGCCGGACTTCCGCAACGCGCACGACGGCGAGCGCTCGGGTCCCGCGAGCCCGCTCACCGCCGCGTGGGCCTCCGGGGTCGACTGCGAGGCCACGGGCGAGTCCGACGAGGTGGGTGGCTGGGCGCCGCGCTTCGAGGGCCGGGTGCTGACGAGCTTCGAGAACAAGGCCCTGACCGCGGGGCGCGTGATCTTCGACCTCACGGCCGAGCGCCTCTAGCCATACATCTGATATATCTAGGGTGTGGGAACTGCCAACACAGCAGGCCGCACGCTGGCCGAGCATGCGTACGTGGAGCTGCGCGAACGCATCATCGACATGCGCCTTCCCCCCGGATCCGCTCTCGACGAGGACGCGCTCATGCGCGAGCTCGGCGTGGGCCGCACTCCCATGCGCGAGGCGGTCAAGCGGCTGGAGTCGGACCGCATGCTCACGGTCTACCCGCGCCGCGGGACCATCGTCTCCGAGGTGAACATCAAGGACCTCCGGGCCATCTCCGATGCACGCCGGGTGCTCGAGGCCTTCGCCGCGCGCAAGGCAGCCGAGCACGTGACCGACGGCGACCGAGCAGTCCTGCGGGCGTGCCTCGACGAGCTCTCCCGCGACGGCGCCGCATCCAATCAGGACTCGATGGACCTCGACGAGCGGATCCACCACGCCATCTACGCCACGATGCGCAACTCGTACGTCGAGGCCACGCTCATCCAGTACTTCAGCCTCTCGCAGCGCATGTGGAACTTCGTCCTGGCGGGCCTCGCCCCGATCACGGGCAATGTGCACGAGCACGCCGGGCTGCTCAAGGCGATCATCGACGGCGACCCCGACCGGGCTGCCGCGCTCGCTGAGGAGCACGTGACGCACTTCGAGGACCTCGTCCGCGCCGCCCTGTAGACCGGCCAGCGTTGGGCCGGTTCCAGGCCGCCCCGCCCGGGGCTGCTAGCCCGTCCAGGGCGTGCGGTCCACCTGCACCGCGACGACGTAGAGGTGCTGGCCCTGCTCGACCTTCTCCACCTCGACCACGCGGACCTGGCTCTGTCCGGCCGCGCCGGCACGGCCCACGCCCACGCCCACGCCGTAGGTCACGTACCCCTCGAAGTCGCCCGCGCCGGCGTAGCTGGCGATGGCCGGGTAGCCGACGGCGGCGGGCGGGGCGGAGACGATGGTGCTCGCCGTGCCGTCGTCCGTGTGGGCCTGTGCGGGGTTGAAGCGGACGCGCAGGACTGCCGCCGTGCCGGGCAGCGGGATGGTGGCGCCGCTGCCGTCCTGCACGAGTGCGGGCACGTACTCGACGGTGTAGCCGGGGAAGGCGCCCTTGAAGCGGAAGCTGATCTGGTCGTAGGGCCGGCTCTCCCCGGTGGGGTGGGCGCCCACGCCGATGCTGTAGAGGTACGGCAGGGCGGGCTCCGGCGGCTGGGCGATCGGCGGGTGCACCTCATGCGCGATGCTCCACGGGGACCCCGTGGCGGGGACGCCCCAGTCCTGCCGCAGCACCGAGGAGATCACGCGGTCGCCGTTCTGCGGCGGCGCCGTCTCGTCGGTGTCGGGCGCGGGCGTCGCGGACGACGGCGCGCTGGTCGCCGACGCGGTCTGGGTCGCCGTTCCGCTCGCGGCAGCGGTCCCGGCGGGTCCGGTCCCGGTGGGTCCGGTCCCGGCGGGTCCGCCCGAGGGCTGGCCCACGCAGCCTGCCAGCAGGGCGCAGGCCACCGCCGCGGCTGCTGCGACGGGCTTCGCCATCCTCGTGCCCATAGTCCCCACGGTGGGCGCGTCCCGGCTGGTTTCCCAGAGGCTTTGTGCCCGCACGGCCCGCGCCCCGCCGGACAGGCATCCGACGGGGCGCGTGGCGGCTGTGGAGGTCAGGCGCGGATCTTCGCCATCTCCGGGTCCACGAGCGGCTCGGCCTGGACCGTCGCGGCGATCCGGGTGCCGAAGTACTCGATCTCCACCGAGTCCCCGACCTCGACCCCACCGGGCAGCCAGGCGTAAGCCACCGGCTTGCGGACCGTGTGGCCGAACGCCGCGCTCGTCACGTACCCGGCGAGGGCCCCGTCGACGTAGACGGGCTCCTTGCCGAGGACCATGGACGCGCCGTCGTCGACCGTGAGGCAGCGGAGGCGACGCGCCGGCGCCGCGTCAGCGGCGGCAGACGCGGCGGCCTCGAAGGCGGCCTTGCCGACGAAGTCGCCCTTGGCGGGGCGGACGGCGAACTCGAGGCCCGCCTCGACCGCGCTGTGCTCGGTGGTCATGTCCCCTCCCCACGAGCGGTAGCCCTTCTCCAGGCGCAGGCTGTTGAAGGCGCTCCGGCCTGCGGCGATGACCCCGAGCTTCTCGCCGGCGCCCCACAGGGCGTCCCAGAGCTTCTGGCCGTACTCGGCGGAGGTGTAGATCTCCCAGCCGAGCTCGCCCACGTAGGAGAGGCGCATGACCCGGACGGGGATGCCCGCGATCGTCGTCGAGACCGCGCGGAAGTACTTGAGGCCGTTGTTGGTCAGGTCCGCCGGGGTGAGCGGCTGGACGAGGTCGCGGGCGCGCGGGCCCCACACGCCGACGCAGCACGTGCCGCCGGTCGTGTCGCGGACCTGGACCCACTCGGCCGGGGACGCGGCCGTCTGGTCCGCGGCCTGGCGGGTGAGGTAGTCGAGGTCCTGGCCGCCGTTGGCACCGACCTGGAACAGGTCCTCGGAGATGCGGGCCACGGTCAGGTCGGAGCGGATCCCGCCGGCCTCGGTGAGCATGAGCGTGTAGGTCACCGACCCGATGCTCTTGTCGATCTGGCCGGTGGTGAGCCGCTGGAGGAGCCTGAGGGCGCCGGGGCCGAAGACCTCGAGCCGCTTCAGCGCGGTCATGTCGTACATGGCCACGTTCGTGCGCGTCGCGTGGGCCTCGGCGGCGGCGATGGGCGAGTCGAACTGGGCGGACCAGTCGTCGCGTGCCGGGGCCTGCCACTCGGCGGGGAGGGTGTCGAGCAGCCCGCGGTTTGCCTCGTACCACTGGGGGCGCTCCCACCCGGCGGCCTCGAGGAAGAACCCGCCGAGCTCGTGCTGGCGCGCATGGAACGGCGAGACACGCAGCCCGCGCGGCGACTGGCGCGGCTCGAGCGGGTGCTTGATGTCGTAGACCTCGGCGAAGCTCTGCTTGGAGGTCTCCAGGACGTACTCGTCCGTCAGCTGGATCTCCTCGAACCGCGCGACGTCGAGCTCATGGATGTCGGTGGTGGACTGGCCGTCGACGAGGAGCTCGGCCACGGCCTTCGCGACGCCCGCCGAATGGGTCACCCACACGGCCTCGGCGATGAAGAAGCCGCGCACCTCGGGGGACTCGCCCACGAGCGAGCCGCCGTCCGGGGTGAAGGAGAAGATCCCGTTGAAGGCGTCCGCGATCCCTGCGCCCTCGACGCCGGGCAGGAGCTGCTTGGTGGCCTTGAACGCCCGCTCGAAGTCCTCGGGGGTGAACTCGAGCCGGGACGGCATCGCGTGCTCGCCCATCTCCTTCCCATCCACGGCCGGGAGCTCGTCGTAGCCGACGGCGATCGGGCGGTGGTCGTAGGAGCCGATGCCGAGGGACTCGCCGTGCTGGCGGAAGTACAGGCCGGCGTCCTGGTGGCGCAGGATCGGCACCATCGCGCTGTTGCCGGTGCCGAGGACGTGGCTGCCGCCGAGGGCGACGCCGTCGGCGTGCTCGGCGAGCTCGCGCACCGGCGTCGTCCTGATGTACTGGTGCGCCATGGGCACGAGCGGGACGCGCATGCCGACGAGCTCCCCGAGCGCGGGTCCCCAGAAGCCCGCGGCGGAGATCACGATGTCGGCGGGGACCACGTCGTCGCCCGTCCGCACGCCGGTGACCCGGCCGCCCGACCGCTCGACGCCGGTGACCTCCACGCCGCCGACGAACTTCGCGCCGCGCTCCTGGGCCCGTTCGCGCAGGAGTTCGACGGCGAGCAGCGACGAGGCGAGCCCGTCGCCGGGCAGGTGCAGGCCGCCCAGGACGATGCTCTCGTCGATGAGCGGGTGGAGGGCCTTGGCCTCGGCCGGGTCCACGAGCCGGGCCTCGACGCCCCACGCGGTCGCCCAGCCGTGGCGCCGCTTGAGCTCGGCGAGTCGGCGCTCGCTCGTGGCGATCTCGAGGCCGCCGACCCGGTTGAAGGCGGAGAAGCCCGGCCGCGTGAGGGACGCGAGCTTGCGCCCGGTGTAGGCGGCGAACTCGGTCATGGTCTTGGACGAGTTGGTCTGGAAGACCAGGCCCGGGGCGTGGGAGGTCGAGCCGCCGGTCATCGGGATCGGGCCCTTGTCGAGGACCGTGATGTCCGTCCAGCCCCGCGACGTGAGCTCGTCGGCGAGGTTGGCACCGACGATGCCGGCTCCGATGATGACAACGCGTGGTGAAGGCATGGTGGGCTCCTTGGAGTTCGTGGAAGATCAGGGGAAGACGATGGTGCGGTGGCCGCTGAGGAGCACCCGCTTCTCGGCGTGCCAGCGCACCGCGCGGGCGAGGGCGAGCGTCTCGGCGTCGCGGCCCACGGTGGCGAGGTCCTGCGGGGCGAGCCGGTGGTCCACCCGGATGACCTCCTGCTCGATGATCGGCCCCTCGTCGAGGTCTGCGGTCACGTAGTGGGCGGTGGCGCCGATGTGCTTGACCCCGCGGGCGTGCGCCTGGTGGTAGGGCTTGGCGCCCTTGAAGCCGGGCAGGAACGAGTGGTGGATGTTGATGGCGCGTCCGGCGAGCTTCCGGCAGAGGCCGTCGGAGAGGACCTGCATGTAGCGGGCGAGGACCACCAGGTCCGCGCCATAGACGTCCACGACCTCCAGCAGTTCGGCCTCTGCCTGCGGCTTGGTCCCGGCCGTGACGGGGATGTGGACGAACGGCAGGCCCGCCGCCTCGGCCATGGGGCGGAGGTCGGGGTGGTTGGAGGCGACGGCGACGAGCTCCGCCGCGAGGTTCCCCGCCTTCCACCGGTAGATGAGGTCGTGGAGGCAGTGGTCGAGCTTGGACACCATCACGAGGACACGCGGCGGCGCTGCCCGGTGGAACGTGTAGTCCATGCCGAAGTGCGCGGCCGTCTCGGCGAACTCGGCGGCGAGGGCCTCGGCGTCGACCGTGCCCTCCGACCCGAAGGCCGTGCGCAGGTAGAGCGTGCCCTCCACGCGGTCGTCGAACTGCTGGTGCTCGGTGATGTCGAAGCCCCGCTCGACGAGGAAGCGGGACACGGCGTGGACGATCCCGGCGCGCTGCGGGCACGCGAGCGTGAGCACCGCGGAGTGGGCGGAGACGGGTGAGGGCGCTGCCGCGGCGGGGACCGGGCGGGTGAGGGTCGGCGTTGCAGTCATGGTCGATCCTTCGGGTCATCCGAACTGTTCATACAACTGATATATAAGAGACGGTAGTGGGAGGGATCACAGCCGGTCAAGGGGTGTCGGGAAGGACTTCGGCGAGCCTCAGCTGACGGCAGCGCTGGCTACCGTGCGCTGCGTCTCGTCGCGGATCTCGATGGTGCGGATGGACGCGACCTGGAACGATGTGGCCCCGGTGAGCACGGCTCGGCCCTGGTATCCGGCGGAGCTCCAGCTGCCCGCCTGCTGGGACGCGCCGTCCGCCGCCACGACCCACACGCTGAAGGCGCCGGCCTCAGGCATGCCCCGGCACGTCAGGTCCAGCTGCGTTCCCCAGGCCTTCCGCACCAGCGCGAGGTCCACGTGGGCGCCGTCGTCGCTCGTGAGGGTGAGGGTCGCCGCCGGCGCCGTGGTCGCGGACGGGCTCGGCGCGGGCTGCGCCGCAGGGCCAGGCCCGTTGCCGACCGCAGGCCCGAGGGCGACCCCCGCCGCGAAGAAGCCTGCCGCGACGGCCGCGAGGGCACCGCCCCACGCGAGGGTCCGCGCACGACGGCGCCGGGCCACCCGGGCGAGCAGCGCGCCCGGTGCGCCGGCCGGCTCGGGTGCGCGGCCGGCGTCGTGCGCGAGTGCCTCGGCGCGCTCGACGGGGACAGCGTCGAGCAGCGCCGGGAGGGTCTCGAGCGAGGCGAGCTCGGCGCGGCAGGCCGGGCACCCGGCGAGGTGCGCCTCCAGGTCGCGGGCCTCGCCGGGTTCGAGGGCGCCCAGGACGTAGGCGCCGAGGGACATGCGCAGATCGTCGTGGCTGGGGTTCACCTCTCCACCCCCATCTCGTCGAGCGCGGCGCGGAGCGCCCTGAGCGCGTAGAAGCACCGGGACTTGACCGTCCCGGCGGGGACACCGAGCTCGCGGGCCGCCTCCGCGACGCTCAGGCGGCGGTAGTGCACGGCAACGAGGGCCTGCCGGTGGTCCGGGGTGAGCCGCGCGAGCGCCTCCTCCATCACCACCCGGTCGAGGAGCTCGTCGAAGCGCTCCCCGCCGGCAGCGGCGAAGCCTCCCTCGTCGTCGAGCGGCGCCACCGTGCGGGGCCGGCGGCCGGCGAGCCGATGCTGGTCGACGATGAGGTTGCGCACTGTCCTGTACAGGTACGGCCGCAGCCCCTGCGTCCCGTCCGGGGCATGCCGCCACACTCGGATGATGGCCTCCTGGACGATCTCCTCCGCCTCCTCGCTGCCCACGGCGCCCCGGGCGAACCGGCGCAGCGCGGCCGCGTGGTCGCGGTACAGCGCCGCGACGGCGTCCTCGTCCATGGGCATCACGACCTCCTCGCCGGTTCACACGACGCAGGCCCCGGATCGGTTCAACCGCTCCTGGGAAAGGACGGAATCCCACCGGGATGTGAACCATTGTGCGCCCGGCGACGTATGACTGGCAGCGGCGGAGCGCCGCGTCGAAGGAGAGGCGGAACCATGAACAAGCGAGCAGCACTGGTCCTGGCAGCGTTCACCGCGGCGTCCTCGCTGGCCCTTGCCGGCTGTGGCGGCGGGAGCGGCGGGAGCACCTCAGGCTCGTCGTCCCCGGCGTCCTCCTCGGGCGCGTCGAGCTCGGCGGCGGGCGGAGGCGACGCCTACGGTTCGGGCGGGTCCTCGTCGTCCGGGTCGTCGTCCGGCTCGGCATCGGCTCAGGCTGGCGGCGAGGTCGAGCTCAAGACCTCCACCGTGGGCGGCCAGAAGATCATCGTCGACGAGAAGGGCATGACGGTCTACTACTACACGCGGGACAACAAGGGCGCGACGGTGAGCGCGTGCACGGGCGGCTGCATCACGCTCTGGCCCCCGGTCATCTCGTCCGAGTCGCCGAAGCTCGACGGCGTCACCGCTACGGTCGGCAGCATCAAGACGCCTGACGGCAAGAACCAGGTGACCCTGAACGGCATGCCGATCTACTACTACCAGAAGGACACCGGGCCCGGGCAGGTCACCGGCCAGGCCGTGGCAGGCGTCTGGTACGTGGTCGGGGCCGACGGAACGATGATCACCTCGGCGCTGAAGTAGCGCAGCAGGAAGACCGACGGCAGCAGGGCCGTGGGTGCTGGCCGCGTGCCGGACCCGGGAGTAGGCTGGGGTCCCCCGGACGGTACTAGGAGGAACCAACCATGAGTGGCTTCCGCACGTACACGGAAGAAGAGAAGCACAGCTTCGTTGCACCAGCCTGCGAGCTGTGCGGGCAGCACCGCCATATCGTGTGGCAGCAGGACGGCGACAACTGGGTTCCCCGCGACAAGGGCTGCTCGAACGAGGCCTGCCCGCAGTACGCGGGTTAGCCGCAGCGGAAGGACGCAGCCACACGCCGGAACCACGCACCCGCACGCGAGGGCCTCACAGGTCCTAGTCGTGCGGGTGCACGCTGTCCAGCTCGATCCGGCCGTCCGGCAGTCTCCAGAAGTGCAGCCGCAGCGCCGCGGGGGTGTTCTTCTGGACTGAAGCCCGCCAGAGCGTTGCGCCATCCTTCCGTACCTTCTGCCGGTCCTCTGGGCCTGCACCGCTCCTGAAGGGATGGACGTCGAGGCCCGCGAGCAGCTCGGAGGCACCGACGAGGACGCGGACGCAGATGTCGAACGCCTTCGGCAGTCGGGCGGCCACCCGTTCGTGGTCGAGCGACGCCGCAAAGCGGGGCCCGACGACGTAGGACCGTGCCTCGGGCAGAGGCCATCGCGCCTTGTCGTGCGGGGGAACGACGCGGACCCACGCCTCGTAGACCTCGTGGAGCAGCCAGGCCTCCGGAGCGACGAAGTGCCTGCGCGAGTCGTGGTCTCGAAGCTGCTGTTCCCGAGCGCGCGCGGACTTCCGTTGTCTGCCCGCCTCGACTCGCCGCCTCGCAAGGTCCTCGCTCAGCTTGTCCACCGTGGCCGTCATCTGCTCGAGCGTGGCCTCCCGGGAGGCGAGCCGCTTCCTCAGGAGTTCCACCTCGCCCTCCAGTGCGCGTGTGGGAGCGAGCGCGATGCCACCGTCCACGCGGCCGCTTTGGTCCCTGAGGACGGCGACTTCGCGGCGTGCCGCCTCGAGAGCCAGCTGGGTCGTCTGGAGAGCCGTGCCGAAGCCGTTCGTCGGCGCTGCCTGGCCCTCTGGGGCTGGCGAGGCGGCTGTTCCGCTCTCTTTGCCGCCGAGGGCACGGTCGCGTTCAAGCCAGGGCGGTCCTCCGAGGATGAGAGCCGGCGCGGCGACGACCGGCTCCTCCTCGTCGGCATCGATGACCGACAGACGAACAGCTCCGCTCACCCGAGAGAAGCGGGTGACGACGACGTCGCCCTCGTTCAGGAGCATGCCCATGCCGTCGAGGGGATTGGACGTCACGGCGTCGAGGCCGACAGTCCACTCCTTGCCGGGCCAGAGACGCAGCCGCGCCTTCTCGGGCCTGACCTCCACGACGAGGGCGAGCGCTTGCTCCCCCGGCTGGTAGCACTCGGTGAGCCGGGGTTCCTGCCGGAGGCCAGAGATGTCGAGAGTGTGGCGGTCCGCGTCGAGGAGCCCTTCGAGGCGCTGACCAACGCGGAGGATCCAGTCGAGCCTCACGCCGGGAACGGCCGCTTCCTGGGAGATCGTGGCCCGCGATCCGTTCTCCATCGCAACGACGGCACGGTGCCCCTCGGCAGCGAAGCCCAGCACGACGCCGCGGGCCATCACCGGGGCCGTTCTCGTCGGGGCCACCGTCGCCTTCGGAGCGGGCGCCATGCTGACCACATCATGCACAACGTCATGGGCGGCGCGTGCTGCCTGCTGCGGACCCTGCGACAGGTGCAGCGGGCTCCGATACATGTCGTCGAGCCAGTCGAGCGAGAGCGAATACGCGCGGACTGCGTTGCCGTAGACCTCGCGTCCGGGAGGCAGCGCCCCGGTCAGCGCGCGGGTGGCGGGGCCGCTGACAATCCGGATCACCTCGGCCAGTCCATCAACCTCTCGGGCGATCAGCTCCGCGTCGATGTGTCCGCCCGGCTTGTCCGGGTGCACCGAAACCACGACTGTCGGGACGCCGCGGGCAGGCGAGCAGAGATAGCCGGCCAGCCACGCGCCGTCGTCCGTTGTCCTGACCCCCGCCATGTCGTCCCCCTCGGGCTGCTGCCAACAGGGACAGCCAACCACAGGGGTCCGACATGCCTCGCAGCGTGCCTCAGCGCGTCGGCTGCTCCTCGCGCCCTGCGCCGGCGCCCCCGTCGAGGGGCTGGACGCTGTCCTCGCCGAGGTCCCAGTCGTCATCGTCGTCGAGCTCCTCGAACTCGACGGCGGCGAGGATCTTCCCGTCGGCCAGGTCGATCATGAACGCCTCGTCGTCTTCCTCGACCATCGCGTACTCGCCTTGGTCCGTGGTGAAGCGCCAGGCGAGGGTCTTGATGCCGTGGTGGAGGTAGTTCGGGTCCCCCATCGTGATGGCCACCAGCTCGTGGCCCGCCACGTCGCACAGCTCGCGGATCACGATCTCGAAGTCGGGGAGGTCCTCCAGGTCGTCCTGGGCCGCTGCGCGGCGCTCCTCGAGGTCCTCGATGAGGCCCACCCGGCGGGCGATCTCGTCCTCGATCGCGTCCTCGTCCAGGGCGAGGAGGCCCTCCTGGCCCCTCAGCCACGCGGCATTGAGCGCCACGATGTCCTCCTCCTCGAGGACCTTCTCGAACCGGTCGTCGAGGTCCTCGAGGGACCGCACGGCGTCGGAGGCGTCGTCGTCGCCGTCCAGATAGGCCTCGGCGTCCTCCTCCGAGAGGGCCTCGAAGGCGGCCGTGAACGCCTCGAAGAGCTCGGCGTGCCGGGCGGCGCCCATCTCGCGCAGGCCGTCCCGGACCAGGGCGTCGACCCCGCGGCGGTCGCCGGAACTGAAGATGTACTGGGCGAAGCCACCGTCGAGCAGCTGGGTCAGGTAGAAGTCGACATAGTAGCTGCGCAGAGCGTTGGTGGCGATCTCCCGCTCGTCGAGCAGTTCCTCGTACATGGCATTGACGACGTCGACGTTGGCGTCCACGACGGCTTCGTCTCCGGCCTCGATGGCCTCGGCCGGGAGGACGACGGGGTGCTGGCTGGCGCTCATGCTGGGCTCCTCGCTCTGACGGTCACTCACGTCTCGAACGTACGATGGCGGGCGGCCCCGGGACCGCACTGGAGCGGGATCTGCGGGTGAACGTTGGGCGAACCTTGGGCGAGGACTACTTGTGGTGGGGCCGCCACAGCACGATCGCCTGGGACGGCGGCTGTGGGCGCTGCCCGCGGGCCAGGGTGACCACGTCGCCCGCGATGCCCGCGGCGAAGACCCGCCGCGGGTCGGGGCCGCGGCGCTGGGCGTCTGCGAGATCGGCCTGGAGTTCGGCGACGCGCGACTGGAGCGCGGCGACCTGGTTCTCGAGCTCGAGGATGCGCTTGATCCCCTCGAGGGACACGCCGTCCTTGGACAGCCGCTGCACCTCGCGGAGCATCTCGACGTCGCGCTGGGAGTACCGGCGCTGGCGGCCCGGCTGCCGCGACGGCGAGACGAGCCCCAGACGGTCGTACTGCCGGAGCGTCTGGGGGTGCATCTCGGCCAGCTCCGCCGCCACGGAGATCACGAAGATCGGCGCGTACGGGTCGATGGCCATGGCCTAGAGCCTCGCTTTCTCCGCAAGGTGGGCGCGCGGGTCGGACTGGCCGTTCTTGGCGGTCGCCTCGGCGAAGGCCCGCACGGCCTCCTCGGCTTCCTTCGAGAGGTTCTGGGGCACGACGACGTCGATGGTCACCAGCAGGTCGCCTGCGCCCTTGGAGGTCTTGACGCCCTTGCCCTTGAGGCGCAGCGTGCGCCCGGAGCTGGTCCCGGCGGGGACCTTCATCTTCACGGTCGGGCCGTCGACGGTGGGCACGTCGATCTGGGCACCCAGGACGGCCTCGTCGAACGTGACGGGGACGTGGATGCGGAGGTTGTCGCCCTCGCGGGCGAAGAAGGGGTGGGGCGTGACGTGGACGGTCACCATGAGGTCCCCGGCGCCGCCGGAACCCGGGGCGCCCTTGCCGCGGACGCGGACCTTCTGCCCGTCCCGGATCCCTGCGGGGACCCGGACGTCGATGACCTCGCCGCTGGGCTCGCGCAGGCCGATGGTGGTGCCGCGGATGGATCCGGCGAAGGAGATCGTCGTCGTCGCCTGACGGTCCGCGCCGCGCTGGGGCGGAGCCTGGAAGCCCCCTCCCCCGCCGAAGCCGCCGCCGAACAGGTCAGCGAATTCGGGCGGGATGTTGCCGGTGGAGAAGCCGCGCGAGTGCCGCCCGGTGCCGCCGCCGAAGAGGCCGCCGAAGAGGTCCTCGAACCCCGCTGACCCGGCGCCGCCGGCACCGCCCGGGGCGAAGCGCGCACCGCCCATCGCCCGGATGGCGTCGTACTGCTGGCGCTCCTCCGGGTCGGAGAGGACGTGGTGCGCCTCGGTGATGTCCTTGAACTTCTTCTCGGCCTCGAGGTCACCGGCGTTGGTGTCCGGGTGGTACTTCCGAGCGAGCTTGCGGTAGGCCTTCTTGATGTCCGCCGCGGAGGCGTCCTTGGGCACGCCCAGAATGGCGTAGAAGTCCTTGTCCACCCAGTCCTGACTGGCCAAGTTCGCTCCTTAGTTCGAGTAGTGCTTCAAGTTTCCTACGGTTTCGGGTACAGATGACTCCGCAAACCGCCCTTTCGGGTACGCGGACCGGATGGCCCGCGTACCCGAAAGGGCGTGGACGCGCATCATCTGTACCCGAAACGGGGGCGGGTCAGACCCGCGGCTCAGCCCTGCGGCGTCGCCACGATCACCTGGGCGGCCCGGAGGACGCGCGCCTTGGTGCGGTAGCCGGTGCGGAGCACCTGCTGGACCGTGTCGACGTCGATGCCCTCGCCCGGCTGCTGGATGAGCGCCTCGTGGACGTTCGGGTCGAACTCCACGCCGGCGGCGTCGATCCGCTCGAGGCCCTGGCTTGCGAGGACCGACTCGAGCTTCGCCGCGATGGAAGCGAACGGCCCGTCTGTCAGGTCCCCGTGGGCGCGTGCGGCGTCGATGTCGTCCAGGACCGGCAGGAGGGAGTTGAGGACGCCCATGACGGCGACCTCGCCCGCCACTGCCCGGTCGCGGTCCACGCGGCGCCGGTAGTTGACATACTCCGCCTGGAGCCGGAGCAGGTCGTTGCGCAGCTCGGCGATGACGGCGTCGTGCGCCGCGACCTCCTCGCCGGCCGCTGCCTCGCTGAGGATCTGCTCCGCCTGGGCCAGCGCGTCGCCGGAGTCGTGGGCCTCGTCCACCGGACGGATGTCCTCGTGGTCGGGGTGCTCCGCGGCGCCGTCCTGCTCGGGGTGCCGCGCCTGGCCGGTCACCGGGTCCACCTTCCGGTTGTCCCGGATGACCGGCTCAGGACGCTCGCCGGTCCCCTCGGAGTCGCGCGCGTGCTCGTGCTCGTTCTGGTTTCCGTGGGGGGCCATGGCTACTTCTTCTCGTCCTCGTCCACGATCTCGGCGTCGACGATGTCCTCGTCCGCGTGCGCCGAACCGGCAGAGTGGGCGCCGGCGTCGTGCGTTCCGGCCTGCGCGCCGTCGCCCGCCGCCGCACCGGTCTGGGCCTGCGAGTAGATCGCCTCGCCGAGCTTGGTCTGGGACTGCTGGAGCTTCTCGAACGCGGTCTTCACAGCCTCGTCGTCCGTGCCCTCGAGCGCCTTCTTGAGGGAGTCGACGTCGGCCTTGACCTCCGTCTTGACCTCCTCGGGCAGCTTGTCCGCGTTGTCCGCGATGAGCTTGTCCACGGAGTACGCGAGCTGCTCGGCGGAGTTGCGCGTGTCGGCGGCCTCGCGGCGCTTCTTGTCCTCGGCGGCGTGCGCCTCGGCGTCGGCGACCATGCGCTCGATGTCGTCCTTGGACAGCGCGGTGCCGCCCGAGATGGTCATCGACTGCTCCTTGCCCGTGCCCTTGTCCTTGGCGGACACGTGCACGATGCCGTTGGCGTCGATGTCGAAGGTGACCTCGATCTGGGGGACGCCGCGGGGGGCGGGGGCGATGCCCGTGAGCTCGAAGGTGCCCAGCGGCTTGTTGTCGCGGGTGAACTCGCGCTCGCCCTGGAAGACCTGGATGGACACGGACGGCTGGTTGTCGTCCGCGGTCGTGAAGGTCTCGGAGCGCTTGGTCGGAATGGCCGTGTTGCGCTCGATGAGCTTGGTCATCACGCCGCCCTTGGTCTCGATGCCGAGGGAGAGCGGGGTGACGTCGATGAGGAGGACGTCCTTGCGCTCGCCCTTGAGGACGCCGGCCTGCAGTGCGGCGCCCACGGCCACGACCTCGTCCGGGTTCACGCCCTTGTTCGGCTCCTTGCCGCCCGTGAGCTCCTTGACGAGCTCGGAGACGGCGGGCATGCGGGTCGAGCCGCCGACGAGGACCACGTGGTCGATGTCGGAGACCTTGATGCCGGCCTCGGAGATCACGTCGTGGAACGGCTTCTTGGTGCGCTCGAGCAGGTCCTTGGTGAGGTCCTGGAACTTCGCACGGGAGAGCGACTCGTCGAGGTGCACCGGGCCGTCGGGGGTGACGGAGAGGTACTGGAGCGAGATGTTGGTGCTCGTCGAGGACGAGAGCTCCTTCTTCGCCTGCTCGGCCGCCTCGCGGAGGCGCTGGAGGGCGATCTTGTCCTTGGAGAGGTCGATGCCCTTGACCTTGAGCTGGCCGAGGAGGTACTCGACGACCCGCTGGTCCCAGTCGTCGCCGCCGAGGCGGTTGTCGCCGGCGGTCGCGCGGACCTGGATGGTCGAGAAGCCGTCCTCGTCCTTGCCGACCTCGAGGAGGGAGACGTCGAACGTGCCGCCGCCGAGGTCGAAGACGAGGATGAGCTCGTCCTCCTTGCCCTTGTCGAGGCCGTACGCGAGCGCGGCCGCGGTGGGCTCGTTGATGATGCGCAGGACGTTCATGCCCGCGATCTCGCCTGCCTCCTTGGTGGCCTGGCGCTCGGCGTCGTTGAAGTAGGCCGGGACGGTGATGACCGCGTCGGTGACCTTCTCGCCCAGGTACGACTCGGCGTCGTTCTTGAGCTTCATGAGGATGCGCGCGGAGATCTCCTGCGGCGTGTACTTCTTGTCGTCGATGTTGATCGACCAGTCGGTGCCCATGTGGCGCTTGACCGAGGCGATGGTGCGGTCGATGTTGTTGACGGCCTGGCGCTTGGCGATCTCGCCGACGAGGACCTCGCCCGTCTTGGAGAACGCGACGACGGACGGCGTGGTGCGACCGCCCTCGGCGTTGGCGATGACCGTCGGCTCACCGCCCTCGAGGACGGACACGACGGAGTTGGTGGTGCCGAGGTCGATGCCTACTGCACGGGACATAGGTTCCTCCTGCTGATGCTGATCGGACTGCACTCGCCCAGCCTGGATCAAGTTGAGCGATCTGCACTCAAGTCTACGCGGGCAGCCTCTCGTGTCAAATGAAGTTGAGTCGACCAGACTCAAGTTCGCGGCCGGCGTACCGCGGTGGTGCCCGCGCACGACGGCGCCGCGCGGCTACCGCCGCCCGCTCACCTCGGTCCCGGCGTGGCGCGGGAGGAACGCGCTGTCCGCCACCGAGAGCAGCATGATCACGGCGATCGCGGCGAAGGCGACCCGGTACGGTGCCGCGGGGTCAGCGGCAGCCGCCCCGGCGGCGTCGCCCATCGCCTGCGCGGCGAAGCGGATCAGCAGCGCGCCCACCGCGACCCCGAGCGCGTGGGCGAGCTGGACGAGGGTGTTCGAGATGGCGTTGGCGCTGGGCATCCGATCCGGCGCCACGTCGGCGTACTGGACGGTCATGTAGGCCGAGAAGCCGATGGAGCGGAACACCCCCGAGGCCACGAGGACCGCGAACAGGAGGGCATCGGGCCACTCGGGAGTCGCGAGGGCGCACAGGGCGAACGTCGCTGCCGACGCCGCCGCCGCGCCGACCAGCACGGGCTTGAAGCCGAGCCTGCGGATGAGCGGCGTCGTGGCCGGCTTGATCCCGATGTTCCCCACGAACACGGCCGCGACCATGAAGCCGGCCCGGACCGGGTCCCACCCGAACCCGTCCTGCAGCATGAGCGGGAGCATGAACGGGACCGAGGAGATCGTGAGCCGGTACACGAACCCGCCGGTCTGCGTGGCCCTGAAGGTGCGCACTCCGAGGACGGAGAAGTCGAACAGGGGCGAGTCGGCGCGCCGCATCCACGCGACGGCCGCGGCCAGCGCCGCGATGCCCGCCGCGAGCGCGGCGCCGCCCCAGAACAGCTCCCCCGCGTGCCCGAGCAGCTCGAGGCCGACGACGACGGCCGCGACGCCCGCCGTCGTGAACGCGAGGCCGGGCCAGTCGAGCCCGCGGGAGGGATCGCCGCCGCCCCGCGGGACGAGCCGCAGGGCGGCCACCAGCGCGGCAGCGCCGAGGGGGAGGTTGACGAGGAAGATCCAGTGCCACGAGAGGTACTGGGTCAGGGCGCCGCCGACCAGCGGCGCGAGCACCGGTGCGAGGAGGCCCGGCCACACGAGGAACGCGGTGGCCTTGAGCAGCTCGTCCTTGGGCGTGCCGCGCAGCACCACGAGCGTCCCGACGGGGACCATCATGGCCCCGCCGAAGCCCTGGACCGCGCGGAAGCCCGTGAGCGCCCCCAGCGTGGGGCTCAGGGCGCAGGCGAGGGAGGCGAGCGTGAAGACAGCGATCGCCGCGGAGAAGACGCGGCGGGCGCCGAAGCGCTCCGCGAGCCAGGCGCTGAACGGGATCCCCATCGCCACGGTGACGAGGTAGGAGGTCATCGCGACGTTCACGTCCGCCGGCGCGACCCCGAATTCGTTGCCGATGGCGGGCATCGCCGTCGCCAGCGCCGTTCCGTCGAGGAACTCCATGAAGAACGTGGCCGCGACGAGGAGGGCCAGGCGGGGGCTCCATGCGGTCGCAGGCGGGGCGGCGGGGGTCACCGTCACAGCCTAGCGACGCGCCTCACCGCCGGCGGGTGCCGTCCACGTTTCGGTCCGGCCCGTCCGGGCGCGGGGCAGCGGCTCCGCGCGGGTCAGTAGGCGGGGTAGAACGCGGCGCTGTTGAGGGCTTCGCTGCTGCCCGTGGTGAGGGCGAGCGCGATCACGCCGGCGGTGAAGAGCACGCTGATCGCGAGCCAGATGGCGCTGAACTTGACCAGGGTGCGGATCTCGGCGCGGCTCACGGAGGCCTTGTCCTCGCGCACCGCCTGGATCTGCTGCCCGATCCGGGCCAGCGGGCTCGGGTGGACCGGGAGGAGGGAGTTCGAGGCGCAGTCGATGGTGCCGTCGTGGAGGGTGGCGACCATGCGGTTCGCGCGGCGGTCCAGGCGCAGGCTTGAGATGTTGCTGCCGTGGCGGGCGAGGAGGATGTCCTCGCCGAGGTGCATGCGTCCGCCCCGGCGGCGGAGGCGGCGGGTGTGGTTGTTCGAACTCTCGATCAGGGACATTCGGCGCTCCTCTCAGACGCGGGGGCACCGTTGCCCGAGCAGTCGTATATGATTCGCCTTCAACGGTACCGGGAGGGCGGGGCCGTCCCCCGCGAAAACCGGCCTTTCGTAGCGAACTTCACACCCTCTTGTAACGTGGTGCCATGAGCGGCCCGGACAGCACCTCGCGCACCCCTGACGACGTCTACACCCACGGCCACCATGAGAGCGTCGTGAAGGCGCATGCCTCCCGCACGGCGGAGAACTCGGCGGCGTTCCTCATCCCGCACCTCACCCCCGGGCTCAGGGTGCTCGACGTCGGGTGCGGGCCCGGCAGCATCACGTGCGACTTCGCGCTCCTCGTCGCCCCCGGCGAGGTGGTCGGGCTGGACCGCTCCGAGGACATCGTCGCCCAGGCGAGGGCGCTCGCCGAGGAGCGCGGCGTCGGGAACACCTCGTTCACCGCGGGGAACGTGTACGACCTCGACCTGGAGGACGAGTCGTTCGACGTCGTCCACGCGCACCAGGTGCTCCAGCACCTCACGGACCCCGTCGCCGCGCTGCGTGAGATGCGGCGCGTGGCCAAACCCGGCGGGATCGTCGCGGTGCGCGACGCCGACTTCCACGGGATGAGCTGGTACCCGGAGATCGAGGAACTCGACGAGTGGATGGAGCTGTACCAGCGGATCGCGCGGCGCAACGGCGCCGAGCCCGACGCCGGGCGGCGGCTCGTGAGCTGGATGCAGGAGGCGGGGTTCACAGACGTGGCCCCGTCGAGCAGCAACTGGCTCTACGCGACGCCCCAGCAGCGCGCGTGGCAGGCACGCGTGTGGAGCGAGAGGGTGCTCCACTCGGCGTTCGCTGAGCAGGCCCTCGAGTACGGGTTCGCCGACCAGGCAGACCTCGAGCGCATCGCATCCGGCTGGCACCGCTGGGGCTCGTCCTCCGACGGCTGGTTCCTCATCCCCAACGGGGAGGTCGTCGCCCGGGCGTAGCCCTCGCGCGGCCTGGACCACCGCGCGGCGGCCCTACGCTTGTAGGGTGCCGCTTTCCCTCTGGGGCGCCCTCGTGGGCGCCTGCCTGCTGATCAGCTTCACGCCCGGCGCGGGTGCCATCAACACCATGAGCAACTCGCTCAACTCCGGGTTCCGCCGCTCCATCTGGGGCGTCCTCGGGCAGCAGGCGGCCCTCATCGTGCACTTGGCGATCGTGGCGGCCGGGCTCGGCGTCATTGTGGCCAGCTCGCCGGTGGCGTTCAACGTGATCCGGTACCTCGGGGCGGCGTACCTCGTGTACCTCGGCGTGCGGCAGTTCTTCAGCAGGCCCGACACCTCCCAGGAGGCGGCCGCGGCCCTTGCCAACGAGCCGGCGTGGTCGATGTTCCAGCGCGGGCTCTGGGTCAACCTGCTCAATCCGAAGGCGATCGTCTTCTTCCTCGCTTTCATCCCGGGGTTCGTGCGGCCCGACCTCCCGATGTGGAGCCAGTACCTCGTCATCGGGATCACGATCGTGATCGTGGACATCCTGGTCATGTGGTTCTTCTTCGCGCTGGCGGCCAAGAGCTTCCAGCGGTTCACGCGGAGCGAGCGCGGGCAGACCGTCCTCAACCGCGTGTTCGGAGTCCTCTTCGTCGGCGTCGGCGCGCTCCTCGCGCTCGTGTGATGCCCCGCACTGGGGCTGGATTCCGTCCGATCCCCTCGCCGACCCTATGCTTGGTGACATGAACTCGACGGCGAGCCCCTACCGGATCATCACGGTCTGCACCGGGAACATCTGCCGTTCTCCCATGGCCGAGTTCATGCTCACCGACGCCCTGCGCGCAGCAGGCCTCGGCGAGGTCGCCGTCGTCGACTCCGCGGGCACCACGAACTACGAGGTGGGGCGTCCCATCGACCCCCGCGCCGCGCGCGTCCTCGACGGCCACGGCCTCCGTGCCGCCGTGCATGTCGCCCGGCAGTTCGAGCGCGCGTGGTTCATCGAGCGCGAGCTCATCCTCGCCCTCGACGTCGACCACTACGGCCACCTCCGCCAGAGCGCCCCGGCCGGCACCGAGGACAAGATCCGGATGCTCCGCGCGTTCGACCCCGAGGTGGCCCACCTCGACCACCTCGACCAGGGCATCGAAGACCCCTGGTTCGGGGACCAGAGCGACTTCGAGCTCACTTGGAAGCTCATTGCGGCGGCCGTCCCGGGCATCGTCGCCCACGTGCGGGGCGAACTCGCCTTCCGGGACCAGCAGCTCGCCGGCGCCTGAGCACGTGCCCTCCGCGCACCACGGCCCGGCGCGCACCCCGGCCGTCATCGCCGTCGACGGCCGCTCCGGCTCCGGGAAGACCTCCCTCGCCGTAGAACTGGCCGCGGTGCTCCGTACCCACCGCACGGTGGCGCTCGTGCACCTCGAGGACGTCTACCCCGGCTGGGACGGCCTTGCGGCGGGGATCGAGCGCTCCGCAGCCGGGATCCTGGCGCCGCTGAGGCGCGGCGAGGCCGCCAGATGGCGCGCGTGGGACTGGGCTGCCGGCCTCGACGGCGAGGAGCGGGTCACCGAGCCGGCGGACGTCGTCGTGCTCGAGGGGGTGGGCGCGGGCGCGGCACGGCTCCGCGCGTTCTGCGACGCGGTCGTGTGGGTCGAGGCCGAGGCCGCGGAGCGCAAGCGCCGCGCCCTCGAGCGCGACGGCGAGACGTACGCCCCGCACTGGGACCGCTGGGCGGCGCAGGAAGAGGTCTGGCTCGCGGACGACGACGTACGCGCGGCTGCCGCGGTCGTCGTCGCGAGCGCTGCGGGCACCCCCGACCGGCCCGAGGGATCCACCGGGCAGGTCCTGGCCGCCTTGGCCGAGCTGCCGGCCCTCCGCGACCTGCTGGCGCCGGAGCGCGCCGAGCGGGAGTCCGCGGGCGTCGTCGTGCGCCGGGTGCTGGCCAGGCCCGATCCCGAGCGGCTCTTCGCGGAGCTCTTCGGGGACTCGGAGCACGCGGTCTGGCTCGACGCCTCCGACGCCGAGGTCACCCCCTCTGACGCCGAGGTCACCCCGCCTGACGCCGACGTCACCCCGCCTGACGCCGACGTCACCCCCTCTGACGCCGACGTCACCCCCTCTGACGCCGACGTCACCCCGCCCGGGCGTCAGGCCCGCCCCCGCAGCCGCTTCAGCATCATGGCCGACGACGGCGGTCAGCTCGGCCGCCGCATGGCCCACCGGCGTGGAACCACCGAAGTGGTGTTCGGCCCCGCGACGCCCACGCCCGTCACGGCCACATTCCCCAGCCCGTTCTTCCGCTGGCTCGACACCGAGTGGGGCCACGCGACCGCGCCGGCCGTGCCGGGTCTCGATTGCGGCTTCGCGCTGGGCTGGCTCGGCTACCTCGGCTACGAACTCAAACGCGAGTGCGGGGGCAGCGACGTCAACACAGGCCTCCCCGATGCCCAGCTCCTCTTCGCGGCGCGGGCCGTAGTCCTTGACCACGCGAACGGGGAGGCCTGGGTCCTGGCCCTCGCGTCCTCCGATGCGGGCTGGTGGATCGACGGAGCGTCGGCCGCCCTTGACGCCTGCACCGACGGGGTGACCTCGGCGCCACACGAGGTGACCTCGGCGCCACACGAGGCGACCTCGGCGCCACACGGGGTGACCTCGGCGCCGGTGTTCGCGGCGCGGGACTCCGCCGCGGCCTACATGGCGAAGGTCAGCGCCGCCCAGGCCGAGATCGCCGAGGGCAACACCTACGAGGTCTGCCTCACCACCACCCTGGAGGCCACGCTCCCAGGAGGCGGCGGCACCCCCGGCGGCCAGACCGCCGTCGTGCCCCTCGAAACGTACCGCGCGCTCCGGCGCCGCAGCCCGGCCCCGTTCGCGGCCTTCGCGCGGTTCGGCGGCCTCAGCATCGCGAGCACGTCTCCGGAACGCTTCCTGTCCCTCGCGGCCGACGGCGCCCTCCGCGCCGAGCCGATCAAGGGCACCCGACGCCGCCGGCCGGGTGCGAGCGCGGAGGAGGACGCCGGCGTCGTGCGCGAGCTCGCCGCGAACCCGAAGGACCGCGCGGAGAACCTGATGATCGTCGACCTGCTGCGCAACGACCTGAGCCACCACGCCGTGCCGGGATCGGTGGGCGTGTCGCGGCTGTTCGCGGTGGAGTCGTACGCGACGGTGCACCAGCTCGTCAGCACGATCGACGCGCGCCTGCGGCCTGGCGCCTCGCGGGCGGAGGCTGTCGCGGCCGCCTTCCCGCCCGGTTCGATGACGGGCGCGCCGAAGATCAGCACGATGGAGATCCTCGACCGCCTCGAAGCCGGGCCACGCGGCGTGTACTCGGGCGCGATCGGCTACTTCTCGCGCACGGGCGCCGCGGACCTGTCCGTGGTGATCCGCACCCTCGTCATGGAGCGCACCGGCGCGGCAGGCGCGCACGACGGCGCCACGCGCCTCACGCTCGGGGTGGGCGGCGCCGTCGTGGCCGACTCGGACCCCGCCGACGAGTACGAGGAGATCCGCACGAAGGCCTTCGCGGTCCTGGATACCCTCGGCTCGGTGTTCCCGGCCTGACCGTCTGGAGGCCACGTTCTGGAGGTCACGTCCTGAAGGTCACGTGAGGTGACCCCCAGGACGTGACCCCCAGGCGGAGGGGGCGCCGGCGCCTACTGCAGCGTCGCGGTGAGCCGGGCGACGTTGTCGATGTAGCGCCTCAGGAGTGGCCGGCTGCGCCACGCGTCGAGGTCCAGGGGCTTGCTGATCTCGCGGTACATGTCCTCGACCTCGCGCATCTGCGCCACGATCTCCTCGCCGGGGAGCATGAGCGAGACCTCGAGGTTGAGCGAGAACGAGCGCATGTCCATATTGGAGGAGCCGAGGACGGCCACGGCGCTGTCCACCGTGAAGTGCTTCGCGTGCAGGACGTACGGCTTGGGGTACCGGTAGATCTTCACGCCCGCCGTGAGGAGCTGCTCGTAGTAGGACTGCTGGGCGTGGTGGACGAGGAACTGGTCCCCCTGCTCGGAGACGAACAGCTCGACGTCGACCCCGCGCTGCGCCGCCGTCGTCACCGCGTACAGGAGCGAGTCGTCGGGGACGAAGTACGGGCTGCAGATCGAGAGCCGGTGCTGCGCGGAGTAGATGAGCGTGTTGAACAGGCGCAGGTTGTTCTCGTTGGCGAACGCGGGACCGCTCGGCACCACCTGCGCCGGGGAGTCGCCGCGCGGGTGGGCGGCCTCGAGCTGGTCCTCGAGCAGGTCGTCGGTCTCCGAGAGCCAGTCCGTGGCGAAGACGACGTTCAGCGTGGTGACCGCGGGGCCCTCCAACCGGGACATGAGCTCGACCCACTTGCGGCCCACCCTCCTGTGCCGTGGGTTCCTGTACGAGCGCTCGACGACGTTGAGCGAGCCGGTGAACGCGACCTCCCCGTCCACGACCAGGATCTTGCGGTGGTTGCGGAGGTCGATCCGGCGCCACTGGCCCAGCAGCGGCAGGAGCGGGAGCATGCGCCGCCACTGGATCCTGGACGCCTTGAGCCGCCGCTTGAGGTCCCGGTAGCCGTGGATTCGGAGCGTGCCGAGGTGGTCGAAGAGGACCCGGACCTCGACCCCACGGTCGGCGGCCTCCTTGAGGGCGGTGAAGAGCTCGTCGGTGACGTCGTCCCAGCTCATGATGTAGAACTCGGCGTTGACGAAGCGCTTGGCGTTCCGCACCGCCTCCGCCATCTCGGCGAGCGCGTCCTCGTAGCCGGGGATGAGCCGGACGGTGTTGCCGTTGACCATGGGCAGCGAGCCGAGGTGGCGGTTGAGCGCGGCCGCCGAATGCAGCCATTCGGGCCCCGGGAAGGTGGTGTCGACGTCGTGCGACGCCGCGAGCGCGGCCCGCACCCGCGCGCTCACCTCCTGCTGCTGCTCCCGGCGGCGCCGCGAGAGGCGGAAGTTCCCGAAGAGCAGGAACAGCACGAGGCCGAGGGTGGGGATGAAGAAGATCGCCAGGAGCCACGCCATGGCGGTCGTGGGCCGGCGGTTGCCGGGGATGATGCCGAGCACCACGACCCGGATGACCAGGTCGAGGACGCCGAGCGCGAAGGTGAGCCAGTCGGGCAGGAGCCCAATCAGAGGCAGCTGCAGGAGCATGGGCCCAGCCTACGGTGCGCCTAAGCTGTCCCCATGACCTCCACCGTTCTGACGTTCCTCGATCCGGCGTTTCCCGACGGGCGGGTGGAGGACGCCACGAAGCCGCAGCTGTTCGCGACCGACCTCGGGGCCACCCGCGGCGACGGCGTGTTCGAGACGCTGCTCGTGATGGACGGCCACGTCCGCAAGCTCCCCGCGCACCTGCGCCGGCTCGCGTCCAGCGCCCGGCTGCTCGAGCTCGACGTGCCGGACCACGAGGCCTGGGAGCGGGCCATCATGACGGCCTTGGACGAGTACCAGCGGACCGTGGCCCCCCTGCAGGAGGTGGTCGTGAAGCTCGTGGCGACGCGCGGCGTCGAGGGCGCCCATGCGCCCACCTGCTGGGTCGCCGCCTCGGCCCCCGCGCCGGCGGCGAAGCGGCAGCGCGAGGAGGGCATCGACGTCCTGCTCCTGGACCGCGGCTACGACTCCGACGTGGCCGAGCGCGCGCCCTGGCTCCTCCTCGGGGCGAAGACGCTCTCCTACGCCGTGAACATGGCGGCGCTGCGCTACGCGCACGCGCATGGGGCCGACGACGTCATCTTCACCTCCGAGGACGGCAAGGTGCTCGAGGGTCCGACCTCCACGGTCCTCATCGCGCACGCGGAGAAGGACGACGCCGGCCGGGTCACCCTCCGCCGTCTGGTCACCCCCCAGCTCGATTCGGGGATCCTCCCGGGAACGTCGCAGGGGGCGCTCTTCGCGGCGGCCAAGGAGGCCGGGTGGGAGCTCGGGTACGGGCCGCTCGAGCCGGACGACCTGTTCGACGCCGACGCCGTCTGGCTCATCTCCTCCGTCCGACTCCTGACACCCGTGAAGCACGTCGACGGGAAGCCGATCGGTTCGGACCCCGAGCTCGCCAAGGCGCTGACCGCCGAGCTCGCGGGGCTCTTCGACGCGATCGCGTAGCGCCGGGCTCCCTCGGCGCCACACGGGGTGACCTCGGCGCCACACGGGGTGACCTCGGCGGCACACGGGGTGACCTCGGCGGGCTGGCTCTGGAAATTAGTTGGAAGTCCGAGTATCTTCGGTCTCGAGATGACTTGGATCACACATCCCTGAGCAAGTCCACCCTGAGCAAAGGAGCTCTCCATGGTCCGCGACCTCCACCACTACATCGGCGGCGCCCGTGTCGACGGGACGTCGGGCCGGTTCGGCGACGTCTACGATCCCTGCCGGGGCGAAGTGCAGGCGCGCGTCCCGCTCGCGAGCGCCGACGAGGTCCGCGAGGCCATCGCCAGCGCCGAGAAGGGCCAGCCTGACTGGGCCGCCATGAACCCCCAGCGCCGGGGCCGGATCCTGCTGAAGTTCGTGGACCTCGTCAACGAGAACATGGACGAGCTCGCACGGCTGCTCGCCTCGGAGCACGGCAAGACGTTCGCGGACGCGAAGGGCGACCTCCAGCGCGGGCTCGAGGTTGTCGAGTTCTCGGCGGGTGCGGCCCCGCACCTGCTCAAGGGCGAGTTCTCGGACAGCGTCGCGACCGGCGTCGACGTCCACTCGCTCCGCAAGCCGCTCGGCGTCGTCGCCGGCATCAGCCCGTTCAACTTCCCCGCCATGATCCCGCTCTGGCAGGCGGGCCCGGCCCTGGCCGCGGGCAACGCGTTCGTCTGCAAGCCGTCCGAGCGGGACCCCTCGGTCCCCCTCCGCCTCGCCGAACTGCTCACCGAGGCTGGACTTCCGGACGGCGTGTTCAACGTGGTCAACGGCGACAAGGAGGCGGTCGACACCCTCCTCGAGGACCCCCGCGTCAAGGCCATCGGCTTCGTCGGGTCGACCCCGATCGCGCAGTACATCTACGAGATGGCGGCCAAGAAGGGCAAGCGCGCCCAGTGCTTCGGAGGCGCGAAGAACCACATGGTCATCCTGCCCGACGCAGACCTCGACATGGCCGCGGACGCCCTCATCGGTGCGGGCTACGGCTCCGCGGGCGAGCGCTGCATGGCGATCTCGGTGGCGGTTCCCGTGGGCGAGGAGACGGCCGACGCCCTCGTGGGCAAGCTCCGCGAGCGCATCGCCGGGCTGCGGGTCGGGGCGAGCCTGGACAAGGATGTCGACTTCGGGCCGGTCGTCGCGGCCTCGGCCAAGGAGCGGATCGAGGGCTACATCGCCGCTGGCGCCGAGGAGGGCGCAGAGCTGGTCGTGGACGGCCGCGGCCACGCGGTCGAGGGCTACGAGGGCGGCTTCTGGGTCGGTCCCACGCTGTTCGACCGCGTCACGAAGGACATGTCGGTCTACCGGGACGAGATCTTCGGCCCGGTCCTGAGCGTGGTGCGCGCCGCGGACTACGACGAGGCGCTGCGCCTGTGCAGCGAGCACGAGTTCGGCAACGGGGTCGCGATCTTCACCCGCGACGGCGACGCCGCCCGCGACTTCGCGAGCCGGGTCGAAGTGGGCATGGTCGGCGTCAACGTGCCCATCCCCGTGCCCATCGCGTACTACACGTTCGGCGGCTGGAAGGCCTCGGGCTTCGGCGACCTCAACCAGCACGGGCCGGATGCATTCCGGTTCTTCACCAAGACCAAGACGGTCACGACCCGCTGGCCCTCGGGCGTGCGTCAGGGCGCGAGCTTCGTGATGCCGGCGGGCAGCTGAATGGCGACGGCAGGCGCAGCGCCCGAGGCACCCCTGCCCGAAGCACCCCAGCCCGAGGTCCTCTTCGAGCGACGGGGCCGGCTCGGCGTCGTCGTCCTCAACCGGCCGCGCGCGGTCAACGCGCTCACGGAGGGCATGGCCGCGGCGATGCTCGACCAGCTCACCGAGTGGGCCGAGGACGACGCCGTGGAGACCGTCCTCGTGCGCGGCGCCGGCGGGCGCGGGCTGTGCGCGGGCGGGGACATCGTGGCGATCTACCGCGACATGCTCGACGGCGGCGATGCCACCGCGCGCTTCTGGCGCACCGAGTACCGGCTCAACTCCCTCATCAGCCGCTACCCGAAGCCGTACGTGGCGTTCATGGACGGGCTCGTGCTCGGCGGCGGCGTGGGCATCTCCGCACACGGCTCGCACCGCGTGGTCACCGAGCGCACGCGCACGGGCATGCCGGAGACCACGATCGGGTTCGTGCCCGACGTCGGCGGGACCCTTCTGCTCGGGACCGCGCCCGGCGAGGCGGGAACCCACGCGGCCCTCACCGGCGCGCACCTCGCCGGCGCCGACGCGATCCACCTCGGCCTCGCGGACTTCTTCGTCCCCGCCGACCGTCTGGAGGCCCTCGCCCGGGCGCTCGAGACCGAGCCGGCGGACGACGCCGTGGCGCGCCTCGCCGTCGTGCCTCCCCTCTCCGAGCTCGAGGCGGAGCGGGGGTGGATCGACGAGGCGTACGCATGCGACGACGCCGAGCAGATCGTGCGCCGGCTGCGGGCGTTGGGAGGCCCTGCTGCCGAAGCCGCCCGCGCGATCGAGGCCAAGTCCCCCACGTCCGTCAAGGCCACGCTCGAGGCGCTGCGCCGGGCGCGTGCCCGCGGGCCCCGCAGCACGGCCCTCGAGGAGACCCTCGACGAGGAGTACCGGGTCGGAGTGCGCCTGCTGGCCGGCCGCGACTTCCGCGAGGGCATCCGCGCCCAGGTCATCGACAAGGACCGGGACCCGCACTGGGCGTCCGCGACCCTGCACGAGGTGCGTCCCGAGGCCGTCGAGGCGCTCTTCGCACCGCTAGGGGAGCACGAGCTGGGGCTTGCAGACACCGTCCGTCAGAGTCTGGAGAAGGAGAGGGTATGACCCAGGAGACCGGCACGATCGCCTTCCTCGGCCTCGGCCACATGGGCGGCCCGATGGCTGCGAACCTTATCGGCGCGGGCTACACGGTCATCGGCTACGACCCCGTGCCCGCGGCCGTCGAGGCCGCCAAGGCGCACGGCGTGCCCATGGCGGCCTCGGCCACGGAGGCCGCCGCAGGGGCGTCCGTCGTGCTGACGATGCTCCCGAGCGGGCGCCACGTCCTCGACGCCTACCGCGGCGCCGGCGGACGGCCGGGGCTCCTCGAGGCCGCTGCGCCGGGCACGCTCTTCCTCGACTGCTCGACGATCAACGTCACGGAGGCCCAGGAGGCTGCCGCCGCGGCCATCGCCGCGGGACACCGTTCCGTGGACGCTCCCGTCTCCGGCGGAGTGGTCGGAGCGGAGGCCGGGACGCTCACCTTCATGGTCGGCGGGGAGGACGACGACGTCGCCGTGGTCCGCCCGATCCTCGAGACGATGGGCAAGCGCGTGGTCCACTGCGGCGCCCACGGCCTCGGCCAGGCCGCGAAGGTCTGCAACAACATGATCCTCGGCGTGTCCATGATCGCGGTGAGCGAGGCGTTCGTGCTCGGCGAGAAGCTCGGCCTCACGCACGAGGCCCTGTTCGACGTCGCGGCCCACGCCTCCGGCCAGTGCTGGGCCCTGACCACGAACTGCCCGGTCCCGGGGCCGGTGCCCACGAGCCCCGCCAACCGGGACTACCAGCCCGGGTTCGCAGGCGCCCTCATGGCCAAGGACCTGCGCCTGGCGGTCAACGCGCTCGAGCACACCGGCGTCGCGGCCGAGATGGGGCAGCTCGCGTCGAAGATCTACGACTCCTTCGTCGAGCACGGCGGGGCCGGCACGGACTTCTCGGGCATCATCAACACGATCCGGGACCAGTCCGAGCCCCCCGCCGTCTAGGGGTCAGATTCTGGGGGTCACCTCCTCCGGATTTAGGGGTCAGATCCTGGGAGTCACATCGCGTGGGTGCTCGGGGGTCGGTCGGTGCTCCGGGCGCACGACGGCGACCGCTCGCCGTCGTGCGCCACCTCCTTCCGCTCTGCCCACCCTTCTGGGGGTCACGTCCTGAGGGTCACGTCCTGAGGGTCACGTCCTGGGGGTCACGTCCTGGGGGTCACGTCCTGAGGGTCACGTGCCGAATTCCCCAGCTTTCGGCTAACTCCGATCGCGACACTCCCGGAGAACCCCCCGACACGCCGTGACGTGAAGGCAAAAGCTGGGGACGAAGACGCGCAGAAGGTGACCCCCACAAGGTGACCCTCAGGACCTGACCCACAGAAGGTGACCCCCAGAAGGTGACCCCCAGGAGGTGACCCTCAGAGGGTCGCGGGGATCTCCCGGCCGGGGAAGAGGGTCGAGTACTGCTTCCGGTAGAGGCGGCGGCCCACGAGGCGGTACGCGACGCGGATCGGGGCCGGGACGTCCATGAAGAGCCCCTGCCGCTCCTCGGGCGGATTCGACGCCAGCACCATGCCGAGGTAGGCGAGCATCACCTTCGCGCTGAAGCTGCCGGTGCTGTGCTTGACCATGGCCGCCATCTCGTCCTCGGTGACGACCCGGTCCACGGCAGGCATGACCTCGGTGACCTCCCGGCGCAGGTGCACCTTGAGCAGGTCGCCCATGCTCGCATAGCGCTCGGCCAGGCGGTCGCGCACGTCCGGATCCGCCGTCCGCACCCACTGCTCGCGCAGCGGCCCGATCTCCTCGAGCCGTTCGGCGACCTGCCGGTGCTGGGCGAGCATGAGCTCGACATGCATCGCACAGCCGGGAGCCCGCTGGGCAAGAATCGGGTACATGCTCTCGTCCTCGCCCTCGTGGTGGACGTGGAGCAGCTTGTCGAAGGTCGCGAGAACCTCGCCGACGTACGCGGCGCGGGCGGTGTCCCCGGCCGCGGCCGAGCGGACGAGGCCGGGAGCCTCGTCGTAGGCCCACAGGAACACGCGGTGGATGCGGCGCATGCCATCCGTCCCGGCGCAGAGCGCGGGTCCCGGCGGCACGGGCGCGGCGGTTTCCCCAGGGTGCATGGTGAAGAAGTCAGACATCGTTGAGCCCCAATCTGGCCCCCCAGGGAACTCCCCACGACGATCATAGGATCCGGCATCGGGCCCGACAATGCCGCGATCGAGCCCCAGTGCTCAGTCCGCGAAGTCCCCGGCCTGCCGCCGGAAGTCGGCGAGGATGCGGATCAGCGACTCGACGTCGTCCCCCGTGAAGCCCGAGCGGCCGAACACCTCCGCGTTGAGCGCCGCGGTGGCCTTCTCCGCGAGGGCACGGCCCTCGGGCGTGAGTTCGATCAGCGTGGTCCGGCCGTCCGTGGGGTGCGGCGCCCGGCTCACATAGCCGGCCTTCTCGAGACGGTCGACGGCGTTCGTCACCGAGGTGGGATGCACCTGGAGGAGGGCGCTGGCCTTGCTCATCGGGAGCGCCCCGGTCCGCGCGAAGCTCAGGAGCGCGAGCATCTCGTAGCGGGCAAAGGTCAGGCCCAGCGGCTTGAGCACGTCCTCGATGCGGGCGATGAGGATCTGCTGGGTCCGCATGATCGCCGTGATGGCTGCCATGGGCGCCGCAACGTCCCCCCACCCGTGCCGTTCCCAGTTGCGCTGGGCGTCGGCAATGGGGTCGCGGGGAAGCGGGGCGCCCATGGTCCTCCTGAGGTTCTGGCGATGCGGAGGCTAGTCTCGCAGATTCGGGAAGTCCGCCTCGGAGTACTCCACGCCGTACCCGCTGGCGGGCACGGCGGCAGCATGCCGCTCCTCCTCGCTGTGCCGCAGCTCCACGCGGCGGATCTTGCCGGAGATCGTCTTGGGCAGGTCCGCGAACTCGATCCGGCGGATGCGCTTGAAGGGCGCGAGCTGGCCCCGGCAGAACCGGAGGATCTCCTCGGCCACCTCGGGGCCGGGCTCGTAGCCGCCGGCGAGCACCACGAACGCCTTGGGGACGGAGAGCCGCACGGGGTCGGGAGAAGGCACGACGGCGGCCTCCGCCACTGCGGGGTGCTCGATGAGGACGCTCTCGAGCTCGAACGGGGACAGCCGGTAGTCCGAGGACTTGAACACGTCGTCGCCGCGGCCCACATAGGTGATGACGCCGTCGGCGTCCCGGGAGGCCATGTCCCCCGTGTGGTAGTAGCCGTCCCGGAACGCGTCGGCGGTCCTCTCGGGGTCGCCGAAGTAGCCCGACATGAGCCCCACCGGGCGAGGGTCGAGGCGCAGGCACAGCTCGCCGTCGTCCGCCTCCTGGCCCGTCGCGGGGTCCACGAGCACGACGTCGTAGCCCGGTAGCGGCCGTCCCATCGCACCGGCGGTGACGGGCTGGCCAGGGGTGTTGGCGACCTGGACGGTGGTCTCGGTCTGCCCGAAGCCGTCCCTGATGGTCACTCCCCAGGCCTTCTCGACCTGCCCGATGACCTCCGCGTTGAGCGGCTCGCCAGCCGAAACGACCTTCCGGGGCGGGGCCGTGAGCCGGGTGAGGTCCGACTGGATGAGCATGCGCCACACCGTGGGCGGGGCGCAGAAGCTCGTGACCCCTTCCCTCCCCATCTGCTCCATGAGAGCCGAGGCGTCGAAGCGCTCGTAGTTGTAGATGAAGACCGTGGCCTCGGCGATCCACGGGGCGAACACGTTGGACCAGGCGTGCTTGGCCCAGCCCGGCGAGGCGACGTTGAGATGCACGTCCCCGGGCTCGAGCCCGATCCAGTACATCGTCGAGAGGTGGCCCACGGGATAGGAGACGTGGGTGTGCTCGACGAGCTTGGCGCGGCTCGTGGTGCCTGAGGTGAAGTACAGCAGGAGGGTATCGCCGGCCTTGGTCGGCGCGTCCGGGCTGAAGGCGGCAGGGGCCGTGGCGGAGTCCGCATAGTCGAGGACGCCCTGCGGACGCTCCGCCGCCGCCGTCGTGCCCACGGTGCCCCCGATGACGATGAGGCGGTAGGCGCCGGGCACGTCGTCGAACTTGTAGGCGTTCGCCGCCCCGACGGCGACCCAGTGGGCCCCTCCGCGCTCCACCCGGTCCTCGAGGTCGCGCCGTCCCATGAGCGTGGTGGTCGGGATCATGACGACGCCGAGCTTGATGCCCGCGAGCATGAGCTCCCAGAGCTCCACCTGGTTCCCGAGCATGATGATCATGCGGTCGCCGCGCAGCACCCCCTGCGCCCGCAGCCAGTTCGCGACCTGGGACGACCGGGCCGAGAGCTCGGCGAACGTCCGGCGCGTGGAGCTGCCGTCCTGCTCGACGATCACGAGGGCCGGCTGGCTGCCGCGCGCGGGGTCCGCGGCGAGGGCGTCGAACCAGTCGAGCGCGAAGTTGAACTCGTCGAAGCGGGGCCAGGCGAACTCAGCGTGCGCCCGGGCGTAGTCCTCCCGGAGCGTGAGCAGCTGGTCGCGGGCCTGCCGGAAGTCGTCGGTGACTGTCATCGTCCGCCTTTTCGTCCTCGTGATCTGCGTCACGATGAAATATAGTTGGACTTCCTAGGGTTTGAACAGGGACACGCTCACGCCAACGAACCGCCCACGACGAAGAGGTCACATGCTCCAGGCATCAGGCTTGCTCCGACCCGAGGCCGCGCAGCCGGGACCGCCGTTCCCGGACGCCGACCTCATGCACGTGCTCGACCTGCTCCCGGCTGACGAGCGCGCCCGGCTCGAGGAGATCCGAGCGGTCCTCCAGCGCGACGTCCGGCCCCTCACGCCGGCGTTCTGGAACCGCGAGGAGTTCCCGTTCGACCTCCTGCCCCGGCTGGCCGAGCTGGGCCTCGGGCGCCTGCAGACCGACGGATCCTCCCGGCTGTTCACGGGCCTCGCGTACGCCGAGGTAGCCCGCGCGGACGTCTCGCTGTCGGCGCTGGTGGGGATCCACAACGAGCTGGTCCTCGGGATGATCAGCGAGCTCGGCTCCGAGGAGCAGAAGCTGCGCTGGCTGCCCGGCCTCGAGTCCTTCACCTCGCTCGGCGCGTTCGCCCTGACCGAGCCGGAGCACGGCTCGGACATCGCGGGCGGACTCGCCACGTCGGCGACGCGCGACGGCGACGGCTGGGTCCTGCGCGGAGCCAAACGGTGGATCGGGGCCGGCACCATCGCCGACTTCGCCCTCGTCTGGGCCCGGGACACGGCCGACGGCGCGATCAAGGCCTTCATCGTGGAGACCGACCGCCCGGGCTTCACCGCCACGAAGATCGAGAACAAGATCGGGCTGCGCATCATGCAGAACGCGGACATCGTGCTGGACGAGGTGAGGGTGCCGGACGCGAATCTGCTCCCCGGGGCCACGGCGTTCTGCCAGGCCAACGACCTGCTCCGGGACTCCCGTGCGTGGGTCGGCTGGCAGGCCGCCGGCATCCAGCTCGCGGCGTTCGACATCGCCCGGGCGTACTCTCTTGAGCGGTTCCAGTTCGGCAAGCCGCTCGCCGGGTTCCAGCTCATCCAGCAGCAGCTGTCCGAGATCCTCGGCAACGCCCAGGCCTCGCTCTCGCTCATGGTGGGGGTCGCGCGGATCCAGGAAGCCGGGCGGCTCGAGATGGTCCAGTCGGCGATGGCTAAGGCGACGACGACCCGGCTCGCCCGCTCCTCGGTGGCGCTGGGCCGCTCGGTGCTGGGCGGCAACGGGATCACGACCGACTTCGAGATGGCCAAGCTCTTCGGCGATGCCGAGGTGCTGTACACCTACGAGGGGACGTACGAGATCAACTCCCTCATCGTCGCGCGGGCGGTCACCGGCAAGTCGGCGTTCGTCTGACCGGAAGGTCGTCACCCCCGCGCAGGCCCCGGGGGTCGGCCGCCAGCAGTCACGGTGTCGACGAGAAGTGCCGCCGAGCGCGACTTGCGGGCGACAACGCGACTTCCCGCCCTGACGCGGTCCGCGCGAGAGGACCCCGGCGTTCCCGCAGGGCGAACTGCTCTGGCGCGCGGCGTCGTCGTGCGTCTAGCGTGCACCTATGGAACGCACCGACCGCGACGCACCGCCACCCGGACTCCCCGCACTCGACGACGACGCTCCCCTGGACGAGGGCTACGACCAGGGCGACCACTACGGTCACAACCAGGACTTCACGGAGCTGCGTGACCCGCGGCGCTTCGCGGACACCCCTCCGGGCGAGCCCCTGCGGCCCATCGAGTCGGCGCCCGAGGCGCCTCGGAAGCGCGTCCGGCCCCACCCGGGCGGCCTCGCCACGGGCGGAGCCGGCGGGATCCCCGACGACAAGGGCCACTCGCACACGGGCTTCGGGGACGTCGACCGCGACTGACGCCACGGGGTGATCTCGGCGCCACACCGGGTGACCTCGGCGTCACACGGGGCGATCTCGGCGCCACACCGGGTGACCTCGGCGTCACACGGGGCGATCTCGGCGGAGGTGCTCGCCCCGGGCCGCGTGCGTGGACAACACTGGCACCATGAACGCCATCCACAACACCGACTTCATCCAGGTCTCGCACGCTGGCTCGCTCCCGCGCAGCCCCGAGCTCCTCGCCGCGAACGCCGCCCAGGCCGAGAACCCGGGGGACGCCTCGGCCTTCGAGGAACTCCTCACCGGGTCCGTGAAGGACATCGTCGCGAAGCAGCGCGAGGCCGGGGTCACCCTCCCCAACGACGGCGAATACGGCCACACCATGTCCAACTCCGTGGACTACGGCGCGTGGTGGAACTACTCGTTCAGCCGGCTCGGCGGCCTCACCCAGGGCGGCGTGGACCGCTGGCAGATGACGGAGCAGATCCGCTCGGAGCCCGGCCACATCCGCCTCACCACCATGAAGGACCGCCGGGACCGCGTCCGCTTCGACGAGGCCTACAACGACCCGAACTCGTTCATCCTCACCGGCCGCAAGACCGTCCTGCAGCCCACCGTGACCGGCCCGATCACGTACACCGGGCAGGAGGCCGTCCAGCGCGACGTCGCCAACCTCAAGGCCGCGCTCGCGGCCAACGGCTACGAGACCGGCTTCCTCCCGGCCCTCTCCCCCGGCTCCGCGAGCCGGCTCCTGAACGATTACTACACGGACGAGGAGGAGCTCGTCTACGCGTGTGCCGACGCGATGCGCGAGGAGTACAAGGCCATCACCGACGCCGGCCTCATCGTCCAGATCGATGACCCCTCGATCGCCGAGAACTGGGACATGATCAACCCCGAACCGAGCGTCGAGGACTACCTGAAGTTCACCCAGGTGCGCGTGGACGCGCTCAATCACGCGATCCGCGGCCTCCCGCAGGAGCAGATCCGCTTCCACCTGTGCTGGGGCTCGTGGCACGGCCCGCACACGACGGACATCCCGTTCAAGGACATCGCGCAGACGATGCTCTCGATCAACGCCGGCTCCTACTCCTTCGAGGCGGGCAACGTGCGCCACGAGCACGAGTGGAAGGTCTGGCGCGACCTCGACCTCCCCGAGGACAAGGTGATCGTGCCGGGTGTCGTCTCGCACGCCACCAACGTGGTCGAGCACCCCGAGCTCGTCGCGGACCGCATCGAGAACTTCGCCTCGATCGTGGGCCGCGAGCGCGTCATCGCCTCGACGGACTGCGGCCTCGGCGGCCGCGTCCACCCGCAGATCGCGTGGGCCAAGCTCGAGGCCCTCTCGGAAGGCGCCAAGCTCGCCACGCAGCGGCTCTGGGGCTAAGCGGTGGCGCACGACGCCGGCGGCTCGCCTGACGCGCACGAGGTCACCCTCCGCTTCCTCGCCGCGCCGACGGACAAGGGCCACTCGGGCTCGGTGGACGCCGGCACGGTGCTCGAGTGGGTGGACAAGGCGGCCTACGCCGCGGCGGTCGGCTGGGCGAAGACCTACTGCGTGACGGCGTACGTGGGCAACATCCACTTCGCGGACCCGGTGAACGTGGGCGACATGGTCGAGGTCACGGCCACGATCGTCTACACGGGACGGACCTCGATGCACATCCGCACGGTCGTCTCCTCGGGCGATCCGAAGGGCGGCACCCCGACGATGCGCAGCCAGTGCCTGGTCATCTTCGTCGCCGTCGGCCCGGACGGCCGCCCCGTCGAGGTCCCGCGGTGGGCCCCGCGCACGGAGGCCGAGCGCGAGGCCGAGGAGCACGCCGTCGCACGCATCGCGGTGCGGGACGAGATCGTCGCGTCGATGAAGCAGCAGGAGTACACGGACGCCGGCACGGCGGAGCGGGTGGTGCTGCGCTTCCTCGCCGCGCCGACCGACGTGAACTGGGGCGGCAAGGTGCACGGCGGCACCGTCATGAAGTGGATCGACGAGGCAGCGTATGTGTGCGCCTCACGGTACTGCGGGCGGGACACAGTCGCGGTGTTCTCCGGCGGGGTGCGGTTCTACCGTCCGCTGCTCATCGGGGACGTCGTGGAGGTCGAGGCGAGGCTCGTGTACACGGGGACGAAGGGCATGCACATCGCGGTCCACGTCCGCTCGGGCTCGCCGCGGGGCCACGAGCTGAACCTCACGACGTACTGCCTCACCGTCATGGTGGCCCGGGACGAGAGCGGCGCCGCCGTGCCCGTGCCGCCGTGGAAGCCGGTCTCGGACGAGGACCGGCGGCTGTGGGCGCACGCCCGCGAGCTGCTGACGATCCGCGGCAAGGCCCCCGGCGGACGCCTCCCGAACCACATGCTCGAGGCCTAGCCCCCGTTGTGGGGTCCCGTCCGCGGGCTTGCGGGGTCCCGTCCGCAGGCTTGCGGGTCCCGTCCCCCGCTAACCGAAGGGACGGGACCCCGCAAGCGACGGGACGGGACCCCGCAATGGGGCCGGGCCTTGCCGGGGCGGCCCCGCAGGGACTAACATGCAACCAAATGGTTGTAGATCAGAAGCCCCGGGACCTCACGGACGAAGAGATCGACAGGATCTTCGGCGCCCTCGCAGACTCGACCCGCCGGGACATCCTCCGGCAGTCGATGCTGCGGGAGCAGTCCGTCTCGGAGCTCGCGAAGAACTACGCCATGAGCTTCGCGGCGGTCCAGAAGCACGTCGCGGTGCTCGAACGGGCACTGCTCGTCACGAAGGAACGGCGCGGGAGGGAGCAGATCGTGCACTCCAACCCCGCGGCGCTCCGCAGGGCGGCCCGCCTCCTCGACGCCTACGAGGAGCTGTGGCGGGACCGCATCCGGCGCATCGAGGCGATCCTCGACGAGACGCCACCGCGCACAGGCCACGACCAGGGGACATGACCATGACCTTCGTCAGCAGCAGCAAGGACACCCAGAACCTGACCTTCACGCTCGTCACCGAGTTCGACGCCGCCAAGGAGCGCGTGTGGGACGTGTGGGAGGACCCGCGCAAGCTCGAGCGCTGGTGGGGCCCTCCCGGCTGGCCGGCGACCTTCGGCCGCCACGAGTTCCACCCCGGGGGCCTCTGCCACTACTGGATGACCGGCCCCGACGGCGAGAAGGCCTACGGGTGGTGGCGGTTCCTCGCCATCAGCCCGCACGACCGGCTCGAGATCGAGGACGGCTTCGCCAACGAGGACGGCTCCCCGCTCGACCCCGAGGACAGCGCGACGTTCACGGTCACCTTCGAGGAGGCAGGCACCGGGACGCGCATGACGACGGTCTCGGCCTTCCGCTCCCTCGAGCAGCTCGAGCGCATGGCCGAGATGGGCATGGAGGAGGGCATGAAGGAGGCCTCGGGCCAGATCGACGCGATCCTCGCCGAGGCGCAGGCCGTGCGCTGAGGCAGCGGCACGCACGACGGCGCCGGGTCACCGAGGCGACCCGGCGCCGTCGTGCGCCCGTTCCCCGCTACACCGGGGCCCTGCTACGCCCGCGGCTTGTCCGGGCGGCTCAGGACCACGAACGAGCGGCGGTGGCTGATGTAGTCGCTGGGCCAGGTCGCCAGGGCGCGGACCTTCTGCAGGCTGCCCGAGAGCAGGAAAACGTGCACGCCGAGCCAGGCGAGGAACGCGAGGGGGCCCGCGAGGACCTTCCGATCCGGACCGGGACCGACCTCGGCGACCGCGGCGCCGCGGCCCACCATGGCCATGTAGCCCTTGTCCGAGTAGTGGAACGGCTCGCGCGGGCGGCCCTCGATGTCGGCGAGGATGTTCTTCGCGGCCCAGCCCCCGGCCTGCAGCGCACAGGAGCCGAGCTGCGGGAGCTTGTTGCCCTTGTCATCGGTCATGTTCGCGGCGTCGCCGAGGACGTACACCCCCTCGACCCCTGGGGCGGTGAGGTCCTCGTTGACGTCGATCCTGCCGCCGCGGCCCTGGGGTAGGCCCGAGCCCGCCACGACCGGCCCGGCCTTGAGGCCGCCGGCCCAGACCACCAGGTCGGCGGGGATCCCGGTACCGTCGTTGAGCACCACCGTGTCCGGGGTGATCTCCTTGACCGGCACGCCGAGGTGCAGCTGGACGCCCATGCCGGACAGGCGCCGTCGTGCGTACTCCTTGGACTTGTCGGAGAACGGGGGGAGCACGTTCGGGAGCATGTCCACGAGGTGCACGCGGCAGCGGGAGGCGAGGCGCTGGGAGAAGTAGCCCGGGAGGACATACTTCACGGTCTCCGCCATGGCGCCCGCGGTCTCGACGCCGGTGGGGCCGCCGCCGATCACCACGAAGTGCAGCTCCGAGCTGTCGTCGACCCGGTCGGCCTCCTCGAGGATGTTCGAGAAGGAGCTGCCGAGGCCCACGGCGTCCTCAACCGAGTAGAGCGGATACGTCCCCTCCTCGGCGCCCGGGGTGTTGAAGAAGTTGGCCTCGGCGCCGGAGGCCAGGACCAGGAAGCGGCCCTCGTAGGTCCTGCCGTCCGAGGTGGTCACGCGCTTCGCGGCCGGGTCGACGCCGGTCACTTCCGCGACCAGCACGCGCACGTTCGGCTGGCTCCGGAAGATGTCGCGCAGGGACCGGGCGACCTCCGAGACGCCGAGCTGGACAGTCGCCACCTGGTAGAGCAGGGGCTGGAATTGGTGGTAGGGGTTCTTGTCGATCAGGAGGACCCGCACGCCCTTGCGCCCGAGCTCGCGCGCGGCTGCGACGCCCGCGAACCCTCCGCCGACCACGATGACTTCGTAGTTCTCGTCCACGGGGCGCACATTACCCGCTCGGAGGCGATCTGAACCGCTGCGGGCAGCAAGCTGACCCCCGTGGCGCCGCCCGTGGCATGTTGCCAATCGTTACCGCCGGGCCATGGCTGGCCCCATGCCCGCGTGCTACGTTCAACGCAGAGTAATGAGCGCCAGTGGGAAGCCCTGACTAGCTGGCCGGCAACCCTCCGTTCGGCGGGGTGCCTCAGGTGAGTACTCGGCGTTCGTTGATCGAGAGCAAAGCCCGAAGGAGCCCCATGTCCGAGACCGTGACAGAGCCGGCTGAGACCACACCGCTGAACGATCCCGCGGCTCCTTCCGGGGCCGCCGAGGCGAAGCTCGCCTACCGCCTCCTCACGGGCCCGGACACGCGCGAGTTCTGCGCCCGCATCTCCCAGGCTCTCGCGGACGGGTACGTACTGCACGGCAGCCCGGCCGCGACCTTCAACGGCTCCGAGGTGATCGTGGCGCAGGCCGTGATCCTCCCGCATGCCGTGGCCCGAGCGGACGCCGCCGTGGCCTCCGCCGTCGAGGGGCTCGAGTACGAGGGCGAGGGCCACGCGTGAGCTACGCGGGCGACATCGACCCGCTCGAGGCGTGGGAGAAGCTCAAGGACGGCGCCGTCCTGGTGGACGTCCGCACCGAGGAAGAGTGGGCCCACATCGGGATCCCCGACACCAAGGCCACCGAGAACGACCCGCTCTTCATCCCCTGGGTCTTCGCCGGAGGCATCCCCAACCCGGACTTCGTGATGGAGCTGACGCTCCAGGCCCCTGAGCCGGGCAGCACCGAGCTCGTGTTCCTGTGCCGTTCGGGCAACCGCTCCGTCGCCGCCGCGGAGGTGGCCGCCAACCTCGGCTTCACGGCCTACAACATCCTCGAAGGCTTCGAGGGACACCCGGGCCCCGACGGCCACCGCACCGTGAACGGGTGGAAGAACCGCGGGCTGCCGACCAATCTGGGACAGGACTAAGTACTTTCGTGACGTTTGACACCAACCACAATCTATCGGTCGGTTGGAGCGAAGACACCCAGGCCGTGCGCGGCGGGCTCCTCCGCACCAACTTCCAGGAAACCTCCGAGGCCGTCTTCCTGAACTCGGGCTTCGTCTACGACTCGGCGGAGGCCGCCGAGCGGGCCTTCACCGGCGAGGACGAGCGCTTCGTCTACTCCCGCTACGGGAACCCCTCCGTCGCCACCTTCCAGGAGCGCCTGCGCCTCCTCGAAGGCACCGAGGCATGCTTCGCGACCGCCTCCGGCATGTCGGCGGTGTTCACGGCCCTGGGCGCCCTGCTCGGCGCGGGAGACCGCGTGGTGGCGGCCAGGAGCCTGTTCGGCTCGTGCTTCGTGATCCTCAACGAGATCCTGCCCCGCTGGGGCGTCGAGGCCGTGTTCGTGGACGGCCCTGACCTGGACCAGTGGCGCGAGGCCCTCTCGGTGCCCACCACGGCCGTGTTCTTCGAGTCGCCCTCGAACCCGATGCAGGAGATCGTGGACATCCAGGCCGTGGCCGACCTCGCGCATGCAGCGGGAGCCAAGGTCGTCGTCGACAACGTCTTCGCCACGCCCCTGCTCCAGCGCAGTCTGGACTTCGGCGCCGACGTCATCGTGTACTCCGGGACGAAGCACATCGACGGACAGGGGCGCGTGCTCGGCGGCGCCGTCCTCGGCACGAAGGAGTTCATCGACGGCCCCGTCAGGCACCTCATGCGGCACACCGGGCCGGCCCTGTCGGCCTTCAACGCCTGGGTGCTCACCAAGGGCCTCGAGACGATGGGGCTGCGGGTGCGGCACTCCTCCGCCAACGCCCTCGCGATCGCGGAATGGCTCGAGGCGCAGTCGGACATCAGCTGGGTCAAGTACCCGCACTTGCGCTCGCACCCGCAGTACGAGCTCGCCCGCAAGCAGATGAGGGCCGGCGGCTCCGTGATCACCTTCGAGCTCGGCGCCCCCGAGGGCCAGGGCAAGGAGGCCGCGTTCCGCTTCCTCAACGCGCTCAGCGTCATCGACATCTCCAACAACCTCGGGGACGCCAAGTCCCTCATCACGCACCCTGCCACGACGACGCACCGGGCCATGGGCCCCGAGGGCCGCGCCGCGATCGGGCTGAGCGACGGCGTGGTGCGGCTCTCGGTGGGGCTCGAGGACGTCGGGGACCTCATCGGGGACCTCGGGCAGGCCCTGCGCGCGGCCGCCCGCTGAACGGCGCCGAGCAGCGCCGCGCGTCGTCGGGCACGCCAGCTGCGGGCCGGGCTTGACAGAACGGCCGCCATGTTTCGAGTGGAACCACACGCGCCATGCATAGTAGGTTGCTTCAGGCGGTACCTGCCAGGGGGGTGGCAGACGCAAGAGACAGCCCCCCGGGGCAGACGTGCGCGCTAGGCGCAGAAGGGACGGCCGCGTGGACTCGAGCGCGCTGAAGCGGACATGGTCGATGGCGGCCTCGCTCGGGGACGACGTTCCGCTGTACTTCTACTCGCACCTGTTCGCGACCCACCCCGAGGTCCGGGAGATGTTCCCCGTCGCGATGGGCGCGCAGCGGGACAAGCTCTTCGCAGCCCTCGGGCACATCATCAGCCATGCTGACCGCCTCAACGAGGTGGACGGGTTCATCGGCCAGCTCGGACGCGACCACCGCCGCTTCTCGGTGGCCCCCGAGCACTACTCGATGGTCGGGGCCTCGTTCCTCGCCACGCTCCAGAAGTTCCTCGGCCCCGAGTGGACGGAGGAGGTGGCACGGAGCTGGTCCGAGGCCTACGGGCTCATCGCCAAGGTCATGGTCATGGCCGCCGAGGACTCCGCGGACGAGACCCCGCCCTGGTGGGAGGGCGAAGTCCTCTCCGTGGACCGGCGCAGCCTCGATGTCGCGGTGCTCGATGTCCGCATGCCGCAGGACTTCACGTTCATGCCGGGCCAGGCCGTCGCCGTCGAGGTCCCCGCGCTGCCGCGGACCTGGCGGTACCTCAGCCCCGCCAACGCGCCCCGGCCGGACGGGATCGTGCAGTTCCATGTCCAGCTCATCCCCGGCGGCCTGTTCAGCACGGCCGCCGTCCGCAGGACCAGCCCCGGAGACACGATCCGCGTCGGCATCCCGATCGGCGACCAGCTCGCTGTCGACGGCCACCGCGACCTGCTCCTGATCGGCGGGGGAACGGGGCTCGCGCCCCTCTCCGCCGTCCTCGACCGCGTCGCCGCGCAGTGGCGCGACACAGGCTTCGGCCCGCGCGTGGACCTCTTCCACGGCGCCCGCGTCCCCTGGAACCTGTACGACCAGTCCAGGCTCGCGGACCTTGCGGCCCGAGAACCGTGGTTCTCATTCCACCCAGTGGTCTCGGACGACCCGACGTTCCCCGGTCTGACCGGGTACGTCGGCAGTGCCGCAGCCGCACACGGCTCGTCGGTGGGGCGACTGGCCCTCGTGTGCGGTTCGACGCCGATGGTGCGCCACACCGTCAGCGAACTGGTCGCCGCGGGCGTGCCGCGCGACGACATCCGCTATGAGGACTACACCGGGGTCGAGGACAACTCGTCCCCCACCGGAGAAGACCAGCTAGAAGGGACCCGATGAGCACCTCCATCCACGGCGGCCGGATCAGCCCCTCCGACGTCCGCAACGCCACGTTCGAACAGGTCGGCCATGGCTACGAACCCGGAGCCGTGCACCACTTCCTGGCGGCCGTCGCCGACCAGATGGACGCCGACCGCGTCCAGCTCGAGGCGCGCGGCGCCAACGCGCAGGACGAGATGGTGAAGATCATCAGCCAGGCGCAGGTGCTCGCGGAGAAGTTCGTCGCGGAGGCCGAGCAGTACTCGAAGGACCTCGTCGCGAGCGCCCGGACGCAGTACAGCGAGATCCTGCGCCGCGCCGAGAACGCCGCGGTGAGCCGCACCGAGGGCCAGGCCGTCGCGACCACCCAGGCCGCCCCCGCCTACACCACGCCCATCGACGAGATCGAGTACGTGCGCACCTACACCAAGGTCGCCCAGGTCCAGCTGCGCGCCGTCATCGACGCGCTCGCGGAGCAGGTCGACAAGCTCGGCGACGTCCCCAAGTCGGGCCAGTAGCCGGCCCCCTCCCACCCCAGCCCGACGGGCCAAGCCAGCCACCCGCCGTCGTCCGTTCGTGAAGGAGTAGTGCCAATGCTGTCATCCACCTCAGTGCCGGTCATCGAGGCGACCCTCCCGGTTGTCGGGGAGAACATCACGACCATCGCCCAGCGCTTCTACGAGCACATGTTCGCGGCGCATCCCGAGCTGTTCGACGGCGTCTTCAACCGCGGCAACCAGGCGGACGGGCACCAGCAGCAGGCCCTCGCAGGCTCGATCGCGGCGTTCGCGACGATGCTCCTCAAGAACCCCGACTCGGTCCCCGAGCACCTCCTGTCCCGGATCAGCCACAAGCACGCCGCGCTGGCCATCGCCCCCGAGCAGTACCAGATCGTCCACGAGAACCTCTTCTGGGCCATCGGCGACGTGCTCGGCGAGGCGGTGACCCCCGAGGTCGCCGCCGCGTGGGACGAGGTCTACTGGATCATGGCCAACACGCTCATCAACCTCGAGCGCGGCCTGTACGCCGACTTCGGCGGCAAGCCGGAGAACATCTGGCGCACGTGGCGCGTCGTCGAGAAGCGGCACGAGACCGACGACGTGGTCTCCATCGTGGTCGAGCGCACCGACGAACGCGACGTGTACCCGTCCCAGCCGGGCCAGTACGTGACCCTGCAGATGCCCACCAAGGACGGCCTGCACCAGCCGCGCCAGTACAGCCTCACGCGGACCGACGACGGCCACCACCGCACCTTCGCCGTCAAGCGCGTCCACGATGCCGGCAAGCCCGAGGGCGAGGTCTCGACCCTCGTGCACGACTCGCTCAAGGTCGGGGACGAGGTCACGCTCTCGGCGCCGTTCGGCGACGTGGTCCTGACCGGTGGCGACGGCCCGCTCGTCTTCGCCAGCGCCGGGATCGGCGTGACCCCGTACGCGGGCATGCTCAACCACCTCGCCGCGCAGGGCTCCCAGCGCGAGGTCCTCTTCCTCCACGCCGGCACCTCCCCCGAGAGCTTCGTGCTCCGCGAGCAGATCACCCAGGACCTCGCGAGCCTGCCCAACGCCACGCTGCACTCCTGGTTCGAGCAGCCCGGCGGGGAGCTGGGCCCGAACGAGCACCAGGGGTTCATGGACGTCACGGCCGTGGACCTTCCCCAGGACGCCACGTACTACCTCTGCGGTCCGCTCCCGTTCATGCAGGCGGTCCGCGAGCGCCTGCTCGGCCTCGGGGTCCCGGCGCGGAAGATCCAGTACGAGGTCTTCGGCCCGGACCTGTGGCAGGCCGACACCGAGGAGTAGTCCCCCCATGGCATCCCGGCTGAGGCGCTTCGAGATCTTTCTCGAGGCGCCTTGTCCGCCCTCAGAGGCGTGGGCGCGGGTGCTCGACCTGCGTGCCCACGACCGGCTCGTCCCGTTCACGCGCGTCACCGAGGGCATGGTGTCCGCGGCCGAGCTGCGGCCGGGCCACCGCTTCGTGGCCTGCACGATGGTCGGGCGGTACGGGTTCGACGACGTCATGACCTTCGAGTCGGTCGAGCCGCCGGCAGGCGCCCGGCCCGGGCACGCCCGCATCGTCAAGGGCGGGAAGCTCGTGCGCGGCGCGATCGAGCTGACGGTCTCCGCGCACGACGGCGGCGCGGCCGTGCGCTGGCAGCAGGACTTCGGCGTGGGCCGGCTGGGCGGCCCCCTGCTCGCCGCAGTGGCCTTCGGCGCGAGGCTCGGGTACCGCACGGTGCTGCGGCGCCTCCTGCGCGGCTGAGCCGGCGCCGCAGTCCACCGCGCTTCCGTCCCCTCCTGCTCGCATTGGAGGTCCGCACCGGCGTTTCCGGATGCGACCCGCGGTGTGGGGGCGGCCTGCAGCCCTCGATGCGAGCAGGACGGGACGCTGTGGAGACCCGGGGCGGTGAGGATGGCCAGCTCACCGCGCGGCGGGAGAATGGGGAGGTGAATACGTCTCCCCGGGACCTGCGGCTGCCGCCCTCGCCCGGCGCGCCGCGCGGCGTCGTGATCCGCGGGGCCGAGATCGTCGAGCGATTCAGCCGATCGAGCGGCCCCGGCGGCCAGGGTGTCAACACCACGGACAGCCGTGTCGAGCTGCTCTTCGATCCCGGTGCGAGCACCGCCTTCTCCCCCGTCCAACGCGAGCGGATCCTCAAGGCGCTCGCCAACCGGCTCGTCGGAGGGCGCCTCCGCATCGTGGCCTCCGGGGAACGCTCGCAGCTGCGCAACAGGGAGGCTGCCCGGGACCGGCTGGTCGATCTGCTGGATGAGGCCCTCGCCCCTCCAGGACCCCCGCGCCGGCCGACTCGCCCGACCCGCGGCTCCCAGAGCCGCCGGCTCGACGCCAAGCGGCGCCGCAGCGAGATCAAGTCGGGCCGACGCGCTCCGCGGGCAGACTGAGCGCCGACTCGGCCTCGACGGCGCCCGTCCTTGAGACGTGATGGGGACATGACCCCTCAACCCCGCAACCCCTCAGAAGTCCGCCAGATCCATAGGCGACTTGACGTGGGTCACGTCTCGTCAAATATCCTATAGGAAAGAGGTTTACCGAGTGCCCGGGCTGTCCCCGCGGCACCGCTGGCTCAACGACGAGGAGCATCCCCATGACACGACTCTGGAACGACCCGGCGTCCTTCGCGGACGACATGGTGGACGGCTTCGTGAGGGCCAGCGGCCGCTGGGTCCGCAAGGTCTCCGGCGGCGTGTCCCGGTCCACGCGGTCCTCCGCCGACGAGGTCGCCCTCGTGATCGGCGGAGGGTCCGGGCACTACCCCGCGTTCGGCGGCCTCGTGGGCCCGGGGCTCGCGCACGGCGCGGCGATGGGCAACCTGTTCGCCTCGCCGTCGGCCCACCAGGTCGAGTCCGTCATCCGCGCGAGCCACCAGGGCCGCGGCGTCCTCCTGAGCTTCGGCAACTACGCCGGGGACGTCCTGCACTTCGGCGCCGCCCAGGAGGCCGTCCGCAGGGACGGGATCGACTGCCGCACCGTCCTCGTCACCGACGACATCTTCAGCGCCCGGCCGTCCGAGACGGAGAAGCGGCGCGGGATCGCCGGCGACCTCACCGTCTTCAAGACCGCCGGCGCCGCCGCGTCCGCCGGGTACGACCTCGACGGGGTGGAGCGCGTGGCCCGGCTCGCCAATGCCCGCACCAGGTCCATGGGCGTCGCCTTCACCGGCTGCACGCTGCCCGGCGCCGACGCCCCGCTCTTCACCGTCCCGGAGGGCAAGATGGCGGTAGGCCTCGGCATCCACGGCGAGCCCGGCATCGAGATCACGGACATCCCCAGCGCCGACGGGCTCGCCGAGCTCTTCGTGCGGCACCTCCTCGACGGCGCCGAGGTCCCGGACGGCGCCACCGTGGACGGCGGCCGCGTGGTCCCCATCCTCAACGGGCTCGGCTCGGTCAAGAACGAGGAGCTCTACGTCGTCTTCTCGCGGATCGCGGACCTGCTCGAGGATGCCGGCCTCACGCTCGTCGACCCCCAGGTGGGCGAGTTCTGCACGAGCTTCGACATGGCCGGCGCGTCGCTGACGCTCCTCTGGGTCGACGAGGAGCTCGAGCGCCTGTGGCTCGCCCCGGCCGACACCCCCGCCTTCCGGACGGGGAGCGTCGAGCGGGAGGCGCTCGTCGCCGTCGTGCCCCAGGAGGCGAGCGCGGACGACGCCGAGCGGCCGCTCCCTGAGGCGAGCGACGACTCGCGCCGGGCTGCTGCCCGCATCGCCGCGGCGCTCGAGGCTGCCCGGGACGCGATCGGCGCCGAGGCCGACGAGCTGGGGCGGATCGACGCCATCGCCGGCGACGGCGACCACGGGATCGGGATGAAGCGCGGCACCGTCGCCGCCGCTGCTGCGGCCTCGGGCCTCGTGGAGCGCGGCGCGGGCGCCGGAAGCCTCCTCGAGGGCGCCGGAGACGCCTGGTCGGACCGCGCCGGCGGGACGTCGGGCGCGATCTGGGGCCTGATCCTCACGACCCTCGCCGGGCACCTCGGCAACACCGAGGCCGTCTCCGCGCCGAAGGTCGCCTCTGGCATCGCCGCGGCGAAGGACGCCGTCATGGCGTACGGCAAGGCGAGCGTGGGCGACAAGACGCTCGTCGACGCGCTGGTGCCCTTCGCGGACACGCTCACGTCCCGCGTCCAGGCCGGCGACGGCCTGGCGCAGGCATGGAAGGAGGCGGCGTCCGCCGCGTCCGCGGCGGCCGCGGCCACCGCGGACCTCATGCCAGTCATGGGCCGCGCGCGCTCGCACGGGACTAAGGCGCTCGGCGTCCCCGATCCGGGCGCGATCTCGCTCGCCCTCATCGCCGGCCGCGTCCACGCGGTGCTCGCCGAAGACTGACCCGGGCCCTGGCCCAGAACCAAACCCCACAGAAGGAGACACACATGCCCGCATGGCGGATCGTGGTCGGCTCGGACGACGCCGGCTTCGACTACAAGGAGATCATCAAGCGCGACCTCGAGGGCAGCGACGCGGTCGTCTCGGTCGCCGACGTCGGCGTGGACGCCGACGGCCACACGAACTACCCGACGATCGCCACGACGGCGGCCGAGATGGTCGCCCGCGGCGAAGCGGACCGCGCCATCCTCATCTGCGGCACCGGGCTCGGCGTCGCGGTCGCGGCCAACAAGGTCCGGGGCATCCGCGCCGTCACGGCGCACGACAGCTTCTCCGTGGAGCGCAGCGTCCTGTCGAACAACGCCCAGGTCCTGTGCATGGGCCAGCGCGTCGTCGGGATCGAGCAGGCCCGCCGCAACGTCCGGGAGTGGCTCACGTACGTGTTCGACGAGGCCAGCGCCTCCAACGACAAGGTGCAGGAGATCTGCGCGTACGAGGCGCAGTGACCCCTCCCGACACGGCCGGGCAGTACCTGATCGGCGTCAGCACGAAGATGTACTTCAGCCACGCGCAGACCGTCGCGTGGTGCCGCGACGTCGCCGCCCAGGCCCGTGCCCATGCAGCCGTGCGCTCCGAGAGCGCACGGCTGTTCGTCGTCCCGGGCTACCTCTCGATCCCAGCCGCGCTGGAGATCCTCGACGGCGTGGCGGACGTCGGAGCGCAGGACCTCGCCGTCGAGGACCACGGAGCCTTCACCGGCGAGGTGAGCGGAACCCAGATCGCCGAGCTGGGCTGCCGGCTCGTCGAGATCGGCCACGCCGAGCGCCGCCGCCTGTTCGGGGAGGACGACGCCACAGTGCGCGCCAAGACGCTCGCCGCCCTCCGCAACGGCCTGGTCCCGCTCCTGTGCATCGGCGAGCCCGAGCGCGGGAGGCCCGAGGACGCGGTCCTCGAGTGCATCCGGCAGCTCGAGGACGCCCTCTCCGAGGCGAGGGACCGCGGCCTGTCTGGCCCCGTCATCGCGGCCTACGAGCCGCACTGGGCGATCGGCGCGCCGGAGCCGGCGTCTTCCGAGCACATCGTCGCCGTGTGCTCGGCCCTGCGGGACCACGTCAGGGGGCTCGAGGCCTTCCCCGGATCCAGGGTCATCTACGGAGGCAGTGCCGGACCCGGACTCCTGACGGCGATCGGCGCCGCCGTCGACGGCCTGTTCCTGGGGCGGTTCGCGCACGACCCGGCCGCCGTCGAGGCCATCCTCGACGAGGTCGCTGCCCTCACGTCATCCACCGGGGACGGCACGGGTGCGGCTGGTACCATCGGGGGCGCAGGAGGAACCCATGTCTGAGACCGTCTACCCTCTCGCGGGCGCGGGTGCCCTCGAGCGCAAGGGCCTGCGCGACCGTGTCTACGACCTGATCCTCGACATGCTCATGACCGCGGACATCGCCCCGGGGGCCCGGCTCTCCATCGATGCCCTGGCGCGCGACCTCAGGGTTTCCCCCACGCCCGTCCGCGAGGCGCTCGTCCAGCTCGAGCGCACCGGGCTCGTAGTCCGTGAGGCCCTCAAGGGGTACCGGGTCGCTCCCCCGCTGGCCGACGAGCAGCTCGAGTCGCTGTTCGATGCCCGGCTCGTCCTGGAGTGCGGCGCCGCCGAGCTCGCCGCCCGCGACGCGGTGAACCTCGTGCCCCTCCTCGAGCAGGCCCTCGCCGAGCACCGCGCGATCGGCGCCAAGGTCCGCGAGGCGGCCGACGAGCATGCGGGCACCTGGCCGGTGAGCCTCCTGCGCGAGTACTTCCTCATCGACTGGAACTTCCACCACCTGATCTTCGAGGGAACGCACAACCCCTTCCTCATCGACATGTCCTCCGCCATCTCGACGCGCGTCCATCGCTTGCGCCAGACCATGCACAGCGGCCTGAGCGACGCAGACGAGGCCGTGACCGAGCACGGCGCCATCCTCGAGGCCCTCCGCAGCGGCGGGCCGGAGGCGGCGTCCGCCGCGATGCGGGAGCACATCGAGAGGGTCCGCGTCCGCTCCCGGCGCGACGTCGCCGCCCCCTGAGCGGCGCGTCGCCGCGTCGGACGGGACATGCCGAGGGGCGCCTGCCCTTGCGCTACACGAGCGCTACAATTCCGGGGTGAGGACGATCACTCAGCGGCAGCTCCGCAACGACAACGCCGAAGTCATCCGCGAGGTCGAGGCCGGCGAGACGTTCCTCGTGACGAAGAACGGAGCCAGTGTGGCAGTCCTGCGCCCTGCGTTGGCCTCGGACACGGCCCGGGGGCTTCCGCTGGGTCGGGGCGCCCGGCACCGCGTCCGCTACACCGAACTGACCAGGGTCTCCGCCACCGAGCCCACCGGCAAGATCCTCGACGACCTCCGCGGGGACCGCTGAATGCCGCTCTGGTACCTCGACACCTCGGCCGCCTTGAAGCTCGTCATCGAGGAGCCCGAGTCAGCGGCGCTGGCCATGGCGATCGACGGTGCAGGGGCAGAGCTGGCGGCCTGCCGGCTTCTGGAGACCGAGATGCGCCGTGCCGCCCAGAGGGTTTCCGGCCTGCATCAGGATGCAGTCACCGCCTTCTTGGACACGGTCGACATCTACGAGATGACCGCGCCGCTATTCCGACAGGCAGGCCTGATCCCGGGCCCCATGCTCACGTCGCTCGACGCGCTGCACCTTGCCGCGGCCATCTCTTTGGATGTGGAAGCGATCGCCACCTACGACGCACGGCTCGCTGAGGCTTCCCGCGACGCAGGGCTCGCGGTCATCCGGCCTTCCTGAGCCTCCCCATCAGCAGGATCACGGCGTGCCCCCGACAGCACGGCACGAGGCCCCGGTCCGATCGGACCGGGGCCTCGTGCCGTGCGGGGCCTGGCGTCAGTGGCCGACGGCCGGCGCCTCCTTGGCGAGGAGCTCGTCCGACTTCGCCACCTTGAAGAACTTGGTGGCGAAGACCATGATCGCGGCGACGAAGGCGAAGACTCCGAGGGAGACCACGCCCCAGACGCCCGAGTCGGTGGGCACGGCGGCGTTGATGCCGGTGCGCATGAGCGGGGCGACGAAGCCGCCGAGGTTGCCGAGCGAGTTGATCAGGCCGATGCCCGCTGCGGCGGCGGTGCCGGTGAGGAACGCCGTCGGGAAGGCCCAGGTGATGGGGCCGACCGAGAGGAAGCTCGCCACGGCGAGGGTGATGAACAGGATGCCCAGGAGCGGCAGGTTGTTCGCTCCCGCCCAGCCCGAGCCGAGGATGAAGACGCCCGTGCCGATGTACAGCATGGTGCCCCAGTTGCGGCGGCGGACGATCGTGTGGGCTGCCCTGCCCAGGAAGTAGCAGGCGAAGAGCCCCACGAGCCACGGGATGGCCGAGACGAGGCCGACCTCCCAGCCGACCTTCTTGCCGAGCAGGCCGGCCACCTGCTGCGGAAGGTAGAACGTGGTGCCGTAGACGGCGATCTGGAGGGCGAAGTAGATGACCGTGAAGTACCACACCTTCCAGTTGGCCATCGCACGCCAGATGCCGTTGGGGCCGTCCTCAGTGCGGACCTTGTCCTCGAGGGCCATGACGTTCGAGAGCGCGGCCTTCTCCTCGTCGTTCAGGAACTTGGCCTGGGCGGGACTGTTCGTGAGGAGGAACAGCGCCGCGATGCCGGCGACGACGGCGAGCATGCCCTCGACGAAGAACATGACCTGCCAGCCGTGCCACGGCGTGAGGGTGTCGCCGAAGCTGATGAGGCCGCCCGAGAGGGGAGCACCGATCATCTGCGAGAACGGCTGCGCGAGGTAGAAGATCGCGAACATCTGGACGCGGACCTTGTTCGGGAACCACTCCGCGAGGAACATGATCACGCCGGGGAAGAGCCCAGCCTCGGTCACGCCGAGGAGGAACCTCAGGACGGTGAACATCGTGTCGTTTGTCGTGAAGGCGAACGCCGCGGCGACGACGCCCCACGTGATCGCGATGCGGGCCAGCCAGAACCTGGCGCCGAACTTCTTCAGGGCGAGGTTGCTCGGGATCTCGAACAGCGCGTAGCCGATGAAGAAGATGCCCGCGCCGAGGGCGAACGCGCCGTCGGACACGCCGCGGTCGGCGCGCAGCGCCGCCTCCGCGAAGCCGACGTTGGTGCGGTCGAGGAAGGCGACGAAGTACAGGATGACGAGCATCGGCATGAGATGCTTCGAGGCCTTGGCGATGGCCGATCTGAGGGCCGGGTTGGTGCCTACGGTGTCAGTCAAACGGGTGCTTGACGAAGACATGTCCACTCTCCTTCGAGGGGATGCCGGGGTGGGGGTGCGTGGTGGTGGAGTGCTCGGTCAGCCGCCGAGCGCGGGCAGGATGCTGGCAAGCCCGAATCCGACGAGGATCAGGCCGATGGCGAGGAACAGCATCCTCGACTTCGTCCAGGGGCCGGTCTTCAGGCGCATGTCGGTGCTCCCTTCTCAGTGCATGTAGAGGCCGCCGTCGACGTTCAGGGTCTGGCCCGTCACGAAGCCTGCGTCCTCGCTGATGAGGTAGTTGATGGCTGCGGCGATGTCCCGCGGGCTGCCGATGCGCGGCAGCACGCCGTCGGCCGCCATCTTCTCCTTGCGCTCCTCGGTGAGGGTGCCGCCCATGATGTCGGTGTCGATGGGGCCGGGGGAGATGACGTTGACGGTGATCCCCTGCTGGCCCAGCTCGCGGGCGACGCTGCGGGAGAACCCGATGATGCCGGCCTTGGCGGCCGAGTACGGGGTCTTGCTGTAAGTGCCGCCGCCGCGCTGGGCCGAGACGGACGAGAGGCTCACGACGCGGCCGACTCCGTGCTTGACCATGGACTCGACGGCCCGGCGGGTCGCGTAGTGGACGCCGTTGAGGTTGATGTCGAGGACGCGCTTCCACTCCTCGGCCGTGACCTCGAGGTACGGCACGGGCGATGAGACGCCGGCAAGGTTCACGAGCGCGACGATCTGCGGGAGGGAGCCCTCGAGCTCGTCGAAGGCAGCGCGGACCTGGTCCTCGTCGGCGACGTTCGCGCCGGCGCCGGCTGCGGCCACGCCGTGCTCAAGCGCGATCTCCTCGGCGACGCGCTTGGCGGCCTCGGCGTCGAGGTCGATGATGCCGATGCTCCAGCCGCGCTCGGCGAGGTAGTGCGCGGACGCGCGGCCGATGCCGCGGGGCGAGGCGGCGCCGGTCAGGATGACGGTGCGGGATGCGGGGAAGGCTGTCATGCTGCTCTCCAGGTCTGTCTCAGTTGTCGGTGTGGATCGGTGCGGGGCCGAGCTCGTCCATGAGCTTCTTCATGGCGACGTAGGCCCGGTTGCGGTAGGCGACGAGCTCCGGGATGCGCTCTGCCGGGACGTCCAGGTAGCCCTCGCCGGACTTCGTGCCGAACTTGCCGGCCTCAACGAGCTCCTTGAGGGATTCCGGCGTGGCGAAGCGCTCGGGCCAGCGGGTCTGGAGCGAGGCGTAGCAGAAGGAGTAGACATCCAGCCCCGCCATGTCCGCGATCGCGAACGGGCCGAACACGGGCAGCCGGAAGCCGAAGGTGGTCCGGACGATCGTGTCGATGTCCTCGGGGGTGGCGATGCCCTCCTCGACGATCTGGCTGGCCTCGTGGAACAGGGCGTACTGGAGCCGGTTGAGCACGAAGCCCGTGGCGTCCTTGACCCGCGCGCTCTCCTTGCCGGTGGCCGCGACGAGCCGCTCGACGAAGGGGATGAGGGACTCGTCCGTGCCGGGGTGCGGGATGAGCTCGACTCCGGGAATGAACGGCGCCGGGTTCGAGAAGTGGACGCCGAGGAAGCGCTCAGGGCGCTCCACGGCCTCGGCGAGGGAGGCGATGAGGATCGTCGACGTGTTGGAGCCGATGATCGCGTCGGGCCGCGCCGCGGCGCTGATCCGGCGCAGCGTCTCGTGCTTGATCTCGAGCTTCTCCGGCACGGCCTCCTCGATGAAGTCGGCCTCGGCCACCGCCTCCTCGATCGAAGCGGCAGGCGAGAGGTTCGCCTCGAGGCGCTCGACGGCGTCCTGCGGGAAGAGCCCGTCCGCGACGAACTCGCGCGCCTCGTCCAGGAGACGGCCGTAGTTCTTGCGGGCGATCTCCTCGGAGACGTCGGCGATGCGGACCGTCGCGCCGGAGAGGGCGAGGACCTGGGCGATTCCGCCGCCCATGTAGCCCGAGCCGACGACGGCGACGGTGACGTTCTGGGAAGTCATGGCTAGCCCTTCGGGAGGAGAGTGCGGATGTACTTCTGGTTCGTGGCGCACACGCCGAGGCTGTCGCCGCCGTACTGCTCGGTGAGGATGATCCCGTCGAAGCCGAGCGCGATCGCGTCGCGGAAGACCTGCCGGTAGTTGATGAGGCCAGCCTCCATCGTCGAGGGGACAGAGGTGGCCCAGCTGCCGTCGGCGGCCTCGTCGCGCGTGTAGTTCTTCACGTGCCAGTAGTTCGCGTACGGGAGGGTCTTGTCGAACAGCTCCTGCCAGCTCTCGACCGGGCGGTGGAGGCGGATGAGGTTCGCGACGTCGGGGTTGAGCCCCACGTTGTCGAGCCCGACCTCCTCGATGAACCGCACCGCGCTGTCGGCCGTGCCGATGTACGTGTCCTCGTACATCTCGAGGGACATCCGCAGGCCGAGGTCGGCGGCGTGCTTGCCGAGCTCGCGGATGCGCCCGACGGCGGTGTCCCACACCTCGCGGTCGTCGGGGTCCTTCGGGCCCTCGGCGGTCCAGAACCACAGGGCCTTGCGCTGGGCCTCGCTGAACGGCTGGTGGAGTCCGGTGGAGAAGACCTGCATGCCCCACTCGGCGGCGGCCTCGATGGTGCGGTGCGCGTACTCGAGGTTGCGCTCCTCGTGGCCCGGCATGATGACGCTCTGGCGCTGGAGGTGCACGGACGGGATGCCCACGCCGTGGGACGCGGCGATCGAGAGGAACTCGTCGCGGCGGGAAGGATCGAGGTCCGCGGGGCGGACGTGGCTGTCGGCCAGCTCGGCGAGGTTGAAGCCCACCTCGGCGATCTGGGAGAACATGTCGTCCCAGGTCTCGGCGGGGGCGTCGTGCAGTGCGATGCCGTTGCGGTCCACGGTCCTGAATCCGTGGAGGCAGGTGGCGATCGGCCATGATTCGGCCGTGAAGGCGGGTTCCGTCGGCATGGTGCTCCGTTGCATCGGTTTCTTTCCCGAGCCGTCCTGTGGTGCGGCTCACGAAAAGATCCTATAGGAAATATGTCTGACGTCAACCGTGGGTGCGGAGATTCTGGGCAGCGCAGAGCGGAGCAGGAAGAGACTCCTGGCCGGGAGGGGTGGCAGGAAGCCCGACGGCGGGCGCGGCCTACGCGCCGGCGTCCCACCCGCCGTCGTGCTTCTGGGTGGCCTCGACGGCGGCGGCGACCACGGCGCGCAGCTCGAGCCCGTCGATGACGGCGTCCCGCTGGGCACGCTCCCCCGAACCCCGCTGGAAGAGGGCCTTGAGGTCGCGCTCGGCCCAGTGCAGCTCGCCGGACTCCCGCAGCACCGGCGCGACGTGCGCGACGAGAGCGTCCACCGCGTCGGTCGCGCGCACGGGGCGCTGCTCGAGCGGGTGCACGAGGTCGCCGTTGAGCCCGGAGCGGCTCGCCCGCCAGGCGGCCAGGCGCAGGAGCGCGGCCGGGGTGCCCAGCGGCTCCTTCCCCTCCGCGGCCTCGCGCGCCGCGGTCTCGACGAGCCCGCGCACGAGGACGGCGAGGAGCGCGGAGTCCGCGGCGTCGAGGCACACGTCCGCCACCCGGACCTCGACCGTGGGGTGCTCGCGGGAGAGGCGGGCGTCGAAGTAGACCATGCCCTCGTCGAGGATGGCGCCGGTGCGGACCATCGACTCCACGAGCTCCCGGTACCGCTCCACCGTGCCGAAGAGCTCCTGGGGGCCCGAGGTCGGCCAGCGGTTCCACGCCTGGGTCCGGTAGCTCGCGTAGCCGGTGTTGGTCCCGCGCCAGAACGGCGAGTTGGCGCTGATCGCGACCAGCAGCGGGAGCCATTCCCGGATCCTGTCCAGGACCGCGATGCCTTCCTCGGGGGACTCCACAGAGGTGTGGACGTGGAGCCCGCACGTGAGCTGCTCCTGGGAAGTGAGCCGGTACTCGTCGGCCATCTGCTCGAAGCGGGCGCCCGGGCTCAGATGGGTGGCGGCGCTCAGGGGCGACGTTCCGAGCGCGGCGATGCGCGCCCCGACCTGCCGCGCCGCCTGGTCGACGCTGCGCCGCGCCCGGTAGAGCTGGCCGAGGATCTCATCATGGGTACGGGCCGGCGCGGTCTGGATCTCGATCTGCTCGAGCTTGAACTCGCGCTCGGTGTCCCGAGGCCTGCCCATGACCGCGAGGATCCGCTCGACGTCCGCCACAGGCTGGCCCGTCTCGGGGTCGACGATGAGCAGTTCCTCTTCAACCCCGAACGTCCGCATGCCGCCATTCTGTCAGGCTCCGGGCGTGCGGCCGGGCAGCGCGCGGCGGCCGGGCAGCGCACGGCGGCCGGCCTACGACTCCGAGGGGCCGAGCCGCCCGCGCGCGGGGCCGTCGGGCCGGGGCTCCTTGAGCTCGATGAACAGGCTGTGGGTCTCGCTCGTGCCGATGTTGGTGCCCGAGTGCTCCTGGGCGTCGAGCCAGCGCGCCTGGAACGGGGGCATCTCGACCTCGACCTCGCGGCCGCCGGAGGTGAGGCGGCGGATGAAGCCCGTCAGGGTCACCATGACGCTGTCCGGGTGGGAGTGCGTGCCCGTGGAGTCGCCGGGCCGGTCGAGGTACTCCAGGACGCGGACGCGGTCGTTCTCGAACACGAGGCGGTAGAGGTCCGGGCTGACCTCGAGAGGATCGGACATGGCGGGCCTCCTGGGTTCCGCAGTTCATGGTACTTCCGTCCCACGAAGGGACACGAGTATCGTAAGCCGCATGGTCCACGCGCACAATGGCCTCCCGGCGAGTCCCCATGCCGGGTCCTACACGGCCACCGGCCGGACGGGGCAGAAGAGCCGCACCCAGCGGGCCTTGGTGGACGCCCTCCGCAGCCTCATGGCGGACGGGCAGGACCCCTCGGTGTCGGACGTCGCGGCCAGCGCCGGGATCTCGCGCACCACGGCCTACCGGTACTTCCCCGACAAGGAGTCGCTCCTGAACGCGGCGATGCCCCAGACCGGCGAGCGTTCGCTCCTCGGCGAGGACCCGCCGTCGGACGTCGCCGAGCGGTTGGACCGCACCCTGGACGAGCACTTCGCCTTCATCCGGGACTGGGAGCCCCAGATGCGCGCCGCGCTGCGGGCCTCCCTCGCCCCCGGCGCCGGAGAGCCGGCGCTCCGCGGCGGCCGGGCCGTCCGGTGGTACGAGGAGGCCCTCGCGCCCCTCGGCGAGACCCATTCCGGGATCGACGTGCACCGCCTCGCCGTCCGGCTCCGCGCCGCGGCCGGGATCGAGCCGTACGTGTGGCTCACGGGCGTGGGCGGCCTGGGCGCGGAGGAGGCCTTCGCGGCCATGAAGTCCAACGCCCTCGACATCCTCCACGCCGCGATGCGCGGCGCATGAGCCCCTCCGGTCCCTAGTCTTGTGCCATGGAACACGACGTCTGGCCCCTTGTCCTCGACCTCGCAGGGGTGTTCTTCTTCGCCGTCTCCGGCTCCCTCATGGCGGCGCAGAAGAACTTCGACATCGTGGGATCGCTCTTCCTCGGCTCGCTCACGGGCCTCGGCGGCGGCGTGATCCGCGACCTCGTGCTGGGCCGCTTCCCGAACGCGTTCGCCGAGCCGGTCTACCTCGCGCCGCCCGTGGCCGCTGCGGTGGTGGTCTTCTTCCTCCTGCCTGCGGTCGTGAAGCTGCGCCGCACGCTGCTGCTGTTCGACGCTGCGGGGCTCGCGCTGTTCTGCACCACCGGCACCATCACGGCGCTCACCCTCGGCGCCAACCCCATCTCGGGTGCCCTGCTCGGCACCACGACGGCGATCGGCGGCGGGCTCCTGCGCGACACGGTCGCCAACGTGCGGCCCCAGCTGTTCGACCGGCACGACATCTACGCCGTCCCCGCCCTCCTCGGCGCGGGCCTGGTCGCGTTCCTCTGGCAGGTCGGCGCCTACACGCCCGCGAGCGGCGGGGCGGTCGCCGTGGTCGTGTTCGCCCTGCGCGTCCTGTCGCTGCGCTTCCGCTGGCGCGTGCCGTTCGCCGCCGTCGTGGCCCACCGCGAGGGGCGCACGACGCCGCCCGGCGACTGAGCGCGAAGCCCGCCGTTCCGCCTCTGGACGCCGGGGTCGGGACGTGGTCCCATGAGCTTGTTTCCGTCAGGGTTCAGGAGCGAGCATGGGCCTTTCCGTCTCGACCGCGAAGGTCGACATCACCCCCTCATCCGCCGCACCGAACCCGTACCTCGGGGGCTACGGCACCGACGACGGCGGCCGGGAGGCCTCCGCCGCCACGCCGTTCGCGCCGATCTACGTGCGCGCCGTCGTGCTCTGGGACGGCGGGTCGCCGAACCTGCTCCTGACCGCGGACATCCTCGCCTTCCCAGTGGCCCTGCACGACGCCGCCCTCCCGCGCATCCTCGGGCTCGCCGGCTGGGGTGCCTCGGACGTGGTGCTGCAGGCGACCCACACGCACAACGGCCCCGTGCTCGTCGAGACCCTCGACCCCTACATCTCCTACGGGCTGACCGACCTGACGGAGGTCACGGCCTACGGCGCGTGGCTCGTGGACCGGGTCGTCGAGGCCGCGCAGCAGGCGCTCGCGGCGCCGCAGACCCCCGTCACGCTCGACTACCAGGTCCTCACCCAGACCTTCGCCGTCAACCGGGTGGGCCTGCCGTACAACGAGACCGACGTCCCGCTGCTCACCGCGAGGGGTCCCGGCGGCGAGCCCGTGGCCGCCATCTTCGGGTACGGCTGCCACCCCGTCGCGGCCGGCCTGCAGACCCTGTACGACGGCGACTACCCCGCCGGCGCGTGCGCCTTCGTCGAGGACAGCACGGGGGCGTTCGCGATGTTCGTCCAGGGGGCCGGCGGCGACCAGAATCCGCGCGGCGCCGCCAGCTGGTCGCTGCGGGACCAGTGGGGCGACTCGCTCGGCTCGGCCGTGGTGCGGGGGCTCGACACCTCGGGGCGCACGCTGACCGGCGGCATCTCCACGGTGGTGCAGGGGCTCACGATCCCGCTGGACATCGACGCCTCCCCCGGGAACCTCGCAGCCGTCCGCGCCGACTACACGAACAGGCTGCCGAACCCCGCGGGCTTCCCGCCCTGGTACCGGCGCCACGCGGAGACCATGATCGAGAGGATCGACCAGGGGCAGATCGCCACCGGCGTCCCCTCGGCGGTCCAGCGGTGGACGATCGACGGCGAGGAGCCCCTGAAGATCGTGTGGGCGAGCGGGGAGCTGGTGAGCGGGTACGCGGTCTACCTGCGCGCGCACTTCGGCGGATCCCAGTCGGTGTGGGTCTGCGGCTACGCCGGGGCGTCGGTCTGCTACATCCCCACCGCCGAGTTCTTCCCGCCCTCCATGGCGCAGGGCAGCTACGAGGGCGGGTGGGACACGGACTTCGCCGGGATCGCGGGCGGCAGCATGACCGTGTACAGCTGCCTGGGGCACTTCGTGGCAGGCGGCGCCGGCGTCGAGTCGACGATGATCGACGCCTTCACCCAGATCCTCGACGCCGGCTGACCTCAGGGCCGCTGGTTGATCGCCCGCGCCCGGCGTCAGTGCTCGTCGTAGTGGTGCTCGTGGACGGCGTGCTTGTGGCCGTCGTGCTCGTAGTCGACGTGGTCGCCGTGCTGGACCGCCTCGTGGCCGCAGCCGGGCCCGTGCTCGTGCTCCGTGACGGAGTGCTCGGCGACGTGCTCGTGGTCGTCGTAGTGGTCGCCGTGCACGGCGTGGTGGTGGTCGTTGTGCACGTAGTCGACGTGGTCGCCGTGCTGGACCGTCTCGTGGCCGCAGCCGGGCCCGTGCTCGTGGTCCGCGATCGTGTGGCCCTCGTGGACGTGCGTCTTCGTCATCGTCGGTTACCTGCCCCTTCGCCTCGGGTCCCGGCGACCGGCACCGCGCCGAGCGCCTGCCGACAGCCTACGAATCCCCCGCCTCCCGGGCCAGACCCCCGCGTGACTTTTCGCGGCCGGGAGGCGGTTCTCCGTGTGGGCGGCATGCGGCGCCCCATCCGCAGAAAGGATCCCCCATGCCCCTGCCCGTCAGCCTTGAAGAGTTCGTCCTCGGGTGGGACACATTCCGCGCCGCGCTCGCGGGGCAGGCCGGGGAGATCACCGCCACCCTCGGCCTCGAGCCCCACGCGTGCGACGGCGCGATGGTCGCCACGCGCATGCCGCTCGCCGGCCGGCTGTGCGGGCCGGGCGGCCACTTCTCCTCGACTGCCCTGTTCGGAGCCGCGGACCTGACGGGGTCCTACCTCGCAGGCCAGGCCATGGGCCCGGGGCGCTCGCCGCTCGTGACGCAGTCGAGCATGAGCTTCCTCGACAGCTCGGGCCTCGGCCCGGCCGTCGCGACGGCGCGGCTGCAGCGCGCGGGCGGGAGCGTCGTCGTCGCCCGGGTGGACGTGACGGACGGGGATGGGCGGCTGCTGACGACGTCGACCTTCACCTACGTGCCCGCACCAGCCGAGGGGTGAGGGGCAGGGCCCGGCGTGTCCGAGCGGCAGATATGCGCGCTGTCACGGCCATCGCGATTCCAGCATAGGATCAGTAGGCATGGCTCCTAAAAACGAACCGGAACCAGAGACTGACGTCGAGGGCGGCCAGTCCGGCGGAGTGCAGTCCGTGGAGCGGGCGCTGACTGTCTTGGAGATCCTGGCCCGGGAAGGGCACGCGGGCGTCAGTGAGATTGCCGAGGAGATGGGGATCCACAAGTCCACCGTCTCTCGGCTGATGGGGTCTCTGGTGAGTCGTGGGATGGTCCACCAGAACAGCGATCGCGGCAAGTACCAGCTCGGGTTTGGGATCCTCCGCCTGGCCAGCTCCATTCCTGGGCGGCTGAGTCTGGTCCACGAGGCACGGCCTGTGCTCGAGAGCCTCGCCGAAGAGTTCAAGGAAACGGTCAACCTCGCCGTCCTGCGTTCCAACTATGCCGTCAATGTCGACCAAGCCATGGGTCCCTCCACACTGGCAACGTATGACTGGGTGGGAAGCCTGACGCCGCTGCACGCCACCTCCAGCGGGAAGGTGCTCCTGGCTGCCTTGGGTGCGGATGAACGGGACCGCATCCTGAAGGAGACCGGGCTGAAAGCCCGCACGGCCAGGACCATCACCAGCCGGAAAGAACTGGATGCACAGCTGCTCGAGGTGGGCGCCAAGGGGTACGCGGTAGTGCGGGAGGAGTTCGAGATCGGCCTGAATGCAGTGGCGGTGCCCGTCTACAACCATCGGGGCGAAGTAACGGGCGCCATCAGCATTTCGGGGCCCGCGTTCCGGTTCGACCCCGAGAAGATCCCCGGCCTGCTGGAAACGCTCACGGAAGCCGGACTCAAGGTCAGCGCGAACATGGGCTACACGCGGCGCTAGGACCATCGATGCCCCGAATCCAAGATGACTCAGGGCCATTGCCTGTTTTCGAATGCCGTTGACAATCTTCGGTTGCCCGCGATGCACTGCGCCGCAGGTCCGACGGCGTCCTCCGCCAAGACTTCGGTCAGCTGGTGTGCATCGTCGTGGCGGTGGTGGTCTGCACCCTCGCGGTCCTCGCCGCGGCGATCCGTATGAGCCGAGTGCTCCGAGCCACGGTTTCCATCGGCAAGTGGGGCCTCCCCGTGAACATCCTTGCCGTGCTGGGGGCGTTGCCATGATTGCGAACCTGCGCGGCCGGGTGAATTGGCCTCCTGCCTGCGGAGTGTCAGAACGCACCCGTCATCGCTTGACAGCGAGGGTGGCCTACGTCACGCTGTTGCACATGCTGATTGTTGTTGCGTAGTACGCACGTTCCAGGAAGGGCCTGATATGGATCCGCTCCAAGCATCGCCCGCGAGACCCCTTCTCGCGCAGCTCCTCCTGAACGCGCAACTTCAACCCCAGACGATGCCGCTTGCCTCCACGCCGTAGTCGCCCAAAAGCCACACTTACCCAGCCCTCCCGGGAGGAATCAATGACTGCTCCAGTGAACGCGCCCCTCAATTCGCGCGGAAAACTCGCTTCGACCTTGCCTGCAGAGAAGCTGGCGGAGATCGCCGCGCTGTTCGAGTTCCGGCGTCAAGGATATTCACTCGATGCCCCCTTCTACACCGACCCGACGCTCTTCAAGATCGACATGGAGGCCATCTTCGGCCAGCACTGGATCTTTGCCGGTAGCATTGCCGAACTGCCGGAGCCGGGCGACTACATCACGGTCGACTACGGCCCCTACTCCCTGATTGTGCTGCGCACCGACGAGGGTGACGTCAACGTCCTGCACAATGTCTGCCGCCACCGTGGTGCACGTGTCCTGACCGAGGCGGCCGGTTCCACCGGAAACCTGGTCTGCGGCTACCACTCCTGGACTTACTCGCCCGAGGGCAACCTGATCCACGCCTCCGCTCCCGGTGAAGCGAAGTTCGACAAGAACTGCTTCGCCCTCAAGCGTGCCCACAGCCGCGAGGTTGCCGGACTCATCTTCGTCTGCATTGCTGACGAGCCGCCCGCAGACTTCGACGAGACCTCGAAGATCTTCGAGCCCTACCTCGCACCCCACGACCTGTCCAAGACGAAGATCGCCTACCAGCAGAACATCATCGAAGAGGGCAACTGGAAGCTCGTCATGGAGAACAACCGTGAGTGCTACCACTGCGACGGGCACCCGGAACTCGCCTGCTCGCTCTTCCCGACCTGGGGCCTGACCGAGGGACTGATCCCGGCCCACCTTGAAGAGGTATGGGACCGCAATAAGGAAGCCCAGTCCTCGCTCGAGGATCGGTGCCGCCGGTACGGCCTGCCCTACGAGGTGGTTGAGGAACTCGACACCCGCATCGCCGGTATCCGCATCTCACGCGAATCCCTGGACGGCGAAGGCGAATCGTTCTCGGCCGACGGCCGCAGGCTCTCCAAGAAGCTGCTTGGCGACCTGCCGGACTTCCGCCTGGGCCGCTGCTCGATGCACCTGCAGCCCAACAGCTGGTTCCACTTCCTGGGCGACCACGTCATCACGTTCGGCGTCTTCCCCATCAACGAGCACCAGTCCCTGGTCCGCACCACCTGGCTGGTGGCTGATGACGCCGAGGAAGGCGTTGACTACGACCTCGACAAGCTCACGTACACCTGGAAGCAGACCAACCTGCAGGACAAGGCGTTCGTGGAACTGTGCCAGCAGGGTGCGGCCAGCCCCGCCTACGAGCCCGGCCCCTACATGAAGAGCGAATACCAGGTGGAGGCGTTCATCAACTGGTACGTCCAGCGCGTCCAGGAGCACTTGGCATGATTGACGTCCTCACCGAGATTCCCACCCAGGAGCCACAGCGCATCCGCGGCCTTGAAATGCCGTGGAACCGGGTAATGGGCAGCATCGAAGGACCGGCCAGCGCAGCCAAGGCCCTGGGTCCGTGGCATCCGCAGGAGTTCATGGCCGAATGCGTCGAGACTGTTCCCGAAGCGGGCGGCATGATGACCTTCGTGTTCCGCCGCACCGACGGCGCGCCCCTCGCGTTCCGCGCGGGCCAGTACGTGAACATCGCCTTCCCGGTGAACGGCGAGGACCAGGAACCGGTGGACCGCAGCTACTCGCTGTCCAGCTCACCCACGGAACCGTGGACCTTCAGCGTTACCGTCAAGCGCGACCCGGGCGGACTGGTTTCCCCGTGGGTGCACCAGAACGTCAGGCCCGGCACCGTCCTGGACATGCTGGGACCTGTAGGTGCATTCCACCTCCCTGACGCCGACCGGCGCGCGCGGTACCTCTTCCTGGCCGCCGGCGCCGGCATCACCCCCATCATGTCGATGCTGCGCACCATCCACTCCCTGCCCGGAAGCGCCGACGTGGTGGTGCTCTACCACGGCGCGGAAGCCGGCGGCTTCGCCTTCCACCGGGAGCTGGCCTACATCGCATCCGTGGACTCGCGCGTCAAGGTCTTCTACTCCCTGGGCGACCGCAGCAAGCCCGACGGGTGGGAAGGGCTCAGTGGAAGGCTGACGGCCGCCATGATCGACCAGGTTGCTCCGGATGCAAACGGGCGCCAAGTGTATGCCTGCGGCCCGGAGGGTTACCTGAACAGCGCCACCGAACTCCTCAAGAAGGTAGGCGTCGACGACACCTCCATCTACATGGAGTTCTTCTCGGGTGACCGCCAGACCATCCTCGAGTACCAGGCTGAGCTCGCCCTCGCGGCGGACATCGCAGAGGAGATTGCAGAGGAGATCGCCAACTCCGCTGAGGACTACTACGAAAGCCAGCCCAGCCCGTTCGGACTCTATGAGCCCGGTTACGACGAGGATGGAACACTGCAGGCCGCGGGGCTGCCGCTCGAAACCGCCAACCCGGACGCGCCAATCCCCGGAGGCAGTTCGGACGCAGGGCCCGAGACAGGGACCCCCGATGCCTCGAGCTTCGACACGGTCGGAACGGGAAGTCTCACCCTGTCCTTCATGCGCACCGGCATCAATGTGCGGATCGATCCCGACCAGCACATCCTCGAGGTGGCGCAGCGGGCGGGTGTCAGGATCGGCGCCAACTGCAAGGAGGGCATGTGCGGCTCCTGCAAGATCGTCAAGCTTTCCGGGGAGGTCGAGATGAACCACCAAGGCGGGATCCGCAAACGGGAGATCGACGCAGGCAAATTCCTTCCCTGCTGTTCCACAGCGCGCACCGACATGGTCCTCGACGCCTGAACGCCCGCAGAAGCGGCGCCTGCGTCCCCCACACCGAGACGGCCTGATACAGACCTTGCCCGCTGACCAGTACAGCTGGCCCCGATCTCATATATCAGTTGTCAATTTCGAATATATCTATAAGGAGGAGGGGCATGACCCTCATGGAATCAGCACGTGCCACGGCTGTCCGGCCGGAGCTCAAGGACGAGCACGCCCAGAAGTTCGTGCTGACCCTGTCCTGCCGGGAGCAGGCCGGAATCGTGCAGGCAGTGACCACGTTCCTTTTCGAGCGCGGCTTCAACATCGACGAGCACCAGCAGTTCGACGACAGCCTGCGCGAGACGCTGCACCTGCGCACCGCGTTCTCCGGATCCCCCAGCTACACCCCCGCCATGCTCGAAGAAGAGTTCGGCGGCATCGCGCAGCGGTTCGACATGAAGTTCAGCTTCCACGACCAGACCCAGCAGCGTGTCCTCGTCATGGTCTCCAAGTTCGGCCACTGCCTCAACGACCTCATCTTCCGCTGGCGCGGCGGCAGCCTGGGCGGTGAGCTGGTCCTGGTCGTTTCCAACCACGAGACCCACCGCGCCATGGCCGAGGCTGCGGGCCTGCCGTTCATCCACGTCCCGGTCACCCCGGACACCAAGGCTGACGCCGAACGCCGCCTCTTGGAGCTCGTGGATGAATACGACGTCGATCTGGTTGTCCTTGCGCGATACATGCAGGTGCTCTCAAACGATCTCTGCCGTTCCCTGGAGGGCCGTGCGATCAACATCCACCACTCCTTCCTCCCCGGCTTCAAGGGTGCCAAGCCCTACCACCAGGCCCACGCATGCGGCGTGAAGCTCATCGGCGCCACCGCTCACTACGTGACCGCCGACCTGGACGAGGGCCCGATCATCGAGCAGGAAGTCATCCGGGTGGACCACAGCTACGGCCCCTCCGCCCTGTCCACCGTCGGGCAGGACGCCGAGGCACTCGCCCTGTCCCGCGCCGTCCGCTGGCACTGCCAGCACCGCGTCCTGCTGGACGAGACCAGCACCGTGGTGTTCCGATAGCCGGCACCGCCGGCACAGACATTGATTCGTAGAGCAGCAGGAGAACCTTATGGGCTCGACGCCCCGCATTGTCATCATCGGAGCCGGCATCGTCGGCACCAACCTCGCGGACGAACTCGTCACGAAGGGGTGGAACAACATCACGGTCCTGGACCAAGGCCCCCTCAACATGCCGGGGGGTTCCACGTCCCACGCCCCCGGCCTGGTCTTCCAGACGAACCCCTCCAAGTCCATGGCACTGTTCGCCAAGTACACCGTGGAGAAGCTGCTGTCCCTCACCGAGGACGGCGTCAGCTGCTTCAACCAGGTGGGAGGGCTGGAAGTCGCCACCACCGAAACGCGCCTCGCGGACCTGAAGCGCAAGCTTGGCTACGCCTCCTCGTGGGGCATTGAGGGCTCGATCCTCTCCCCCGCTGAATGCAAGGAGCTCTACCCCCTTATCAATGAGGACGAGATCCTCGGCGGCCTCCACGTTCCCAGCGACGGCCTGGCCAGCGCCGCCCGCGCTGTCCAACTGCTGATCAAGCGCACCGAGGCGGCCGGCGTAAAGTACATCGGCAACACCGAAGTGACCGGCATCGAGCAGTCCGGCCGCCGCGTCACCGGTGTCCAGACGCCCGACGGCGTGATCCCGGCTGACATCGTCGTCTCCTGCGCCGGCTTCTGGGGTGCAAAGGTCGGCGAGCTGATCGGCATGTCCGTGCCGCTGCTGCCCCTGGCCCACCAGTACGTCAAGACCACCCCGGTCCCTGCACAGGAGGGCAAGAACGAGCTGCCCAACGGGGCGCGACTGCCGATCCTCCGCCATCAGGACCAGGACCTCTACTACCGCGAACACGGCGACCGCTACGGCATCGGCTCCTACGCCCACAAGCCCATGCCAGTGGACCTGGACGAGCTCGGCAGCTTCGAGCCGACCGAGATCAGCGAACACAACATGCCCTCCCGCTTGGATTTCACCCTCGAGGACTTCCTCCCGGCTTGGGAGGCCACCAAGCAGATCCTGCCCGCCCTGCGCGAGAGCGAGATCGAGGACGGCTTCAACGGCATCTTCTCCTTCACCCCCGACGGCGGCTCCCTCGTTGGCGAATCCAAGGAACTGGATGGCTTCTTCGTCGCCGAAGCCGTCTGGGTCACCCACTCGGCCGGCATCGCCCGCGCCGTGGCCGAACTCCTCGTGGACGGCAAGTCCTCCATCGATCTGGGCGACTGCGACATCCACCGCTTCGAGGATGTCCAGCTGACCCCGGACTACGTCAGCGAAACCTCGCAGCAGAACTTCGTGGAAATCTACGACGTCCTGCACCCGCTGCAGCCCAAGCTCTCCCCCCGCAACCTTCGTGTGTCCCCCTTCCACGCCCGGCACAGGGAACTGGGCGGGCACTTCCTCGAAGGCGCAGGCTGGGAACGTCCCTACTGGTTCGAGGCGAACGCTGACCTGCTCAAGGAGATGCCCGCCGAATGGCAGCCGCCGGCACGCGATTCCTGGTCCGGCATGTTCAGCTCGCCGATTGCCGCGGCCGAGGCTTGGAAGACGCGTACCGCCGTCGCCATGTATGACATGACACCGCTCAAGCGCCTGGAAATCTCCGGACCCGGCGCACTGAAGCTGCTGCAGGAGCTGACCACCGCGGACTTGAACAAGAAGCCCGGAGCCGTCACCTACACGCTCCTGCTGGACCACGCCGGCGGCATCCGCAGCGACATCACCGTGGCCCGGCTCAGCGAGGACACGTTCCAGCTCGGCGCCAACGGCAACATCGACACCGCCTACTTCGAGCGGGCAGCCCGCCACCAGACCGAAAGCGGCAGCGCCGGGGACTGGGTCCAGGTGCGCGATACCACCGGGGGCACCTGCTGCATCGGCCTCTGGGGCCCGCTCGCGCGCGAGGTGGTCGGCGCGGTCAGCAGCGACGACTTCTCCAACGACGGCCTGAAGTACTTCCGGTCCAAGAAGGTTGTCATCGGCGGCATCCCGGTCACGGCCATGCGCCTGTCCTACGTTGGTGAACTGGGCTGGGAGCTGTACACCAGCGCCGACAACGGCCAGCGCCTCTGGGATGCGCTGTGGAAGGCCGGCCAGCCCTTCGGCATCATCGCCGCAGGCCGGGCCGCTTTCAGCTCGCTCCGCCTGGAGAAGGGCTACCGTTCCTGGGGCTCCGACATGACCACCGAGCACGACCCCTTCGAGGCCGGCCTCGGCTTCGCGGTGAAGATGGCCAAGGACAACTTCGTGGGCAAGGCAGCTCTGGAGGGCCGCACCGAGGAGAACTCCGCGCGGCGCCTGCGCTGCCTCACGGTCGACGACGGCCGCAGCCTCGTGCTGGGCAAGGAACCGGTGTTCTACAAGGACCAGGCGGTGGGTTATGTCACCAGCGCCGCCTACGGCTACTCCGTCCGCAAGCCCATTGCCTACTCCTACCTGCCCGCCGAAGTCTCAGTTGGCGATTCGGTGGAGATCGAGTACTTCGGCCGCCGCATCGTAGCCACCGTGACCCAGGATCCGCTGTACGACCCCACCATGTCCCGCCTGCGCGGCTGAGCATGACGGAACAGCGCCTGAACAGGGCGGTGCCGTCCGGCGCCGGGTCGGTCGGCACCGAGACCATCGGCAGCTACCTCGCACGGCTCGCCTCCCGGCAACCCACGCCGGGAGGCGGGGCGGCGGCCGCACTCCATGCCGCGCAGGGGGCGGCCCTGGTGGCCCGCTACACCACGGGCACAAGTGCGACGACCATGCAGCCCGGGTAGCGTCAATCGTCCCCTAGGGCTCAGCGTTCGCAGCGGGCGTCCCGTTTTCCGTGAAAGGTGCTTCGATGGGCCTAAGACCTGGGGAGGCACTCCTCATCGAAGCACCGCTTTCGGAGAACGGGGCGCCGCAGCCGGCACGGTGGTCGGGCGATCCCTTGTCTCGTAAGGGTGGTCTCCCCATCCCAACGGGAGGGCACTTCGGCATGCCCCGGAGCAAGAAGCAAGAACGCCTACATACTCTGTCTTTCACCAGCCACGCCCTTGACATCGAGTGTGAGCTAGCGCACGATTTGTTGCACAGGGCGAACGTTGTTGATCATCACGGAACGAAGCTGGCCCGGATGCGACCCCCCGGGGACCCACCCGTGATGCGCCTGGAAACAGACAAACGAATTCATGATGGCCGATCAGAGGGGAGTCCTGTCTCGCGCATCGGCCGCGAAACGTTGTCACCGTCCATGCGGCAGCGCTGATCACTAAAGGAAACTGTTTATGACTATCAAAGGTGGCAGCACCATCGATCAAAGCAGTGCGGTGTGCCGGAACCTGGGGACGACGCCGAAGTCATCCCCCGAGTTCTGCCCGGCCATATCGGCTGGCATCGAGTCAGCCCGGCCCGTCCACCGATCGCTCAGGGCTGCTGCGGCTGTCCATGCGTCCATGAAACGGCGCTCGGGTGCCGACAGCGGTTTGCGCTGAAGCCAGAAGGGAACGAATCTCCGTGATTAATTCGATCAAGCCGACGGCCTCCGCCGACACCTCCATATCAAGAGAGACCAGCTCCAAGTTCAAACGCCGCTTCATGGTGCGGCTTGTCGCTGTCTTCATCGGCGGGATGTTCCTCGACGGTTACATCCTCGGAATCATCGGCCCCGTCACCGGACCCATGCGGTCAGATCTCCGGCTCGACGCACTGTCTCTGGGCATGATCGCCGCAGGCCCGCTGGCTGGTATCTTCGTCGGCTCCCCGCTGGCCGGCTGGGCTACTGACAAGTTCGGACGCAAGCCCATGTTCCTCGTGGACATGGGCCTGTTCCTGGTCGCCTCGGCGGCTCAGTTCTTCGTGACCTCCGGAGACGGGGCGGTGATCCAGCTCGCCATCATCCGGTTCTTCATGGGCGTCGCGATCGGCGGCGAGTACTCAATCGGCGGCCCACTGCTGTCAGAGTTCTCGCCTCCGAAGCTCCGCGGGCGACTGCTCGGGCTGACTCTGATCGCTTGGTACGTCGGTTTCATGATGGCTTTCATCATCGGCACGCTCCTGCACGACGCCGGCACCCCATGGCGCCTCGTGATCGGCACGAGCACGATACTCGCATTCGTCCTGTTCCTCGCCCGCCTCGGCCTCCCCGAATCGCCGAGTTGGCTCATCACGAAGGGACGGCGTGAGGAAGCACTCGCGATCGCACGCCGATACGTCGAATCGCCCCAGATGCACCACAGCATCACCGAAGAGATCGATCTGAGAAAGATCCAGGAGGCCCAGGCCGCGCAGAGCAGGACCAAAATCAAGGGCGCCTCCGTCGGAATGCTGTTCTCGAGGCAGTACTGGCGCACCACCCTCTTCACCTCAGGCTTCTGGTTCTGCGCGGTCACCCCGTACTTCGCGATCGCGACCTTCGCCGACGACGTGCTCAACCATTTCGGCTTCGGCGGCGGCTGGGCCGGCGGAGTGGGCCTGTCTGCACTTGCGACCGCGGGCGTTGTCACCACCGTGCTTCTGATTGACAAGCTCGGCCGCCGAATCCTCACCGTGCCCGGGCAGTGGCTCTGCGCAGGAATCCTGCTGATCATCGGAGTCTGGACGGACGCACCGGCGATCCTCGTGCTCGTCCTGTTTCTCGCCTTCTCCTACTTCAACGCCGGCTACACCACGCTGACCCAGGTCTATCCGGCCGAGGTATTCCCCGGCCACCTGCGCGGCATCGGCATGGGCTTCGCCGCAGCCTTCAGCCGCATCGGAGCCGCACTCGGCACGTTCGCCCTGCCATGGGCGATCAGCAACATCGGCATGGGCCCAAGCATGGTCATAGCCGCCGCCGTCGCATTGCTCGGCGCAATCCTCTCGCAGTGGCTCGCGCCTGAAACGAAGGGTCGCACCCTCGCCGAGATCTCAGCAGACGTCTCCCACTGACACCGGGACTGCACGGTCACTTCGAGTCTCAGCTGAGTCCGTCGGCCGGCCGGTTAACCGAGCCCCAACATGAAGGAGGCCTTCGCCGCCACAGCGGCGAAGGCCTCCTTCATGCGTCCAGCACGCGTGAGCCGGATGCTGCCCGCACTCGGTCATGTCTGGCCATGTCCGAGGCCTTCCTTCATCGTCTCGGCCGTCGTGTTCTTCTCGTCGGGACGGGAAGGTTCTGGGACCCGCCCGACCGGCCCCAAAACCCCTGGCCCTGCGAGCGTGGTGGGATGGCGTTGGCGGGAAGCGTAGCCCCGCACACTGCCCCACTGGCCCTGCCCCACTGGCCGCCGTCCGCCCGTAGGCTGTGGCCATGAGGATCGCCGTCGTCGGGGCCACGGGCGTTGCCGGCGCCCACGTAGTAGCACGCCTGCGCCACAAGGGCCTCGAGCCTGTCGAGATCTCGCGCTCGAACGGCGTCGACCTCGTCACCGGCGAGGGACTCCCGGACGCCCTCGACGGCGTCGACGTCGTCATCGACGCCTCGAGCCCCACGTCCCAGGATCCGAGGGTGAGCCGGTTCGACGCCGTCGTGCGCGCGGCCCGCCACCTCGCGCACGCCGCCGTCGAGGCGGGCGCGCGCCGGCTCGTGGTGCTGTCCATCGCGAACATCGAGAAGGCGGAGTTCGACGCGTTCGAGTACTACGTGGCCAAGCGCGACCAGGAGGACGCCGCGAGGGACAGCGGGCTCGAGGTCAGCATCGTCCGCTCGGCGCAGTGGTTCGAGTTCGCCGAGAGCTCGAGCGCCGTGGTGTACGCCGAGGACCGCGTGACGGCGCAGGACTGGCTCATCCAGCCGGTCGCCGTCGGCAACGTCGCCGAGGTGCTCGTCCGGGAGTCGCTGCGCCGCACCGCGCGCGATGCCACCATCGCGGGGCCCGAGGCCATCCGCCTGCCGGAGCTCGTGCGGCGCCTCCTGGCCCAACGCCACGACCCGCGGCCCGTCGACGCCGTCGCGCCCCCGCTCGGGGCGTTCGCGGACGGCGCCCTCCTCGCCGGGCCGGACACCGAGATCCTCGGGCCCGACGTCGCCGGCTGGCTCGCCGGCCGGGGGTAACCACTCGCACGCAGCCAAGAGCGCACCTCCGCCTCTGGCCCGCCGGCGCCGCCGCTGGTAGGCATGGGCCATGACGCGCTCCCCCACGCTGGATGCGATGCAGCCGCCGTTCAAAGCGGTCATCTTCGACCTGGACGGAGTCGTCACGGACACGGCCGCGGTGCACGAGAAGGCGTGGCGGGACCTGTTCGACGCGGCGCTGCGCGACCCGCGCATGCCCCCGGGCGCGGACACGTCCCCGTTCCGGCGCAGCGACTACCTCGAGCACGTGGACGGCAGGCCCCGCGAGGAGGGCGTGGCGGCGTTCCTCGCCTCGCGCGGGATCGAGCTGCCGCGCGGGACCGCGGCGGACGGGCCGGATGCCTGGACCGTCGCCGGTCTGGGGGCGCGCAAGAATGAGCTCTTCGCACGGCATCTGGCCGAGTCTGGCGTCGCGGTCTTCCCCGAGACCGTGGACCTCCTCACCCGGCTCCGCGCCGGGCACGTCCCGGCGGTCCTCGCCACGGCGAGCCGCAACGCGCAGCGGGTCCTCGCCACGGCGCACCTCGAGGACGCGTTCGCCGCGGTGCTCGACGGCGCCGAGGCCGCGGCGCTGGGGCTGCCCGGGAAGCCGGAGCCGGACCTGTTCCTCGAGGCCACGCGACGCGTCGGGGTGGACCCGTCCGAGGCGGTGGTCATCGAGGACTCCGAGGCCGGTGTGGCGGCAGCGCACCGGGGCGGGTTCGGCCTCGTGGTCGGCGTCGACCGCGCGGAGCGGCGCGCCGCGCTCGAGGAGGCGGGGGCCGACGTCGTGCTCCGCGACGTCGGCGAGCTGGACCTGGGCCTGGTGCTCGCCGACCCGCTGACCCTCGTCTACGAGGGGTACGACGCCGGCCACGAGGGCCACCGCGAGGCCCTCACCGTGCTCGGCAACGGGTACGTCGGCGTGCGCGGGGCCGCACCCGAGAGCAGCCGCGGCGGCGCCGGGTACCCGGGCACCTACCTGAGCGGTGTCTACAACCGCGTGGTCAACCAGGTCCAGGGCCAGGACACCGAGGACGAGCACATGGTCAACGCGCCCAACTGGCTGCACCTGGACCTGCGCGTCGGCAGCGGGCCGTGGTGGTCCGAGGGCGGCCTGGCGCTGCGCCGCGAGCGCCGCACGCTGGACCTCGCCGCCGCGGTGCTGGTCCGCGAGGCGGACCTGGCGGACGACGCCGGGCGCCTCCTCCGCGTCCGGCAGCGCCGCTTCGTCTCGATGGCGCAGCCGCAGCTCATGGCCCTCGAGACCACGGTGACCGCGCTGGGGTGGAGCGGCCGCGCGACGGTGCGCAGCGGCGTCGATCTCGATGTCGCCAATGAGAATGTCCTTGAGGACGCCCTCCTCGCGCGGCGGCACCTGCGCGACGTGACCCCCGCGGACGACGGCGAGGGGCCGCCCGGGGCGGGGATCCTCGCCGAGGCGGAGACGCTCCAGAGCGGGATCCGGATCGCCATCGCGCTGAGGCACGAGGTCGACGGGCGGGAGCCCGACGCCCCGGTGCGCGGGCAGGTGGGCGGCCTGCACTATGCCCAGTTCGTCCTCGCCCTGGCGGACGGCGTCGCGGTGGCCGTGGCCAAGACCGCGGCCGTGACGACGTCCCGCGACCGGGCGGCGTCGTCCGCGCGGACGGAGGCGGCCGCCGTCCTGCGCCGTGCCAGCGGCGGATTCGACGAGCTCCTGGCCGAGCACTCGGCCGTCTGGGAGCGGATCCTGGCGCTCTTCACCGTCCGGATCGACGCCTCGCCCCACGTCCAGCTCGTGGTCAACCTCCACGTCTTCCACGTCCTGCAGGCCCTCGCGCCGTCCGTGACCGAGCTCGACGTCGGCGTCCCCGCGCGCGGACTGCACGGCGAGGGGTACCGGGGGCACGTCTTTTGGGACGAGCTGTTCGTGCTGCCGCTCATCACCTCGCGGATCCCCGCCGTCGCCCGGTCCCTCCTCGCCTACCGGTGGCGGCGGCTCCCCGCGGCCCGCGAGGCCGCGGCGGCGCAGGGGCTCGCGGGCGCGCTGTTCCCCTGGCAGAGCGGGAGCGACGGGAGGGAGGAGACACCGCGGTGGATCTTCAACCGCCGGTCCGGGCACTGGATCCCGGACGTGTCACGGCTGCAGCGGCACGTGGGCCTCGCGGTCGCGTTCAGCGCGTGGCAGTACTTCGAGGCGACGCAGGACAGGTTCTGGCTCCTGCGCCACGGCGCCGAGCTCATGGTCGAGGTGGCGCGGCTGTTCGCGTCCATGGCCGAGTACGACGCCGCCGAGGACCGCTTCCACCTCCGCGGCGTCATGGGGCCGGACGAGTACCACACGGGCTACCCGGACCGGCAGGAGCCCGGGCTGGACGACAACGCCTACACCAACGTGATGGCGGCGTGGACATGCCTGCGCGCGTACCGGGTCCTGGGCCTCGTGCGGGGCCACGACAGGGAGGACCTCATGGCACGCCTCGGCCTCCGCGAGGAGGAGGTCCAGCGCTGGGAGCACCTCAGCCGGCGAATGGCCGTGCCGTTCCACGACGGCCTGATCAGCCAGTTCGCCGGCTATGCGGACCTCGAGGAGCTGGACTGGGACGCCTACCGGGAGAAGTACCACAACATCGGCCGCCTCGACCTGATCCTCGAGGCCGAGGGAGACACCACCAACCGGTACCGGCTCGCGAAGCAGGCGGACACGCTCATGCTCCTGTACCTCCTGGGCCAGGAGGAGCTGCTCGCCCTCCTCAACCGGCTCGGGTACGGGTTCACGCCGCGGCAGCTGGACGAGACGGTGGACTACTACCTCGCCCGGACGGCGCACGGCTCGACGCTGAGCCGGGTGGCGCATGCCTCGGTGCTCGCTGGGGTGGACCCGGAGCGCGCCTGGGAGACCTTCCGCGAGGTCCTCGACGCCGACCTCGACGACACCCAGGGCGGCACGACCCGCACCGGCGTCCACCTGGGGGCGATGGCGGGCTCGATCGACGTCGTGCAGCGCAGCTTCGCAGGGCTGCGCCTTACCGGCGACGCCCTCGTGTTCGCCCCCCGCCTGCCGCGGGAGGTCCGGTCCGTGGCGTTCCGGGTGCGGTACCGGGACCAGCTGCTCGACGTGAGCCTCGACCACCGCGCGCTCGAGGTCGCCGCCGCCCCCGGCGACGCCGCGCCCGTGCGCGTCCGCGTGGTCGGTGTCGACGGCGGCGGCGAGGTCCCGCTTGCGCCCGGGGAGACGCGGAGGTTCGAGCTCGGGCACAAGTAATTCTGTCCTGCAGAAAACTGAACCTATTTCTCACCAAGACTATGAGCAGCACGTCCCTCCTAGTTCTGCAAAGCAGAATATATTTGGCAGCTGGGTGACTCCTGTCACTACCCTCGTTTAAGGCCATCCCGACGGCCCTTCAACGACGAGGAGCACCCATGCAGTTCTACCTAGACGGATACCGCCCCGGCGACCCGGAGGACTTCCCGGCAGCGCCGGGCATCGAGCCCCGTTCGGGCAGCGGCGAGCTTCCCGCCGAGGTGGACGTGCTCGTCGTCGGCACGGGCCCCGCGGGTGTCGTCCTCGCGGCCCAGCTCGCGGAGTTCCCGGGCATCACGACCCGCGTCGTCGAGCGCCGCACCGGCCCCCTCGAGATCGGCCAGGCCGACGGCGTCGCCTGCCGCACCGTGGAGATGTTCAACGCGTTCGGCCTCGCCGAGAAGCTCATGCGCGAGGGGTACTGGGTCAACGAGACCACCTTCTGGGGCCCCGGCGAGGGCGAGGGCATCGCCCGCACGGGCCAGGTCCAGGACGTCGCAGAGGGCCTGTCCGAGTACCCGCACGTGATCGTCAACCAGGCGCGCATGCAGGAGTACCTGCTCGAGCGCATGCGCACCTCCTCCAGCCGCCTCGAGCCGGAGTACGGCCTCGAGGTCACCGATGTCCAGGTCCTCCCCGACGGCGGCGACCACCCCGTCAAGGTCACGCTCCAGCGCGAAGGCGGGGACACCGCCGTCGTGCGCGCCAAGTACGTGGTGGGGTGCGACGGCGCCCGGTCGGCGGTGCGGAAGTCGCTCGGGATCGAGCTGCGCGGCGACGCGCGGAACCACGCGTGGGGCGTCATGGACGTGCTCGCCGTGACCGACTTCCCCGACATCCGGAAGAAGTCCGTCATCCAGTCCCCCTCGGGCGGCAACATCCTCATCATCCCGCGTGAGGGCGGTTACCTCGTGCGCTTCTACGTGGACCTCGGCGACCTCGAGCCGGGCGACCGGGATGCCCGCAAGCGGTTCACCCGGGAGTCGATCGTCGAGGCGGCGCAGAAGGTCCTGCACCCGTACACCCTCGAGGTCAAGGACACGGCGTGGTGGAGCGTCTACGAGGTGGGCCAGCGCATCGCGGACCGGTTCGACGACGTCCTCCCCGAGGAGCGCGGCACCCGCACCCCGCGGGTCTTCATCGCCGGCGACGCCTGCCACACCCACAGCGCCAAGGCGGGCCAGGGCATGAACGTCTCCATGCAGGACGGCTTCAACCTCGGCTGGAAGCTCGCCGCCGTGCTCGAGGGCCGCAGCCCCGAGTCCCTCCTGGACACCTACTCCGGCGAGCGCCGCCAGATCGCCCAGGACCTCATCGACTTCGACCTGCGCTTCTCCACCATGATGGCCGCCAAGCCGAAGGACCCCGCCCACCCCGAGGCCGGCGGCGTGGACCTCGAGGAGAAGCAGAAGATCTTCACCGAGGCCGGGCGGTTCACCGCCGGCTTCGCCACCGAGTACACGCCCGCGCTGCTCACCGGCGGCGCCGAGCACCAGGCCCTTGCCACCGGCTTCCCGATCGGCCAGCGCTTCTACTCGGCACCGGTGGTCCGCCTCGCGGACGCGAAGCCCGAGGGCCTCGGCCACGTCGCCGAGGCGGACGGGCGGTGGCGGATCTATGCCTTCGCCGGCGCCGAGGACCCCCACTCGCCCGAGTCGGGCATCGCCAAGTTCTGCCGGTTCCTCGGCGAGTCCGAGGACTCCCCCGTGCGGCGGTTCACCCCCGAGGGCGCCGACCCGGACGCCGTGTTCGACGTCCGGGCCGTGTTCCAGCAGGCGCACCGGGAGCTCGCGCTCGAGAAGCTGCCGGCGTTCCTCCTGCCGCGCAAGGGCCCGTTCGGTCTCGTGGACTACGAGAAGATGTTCGCCGCGGACCACAAGGGCGGCGCGGACATCTTCGACGCGCGGGGCATCGACCGGAACCGCGGCGCCGTCGTGGTGGTGCGGCCGGACCAGTACGTCGCCCACGTCCTCCCGCTCGACGCGCACGCCGAGCTAACGGACTTCTTCGCCCGCTTCATGGCCCCCACCGCCCAGCTGGCGCAGGTCAGCTGACGCGGCGCCACCCCTAGCCGCCCGTGCCCGGCAGCGCGTCGTCGGGCACGGCGGCCGCGGCAAGGGCGCGGAAGATGTCCTGAGCCCGGTTGGGGGCGTTGCCGGAGGAGTCGAAGGCCTCGCGGCCATATGTTGCAGTGACGGCGATGGCAACCTTCTTCGACGGCAGCGCCCCCTCCACCGCGGAGAAGCCCGCGAACGAGGGGTTCTGCAGGAGCCAGTTCCCGGACGTCACCACGCCCAGGCCGTAGGCATACCGCTCGGTCTGCGGCATGCAGGTGGGGCATCCCTCCACTGCGGACCCGGAGCCCCGGAGGCCGGTGCTGACCTGGAGCCGATGGGACTCCTGCGAGAGGAGCCTCCCCGAGCCGATCGCGTCCGCCGTCGTGGTCATGTCGGTGATCGTCGTATACTGCATGGCGCCCCGGGCGAGCCCCCAGGAGGGGTTCCAGAAGGTGGAGTCCTCGAGGAACGGCGTCGAGGCCGCCAGCCCCAGATGCTCGCGGCGCTCCGCGGTGTACGCGTGGAGGACCGGTTCCGGAATCGCCGGGGTGCCCGGGTCGCGCGTGTCGGCCAGACCCAGCGGCCCGAGCACCTTCTCCTCGAGCAGCGCGTCCAGCGGTTTCCCGGCGATCTTCTCCAGCGCCAGGCCCAGCAGGACGTAGTTCGTGTGCGCGTAGCTCCAGTTGGTGCCCGGCTCGTAGGAGAGCGGCTTGGCCGTGGCGAACCCGGCGAGTTCCTCCGGGGTCCAGGTGCGGAACGGGTCGTCGTAGAGCGCGGCGAGGAAGGCCTCGTCGCGGACGTAGTCGGTGTAGCCCGAGGTCATCTGCGCGAGCTGGCCGAGGGTGATCCGATCCGCATTGGGCACGGCGGGCAGCCAGGTGGCGAGCTTGTCCTCGAGCCGGACCTTCTTCTCGTCTACGAGCTGCAGCAGCGCCGTGGAGATGTAGGAGATGGCCACCGCCCCGTTGCGGAAGCGCATGTCCGCCGTCGCGGCCACCCCGGGCATCGACTCCCCGAAGGCTTCGGTGATCACGGGCCGGCCATCAACGGTCACCCGCACGATGACCGCCCTGAGGCGGTCCTTGGCCATCGCCTCCCGGACGATTGAGCGCGCCTTCCCCGCGAGCTCGGGATCCGCGGACGACGGCGCCGCGGCGACTCGGGCGGCGGCGTCACCGCCCGCTGCGGGTTGGGGAGTGCAAGCGCTCAGTGCAAGGGCCGCTCCCGCGAGCGCGGCGGCGATGGTGCGGGCGCGGCCCGTGCGGGCGCGGGGGGCAGGGGTTCTCAGGGGCAGGGCGGTCATGGCGGCCTCTCGGGACGGCGGGGTCGTCAGCAGGGGCGCCCCCTTTGCCCAGCCCGCCGGAAGGTGCCCGCAGGCGCAACGCTACCCCGCGGCGTCGACGTTCCGGCGCCGCCCCGCCAGGTACCCGAAGGTCACGGCGCCGACCCCGATCGCGAGGAACGCCCAGCCGGCGAGCGCGAACTGGCCGGTCGCATTGTGGATCTGGGCCACGATGAGCGTCCCGACCGACCCCACACCGTAGCCGACCCCCTGCATCATCCCGGAGAGGTGGACGGCGGTGTGCGTGTTGCGGGTGCGGAGCATGATCATGGTCAGCGCGACGGCGGTGAGGGCGCCCTGCCCGAGCCCGAGGAGCCCGATCCACACCCACACGAACTCCAGCGGCCCGAGGACGCTGAGCGCGAATCCGAGGGACGTCATGAGCGCGACCGTGACGTTGATGCCGCGCTGGTCCCACATGCGGGCGGCGAGGGTGGGCGCGAAGAGGGAGCCGAGCATCTGGAGCAGGATCGAGACGGAGACCATCGCCCCGGCGGTGGCGCCGTCGATCCCCCGCTCGCGAAGGATCGGGGCGAGCCACGCGAAGACGCTGAACGAGGTCATCGCCTGGAAGAGCATGAAGAGGGTCACGTGCCAGGCCACCCGCGAGCGCCACACGTTCGTGCCCCCGTGGTCCGCGCCGGCCCGGGCGTGCGGGGCGCGCACCGCGACGGGGGCGAACAGGAGCACGACGGCGGCGGCCGGCGCAGCCCAGAACAGGAGCGCGGCGTTCCACTCGCCGGTGGCCTGGAAGACGGGATAGGTGAACCCGGCGCCGAGGGCCGCGGAGGCGCAGATCGCCGTCGTGTACAGGCCTCCCATGAGGCCGAGCCGGTGGGCGAAGTCCTGCTTGACCTCGCTGGGGAGGATGACGTTGCACAGCGCGATCGCCGCCCCGCACAGCGCGGTGCCGACGATCAGGCCCGGCAGGTGGCCAGCGCTCCCCCACTCGGTGGGCCGCACGAGGAGGCCGCCGGTGAGCACCACCATGGCCCCGAGCAGCACCCGCTTGGAGCCGAACCGCCGCGACAGCACCGGCGCGAGCGGTGCGAAGAGCCCCAGGAGTGTCACGGGCGCCGTCGTCAGCAGCGCGACGGCCCATTCGGGCACCGTGCCGCTCGCGCGGATCTCGGTGAGGACGGCGGAGAAGCTCGAGAAGGCGGTGCGCAGGTTCAGCCCGATCAGCACGAGGCACAGGCCGAGGAACACGAGCCTGCCCCGGCTCTGGCCGGCCGGCGGACGGAGCCCGGGAACCCTGCCCGTCCCCGGGTGGGACGGGCCTTCGAGACGCGTGTTTCCGCTCATGCGTGCGGTGTCACCTCGGCCGCGCCGATCACTTCTGCCATATGGACGAGCCTACCGGCCGGTACCCGGCGGCCGGCTTCCCGGCTGGGCTCACCCCGCCTGATCGGGCTGTTGACTCGCCCACACCGGCGGGCCGTAAATAGCTGCAGGATGCTGCCAAGGGGGCCGCAGGGCCGGGATTCCCGAGGGGGCGACATGTCCGAGGCAGGTTCAGTGCGCCGCCTGCTGACCGTGCTCGACGGTCCGCACGCCGGACAGAAGTTCTATCTGCCCGACGGCGAGACCGTCCTCGGCCGGAGCGCCGAAGCGTACATCGTGCTGGACGACGAGAGCATCAGCCGCCGCCACGCAGCCGTGACGGTCTCCGCCAACGGCAGGGTCCGTCTCGATGACCTCGGCTCCCGCAACGGCACATGGCTGAACGACGAACGGGTGGCCGCCTCCCAGGAGCTTCTGGACGGGGATGAGGTGGGCCTGGGCGAGGTGCGCCTGTCGTTCCACGCTCCCCCCTCTGCCGTCCGGCGGCCGCCACCGCGCAGCCGCAAGCTGTGGAGGGGCGCGCTGCTCGCGGGGGCCGCCGAGGTCGTGGTCCTGCTGGGGAATGTGGCCGCGAACGCCCTCGCTGGCTGGACCGGGACGGTGGGCTGGCTGGCGGCGCCGGTCGTCGGTGTCCTCGTGGCGATGGTCAACGACGTCCTCAAGAAGTCCGAACCGGAGGAGAAGCCGGAGCGGCAGCCGGGACGCGGGCAGCCGTCCCGGGCGCGCGCTCCGGAGGCGGCATCCGGGAGGCCGAGGGGGGCGGCCAGCCTCGTCCTGGTCCTCGCGGTCCTCGCCGTGGTGGGCCTTGCGCTGGCGTTCGGCGTCCGGTACGTGTCCGGCCTCGTGACCGGGAACGAGCCCGGGATCGAGCGCCTCGAGGCGCAGCAGGGGATCGAGCGGAGCGGGGTGACGCTGACGGTGCTGAGCGTCCTGGAGACGGACCACTTCACCCAGGTGCGCGCGTCCGTCCAGAACTCCCTGGAATTCACCGTCACGCTGCCCGTGTACAAGAACGCCGTGCTCACTCCCGACGGCGGGGAAAGCCTCGAGGCGGATCCGTTCAGGAGTTCGTGGACGGACAGCATCCCGCCCGGAGCCGAGCGCCAGGGCCGAATCACCTTCCCGGGCCACCTGCCCGGCGCCCGGACCGCGGCCACGCTGAGCTTCTCGACGGTGTTCGGCCAGGGCTTCGGCGGCCCCGCCTCCCTCACCACTCCGCCCTTCGTGCTGAAGGACCTCGCCTCGGCCAAGGCCACGGCCGCGGGCGCACAGCTTCCCCTCACTCGGGGTGTGCCACAATCCGGTGGGTCAGAACCGGCCAGTGGTTGAACAGGAGACACGATGACGGACGTTCCCAGGACGATGGCGGGGCTCTGCGTGCACGGGAACGGGCCGTCGCCCGAGACCTGGCTGCCAGCCTCCATGCGCACGGCGCTGAACGCCGTCGCAGATCTGGGCGGCGACCGTCCGGTGGAGCTCGTCGTCCAAGGGCCGGGCGTCGCACTGCTCACCGCCGGCAAAGGGGCGGAGGGGCCCGCCGCGCAGCTGGACGAACTCCTCGGTGCCGGAATCGCCGTCCTGGCCTGCGCGAACAGCCTCCGATCCGCAGGCGTGGACGAGTCGGACCTGCGTCCCGGCGTGCGCGTGGTGCCCGCGGCCGTGGGACACCTCGCGCGGCGTCAGTGGGACGGGTGGGCCTACGTGCGCGTCTGAGTGGGGAGCCGCGGGTCCTGGTGCCTCTCGGCGAGGACGCGGAACCAGTCAGCCGGCGTGGCCTACCGGATCCGATAGGGCAGGTGGATGAAGTGCGGGACAGGCAGGGCCACCGCAGGAGCCATCAGAGTGGGCGGGGTGGGCGCCGCCGGCAGCATCGGAGGTCTCCCGGCTGCCGCCGCCAGACTGGTAGGAAACGCCGGCTGCCATGCAAGAGCGCCGGGCGAGGACGTCTCACTCTGAATCCTCCCGAGGAGGGCCGCTGAGAGCAGACCGAGGGCGCAGACCAGAGCAGCCGCCATAGCAGCCTGGCGGTTCCCCCGGGCAGAGGCCGAGGCGTCCGCGGCCTGCCGGTCCGCACCGGACGCCCGATGCATCGGATGACCATGCGGGACGAAGACCGTTATCGGGGCGCGGCGGGTCCGCGGCCCGACTGCCAGATGAGCACGCATGCAAACCACCCCTGACGAAAGGCTCCCCAGCACGCCGTGTAGCACCAAGCGTCCACTCAGGAAGCACCAAGGTCAAGGCCGGATTGACTACGGCCGTGGGCGGGAAGGGCTCTTGCGTGAGGAACGCACCAGACTACCGAGCGGCGCTGTCGCGCCTGTGCCCCCTGTCCGACCCCGAGACCGGGACCCTCGTGGGGTTCGATGGCCGCTTCTGGCCTGTCGAGGTGCCCGTAGCGCTCACTGCGCTGAGCCTGCTGCCGCCGCGGGCCCTTGGCTCCATCACCGCCGAGTTCCCCCGAGCCTCCCGACCCGCCCGGCATCACATCGCGGATGCCGCTGAGACCCTCGCGGACACCGCCGGGGAGTGGCTCGAGCGCCGGTGCGCGGCGCCGGACGCGGGGGGAGCGAACCTCCGATCGGTGTGCCAGCCCTTGGCAGCCGAGGTCTCCAACGCCGTCGCCTACCGCGAGATCCTGGACGCCGTGTGCGGGGGCGACGACGATGAGGGACTGCGTGAGGCGGTCCTTCCCGCAGCACTGACGGCGTTCGAGACAGGGAAGCGGCCGGACCTCGACGAGATCGGCGACGACGCAGCCGTCTCCCCCGCCGCATTGCCGCGCACTGACTACTTCAGCGTGGACAGCGCACTGCGCGAGCGCGCCGGCGCCTTCCTCATGGCCTTCGCCCTCGCGCCCGAGTGCGACGATCCGGCCACACCCCTCGCCGCCCGCACCACTGAGCAGGACCCGTTCACGGCGTTCGCCCTCGCGCACCTGCACCAGCCGCAGCGGTACGCGGACGCCGTCCGCGAGCACCGCACACTGGACCCGAAGGTGCTAGGCCCCGCCATTGCGGCCCGCACGCCGGCGCCCGAGCCGCTGCCCTGGGGCGCCTGACCGCCCGGCCTCGGGAAGACCGCGCACGACGCCGTTGTCCCCCTCGGGCGCCCGGCGTACCGTGAAAGCCATCGGGGATCGAACAACAGAATCGACGCGGGATCATGCTGGGGCAACCCCACGCCGGGCCTCCAGAGCAGGAGTCCTCATCATGCCCACCATCGAAGAATCCGTCGTCATCGACGCCCCGCAGGAGGAGATCTACGACTACCTCCTCGACCCGAAGCACCTTCCCGAGTTCAGCGGCAGCATCATCAATGCCGAGCTTGAAGGTCCGGGCCCCGCCCAGGTCGGCTCGCGGTTCAGGGGGACCACGAAGGTCCTCGGACGCGCCATCGACTGGGTGGCCGAAGTCACCGAGCACGAGCGTCCCAGGAGACAGTCCATCCGCTCGGTCGAGAGCAAGGTCGATTTCACCGGGACCTACACGCTGGAGCCCGAGGGCGCCGGGACCCGCGTCACGTACCGTCTCGAGACCTCCCAGGGCCTCGGCGGCGTGTTCGGGAGCCTCGCCGACGCGCTCGTGAACAAGACGTATGCGCGGCAGGTGCGGGCCGACCTCGCGACCCTCGCCGAGATTTTCACCGAGCACCGAGCGAGCTCGACGGGCTGAGCACGGCGACCCACCACGCACGACGCCGGGCCCGTACCTTCTCGGTGCGGGCCCGGCGTTCGCTGTGCGAGGGTCAGTCGGCCAGCGTGGGCCGAGGCGGCGGCGGGAGCCGGTGCCGCGGCGTCGTGCGCCTGCTGCAGTCGCGCACATGCACCGCCATGAGGCTCGAGGTTTTCGGCCGTGTTCTTCACCAGAATCGCCCGGAGGATCGGGGCGAGCTCAGAGATGCGTTCGACCTGAGTTGGCTCACGCTGTAGCGGTTCGGAGAACCTACTGCCCTCTGATCTGGGGCGATGCTGGCCGAGGGACGCTGTTTCACGCACTAAGCAGGGTGTCCTAGTGTCGCGTTGTGGCGTTCATCA
>NZ_JBCHVF010000015.1:0-104285 GCF_050474465.1 Sinomonas sp. B1-1 | reverse complement strand
CCCTGCTCGAACAACGCTACAGCCGCCGACCGCTGCCCCTCGGACAGCGAACTACTCACACGCATGAACTGCTCCCCAGAAGACGGAACCGAATATCACGGTCCAACTTCCGGGGAGCAGTGCATTGCGGGGTCCCGTCCCTACCGTTGCGGGGTCCCGTCCCTACCGTTGCGGGGTCCCGTCCCTACCGTTGCGGGGTCAGACGGCGACGGCCTCGAACTCGCCCGCGCGGACCTTGGCGAACGCGACGGTCCAGGCCACGAGCTGGTCCAGCATCGGGTCCACGGAGGCGGCCTGCTGCTCGGTCGGGGTGAAGACGGAGAAGTCCTTGAAGTCCGTGAAGAGCGAGAACATGCCGGTCTTCTGCACGTGCGCCACCTGCAGCTCGGACAGGATGCCGCGCAGGTGCTCGACGGCGCGCGCGCCCATCGCCGAGCCGTAGCCGACGATGCCCGCCGCCTTGTTCGCGAACTCGGCGTTGAGGAAGCTCAGTGCGTTGGCGAGGGCCGGCGTCGTCGAGTGGTTGTACTCCGCGGTGACGAACACGTAGCCGTCGAACTCCGCGATCTTCGCGGCCCAGGCCTTGGTGTGCTCGCCCTGGTAGTTGCCATACGCGGCAGGGAAGGCCTCGTCGAGCAGCGGGAGGTCGAACGAGTCGATGTCCACGAGCTCGTAGACGGCGTCGCCGCGCTGGCCCGCGCGGGCCACGAGCCACTCGGCCACCTGGAGGTTGTTGCGGCCCGGGCGGGTGCTGCCCGTGACCACGGCGATGCGGGGCGCACCGGCGCGCACGACGGCGGCGGGAGCCTCGGCGGGGGCGGTCGCCGGAGCCTGGACCGCCTCGGCGGCCGGGGCGGCCTCGACGACGGGCGCGTCAGCGCGGTGGGCAGCGGCGGAGTCAGACTTGCCGAAGAGCTTGGAGAACCAGGACATGATGCCTCACAGGGGAGAGTAGTTGATGTTTCAACGATTACTCTACGCCGTTGTAGTTGACGCATCAAGTTCCTGTCGGCGAGATCATAGTGCAGCTTCAGGATTGGCAGAGGCGGTCCAGCGTCTCATTCAGTGACGACTCGATCTGCTCCCCGTACAGCCCCCGCTGGCGTGCGGTGTCGGGGTCTTCGAGCTCGGTCGCGAATGGTTTGACCGAGACGCTCATTGCGGCCTGGTACCTGCCGTCGTCGCTGGCCACCGCGACCGTCACGGTGTGCCAGAAGGCGCCGCGGCTCTCGTAGCGCTCGTTCGTCGAGCAGCCGGAGTGCACCCAGAGTCCGAGTGCGTACGGGAGCCCCGGCCTCGGGCTCTTCTTCATCTGCGCCAGGGACGGCGCGGAGACGAGCCTGCCCTGGAACAGCGCGCCGAAGAAGGTGTTCACATCTGCCACGCTGGAGACCGCTCCGTTGTACGGCATTCCCGCGGAGAACGTGTTGTCGCTGAGATCGATCCGTTCGCCGCGAAGCGTCACGTAACCGTGGAGGAGATCGGCCGCGCGGACATCGGCCCGGTCCATGCTGGTCTTCGAGAGCCCGAGCGGTGAGATCACCTCGTCCCGCAGGACATCTGCGAAGGGACGGTGCCGCAGCGTCTGGACGAGCAGCCCGAGTGCAGCGTAGTCGGTGTCCGAATAGCGGAACCCTCCGACATCGGCGGCGGTCCACGGGAGGGTGCCCGCCAGTTCGAGCGCGCGTTCCATGGTCATCGGCCGGTCGAGCAGCGGCCGGAAGTCGGGGTTGCCGGGAAGCGCATCGTTGAAGTCGGGGACGCCTGAGGTGTGGCTCAGCAGCTGGCGCACGGTGATCGGTCCTGGAGGCTTCAGCAAGGTTGTGAAGCCCGGGATCGCATCGTTCACGGTGCTGTCGAGGCCGATCAGCCCGTCATCGACGAGCTTGAGCACGGTCACCGCGGTCATGGACGCCGTGACGGCGGCTACCTGCACGCGGTCATCGGGCCTGGCCGGCATCCTCGTGTCGAGGTCGCTGACCCCGTAGGCCCGTGACCACTCTCCCCCGGGCCACCGGACCTGGACGACGGCGCCCACGGCACCGTTGTCGATGAGCAGTCTGGCCTGGCTGTCCAGGGAGTCCATCGGGCCGGGCGCTGGAGCGGGCGGCGCCGGGTCCGGACCGGCGTACGCGCAGCCCGAGAGCGCGAGGAAGAGTGCAAGCACAGCCGCTGCGCGCCGTCGTGCGCCATGCTGGGGTCCCATGCCGGTGCTCTCTCAGTGGTGGGGGACGTGGAGTCGACCGCCCGCGGCGCCGCACCCGGTCAAGCGCCTCCCGGCGTCGCTGCCCAGCACTCACATTTTAGACCCGCCCCGCAGCCGCGGTGGGGCCGGGATGCGCCCGGATCCATCGCCGGACTCTGGTGTTGAAGGCGTCGGGCTCCTCGAGGAAGGTCAGGTGCCCTGGGCCTGGGATGACCGCGAGCTGGGCCTGGGGGATGGCCTCCCGCATCGCCTCGCCGACCGCCACCGGCGAGCGCGTGTCCTTGGATCCATAGAGGAGGAGGGTCGGAACCGAAATCGTCGGAAGCACGGGGCGGTAGTCTGCGCGCCCGGCCAGCTCGAGCAGGGACCGCATGCCCGCGGGCCGGAAGTCCGCCATGACGTGGGAGACGAGGTCGACGGCCTCGGGCGGCGCATGCTCGCTGAAGAGCGTCGGAAGCCACGCGGGGATGATCTCGGCAGCTGGCTTCTCGAGCTCGGCGAGCACCTGGGAGTACCGCCGCTCGACCTCCTCGGGGGGCAGCGATCCGGCCCACCCGGCGTAGGCCGAGGCGAGGATGAGTGAAGCCGGGGCGCCCGGCGCCACCCGCACGAGGTCCAGCGCGACCGTGGACCCGAACGACAGGCCCAGCACATGGGGCCGGGTTGCGCCCGTGAGCCCGAGCCCCGTCAGGAAGCCCGCGAGGACCGCGCCGAGGCTCCCGGTGAAGCCACCGGGAAGGTCGTCCGAGCCGCCGCAGCCGGGGGTGTCCCAGGCGATGACCGTGAACTCGTCGGCGAGGCCCTCGAGCTGGTACTGCCAGATGCGGCTGTCCTCGTACGCCCCGTGCAGCAGGACGAGCGGCGGGCCGTTCCCCGCCCGGCGGTACGCCACGCGGAGGCCGTCCACGTCCACGCCCTGCAGCTCTGGAACGTCCATGCCGCAAGCGTGCGGCCCCCCCGCCGCTGCCGTCAACGGGCTCAGGCGAACGGGGTCGGGGCGACACCGGCGCGCAGCATCGCGGCCGAATCCTCGTCCCGGCGGGCGCGGAGGCGCGCATCGACCGCGGCCGCCGCGCCGAACTGCCCCGCGAGCCACGCCCACGTCCGGCGGAGGCGGCGGCGCAGCGCCGAGAAGTCGGGCAGTCCGAGGAGGTCGCCGGAGTGGTCCGGAAGCGTCGTCGGCGCGACGAGGGGCCGGTCAGCGCGGCGGGGAGCCCGCGCTGCGTCAGGCTCCGCGAGCGGCAGGCGGGGGGACGACGGCGGGTTCCCGGCCGGCGTCGTGCGCTCACCGGCGGGCGGCCCACCGGCGTCGCGGTGCGGGTCGCGGACGGGCCGACGCGTGGTGGGGCGGAGCGGATGCAGGGTCCGGTCGAGCCGTTCGGTGGAGTGCTGGGTGCGGGTGTTCGTTGCCATGCCCACGAGTGTGCGCCGCACTCGGAACGGCCGAAACGATTCGGCGTTCACCGAATCCTCGCCCTGGGAGGTCCGGGTTCCTACGCTGGATCCATGTTCATCACGCTCACCCACGAGGACCTCACGAGGGTCCGCTTCGAGGCGTCGCCGCTGTGGGAGACGGTCACGAGCCTGCGGGCCCTCCAGGCTGGGACGCCCCTGCACCGGCCGTGGGTCACCGAGGCACGCCGCCGCATCACGGCCAGCGGCGACCCCCTCGCGCGCGAGCACCTGCGCCTGCTCACCACGCTCGTGCAGCCGCAGGGGTTCATCGCCGACTCGCTCACGCCCACGCCCGAGCGGGGGGACTCGTTCGCCGATGCGCTCGACGCCGTCGCCGCAGTCCCGGGCGAGCTGTGGCTGCGCGACCTCGGCTACCTCGAGCGCCGCAAGCCGACGGGGACCATCCTCGCCACGCTCGAGGAGCTCCGTGCGGACATCGACGCCGCCGTGCCCCGCATCGTCGCGGCGCTGCGCTGGTACTGGGCGACCGCCGTCGAGCCCTACTGGCCGAGGCTGCGCTCGGTCCTGCTCGCGGACATCGACTCCCGTCTGGATGAGCTCTCGCACTACGGCATCCAGGAGGTCTTCAAGACACTCCACCCGAGCGTGCGCCCCACCGAGACGGGCCTCGAGATCACGCGCGGCTGCGAGGCCACGGACCTGCCCGAGCCGGGCAGCGGCCTCATCCTCGTGCCCAATGCGTTCGTGTGGCCGAACACGCTGGTGCTCAACATCGCCCCGTTCGTGCCGACCATCACCTACGCGCCCCGGGGCGTCGGGCGGCTGTGGGAGGCCACGCGCGAGACGCGCGAGTCCCCCATCTCGCGGCTTCTCGGGCGGACGCGCGCGCAGATCCTCGCCCAGCTCGACGTCCCGATGACGACGACGCAGCTCGCCTGCGCGCTCGACCTCGCCGCCGGGACGGTCAACGCGCATCTCAAGGTGCTCGCGGAGTCGGGGCTGACCGAGCCGGTGCGCGCCGGGCGGGAGGTGTTCTACCAGCGCGGCCGCGTGGGCGAGGAGCTCCTGGCCCGCGCCTGATCCTGTTGTGGGGTCATGTCCCTGCGTTGAGGGGTCATGTCCCTGCCTTGAGGGGTCATATCTCTAGAGAGCGGATTCCTTTTCTTAGAGACATGACCCCTCAACCTCCGGACCGGGGCCTGAGAGGCTAGGGATGTGACCCCACAAGGAGGGGCTATCTAGCAGGCGGAGGCTGGGACCCCGGCCGTCGCCTCGCCGATGCTGTGCAGCGCGACCGGGGAGACGCCGTTGACGAACCAGTCCCCCAGCCCGCGCGCCTTGAACGCCACGGGGTTGTGCGTCGCGACCGTGCGCGCGTTGCGCCAGTGGCGGTCCAGCGCCTTGCCCCGGGACACCGCGGAGGCGCCGGCCGTGTCGAAGAGCTGCTGCGCGGCGTCGATCACCAGCGGCGGCACGGCCACCTGGGCGAGGTCGACGGCGACCGCTCCCCGCGCGTAGCGGTCCTCGGCGCTCGCGTCGGGTCCCAGCGCGAGGGCGTCATCGAGCTCGCGGGCGGCCGCGAGCACCGACGACTCCGCAGCGAACGACTTCGCGGCGAGCTGCCCGACGAGGTTCAGGATGAGCGGATCCTCGCGGAACAGCTGGCCCGAGCCCGTGGAGAACGTGCGGGTCCGCTTCGCGACGAGCGACGACGCGTCCCGCACCACGGCCTTGCCGATCCCTGCGAGGACGGACAGGAGCATGAGCTGCAGGAACGCCGGCTCGTGGGTGGTGGACTCGGTGCGCGGCACGGTGTCCTCGGCGGGGATCGGGACCTCGCGGAACACCGCCGTCCCCGTACCAGTCATCTGCTGGCCGAATCCGTCCCAGTCGTCGCGGATCTCGACGCCGGCGTGCCGGGTCGGGGCGATCGCGTACAGCCGGGAGCGCTCGCCCTCGGGGGACGCCATCACGGCCACGTAGTCGGCGAAGATCGTGCCGGTCGTGTAGTACTTCTCGCCCGTGAGGAGGTACCCGCGGTCGCCCGCGGGCACGAGCCTGGTCGCGACCGTGCCGAGGGCGTTGCCGGCCCGCTCAGTCGCGGCGTTGCCGAAGATCACGCCGTCGACGACGCGGCCGAACCACCGCGCGCGGAACGCGTCGTCCTGGAGCGAGATCGTCTCGACGAACGCGAAGTGGGAGCGCAGCAGGTGCGCCACCGACGAGTCCGCGGCGGCGAGGTCGATGAGCAGCCGCACGAGGGTCTCGACGGAGGCCCCGAAGCCCCCATATGCGACCGGAACCCGGAGGCGGCCGAACCCGGCCTCCTTGAGCCACTCGACCTGCTCGAAGGGCAGCGTCCGGCCCAGTTCGCGCTCCAAGGCACCCTCGGCAATGCGGTCGAAGACCGGTGCGAAGCGCTCGGCGAGCTCGGCGTACGAGGCACCGCCCGGCGTCGTGCGTCCCATGCGTGCATCCCCTCTCCGGCGGGCCATCGGCGGGCGCACGCCGTCGAACAGTATTCGGCGCCAGCCAGCCGAGCGCGAGTGTGACGAAATAATTTGCCTCGTTACGGCCCCTCTGGCGACAATCGGAAGGACCATCCCGAGCGGCCGAGAGATCTGGATCTGTGACGCCGCAGCAACCATTGCCCCCAAATGCCGGAACAACGGCCGGAGCCAAAGGTGCTACTGCCAGAAGCGATGGTGAGCGATCAGGCCACATCCTGCGCTGCACGTCGCGCCCGAGTTCCAAGGAGCGCAGCATGACCGACCACCGCATCGACTTCGAGACCCCGCTGAAGTTCGCGTACTGGGTGCCCAACGTCTCGGGCGGCCTCGTCGTCTCGACCATCGAGCAGCGCACCAACTGGGAGTTCGAGTACAACAAGAAGCTCGCCCGCATCGCGGAGGACTCCGGCTTCGAGTACGCGCTGACCCAGACCCGCTACGCCGCGAGCTACGGCGCGGACAAGCAGCACGAGGCGACCTCGTTCAGCCTCGCCCTCCTCGGCGCGACCGAGCGGCTCAAGGTCATCTCCGCCGTGCACCCCGGCATGTGGCACCCGGGTGTCCTCGCCAAGTTCATCATCACCGCGGACCACCTCTCCGGCGGCCGCGCGGCCGTGAACATCGTCTCCGGTTGGCTCAAGGACGAGTTCGTGAACTTCGGCCTGCCGTGGCTCGAGCACGACGAGCGCTACGTGCGCACCGAGGAGTTCATCAACGTGCTCCGCGGCCTGTGGACCCAGAAGGGCTACTCGCAGTCGGGGAAGTACTACAACATCAAGGACTTCACCCTCAGCCCGGCCCCGCTGGACATCCCGGGCCGGGCACACCCCGAGATCTTCTTCGGCGGCAACTCGACGGCCGCACAGGCCGCCGCGGGGCGCACCGCGGACTGGTACTTCTCCAACGGCCGCGACCTCGAGCCGTTCAAGGACAACATCCGCGGCGTCCTGGCCGCCGCGCAGGACGGTCGGACCGCCCCCGCCGCCCCGCGTTTCGGCCTCAACGGCTTCGTGATTGCCCGCGACACGGAGAAGGAGGCCCAGGACACCCTCCGCGAGATCATCGCCAAGGCGCACAAGCCGGCCGTCGAGGGCTTCGCGGCCGCCGTCAAGGAGGCCGGCCAGTCCACGAAGGACGGCAAGGGAATGTGGGAGGACTCCACGTTCGAGGACCTCGTCCAGTACAACGACGGCTTCCGCACCAAGCTCATCGGCACCCCCGAGCAGATCGCCGAGCGGATCGTCGAGTACAAGAAGATCGGCGTGAACCTCTTCCTCACCGGCTACCTGCACTTCCAGGAGGAGGTCGAAGCGTTCGGCCGCGACGTCCTCCCGATCGTCCGCGAGCTCGAGGCGGACCTAGCTCGGAAGAACGGCACGGAGCTGCGCACGGACCTGCTGCCGGTGACGAGCTTCCAGGCTGCCGGGGCGAACGCCTGATGGCCGAGCGCCAGTTCGGGTTCCGCACCCGCGCCCTGCACGCCGGCGGCACGCCCGACGCCGAGCACGGCGCCCGGGCGGTGCCCATCTACCAGTCCACCTCGTTCGTGTTCAAGGACTCGGACGACGCCGCGAACCTCTTCGCGCTGCAGAAGTACGGCAACATCTACTCCCGCATCGGCAACCCCACGGTCGCGGCATTCGAGGAGCGCATCGCGTCCCTCGAGGGCGGCCTCGGAGCGGTCGCGACGAGCTCGGGCATGGCCGCGGAATTCATCACGTTCGCCGCGCTGACCCAGGCCGGGGACCACATCGTCGCCTCCTCCAAGCTCTACGGCGGCACGATCACACAGCTCGACGTGACCCTGCGCCGCTTCGGGGTCGAGACCACGTTCGTGGACTCGACCGACCCCGCCGCGTTCAAGGCCGCCCTGCGCGAGAACACGAAGGCCGTCTACACCGAGGTGGTGGCCAACCCCTCGGGCGACATCGCCGACGTCGCCGGCCTGGCCGCCGTCGCCCACGAGCACGGCATCCCGCTCGTGGTCGACTCGACGCTGACGCCGCCGTACATCTTCCGGCCGATCGAGCACGGCGCGGACATCGTGATCCACTCGGCCACGAAGTTCCTCGGCGGGCACGGCACGACCCTCGGCGGCGTCGTCGTAGAGTCCGGGACGTTCAACTGGGCCAACGGCAAGTTCCCGTCCATGACCGAGCCCGTGCCGAGCTACGGCAACGTGACGTGGTGGGGCAACTTCGGCGAGTACGGCTTCCTCATGAAGCTGCGCTCCGAGCAGCTGCGCGACATCGGCCCGTCCCTGTCGCCGCAGTCCGCGTTCCAGCTCCTGCAGGGCGTCGAGACGCTCCCGCAGCGCATGGACGCGCACCTCGCGAACGCGAAGGCGGTCGCCGAGTGGCTCGAGGCCGATCCGCGCGTGACCTACGTGAACTATGCGGGCCTGCCCTCGCACCCGCAGTACGAGTTCGCCCAGGGCCTCCTGCCGCTCGGCGTCGGGAGCGTGTTCAGCTTCGGCGTGAAGGGCGGCCGCGAGGCCGGGGCCCGCTTCATCGAGGCCCTCCAGCTCGCCTCGCACCTGGCCAACATCGGCGACGCACGTACGCTCGTGCTGCACCCGGCGTCGACCACCCACCAGCAGCTCTCCGCCGAGCAGCTCGTCGCGGCGGGCGTGCCGGGGGACCTCATCCGCTTCTCCGTGGGGCTCGAGGACGTCGAGGACATCATCTGGGACCTCGACCAGGCGCTGGCTGCCAGCCAGGAAGTGGACGAGCTTGAGGAGGAGTTCGCTGCACCGACGTACGACGGCGAGGCCTGCTCCCTGCCGCTGAAAGGGGGCGCCAAGTGAGCGCGACCGTTGAGACCGCGGACCGGACCTGGGTCGGCCCGACCGCCCCGGAGCGCCTGCAGATCCTGCGCGAGACGAAGTCGATCGCGATCGTCGGCGCGTCCGACAAGCCGAGCCGCGCGAGCTACTTCGTCGCGACGTACCTGCTCTCCTCGACGAAGTTCACCGTCTACTTCGTCAACCCGGCGCTGAAGACCATCCTCGGCCAGCCGGTCTACCCGTCCCTCGCGGACCTGCCCGAGACGCCGGACCTCGTCGAGGTGTTCCGCCGCCACGAGGACATCCCCGGGGTGCTCGAGGAGGCCAAGGCCGTGGGCGCCAAGACGCTCTGGCTCCAGCTCGGCTCGTGGCACGAGCAGGTCGCGGCCGATGCCGAGGCGGCAGGCATGAACGTCGTGATGGACCGCTGCGTCAAGATCGAGCACGCCCGCTTCCACGGCGGCCTGCACCTCGCGGGCTTCAACACCGGGGTCATCTCGAGCAAGCGCCAGGTCCTGTCCTAGCGCCGTACCCACTGCACGCACGACGCCGGCCGGTCACCTTCCGCACAGAAGGGGACCGCCGCCGTCGTGCTTAAGCACAGTGATGTGCGCCACGGAACGGGGCAAGATGGTGCCATGACTACCACTGCGAGCACCCGCGACGAGCCCGGCTACCGTGTCCTGAACCCGGCCACCGGCGAGGTCGTCGAGACGTTCCCGACCGCCACCGACGAGCAGGTCCAGGAGGCCTTGGCCGCGGCCCAGTCCGCGTTCGAGTCATGGCGCGAAACCCCGATCGAGACGCGCGCCAAGGTGGTCGCGCGCATCGGCGAGCTGTTCACCGAGCGAGCGGACAAGCTCGCCGCCATCATCACCGAGGAGATGGGCAAGCCGCTCTCCGAGGCCAAGGGCGAGGCCGAGTTCTGCACGGACATCTTCCGGTACTTCGCCGAGGAGGGGCCGGGCCTCGCCGCGGACACCGAGATCAAGACGTTCGCCGGCGGCCGCGCGGTCGTGCAGAAGCTCCCCGTCGGCCCGCTCCTGGGGATCATGCCGTGGAACTACCCGTACTATCAGGTGGCCCGCTTCGCCGCCCCGAACCTCATGCTCGGCAACACGGTCATCCTCAAGCACGCCGAGTCGTGCCCCCGCTCGGCGCTGGCGATCCAGGAGATCATGGACGACGCCGGCCTGCCGAAGGGCGCATACGTGAACGTCTTCGCATCGCACGCGCAGATCGCTGACATCATCGCGGACCCGCGGATCCAGGGCGTCTCCCTGACCGGCTCCGAGCGCGCCGGGGCGATCATCGGCGAGCTCGCGGGCAAGAACCTCAAGAAGGCTGTGCTCGAACTCGGCGGCTCGGACCCGTTCGTGGTCCTGGACTCCCCCGACGTCCGCGCCCTCGCGGACACGGCGTGGGAGACGCGCATGGAGAACACGGGCCAGGCCTGCAACTCCAACAAGCGCATGATCGTCATGGAGGACATCTTCGACGACTTCGTCGCCCGGCTCACCGAGCGGGCGCGGGGCCTCACCCCGGGCAACCCCGCCGATGACGCCGAGGGGACCTTCGCGCCGCTCTCCTCCCGCGCCGCTGCCGAGGGCCTCGCCGCCCAGGTGCGCGACGCCGTCGAGAAGGGCGCCACCCTGCACGCCGGCGGCGAGCTCTCCGACGGCGACGCGGCGTACTTCTCCCCCGCCGTCCTGACCGGCGTCACCCCCGAGATGCGCGCCTACAAGGAGGAGCTGTTCGGCCCGGTCGCGGTGGTGTACAAGGTGGCCAGCGACGAGGACGCGCTCCGTCTGGCCAACGACACCCCGTACGGCCTGGGCGGCTCGGTCTTCTCGGCGGACACCGCCCGCGCGGAGCGGGTCGCCCAGCGCCTCGAGGTCGGCATGGCGAACGTCAACCTCCCCTCCGCCGAAGGCGCCGAGATCCCGTTCGGCGGCGTCAAGCGCTCGGGCTTCGGCCGCGAGCTCGGCCCGCTCGGCATGGACGAGTTCGTGAACAAGCGCATGTACTTCGTCGCCGACTGATCCACAGCAAGTGACCCACAGAAGGTGACCCCCAGAAGGTGACCCCCAGACGGGGACGGGGTGGGCGGGCTCAGCCGATCTGCAGCTCGCCCATCGCGTCCCAGCCGTTGCCGTCGACCTGCCGGGAGACGATGCTCGGGGTCTTGGTCAGGCACGGGCGCATGGCCTCGAGGCCCTTCGCAAAGTGCTCGCTCTGGACGTGCGGGCCAGCGCCCTCGTCGGTGAACGCCTCCACGAGGACGTACTCGGCCGGGTTCTCGAGGGACCTGGACCACTCGAAGAACAGGTTGCCCGGCTCCTGGCGGGTCTTCTCGGTGAACTCGCGCACGATCTCGGGGAACTGCTCCGTCGACTCGGGCTTGGTCTCGAACTTCACGACGATGAAGTACATGGGGTCCTTCCGTGGTTTCGGATTCGCTCATCCACCGTATTCGACCGCTCGGCATGCCGCGATTCCCTCCCGCGCCCATTCCTCCTGCGCGGGGGTGCCGACCCGGGCGGCCCACTGTTCGGCGAGCTGGAACTCGACGAGCGCCCGGTGGGCCTCGCCGGCGTCGAGCAGGAGCCAGCCCAGGTGGCCGTGCAGCGAGGCGCACCACCGCTGCGCCCGGGGGCTGTGCGCCTCACGGGCGTATTCGATGCCGGCACGCGCCCAGGACTCGGCATGGGCGGCGTCCGCGATGGCGAGCATATGGAACGCGTCGGCGGCAAGGTACTCCTCCCCGAGGTGCTCGCCCAGTTCCGCGGCCTGCTCGAAGAGCGGCACCGCCATCGCGGCGCGTCCCGCGGAGTTCAGCAGCCGGCCGCGCTCGAGGAGGACGCGCACACCGATCGTCGGGTCTGCCTCGCAGTCGATCCCGTCCAGCAGGGCATCGGCCTCCTCGAACCGGCCCTGGAGCCCGATGGCACGCCCGAGCTGGGTGGCCAGCTCGCACCGCTCGACGCCGTCGTAGGAAGGGTCCTCGAGGGCCTCACGGAAGAGGCGTTCGGAGGCGGGGGGATCGTCGAAGTCCCACAGGGAATCAAGGGTGGTCTGGTCGAGCATCAGGCCTCCTGACAGGGTCGGGCGGGGGCTCGGTCCCCACCCTAGCAGCGCGCTCAGCGCGCGAGGCCGCTCCAGCCCAGGGCCTCGCGCTGGGCCTTCGGCAGGCCCGCCACGACCAGGTCGTAGGAGTCCTCGACGAGGTCGCGCACGTCCTCGTCCGTCAGGTCACCGTCCAGGCGCACATCGCTCCAGTGCTTCTTGCTCATGTGCCACGCCCCCGTGATCTCGGGGTGTGCCGCCCTGAGCTGGACGGCCAGGACCGGGTCGCACTTGAGCGCAACGCTGAGCGGCGCGGAGTCGAGCGCGGACAGCGCGAACATCTTCCCGCGCCGTTCGTCGCCGCCGGACGGTGCCCTGACCTTGAAGACGGAGGCCTCCGGCCCGAAGGGGAAGTCCTCATAGGCACCCGGGAAACCGAGGCACAGGATCCGCAGGGCCTGGGCGTCCATCAGGCAGGCCTTCTGCGATGCCAGATCTCCCGCTGGGGGCACGCATCCATCACCACGTCGAGGCCGGCAGCCTTGGCGCGGTCCGCCGCGTCGTCGTCGACCACGCCGAGCTGCAGCCAGACCGCCTTGGCCCCCACGGCGATGGCCTGGTCCACGACGGCCCCGACCTTCCGGGAGTTCACGAAGCAGTCCACGACGTCGATGGGGTGGTGATCCGCCGGGATCTCGGCAAGGGCGGCGTAGCCCTTCTCGCCGTGGACATCCTCGGCCCGCAGGTTCACGGGAATGATGCGGTGCCCGAGGGTGTCGCGGACGAAGAGGGACACCGAGTACGCCGCTCGCCACTCGTTCTGGGAGAGACCGACGATCGCCCACGTGCCGGGGGTGTCCATGAGGCTCTCGATGACCGCGGGGTCGTTCACGTGCCGCATGTGCCCATGCTATCCCCGCCGTCCGCGGCAGACCGGACGCCGCGAACCTGCCTAGCGGTTGCTGCCCTGGCTGTTGCCCTGCCGTCCGGACTGGCCGCTGCCGGTCTGCCCGGTGCTGCCCTGGCTGTTGCCGCCTTGGCTGTTGCCACCCTGGCTGCCCTGGGTCCCCGAACTGCCGGTGCCGCCCTTGGGCCGGGTCTGGTCCCCGCCCTGCGCGTCGGCGCCCTGGGAGCCGGCGCTTGGGGAGCTCTGGGCCGCGCCCGAGTCCGCGGCCGACTTCGCCGTCGGAGACTCCGGCTGCGCTGGCTGCACCGCGGCGGCTCCCGAGTGTGCAGGAGCCTCGGGCGTCGCCGGGTTCGCGTCCTGCGTGACGGACTCGGACGGCAGGACGCGGGCCAAGCCGGACGGCCAGGCCTCCCAGCCCTGAGAGCTGAGGGCCGCGACGCCGCTGACGCCGAGACCCATGCCCGCGACGACGACGGCACCGATCACGGCGCCGCGCCGGCGCCACCGGGGCCGGGCAGCAGACGCCGCCGCTGCCTCGGCACGCCGCGCCTCTGCGCGGCTGAGCTGGATCACCGCGGCACTGGGCACGACGGCGAGCTGCGCCGTCACCGGAACGTCAGCCCGCGGCGCGCCGTCGGCGCGCGAGAACACCGCTGCGAGCTCCGGCGAGAGTCCGGGCGCCACCGCCGGGCGCAGCGAAGGGAGCTGTGCGAGCGCACGCCGCAACTCGGCGTCGTGCTCCAGCCCTTCCTCCGCGAGCACCGCCTCCACCTGCGTCATTGATGCACTCATCGGACCCACTCTTCCTCGGACACGTGCTCCCGCAGCGCCTTGAGGGCCCTGCGCTGGAGCTGTTTGACGGCGCCGGGCGTCTTTCCCAGCGTGGACGCCACTTCCTCGATGCTCATCTCTCCCACGATGCGCAGGAGAAGCACTTCTCTCTGGTCGCCCTTGAGCTTGCCGATCAGCAGTTCGGCGTCCGAATTGCCGGTGGCCACGAGGGCCTCGTGCTCCGCGGAGCTGGAGAGGCGCCCGTCCAGGAGGGGGTCGTAGTCCACGCTCCTGGGGCGCCGCTCGTGGCGCCGGTAGTAGTCGACGACCCGCGCATGCGCCACCGAGAACACGAACGACCGCAGGCCAGACGCGCCGCCGCTGATGCTCCCCAGGCGGGGCAGGACCGTCACGAAGACGTCCTGCGTCAGCGCCTCTGGATCGTCGACGCCGCGCCCCGCGAGGTAGCCCATGACGGCGGGGGCCAGCGCACGGTACACAAGCGTGAAGAGCTCATGCTCCGTCCAGGCGCCCGGCGCCAGATCGGCGTCGGTGATGGGTTCTAGCACGGGGTTCCCTCTGCAGACTCCTGCGGCGGACAGGACCCGCTCAGTCTAGCCGTCAGCCAGCTGCGCCGACGGCCGGACCGAGACAGAGAAGAAGCCGGGCTGGAACATGATGGGGGACAGATTCCAGCCCGGCTTGCACTTGGGTAATCGCTCGGGGGCGCGCTGGGGTTACGCGCTCCCGGAAGTTTTTTTCAGATCAGTCGATCAGGTCCCGGACCACGATGGTCTGGTCGCGGTCCGGCCCCACTCCGATGGCCGAGAAGCGGGTCCCGGAGAGCTTCTCGAGCGCGAGCACGTAGTCGCGGGCGTTGGCGGGAAGGTCCTCGAGGGTCTTCGCGCCGGAGATGTCCTCGGTCCAGCCGTCGAAGTACTCGAAGATGGGCTTCGCGTGGTGGAACTCGGTCTGCGTCATGGGCATCTCGTCGTGCCGTTCGCCGTCGACGTCGTACGCCACGCACACCGGGATGCGCTCGATCCCGGTGAGCACGTCGAGCTTGGTGAGGAAGTAGTCCGTGAAGCCGTTGACGCGCGAGGCGTGGCGCGCCAGCACGGCGTCGTACCAGCCGCAGCGACGGGGACGGCCGGTGTTGACCCCGTACTCGCCGCCGGTCTTCTGCAGGTACTCGCCCATCTCGTCGAACAGCTCGGTGGGGAACGGGCCCGCACCGACGCGCGTGGTGTAGGCCTTGATGATCCCGATCGCGCGGGAGATGCGGGTCGGGCCGATGCCGGAGCCCACAGAGGCCCCGCCCGCGGTCGGGTTCGAGGACGTCACGAAGGGGTAGGTGCCGTGGTCGACGTCGAGGAAGGTGGCCTGGCCGCCCTCCATGAGGACCACCTTGCCGTCGTCGAGCGCCTGGTTGAGGACATAGGTCGAGTCGATGACGAGGGGGCGGAGCCGCTCGGCGTAGGAGAGGAAGTACTGGACGATCTCCTCCTCGATGACGGCGCGGCGGTTGTAGACCTTCACGAGGAGCTCGTTCTTCTGGCGGAGCGAGCCCTCCACCTTCTGCCGCAGGATCGATTCGTCGAACACGTCCTGCACGCGGATGCCGAGGCGCGCGACCTTGTCCATGTACGCGGGCCCGATGCCCCGCCCGGTGGTCCCGATGGCGCGCTTGCCGAGGAAGCGCTCCGTGACCTTGTCGAGTGTCTGGTGGTAGGGCGCGACGAGGTGGGCGTTGGCGGAGACACGCAGCCGGGAGGTGTCGCCGCCGCGGGCCTGGAGGCCCTCGATCTCCTCGAAGAGCGCCTCGAGGTTCACCACGCAGCCGTTGCCGATGATCGGGACCGCGTTGGGGCTGAGGATGCCGGCCGGGAGGAGCTTGAGCTCGTACTTCTGGCCGCCGACGACCACGGTGTGCCCGGCGTTGTTGCCGCCGTTGGGCTTGACGACGTAGTCCACACGGCCACCCAGCAGATCCGTGGCCTTGCCCTTGCCCTCGTCACCCCACTGGGCTCCGACGATCACGATTGCTGGCATGGATTCCTCCCCGGGACACCGCCCACGGCCCGGCTGGCCGTCGGCCTACATGCGAAGGCCCCGGTTCCACTGCGCACCTCGAGGGGTAAGAGCAAGAAGGCCGGGGCTCTTGCCACCCAAGTCTACCGAAGCGGTGCCCGGGGCCGCGAAAATAGGCGCACGACGACGATGAGGAGGCTTCCATGGCAGGGGGCACCGAGGCGGGGGGATCAATGGGCGGGGCAGCGAAGGGCGCCGCGCGCGATGCGGCGAGCGGGACTGTTCGGGCAGCCCGGTCCAAGGGGGGCCGCGCGCTCGCGCAGGGCGGGTTCGTCTTCGTCGGCCTCCTCCACCTGATCATCGCGTACCTCGCGCTGCGGATCGCCCTGGGCGGCCAGGGCGAGCACGCCGACCAGAGCGGCGCCATCCAGCAGATCGCCGGGGCGCCGGGAGGCCTGATCGTCCTGTGGGTGGCCGCCCTGTGCTGCGCCGCCCTCGCCCTGTGGTGGATCAGCGAGGCCATCCTGTCCGCCCGGAGCAGGTCCGAGGGCACGTGGGACGTGCTCTCTGCCGCCGGCAAGGCCGCCGTGTTCCTCGCCATCGGCGGCCTCTTCCTCTCGTATGCGCTCGGCGCGGGCAAGGACTCGCGCCAGAAGTCGCAGGAGATCACCGCGACGATCCTCGCGGCCCCGGGGGGGCAGGTGGTCCTGGTCATCCTCGGGCTCGTGGTGGTCGGAACGGGGGTGTACTACGTCTGGCGGGGCGTGAGCCGGAAGTTCTTGGACACAGAGGTTTCCCCGCACGGCCGGGCGCGCAAGCCGGTCGAGGCCGTGGGCGTGCTGGGCTACGCCGCCAAGGGCGCCGCGCTCGGCATCGTCGGCGTCCTCGTGACCGTGGCGGCCCTGCGCTTCGACGCCTCGGAGCAGACCGGGCTCGACGGCGCCCTCAAGGGCCTCGCCGCGCAGCCGTACGGCGCGTGGGTCCTCGGCATCGTCGCCCTGGGACTGGCCTGCTTCGGGCTGTACTCGGCCGCCCGGGCCAAGTATGGGCAGATGTAGCTAGCGGGCGAGCGTCCTGAGGCTGACGGCCGGGTTCGCCAGATCCGCGGGATCGGCCTTGGTGCGCCGGTCGATCATGCGCCGTGCGGCGCGCACGGCCGTCCCCCCGTCGACCGCCGCGCAGCCCACGAGGTAGCCGTCCGGGTCGAGCCGGAAGGCCACGGTCGGCACGCCGTCCACCTCCCGCAGCACGGTCGTCCCCTCGGCCGTCATCGACCCGACGCCCTCGACGTGGACCCCGTGGCGGTCGGACCAGAACCAGCTCGCACCGTGCTCGGGACGCTCGTGGCCGAGGAGCGCTGCGGCCGCCGTCGTGCCCGTGTTCATGGCATGCTCCCAGTGCTCGGCACGCGGCATGAGGGTCCCGTCCGGCAGCCTGGTCCGAGCCACATCGCCCACCGCGTAGACCCGCGGGTGGGCCGTCCGCTGGGACTCGTCGACGAGCACGCCGTCGTCCACCGCCAGGCCAGCCGCTTCCGCGAGCGCCGTGCGGGGCACGATGCCGATGCCTGCGAGGACGACGTCGGCGACCACCGTCTCGCCGGACGCGAGCCGCACATGGTGCTCGCCGCCGTCGCGCGTGATGCCCGTGGGCAGGCCGGTGACGACCCGGATTCCCTCGGCCGCATGCATGTCGTGGAGGCGGCGGGCGAGCTCCGGGCCGACGGCAGGGGCCAGGGGCGGGTCGACGGGGTCGATGAGCGTCACCTCGGCTCGGAGCCGCAGCGCCGAGGAGGCCACCTCGGCGCCGATGAGGCCGGCGCCGACGACCGCCAAGCGGGTGCCGGGCCGCAGCAGCGCGCGCAGGCGGTCGGCGTCCTCCCTGCTGCGCAGCTCGAGGACCGAGTCGAGGTCCCCGCCCGGGATCGGGAGCCGGCGGGCCGCTCCCCCCGTGGCCAGGACGACCGCCGCGGCCGCGATGGTGCGGCCGTCCTCGAGGACCACCTCGCCGTGGTCAGGGCGGAGCTCGACCACGGTGCCGCTCACGACGTCGACCCTGTTCTCGGCGAACCACTCCGCCTTGGAGAGCTGGATGGCCTCGGCGCCGCGGGCGCCGAGGAGGTAGCCCTTGCTCAAGGGCGGGCGGTCGTAGGGCAGGCCCTCAGGGTCGACGATCGTGATGGCCCCGGTGAAGCCGCGCGAGCGCAGCTCCTTCGCGGTCGTGAAGCCGGCCAGGCCGCCCCCGACGATGGTGACGGACGACAGGGACATGGCGTGCTTCCTCCAGTTCGGGACTGCCAGCCTACCGGCCCCGCCGGCGTGTCGTTGCCTGCTCCCGCGCCGCCTACCCCGCGTACTGCTTGCGCAGCTCCGTCTTGCGGATCTTCCCGCTGGCGGTGCGCGGCATCTCCTCGACGAAGACGACCGACTTGGGGATCTTGTACCGCGCGAGCCGCCCGTCCAGGTGTGCCCGGACCTCCTCCTCGGTAAGCGTCATGCCGTCGCGGACGGTCACGATGGCCTTGGGCACCTCGCCCCACTTGTCGTCGGGCACGCCGATCACCGCGACCGATGCGACCGGCTCGAGCTCGACGATGATCGCCTCGACCTCGGCGGGGTAGATGTTCTCGCCACCCGAGATGATCATGTCCTTGAGCCGGTCCGAGACGAAGAGGAAGCCCTCCTCGTCGAGGTAGCCCATGTCCCCGGACTTGAACCAGATGCCGTCGGCGAACGAGTCCCGCGTCGCCTCTGAGCGGTTCCAGTACTGCTTGATGACGTTGGGGCCGGAGATCTGGATCTCTCCCACCTCCCCGGGCGCGAGGACCTCCCCGATCGGGTCGACGATGCGCACGTCCGTGAAGAACTGGGGAAGGCCGGACGAGCCAGCCTTCTCCCTGGACCGCCACACGGGCAGCGTGGTTGCCCCGGGGGCCGTCTCGGTCATGCCGTAGCCGTTGGAGAACCCGAGGCCGCGCTCCTCGTAGGCCTCGAGGACCCGCATCGGGACCGCCGAGCCGCCGCACGTGAGCTTGTCGAGGGAGCTGATGTCCGTCGTCGCCCAGGCGGGGTGCTCGGCCAGCAGCTGGTAGGTGGTCGGCACGCCGCTGAGGGCGGTGATGCGGTGCTTCTCGATGAGCTCGAGCGTCCGGCCTGGATCGAACTTCTGCTCGAGCACCACCGTGGCGCCCTTGAGCAGCATCGGCAGGAGCCCCATGTCGAGGGAGGCCACGTGGAACAGCGGCGAGATCATGAGCGCGATGTCGTTCCGGTTCACGTCCATGTCCGTGATCACGTTGATGCAGTTCCACGTGATGTTGCCGTGCGTGAGCAGGGCGCCCTTCGGACGGCCGGTGGTTCCGGAGGTGTAGAGGATCATGGCGCCGTCGTCGTGCGTCACGGCCTCGTCGATCACCTCGGCCGGTGCCGCGGCGAGCGCGTCCTCGTAGCGTTCGACGCCGGCGGTGCCGGTCCCAGCGGTGGCGGTGCCGGCGTCGGGCGCAGCGCCGACGACGAGCCGCCGCTGCACCCCGGTCCCCTCGACCGCGGCAGCGGCGAGGGCGTCGAGAGCGGCACCGTGGACGAGGAGCCTCGTCCCGGAGTCCTCGAGCTGGTACTGCAGTTCGGGTGCGGCCAGGCGCGTGTTGAGCGGGATGAAGATGGCGCCCAGGATGCCGGCAGCGAAGAACGTCTCGACGAAGGCCGGGTCGTTCTCTCCGAGGTAGGCGATCCTGTCGCCGCGGGCGACCCCGCGGCGGCGCAGCGCGTTCGCGAGTCGGTCTGCGCGCTCCGCCAGCTCGTTGTAGGTGAGCTCGAGCTCCCCCGCCACGAGGGCGACCTTGGGACCGGACTTGGGGCGGCGGCGGTGGAGCCAGGAGCCAACTCCGTTGTTGTACATGGCGTCAGTCCTATCGAACGGTGGTGAGGTCGTTGTCCTTGGACTCCCGCGTGAGCAGGATGAACACGGCGGAGACGATGGACATCACGGCGAGGAACGCGACGACCGCCCCGATGCTCTCGCCCGAGTCCTTGTAGAGCGAGGCGACGATGCCGGGGGTGAAGCCTGCTCCGATGAGGGTCGCGAGCTGGTAGCCGAGCGCCGCTCCCGTGTAGCGGGACGTGGTGCCGAACTGCTCCGAGACGAACGCGGCCAGCGGCCCGTAGAGCGTCGAGTGCAGGATGAGGGCCACCGTGAAGGCGAGCAGCACGAGCCACACGTTGCCCGATCCGAGCAGGCCGAACATCGGGAAGAGGTACGCGACGAAGAGGACGAGTCCCACGACCATGACGGGCCGTCGTCCCAGGCGGTCCGAGATCCGGCCGCCCAGGAGCACGAACGCGATGGAGATGGCCGAGGCGGCGGCGAAGGCGTACAGCACGCCCTGCTGCGGCGCCCCCTTGGACACGGCATAGGTCACCGAGAAGGTGGGGAGCACCACCTGGAGGCCGAACCCCGCGGCGCCGGCGAGCATGATGAAGACCAGCGCCTTCGGACGCCTCAGGACGGCCAGCAGCGGCGCCTTCGGAGCGCGCTGCCCGGCGCCCTTGGACGCTTCGGCGGCCACGGCGGCGGCGAAGATCGGGCTCTCGGAGATCCTCACCCGGACGAACATGCCCACCAGGAGGAGCACGAAGGAGAGCAGGAACGGCACGCGCCAGCCCCAGGCCAGGAAGGCGTCCTGGGGCAGGGCCGAGAAGATGCCCATGACCACCGTCCCGAGGACCGCCCCGGAGGGGGCGCCCGCGTTGACGAACGACGCCGCGAAGCCGCGCCGCTTGGGATCGGAGTGCTCGAGCGCCATGAGCGCGGCCCCACCCCATTCGCCCCCGACGGCGATGCCCTGGAGCACGCGCAGCAGCACCAGGATCACGGCGCCCCAGGGCCCGATGACGTTCGCGCCCGGGATGAATCCGATGAGGGTCGAGGCGATGCCCATGACCGCCATGGACACGATGAGCATCCCCTTGCGGCCCAGCCTGTCGCCGAAGTGGCCGAAGATGATCCCGCCGAGCGGGCGGGCCACATAGCCGGCGGCGAACGTCGCGTACGCGGCGACGACGCCGACCCAGGGATCTGTCCCGGCGAAGAAGACCTTGGGGAACGCCACGGCGGCGGCCGTCGCGTACAGGAGGAAGTCGTAGAACTCGATGGTGCTGCCCAGGTAGCTGGACAGGATGACGCGGCGGGCTTCCTTGCGCTGCGCGCTCGTGCTCATGTGCGTGAGCTGAAGGGTTCCAGACATTGGAGGTTCCTAGGGGCGGGGCGGACGGGGATGGACTGGACCGAGGGGCCTACTTGTAGAAGCGGGCGAGGAACTCGGCGACGACGGCCGGGCGCTCCTGGCCTTCGATCTCGATGGTCGCGTTGACCTTGATCTGCGCGCCGCCCTTGACCTCGGAGACCTCGGCGATGGTGCCGACCATGCGGACCTTGGACCCGACCTTGACGGGGGAGGTGAAGCGGACCTTGTCGAGGCCGTAGTTGACCTTCGTCGTGACGCCCTCGACGTCGAACAGCTCGCCCCAGAAGGGGATGACGAGCGAGAGGGTCAGGAAGCCGTGCGCGATCGGGGCGCCGAAGGGGCCGTCCTTGGCCCGCTCGGGGTCGGTGTGGATCCACTGGTGGTCGTCGGTGGCGTCGGCGAAGAGGTTGACGCGGTCCTGGGTGATCTCCATCCAGTCGGTCGCGCCGAGGTCGGCGCCGGCCATGGTGAGGAGCTTGTCGAAGTCGACGACGAGCCTGGGCTCGGCGGAAGGGGACTCGGCGGTACGGGGGGTGGTCATGGTGGTCTCCTGTGGGTTCTCTATTTGGTGAAGGCGCTCTGCCCGGTGAGGGCGCGTCCGACGATGAGGGCGTTGATCTCGTGCGTGCCCTCGTAGGAGTAGACGGCTTCGGCGTCGGCGTGGAACCGGGCGACGTCGGTGTCGAGTGTGATGCCGTTGCCGCCTACAACCTCGCGGGCGAGGGCCACGGTCTCGCGCATGAGCAGGGAGGTCTGCATCTTTGCCAGTGCGGAGTCTTGGTCCCGGTAGATGCCCTTCTCCTGCTGCTCGGTGAGCCGGACGACGAGGGACAGGCTCGAGGTGAGGTTGCCCAGCATGCGGGCGAGCTTCTCCTGGACGAGCTGGAACGAGCCGAGCTGGCGGCCGAACTGCTCGCGCTCCCGCACGTACTTCAGCGCGGCCTCGAACGCTCCGGCCTGGATGCCGGTGGCGATCCAGGCGACATCCGAGCGCATGGCGCGCAGCATCGCGGCCACGTCCTTGAACGAGTTCACGTTGTGGAGGCGGTCCGCCTCGGTGACGCGCACGCCGTCGAGCGTGATGTGCGCGTTCTGCATCATCCGCAGCGCCGTCTTGCGGTGGATCTTCTCGAGGGTGACGCCGGGCGCCTCCCGCGGGACGAGGAAGGCCTTGACCTGGCCGTCGGCCACGTCGCGGGCGAAGACCGCCAGGACGTCCGCGGTGAACGCCCCGCCGATCCAGCGCTTCGCGCCGTCGATGATCCACGTGTCACCCTCACGCCGGGCCGTGGTCGCGAGGCCGCCGGCGATGTCCGAGCCCGACTCGGGCTCGGTGAGGGAGAAGACGCCCTTGAGCGAGAAGTCGACGACCTTGGGCATCCACTCCTTCTTCTGCTCCTCGGAGGCGCCCACGCGGATGGCGGTGCGGAACAGCCCGGCCTGGGCCGTGTAGAACGTCGCGATCGATGCGTCCGTGCGTGCGAGCTCGAAGATCCGGAAGCCCTGGTAGATGCCGCGGGCCTTCTCGCCGTCGCGGGTGAGCTCGGCGGGCTCCATGATGTCGAGGTCGATGAGGGGCTGGGCGATCTCGTAGGGGAACTCCCCGCGCTCCCAGTAGTCGCCCACCAGCGGCTTGGCCTTCTCCTCGAGGAACTCGCGCAGGCGCCCGAGGACCAGCCGCTCGTCGTCGGTCAGGAGGGCGGCGGCGTCGTACCAGTCGCAGGCTGAGTAGAGGTCCATCTCAGTCCTCTCCCCCGGCACCCAGGCGGAGCAGCTTCACCGCGTTGTCCTTGAGGATCTTCGGCCGGACGCTGTCCTTCAGCGGCAGCTCCGCGAAGGCGCCGAGCCACTTGGCCGGGGTGATGAGCGGGAAGTCGGTCGCGAAGAGGACCTTGTCCTGCAGCATCGAGTTGGACGCCTTCACCAGCGACTCCGGGAAGTACTTCGGGGACCAGCCCGACAGGTCGATGAACGCGTTCGCCTTGTGCGTGGCGATCGAGATCGCCTCGTCCTGCCAGGGCACGGACGGGTGGGCCATGATCACGGTCAGGCCCGGGAAGTCCGCGGCGACGTCGTCGAGCAGGAGCGGGTTCGAGTACCGCAGCTTGATCCCGCGGCCGCCCGGCATGCCCGCGCCCATCCCGTTCTGGCCCGTGTGGAAGACCGCCGGCAGGCCCAGTTCCTCGAGCACCGCCCACAGCGGGTAGAACTCCTCGCTGGACGGGTCGAATCCCTGCAGGGAGGGGTGGAACTTGAATCCGCGCGCCCCGAGCTCGAGCGCCTGGTGCTTGGCGCGGGCGATCGCGTCCTCGCCCGTGCGCGGGTCCACCGAGCCGAACGGGATGAGGACGTCGTTGTGCTCGGCCGCGCCGGCGATGAGGTCCTCAATCGAGTTGGGCTCGTGGTGGAGCTGGGTGCGGGCGTCGACCGTGAAGACCACCGCCGCCATGTTCAGCCCGCGGTAGGTGTCCGCGATCCTCTCGAGGGTGGGGTGCCGGTCCTCGGCCTTGAAGTACTTCGAGGAGGCCTCGTTGAGGTCATCCGGGAGGGAGCAGTGGCCGTGGCCGTCGATCTCGACGTGCACGTGCATGTCGATCGCGTCGATGGCCTCGACGTCGATGCCGAGTTCGTAGCGGGCCACCTCAGGCACCGGCCTTCGCGGCGGCCTTGTCGGCCTCCGGCCGCAGCTCGGCGGGCAGCGGGAGGAACTCCTCGCCCACGCTCTGCAGGTGGCCGCCGATGAGCTCGGCGCCGCGCTCCTGGAGGGCCTCGTACGTCCAGCCGCCCTCGCGGTAGTCGGTCGTGGCCGGCTCGGGGTGGGTCCACACCTGCAGGCGGTCGCCGCCGGCGCCGATCGCCTGGCCCGTGATGCCGGCGGCGGCGTCGGAGGCCAGGTACGCGACGAGGCCGGCGACGTCGTCGGCCGTGCCGAAGCCGAGGTCGTGGCGGAAGAAGGCCGGCATGGCCTCGCCGCGCTCGTCCGCCTCGACAGCCTTGGCGAAGTACGGGACCGTCTTGGTCATCGCGGTCGCGGCCACGGGGATGACGGCGTTGACGGTCACGCCGGCCTTCTTCATCTCCAGCGCCCACGTGCGCACCATGCCGACGATCCCGGCCTTCGCCGCGGCGTAGTTGGTCTGGCCGAAGTTGCCGCGCTGCCCGGTCGGGGAGCCGATGGTGACGATGCGGCCGGCCACCCCGTTCTCCTTGAAGTACGCGTAGGCCTCGCGGACGCACGTGAACGTGCCCTTGAGGTGGACGTTGATGACGAGGTCGAAGTCCTCGTCCGTCATCTTCAGCAGGCTCTTGTCCCGCAGGATGCCGGCGTTCGTGACAAGGATGTCCAGGCGGCCGAACGCCTCCACGGCGCCGTCCACGAGGGCCTTGGCGGCCTCGGACGTGCCCACGGGAACGACGACGGCCGTCGCCTTCCCGCCGTCGGCCTCGATCTGCGCGACGGCCGCGGCGGCGGTCTCCTCGTTGACGTCGTTGACGACGACCGCAGCGCCCTGACGGGCCAGCTCACGGGCGTAGGCGAGGCCCAGGCCCTGTCCGCTGCCGGTCACGATCGCTACCTTGCCTGCCAGGCTCATGCCATGCTCCTTCGCACTTCACTCCATGCGGTGCCCGCGGCCTGCTGACCGTGAGACCCTTGTCACAGTCCATGAAATTACGGATCATTGAGAATGTCAACGATTGATTTTTTCGTCCAGATTGTTCGCACGGTAGGAGATGCCCATGAGCGTGGACTTCCAGATTGAAGGCGACGGCGCTCCGCGGCTCGCTTCCTCGGCGATCGGCGGCGACGTCGGCCTGCTGCTGGCCAAGCTGCACGCGACCGGGTCCGTGCTCAACAACCACGCTCTGGCGGAGTTCGGGCTGCGCGAGCGCTCCTACTCGGTGCTGCGCCTCGCCTGCAGCGGCCTCGAGCCGACCCAGCGCGAGCTCGCGGACTTCCTGAGCCTTGACCCGAGCCAGATCGTCAGCCTCGTGGACGAGCTCGAGAAGCGCGGCCTCGTGACGCGCGAGCAGGGACGCACGGACAGGCGCCAGAAGATCGTGCTCGCGACCCCGGAGGGCGAAGTGGTGCATGCGAAGGCGCAGGCGGAGATCAGGGCCTGCGAGCGCCAGCAGCTCTCGGCGCTGACGGACGACGAGGCCGGCACGCTCACGGCGCTGCTCCGCAAGGCTCTCTGGGCGTAGGCCTCACTCGCAACGCCGCTCCAGGGCTTCGGCCGTCAGTCAGCGCGGGCCGGTCAGTCAGCGGCCAGCGCCGGGAGCCGGCCGTCCACGTAAGTGACCGTGCTGCGCTTGAAGATCTCCGCGTAGAGGGAGAGCTCAACCCCGAGAACGCCGGGCCGCCCCTCGATCCCCTCGACGACGGAGCGGAGCTCGACGACGGACCGGGCGGCAGTCTGGACGAGCAGTTGGCCCGAGACGTTGGCCGCCCAGCGGGTCGTGGGCAGTTCTGCGACGTAGGCACCTACCGCGTCGACGTCCCCGGGAGAGGTGCGGACCGTGAGGAAAGCCTCGAAGGGGTAGCCGATCGACGACGGGTCCAGGATCGCGCGGACGTACACGCCCCCCGAGGCGATGAGCGCCTCGAGCCGCCGGCTCGCGGTCGCCTTGGAGACGGAGAGGCCGGCGGCGAGTTCCTCGATGGTGGCCCGGCCGTTGGTCCTCAGGATGTCCACGAGGGCCTGGTTCGGCTCGTCGAGGCGGGGCATGCCGAGCTCCTCGTAGCGCGTGACGTACTGGGGAAGCTCGGAGGGGCTGAGCGCGTCGTACTGCTCGCGCGTGAGCAGGTCGGGACGCCAGCCGGAGACGGTGCGGTAGTACTCGAAGATCGGCTCCAGGGAGACGTCCCGCACGCCGTCGACCTGCGCAAGGTCCCGGTACAGCAGCGGCCCGATCTCCTCCTGCCCCGCGAAGAGCTCCACGATGCATTCGCTGGCGCCGGCGAGGGCGCTGACCCAGTGGGTCTCGGGGCGGTCCGCGAGCCACGCACCGATGCCCCGCAATGCTCCAGGGGCTGCCGCCACCCGGAGCATGTAGAGGTCCACGGGCGCCAGCGCGGCCGGGTTCGGGAAGGACTGGACCCGCACGACCCCGGACGCCAGCAGGCGGTTCCCCCGGCGGGCAACGGTCCGCTCCTGCTGGCCGAGGACCTCGGCGACGAGCCGCCACGGCGCCCTGCCGTTGCGGATGAGTGCCGCCACTATCTGTCGGTCGAGGTCGTCGAGCATGGCCCCATCCTGTCAGGAAGCGGGAGTGGGGGCGCACGACGGCGGGTGGGCGGCCGCCGTCGTGCGCCCCCGGTGGGGTGGGGCTACCGTCCGAGGTAGGCGAGCAAGCCGGTGAGTGCGGCGCCGGTGCCGTTGACGACGGCGAGCTCGGCGTCCGGCGCGAACTGCGGCGAGTGGTTCCCGGCCGGGGTCCCGCCGCCGGCGAACTCGTCGGCGGGGAAGGCCCCGAAGGACCAGAAGACGCCCGGCACGCCGATGGCGTCGCTGAGCCATCCGGCGTCCTCGGAACCCATGCCGAGGGGGCTTTCGGCGACGGCGTCCTCGCCGAAGCCTGCGCGCAGCGCGGCGGCGACGCGCGCGGCATGCTCCTCGTCGTTGAAGAGGCGCGGGAACCGATTGATCTCCACGATCGCCGGGTCCTCGATGCCGGAGGCCAGGGCCTCGGCGGAGATGATGCGCCGGATCGCGGACAGGACCCGCTCGCGGGTGTCCTCGTCCGGAGTGCGCACGTTGAGGCTGAATTCAGCGGTCTCCGGGATGATGTTCTCCTTCAGACCGGCATGGAACGTGCCGACCGTGACGACGGCGGGCGTGGTCGGCGGGAGCTCCCGCGAGACGATGGTCTGGAGGCGCAGCACCATCGCAGAGGCCGCGACGATCGGGTCGAGCGACTTCTCCGGCTGGGAGCCATGCGCCTGGCGTCCCCGCACCGTGACCCGCCACGAGTCGGCGAGGCTCGCCATGTTGCCTCCCCGGAGCCAGAACGTCCCTGCCTCCTGCGGCATGACGTGCTGGGCGAGCACGATCTCGGGTCGCGGCGCGCGGTCCCACAGCCCGTCGTCGACCATCTCCTTGGCGCCCCAGGCGGTCTCCTCGCCCGGCTGGAAGATCAGCACGAGGGTTCCGGTCCACTCCTCGGGGTGTTCCGTGAGGTACTGGGCGGCGGCGAGCGCCGCCGTGATGTGGGTGTCGTGGCCGCAGCCGTGCATGACCGGTGCCTCGCTCCCGTCCGGCAGGGTGCCGGTGGCGGTGCTCGCGTAGTCGAGGCCGGTCTCCTCGGCGATCGGCAGGCCGTCCGTGTCGGCGCGGAATCCGACCACCGGGCCCTCGCCGTTGCGCAGGATCCCGACGACGCCGGTGCTCCCGCAGCGGAAGTGCTCGATCCCGAGCGCGGTGAGCCTCGCCTCGATCGACTCGGCGGTCCGGTGCTCGGCCGAGGAGAGCTCGGGCGCGCGGTGGAACGCCTTGTACAGCGCGATGTGTTCCTCGATGAACGCTTCCGGGACCTCGATCGTGGAGGTCAGGGCAACGGTGGTCGCCTCGGTCATGGTGTTTCCTCTCTGCTTGAAGTCGGTGCGCGGCACAGGCGGGGTCGGGCTGGCGCGGTGGGGCTGGCGTCAGTGCCCGACGGACGACGCTGCAGCGGAAGGCCGACCGTCGGCGGCGCGGGAGCGGGCGAACCACGCGAGGATGATCGTCGCGGCCACGGCCAGGAGGGTCCCATAGAAGCTCAGCGCCGGAACCAGCGGGATGAGCACGTAGGTGATGAGCGCGGCGACGACGGCTGCGACGATGGTGATGCGCATGTTCTTCATCGTCACCACGGCCTGCACAGTGACCGCGCCGAAGACCGCGGGGAGGATGTAGAGACGGGCGACCGCAACCAGGCCAGGCGGGAGGACGCCCACGAGCCACGTGCCGAGGACTCCGACGAGGATCACGAGGGTGACGATGTGGATGAACGCCGCCCCGATGATGGCGGCTCCGGCGATGAGCTCGGCCCGCCGGGTGCCGGGCTTCTCGTCGAGGTCCGCCTGCGCCACGAGGGCGGAGGGCAGGAGCTTGTTGGCGATGTTGCCGATCATGAAGGCCTGGTACATGGCCGATCGGCCGAGGACCGGGTAGTACGAGATGGGCTCGATGACGGCGATCACGCCGAACGTCGCGACGACAAGGCCGACGGCCGTCCACAGTTCGCCGCCCGTGATGCCGAGGCCCGTGCCGAACGCGGCGAAGAGCGCAGCGCCGAGGGAGATGAGGAAACCGAGGCCGAGGGTGATCGGACCCCAGATGGACGTGGTGCGGTCGAACTGGGCGAGCCCGCTGAGCCGGGTGCTGGTCTGGGTGGACATGGTTCTCTCCTGGCTCTTACTTGGCGGTCACGAGGTAGGCGATGACGAGGGCGACGAGGATCGCGATCCCGAGACCCCATTCGCGCAGCCACGGCTTCTTGAAGTACTTCGCCCCGAGGAGGCAGAGCCCCATGACTCCCGCTGAGGACAGGAGCGTGACGATGTGGATCGGGGACTTGACCGTCTCGGCGAGCGCCAGCGAGAAGAAGGCGCCGAGGAGCGCGGCGGCGGGCACGATCGTCATGACGGCCGGGTTGACCTTGCGCAGCGTCTTGTCGCCCTTCGACAGGACCGGCGTGAGGACGAGGGCGGTGAGCATCCAGACCAGGCCGCCGAGGGTCATGGCCGCGAAGCCGATCGCGAAGACCTTCTGGGTGTAGGTCGGGCCGCCGAGCTGGGCGTGCTGGCTGCCGGCGGCGATGCCTGCGGCGGCGACGTCGAATGCGGCCGAGCCCACGAGGCCGATGCGGGTGAGGACCGCGGGCGTCGAGAAGAGCGGCAGGAGGGAGATCGCCACGAGGGCAACCGCGAGGGACGGTCCGATCGCCGCGATGGCACCGCGGCGGACGGACCCGGTCACCTGGGCGTTCGTCAGGTTGACCTCGGGTGCCGCCTTGCGGATGGCCCGCAGGTAGATCGCGGACTGGAGGATGATCACAGCGAAGACGCCCGCTGCGGCGATCCACAGGAGCGGGTGGAAGGACACCGGGGTGATGTCGGTGGACCCCGGGTCGACGGCGAGCGGGTGCATGGGACTCCTTGACGGTGATGACCGGAACCTGCAGTGAGGATCTGTGATGTCCAGAACACTGCACTGTGATCTGGAGCATTTCGGATTTACTCAATGAAACGGCTTCAAATGTCCGAAGTCAACAGTGTTGCCACAATTCCTCCGGGGCGTCAGCCTCGTCGCCCGGAGTGCCTGCTCGATAGAGTTGGGCGCATGAGCGAAGGAATCGTGGTCGGCGGCACCGATGAGATCGAAGAGGGCACCGCGAAGGTCGTCGAACCCGAGGAGTCCGGCTTCAGCGAGGCGATCGCCGTCTTCCATGCGGACACGGGCTGCTTCTTCGCGCTCAACGACACCTGCACCCACGAGGAGGCCTCCCTGGCGGAGGGCTGGATCGAGGGCGAGGAGGTCGAGTGCCCGCTCCACTCGTCGAGCTTCAACCTCCGCACGGGCAAGGTGACCTGCCTCCCGGCCACCGAGGACACGCGCACACACCGGGTCGAGGTCCGCGACGGCCAGGTCGTCCTCTTCCCCGGCACCGACGCCGATCCGGAGGCCTGCGCCAAGTAGTCCGCGGCAGCCCGCCGGGTTCCGGCCAGCAGAACCTACCGCGGTTCGGTGATGCCGGCGTCGTTCAGGGCAGCCGCGACGGCGGCGCAGCACGCCCGGAGCGCGTCGCGCGTGGCGGGCTCCGCGAGCACCGAGGCGCGGGAGCGCGGCGTGCTGATCGAGAGCCCGAGCCACGCGCGGCGCGGCGACCCTCCGGCGTCGTACTGGAGGACGGCGGCGCCCATCGCCGCGATGTCCGCCTCGGTGCGGCCGATGTTGACGGCAACACCCGTCTCGCGCACGGTCGCGAGCTCCGCCTCGAGCGCACGGAACGCGTCTTCCCCGAGCTGTTCGCCGGACATCCGCGCACCCCGGCCCATGTACAGCTGGCGCAGGGTCCCGAGGTCGAGCGTCGCGAGCATCGCCTTGCCGCCGGAGGAGAGGTTGGCCGGCAGCACCGTGCCTGTCCGGTCGCCCACGCGCAGCAGCTGGCGCGACTCCGCGCTCATCAGGAACCGCACGCTCGTGCCGAATCTGACCATGATGTTGACGGTCTCCCCCACCGTCGCGGCGAGCTCTTCGAGATGCGGCGCCGCCAGGGCGACCACCTCCTGGAGCCGCCCATGCCGCGACGCGCCCGAGAGCACGGGGCCGGCGGTGTAGCGCCGCGCTTCGTCCTGCGCGGCGAAGCCGCGGTAGACGAGCGTCGCGAGGAGCCTGTGCGCGGTCGACGGCGCCACGCCCAGCCGCTCGGCCGCCTCGTTGACTCGGATGGCCCCGCTCTCCTGCAGCAGGAGGATGAGCTGGAGGGCGTTGTCCACGGACTCGATCGCGTAGGCAGGCTTCTTTACGATCTGGAACTTCTGCACAACAGAATTCTATGGCCTGTGTGAGACACGGCACCCCATCCTGAGATGCATGTCCTCTAGCGTTACCACTCCCGCGTCCGGCAACGAGGCCGGCCAGACCCGTCCCGGCTCATCGCCCCGGCGAGGCAATGCCGTCATCGCCGTCATCATCTGCTGGGCCATGGTCGTCTTCGACGGCTATGACCTCATCGTCTACGGCACCGTCCAGAACAACCTCATCGAGTCCACCGGCTGGGGCCTCAACGCCGCCTCCGCCGGCACGATCGGCTCGATGGCGTTCATCGGCATGATGGTCGGCGCGGTCTTCGCCGGCCGGCTGTCGGACACATGGGGACGCCGGAAGGCCATCGTCCTGTGCACCGTCATCTTCTCCGTCGCGACGGTCCTGTGCGCGTTCGCCCCCAACGCCGCCGTCTTCGCCGCGCTGCGACTCGTCGCCGGCCTCGGGCTCGGCGGCCTCGTCCCCTCCGCGAACGCGATGGCGGCGGAGCTCATCCCCTCGAAGTGGCGTGGCTCGATGGCCACCCTCATGATGTCGGGCGTTCCGATCGGCGGCACCGCTGCGGCCCTGCTCGGCCTCTGGATGGTCCCGTCCTTCGGATGGTCGTCGATGTTCCTCGTGGCGATCATCCCGCTTGCGGTGTTCGTTCCGCTGGGCCTCAAGTACTTCCCCGAGACCCTCGGCTCGTCCGCGCACGAGGCCGGCGCCTCCCCCGCCGCTTCGTCCGCACCGTCCACCGCAGAGAGCACGACGCCGCGCAGCGGCTTCCGCGGTCTCTTCGGCAGCGGCTTTGCGTTCCTCTCGGTCCTGTTCGCGGCGTCGACGCTCTTCACCCTGTTCGCCTGGTACGGCCTGGGGACGCAGCTGCCCAAGATCATGCGCGATTCCGGCTCCGATCTCGGCCCGGCGCTGACCTTCACCATCGCGCTCAACCTCGGCGCCGTCGCCGGGTCGATCATCACGGCGTGGGCCGGTGACAAGTTCGGCACGGTGAAGGTCTCGGTGGTCGCAGCGTTCCTCGCAGGCGCAGCGCTCGTCGCGCTCCTCGTGATGCCGGCATCGAACACGGCCTTTGTCTACGCGGCCCTCGTCATCGCCGGCGTCGGGACCCACGGCACCCAGTCACTCGTCATCGGCGCGATCGCTTCGCACTACCCGAGCGCGCTGCGCGGCACCGCACTCGGCTGGGCCCTCGGCGTGGGCCGCATCGGCGCCGTGCTCGCACCGCAGCTCTCCGGGCTCATGCTGGCCAGCAAGGCGGTTCCCCCGTCGATGAACTTCCTCCTCTTCGGCGGAGCGGCGCTCATCTCCGCCGTGCTCCTGGGCGTCGTCGCCGTCCGCGACTCCCGGCGTCGCGCCGCGGCCGTCGCTGCTCCGGCCACAGTGGCCTAGCAGCCTGCGTATGAAAAGCGCGTGGCCGGCTTCCTTCGGGAAGCCGGCCACGCGCCGTCGTGCGTTGTCTGGCTCTAGCGCTGTCTGGCTCTATCGGGCGGCACCCTCGATCGCGGCTTTCGCCGTGGGGTCGGAGCCCTCGAGGAAAGCAGCAATCCGCTCGGGCTCGCCCTCTTCGCCGATCGCGGAGGCGGCCCGTCCGAGCGCGTAGAGCGCGCGGAGGAACCCGCGGTTCGGCTCGTGCTCCCACGGAACGGGGCCGGCACCGCGCCAGCCGCTTCGGCGCAGCGCGTCGAGCCCGCGGTGATAGCCGACTCGGGCAAAGGCGTAGGACTCGATCGTGCGGCCCTCGTCCCAGGCCTCCTCGGCGAGGACGGCCCACAGGAGGGACGACTCGGGATGCCTGGCCACCAGGTCGATGGCCGGCTGGCCGAGGGCGAGTCCTTGGTAGACCTCGTCCTCAGCGGGAAGCCTCGTGGGCTCGGGGCCGAGGAGGTTGGTGCGGAATGTCTCGCTCATCGCTGCCCCTGCGCCCGGCCTACTTGACGGACTTGCCGGCGGAGCCGAGCTGCTGGGCGGCCTCAACCACGCGCGCGGCCATGCCGGCCTCGGCGAGGGCGCCCCACACGCGGGGGTCGTAGGTCTTCTTGTTGCCCACCTCGCCGTCGACCTTGAGCACGCCGTCGTAGTTGGCGAACATGTGCCCTGCCACCGGGCGGGTGAAGGCGTACTGGGTGTCGGTGTCGATGTTCATCTTGATCACGCCGTAGGAGACGGCGTCCGCGATCTCCTGCTCGGAGGAGCCGGAGCCGCCGTGGAAGACGAGGTCGAACGGGTTGTCCTTGCCGATCTTCGCCCCGACCTGCGCCTGGATGTCCTTGAGGATCTCGGGGCGGAGCTTGACGTTGCCCGGCTTGTAGACGCCGTGGACGTTGCCGAACGTCAGGGCAGTGATGTAGCGGCCGTTCTCGCCGGCGCCGAGCGCGTCGACCGTGGCGAGGCCGTCGGCAACGGTCGTGTAGAGCTTCTCGTTGATGGCGTTCTCGACGCCGTCCTCCTCGCCGCCGACCGCGCCGATCTCGACCTCGAGGATCATCTTCGCCGCGGCCGTGCGGGGCAGGAGCTCCTTGGCGATGCGCAGGTTCTCCTCGAGGGTCTCGGCCGAGCCGTCCCACATGTGCGAGTTGAAGAGCGGGTCGCGGCCGGCCTTGACCTCGGCCTCGGAGGCCTCCAGCAGCGGCAGGACGAAGCTGTCGAGCTTGTCCTTGGGGCAGTGGTCCGTGTGCAGGGCGATGTTCACGTCGTAGCTCTTGGCGATCTCGCGGGCGAACGCCGCGAAGCCCAGCGAGCCGACCACCATGTCCTTCACCGACGCGCCGGACCAGTAGGCCGCACCGCCGGTGGAGACCTGGACGATTCCATCCGAGCCAGCCTCCGCGAAGCCGCGGATCGCGGCATTGAGCGTCTGCGACGAGGTGACATTGACTGCCGGGAACGCGTAGCCGCCAGCCTTGGCGGAGTCGATCATCTCGGCGTACTTCTCGGGGGTAGCGATAGGCATTGATGCTCCTCGGCAGTGGCTCGATGGGGTTCACGCGGGGTGCGTGGTTGGGCCACTGCCCATCCTAGCGAGCGGGCCCGCACGGGCGAGTTTCAGGATTTCAAGATGACAGGCAGGCACGACGGCGGCGGGCAGCTCCCGCCGTTGGAGCCCCTCGGCGCGAACCGTTACTCGGAAATGCGTTCGGATATATGTATGGATCTAAGCGGTATTTGGCGCTAGAATAGGAACACGTGTACGAGCAAACCGGGGGTGGAGCGAGTGGCGGGGACGGCAGACCGAGTAGCCGGCGAATTGGCCTTCACCTCCCGGCATCCCGAGGCGCTTCACGGCTTCATCGAGCTCGATCCTCGCACCCTCGACACCCCTGCAGGTGTGGCCAAGGGACTGCGCGCCCTCGCAGAGTTCGAGGCATTCAGCGCAAGCCTTCGCGCGCTTCTGGTCGACAGGCAGAACCAGCACGTCGCCGACCAGCCGCTGGAAGGACGCAAGGGTCAGCCGGAACGACTCGGCGGAGAGGTGGCCCACGCAGCCGCCGTCTCAGAGATCGCGGCACTCCAGAACACGTCGGAAGCGGCTGCCGCCCGCACGCTCAACTTCTCGGTGGCACTCGTCAACACGCATCCGGCCCTCCACGAGGCGCTGGCGGCCGGGGACATCACGGAGTCGCACGCGCGAGCGGTCGTCGACCAGGCCGCGACCCTGCCAGAACGGGCTGCCGAGGCATTCGGCATCGAAGCGCTCGCGCGCCTCCGGGCCCGGAAGGGGCGAATCCGGACGCCGGGCGAGTTCCGCTCCGTCGTTCGGGATCTGCGCGAAAGGCTGCATCCCGAGTCGATCACCCGGAGGAGAGAGGCTGCGCGCGAAGACCGCCGCGTGTGGCTCCAGCCCGACGAGGACGGAATGTGCGTCCTGTCTGCGCTCTTGCCGGCGGAGACGGCCCGGGCGGCCTACGAGCGCATCGACGGCGCCGCGCGCGATCGCGACAGCGAGCATCGGACCCTCCAGCAGCTGCGGGCCGACATCCTCCTCCAGCTCTGCTTGACGGGCCGTGGCGGCGAGGGCCCTCGGTCCGGCGAGGCTCCGCTGTCCGGCGAGCCCATCCCGTCGCTCGAGCAACTGCTCTCCCGAATCACCGCGGAAGTCGTGGTCCACATCCCGCTGGCGGTGGCACTCGGCGCGTCCGACGACGTGGCCCACCTCGACGGGTCTGGCGTCATCGATGCGACCACCGCCCGGCTCTTGGCCGCCGCCGCACCGACCTGGCAGCGCCTGTTCACCGACGACGAGGGAGTCCCGGTCAAACTCGGACGGTCCACCTACAGACCCCCGGCCGGACTCGTTCGCTTCATCCAGTACCGGGACGGCAAATGCGTGGTCCCGGGATGCACGGCCGCGGCGAGGCGTTCCGAGATAGACCACACAATCGAGTGGCAGGACGGCGGCGCAACCAATGCAGAGAACCTCGCACTCCTGTGCACCAAGCACCACGCCCTGAAGTCACTCGCCGTGTTCCATCTGAGGCGGTCCATGCCGGATCACGGCGGGAGGCACATCGGCGAGCCGCCGAAGGTCAGCGGGGACCTTGTGTGGAAGAGCCTCCTCGGCGAGGAGTACCCCGCCGAGCCGGCGGACCGGACCCACATTCTCGGGCCCCGGCCCGCTGCACCCACTGCTGTTCCCGCGGCGCCGCCGGCGCACACCAGCGGGGCCTGCGCCCCGCCGCCCTTCTGATCCCGGATGCCTTCCGATCCCAGACGGCTTTTGCCCTCGGCCGCAGCCTGCCTGTAGCCTAGGAAGTGCGCAGGGGAGTATCCCAAGCGCTGCATACGTCAACACGTCGGGCGCCGGAGCCCGGCCGGGTGCAGCGGCCATCCCATCGGGGTGGTGGAGAGACTTGTGGCGATAGCGCCTACCTGCGAAAGGGACATCTTCCCATGTCTGTATCCCCACTTGTCTGGGGCGTCACGATCGTTCTGATCCTGGCCCTGCTGGCTTTCGACTACTTCTTCCACATCCGCAAGGCCCACGTGCCGACGCTCAAAGAGGCGGCGGTGTGGTCGTCGATATACGTCGGAGCGGCCATCCTCTTCGGCATCGCGGTCCTGGTCTTCGGCGGCCCGTCCATGGGGTCCGAGTACTTCGCCGGCTTCATCACGGAGAAGGCCCTCTCGGTCGACAACCTCTTCGTGTTCCTGGTGATCATGGCGAGCTTCCGGGTTCCCCGTGAGGACCAGCAGAAGGTGCTGCTGTTCGGCATCGTGTTCGCGCTCATCGCGCGCACAGCCTTCATCTTCCTCGGCGTCGCGCTGATCAACAGCTTCTCGTGGATCTTCTACGTCTTCGGCATCATCCTGCTCATCACCGCGGGCAACCTGCTCAAGCCCGAGGACTCCGGTGACGACGAGGCGGACAACTTCATCATCCGTCTGGCCCGCAAGTTCCTCCGCACGTCGCAGCACTACGACGGGGACAAGCTCTTCACGGTTGAGAACGGCAAGCGCGTCCTGACCCCGATGCTCCTCGTGATGGTGGCGATCGGCGGCACGGACCTCCTGTTCGCCCTCGACTCGATCCCCGCGATCTTCGGCCTCACCCAGAACCCGTACATCGTCTTCACGGCCACCGCGTTCTCCCTCATGGGCCTGCGCCAGCTGTTCTTCCTCCTCGACGGACTGCTCGACCGCCTCATCTACCTCTCGTACGGCCTCGCCGCGATCCTCGCGTTCATCGGCGTGAAGCTGGTCCTCCACGCGCTGCACGAGAACACGCTGTTCTTCATCAACGGCGGCAACCATGTCCCGGTCTTCGAAATCACCACCGGCCTGTCGCTCACCGTCATCATCGGCGTCCTGGCCATCACGATCTTCGCGTCGCTGTTCAGCAAGGCCGGCAAGGCCCATGCCGCGGTCAACAACGCCCGCCGCCATGCCGAGAGCTACCTCGACCTCGAGTACACCGCGGACCTCTCCGAGCGCGAGCGCGTCTACCGGGAGCTCATGGACGAGGAGCAGTCGATCCTCGCCATGGACAAGAAGTACCGCGACAAGGTGAAGGACATCGAAGAGATCCGGGCGAAGGTGGCCGAGGCCCACGCCGCGCACGCGGATTTCACCGCCAAATAGCGGCACCCCCTGCCCAGCACACGACGGCGGGCGGTCACCCCGGAGGCCTATGGCCTCCGCGGGTGGCCGCCCGCCGGCGTCTGCGCGAGAATCACAATCCCGCGGTCCACAGCGCAGGTCGCGGCCTCGGTGCGGGAGGCGACGCCGAGCTTGACGAAGATGTTGCTCAGGTGACGGTGGACCGTCCGCTCGCTCAGGTACAGCCGGTCAGCGATGGCGCGGTTGGTCAGGCCCAGGGTGACCAGTTTGAGCACCTCGACTTCGCGTGACGTAAGACCGTACGGTGCAGGATCCCCCCGCAGTAGCCGCTCGACCTCAGCCAGGTCCGGCCCCGCTCCCAGGCCTCGGAAGACTTCGCGGGCGAACGCGAGCTCAATCAGGGCGGCTTCCGCGTCACCCGCCAGCCGGTAGGCCTTGGCAATCAGCATCGCAGTCCGGGCGGTCTCGTACGGAAACGCAAGCGACCGCCACAGATTCGAGGCCGTCCGCAGGAGGGGCAGCGCGCCACGCCAGTCCTGCTCCGCAATGGCAATCTCCCCTGAAGCAGCAGCACAGGCGGCGCGGAGTGCGTCCGAGGTGAAAGCCTCGGCGAGTTGCGCGAGCTCGTCCGCAGCCTCTCGCGCCTTCGTCGCCTCGCCTGCCGCGAGGAGGACTGTCACCGCAGCGGGCAGAACCTCGGCACGCACGGACCTCGCCTCGGACTCGCTGAGCGCACGGAGGATACCGGCCGCCGCAGCCGGCACATCGCCGAGCGACAGCCGGAGCAGCGCAAGGCCCGGCTGTGTCGGCCCTCCCGAGAACGCCGCCGCACGGTACGCCGCCTCTGCGTCCGCAGCGTGGCCGAGAAGCCGATGCGATTCCGCCCGTTCGTAATGGGCATGACCGACCACGAGCGCCCCCGCCTCTTCCGCGAGCAGCCGGCAGGCCTCCTCGAGAGCGGCCAGTGCCTCACGCCAGCGCCCGGCGAGCCGCAGATCAGCGGCCCGATACGTGAGGCAGTTGCCGTAGAAGGGTCTGCCGAAGGGAGGCACACGATGGAGCCAGGAGCCGAGCGCCACACTCCACTCACGGACCCGCACGTCGTCATGCACCTCCTCGTGGCACGTGCCGATCGCGGCGCAGAACAGGAGGCTCGTCACACGCGGCGATGTCTTCCCGGACAGCACCCCGAGCATCGCCTCGTCGAGTCGTTCCAGCCCCTCCCTGCGCTGGCCCGACTTGAGGAGGGCGCGGCCACCGAGGAGGGTCGAGAACGCGTGGAGATCGGCGTCTCCCGTCGCCATCGCGACTTCCCGTGCCTGCTGAAGAACCGGCAGCGCCGCTTCGTACGCTCCCGAGCCGATCAAGCCATAGGCCTCGGCGATCAGGGGCCAGCCCGGAGCGTTGCCAGCGCCGGCTCCCTGAGCGAGCTGGCGGGCTTTCGCCATCCAGCCGCCGCCGCGCGCGAATTCCCCGTTGAGGACGTAGGCCTCCCACAGCCAGAACGCCGAAGCGGAGGCCTCCCGTATCTTTCCCGCGCGCATCCGGAGAGCAAAGGAACGCTCGAGGGCCGCGATGGCTTCCTGCCGGAAACCCGCGATCTGCGCACATTCGGCAAACCGCTCGAGGTCATCGACCTCAAGGCCTTCGACACCGCCAGCGGACCGGAACTCCTCGCAGGCTGATCGCCAGTCAGCAGACCGCCGGAGATCTGCCGCCCTCGCCAGATGGAGTGCTGCTGCATCAGCCACGTCGTCCTCCAAGGACAACTATGGCACTCGCGGATGGGCAGAACTACCCACGCCCCAGGCAGAGCGAGGCCCGGTCTGCCGATGCCGCGACCACGGGGCCGGCGGGACGCTGAAGGTGACCCGCACGGCGCGGGTCCCGATCCCAGGAGGTCACCATGTCCGGGCCATTCATCTTCATCAGCACCTACTCCGTCCGGGAAGGGCGGTTCGAGGACGCACTCGCGGCCTGTCGGGCAGTCGTCGAGCTTGTGCAGAGCCGCGAGCCCAACATGCTCGTCTTCCAGTTCTTCGCCGACGAGGCTGGCCAGCAGATCACGTCTGTCCAGGTGCACTCTGACTCAGCGTCCATGGAGAACCACATGGGGGTCATCAGCGGGCATCTCGCGCAGTCGGCCGACTGGCTCTACTCCACCACTGACTCGGCAGCCCTCGGAGACGCTCCGGCTTCGCTGCGCCAGTGGTACCAGGCAACGGGCCAGCCACTGGCCCGGTTCCCGCGCCACCTCGCGGGAGTTGTCCGTCCGGCGGCAGAGGAGGTGGCGCGTACGACAACGTGACAGCACCACGCCAGTCATCGTCGGCGTCATGCTCGGCGCCCGCTCTCAGAGCCGTGCGAGGACCCGTTCGCGGGTCGGATACGACCTCTGGGCGCCCCTCGCCATCGTCGAGAGTGCCGCGGCGACAGCGGCGTAGCGGGCGGCGTCCCCAAGCGCGTCTCCGGCGGCAAGGCGTGCTGCGAGGGCCCCGGCGAAGGCGTCTCCCGCTCCGGTGGTGTCGACCGGCTCCACGGGCAAAGCCGGGATCCTTTCAACCCTGGCCCGGCCCGTCCTGCCCTGCTCGTCCTCGAGCACGACGGCGCCTCCCGCGCCCAGCGTGACGACCGCCCTGACCCCCGCCTCGGCGAGGCCGCGGGCGATCGGCGCCCACGCGGCGTCGTCCGCGGAAGCCGGCGGGAGAGGCGCCCCGGCGAGCAGCTGGGAAGCCTCGTGCGCGTTGACGAGCAGGACGTCCACGGCGGCGAGGAGCTCGGGCGCGAGCGGGCCGAAGGGCGAAGCATTCAGGATGACCGTGGCACCTGCCGCGCGGCCCGCGAGCGCGGCAGCGAGAACAGCCTCGCGGGGCACTTCGAGGCACAGGCACACCGCTCTGGCACCGCGGAACACCTCACCGGCTACCTCGACGTCTCGTGCCGAGAGGCGCCCGTTGGCGCCGGCTGTGGTGACGATCGTGTTCTCGGCCGCGTCGTCAACCGTGATGATGGCCATTCCGGAAGCCTGGTCCCCGAGGGTGCGCACGCGGCTCACATCCACTCCGGCACCCGAGACCGCATGTCGGAGCATGGCGCCATTGGAGTCATCCCCAACCGCGCCGACGATGGCGACGCCGGCCCCCGACAGGCTCGCCGCCACCGCCTGGTTGGCGCCCTTCCCTCCGGGCCCGACCTCCGTGGCCGTGCCCGCGATCGTCTCCCCTGGCGCCGGAAGACGGGGGCAGTAGACCGTCAGGTCCGCGTTGAGGGACCCGACGACCACCACGCCGGCCACAACTGCCCCGTCAGGCCTGCCCCGGCGCGACGGCGGGGCCGTAGCAGAGGTGGACAATCCCGTTGGTGTACGCCTCCGAGGACTTGAGTGCCAGCCGCGCGGCCTCGCCGTCCTCGCCCCAGAGTCGCTGCCCCTTGCCAAGGGCGATCGGGTAGACGAAGAGGTGCAGCTCGTCGACGAGTCCGTCGGCCAGAAGCGCCCGGACCAGCTGCCCGCTGCCGCTGATGTAGATGCTTCCCTCGGTGCGGGCCTTGAGGCTGCGGATCGACTCCGCGTCGTAGGTGCCTAGCGCGGTGGAGTTGTTCCAGTCGACAGCAAGCTCGCCCGAGGTGACGACGTGCTTCGGCGTGTCGTTGAAGAACGGAGCCCCAGGATCATCCTCTGCCGTGCGGGTGGACCACGCGGGTGCGAACATCTCGAAGGTCCGGCGCCCCAGCAGGATGTCGCTTGCCGAGGCCGTCAGCGCGCCCACGGCCTCCTCCATCCTCGGATCCCATGGCCACCATTCGACAGTCCAGGACGGGTCCTCGAACACCCCGTCGACGGTGATGAACTCGTGCACCTTGATCTCGCCCATGGAGGCAGACTATCCGGAGGCACCGACAGCTGTGAGTCCCGCGGGCTACCCGAGCGCGCCCCGAAGCTCTCCCACGGATGCCACCGTGAGATCCGGCGCCGCGAAGTAGCTCGGGTACGTCCCGCCCCCGCGGCTGATCCACGCTGCGTGGAGGCCTGCGCGCCGCGCTCCGTGGATGTCCCAGGGGTGGACAGCGACCAGGAGCAGCTCGTCAGGGCTGGCATCGCACGCCTCCGCGGCATACGCGTAGGCCCCGGGGTGGGGCTTCCACGCGGGAGCCTGCTCGACGGACAGCAGGCGCTCGAACTCGTCGCGGATCCCGGCCGAGGCGAAGAGCGCCTCGGCGACCGTGGCGGAGCCGTTGGTGAGGGTCACGAGGCGGTAGCCCGCCACGCGGAGGGCGCGCACGCCGTCGACCACGTCGGGGTGAAGGGGCAGATCGCCCATCGACGAGGCGAGCCGCCTGGCAGCCTCCTCGGGCTGGGCCACGCCCGCGGCGTCGAGCATCGGCGCGAGGATCTCCGCGCCGAGGGCGGCGAAGCCGGCCGAGTCGCCCGTCGTGGAGAGCGCGAACCCGTCACGCAGCAGGCTCGCGAACCACTGCTTCGCGAGATGGGCGGGAGCGCCCGCGTCTGCGAAGCGCTGCCCCATCGGGGACATGTCGGACAGAGTCTCGTTGACGTCGAAGACGATGACGCTCGGGTGGACGGCCATGGACTACTCCTTCGGCGGAAGCGCGGCTGCCCTGTCGCCATGGTCAGCGCGGTGCCGTACCTGAGCTACCCGGATGCGCCGAAGGCAATCGAGTTGCTCCTGGAGCTGGATTCACTCTCGCCGCGCGACAGCATGATCGGGTCAGCCCACCCGCTGGCCGAACACCCACCTCCGCACCCACGCGTGCATGGCGATCGCAGCGGCGGAGGCGGCGTTGATCGAGCGCGTCGACCCGAACTGCTCGATCGAGAGCGTCGCGTCCGCCGCCGTGTGCACCTCGGGCGTGAGTCCGGGCCCCTCCTGGCCGAACACGAGCACGCAGCGGCGCGGCAGCTCGTAGGTCTCCAGCGGGACCGAATCGGGGAAGATGTCGACTCCGAGGATGGGGAGGTCCTCCCGGCGCGCCCATTCGACGAAGTCCTCGACCGTGGCGTGGTGCCGCACGTGCTGGTAGCGGTCGGTGACCATCGCCCCGCGACGGTTCCAGCGCCGTCGTCCGATGATGTGGACCTCCTTGGCGAGGAACGCGTTCGCGGTGCGCACCACCGTGCCGATGTTGAGGTCGTGCTGCCAGTTCTCGATCGCCACGTGGAACTCGTGGCGCCGCGTGTCCAGCTCGGCGACGATCGCCTCGTGCGTCCAGTACCGGTACTTGTCCAGCACGTTGCGGCGGTCGCCGTGCGTGAGCAGCTCCGGGTCCCAGTGGTCGCCTTCCGGCCACATGCCCTTCCATGGGCCGACGCCGACCGTCTGGTCTGGGTGGCCGTGCTCCCGGCCCTCCGCCTCGCGCACGACGCCGGCGCGCTCCTCGCGCTGTTCAGTCACCGGTCCAGACTAGCCGCGCACGGTCTGGGATTCAGTCGCGCGGATCGCCTCGACCACGCTTCCGAGGTGGACGAGCACCGCCTCCGCCGCCGCGGCGCCGTCGTGCGCGCAGACCGCCTCGATGATCCCCAGGTGCTGCGGGAGCAGGGCGCGGGGACGGCCCGGCTGCAGGGCGAGTCGGAACTGGAACTGTGCCGCCTGGCCTCGGAGCCGGCGGATGGTCGCGGCCGCGGTCTTCTGGCCGCTGATCTCGAGGATGGCGGCGTGGAGGGCCCGGGCGCATTCGGAGTACAGTTCCCGATCGCCCTCCGCCACAGCCTCGCGCATCCGCCCGGCAAGGGCTCGGAGGTCGGCCGCTTGGCCGTCGGTGATGCGTTCCGCCGCCTTGCGCGCGCACAGGGCCTCGAGGGCGCCGCGCACCTCGGTGATCTCGACGGCTTCCTCGGCCGAGACCGCCCGCACGCGGGCACCTCGGTTCGGGAGCCGCTCGACGAGCCCCTCCACGGTGAGCTCGGAGAGGGCAGCACGGACGGTGCCCCGGCTCGCGCCATACTCGGCGGCAATGTCCGCCTCGATGAGGCGCTGGTTCGGCACGAGGTCGCCCGCCGCGATCGCCGACTGCAGCGACTCCACGAGCTCAGCGACGGATGGGCCGCGGCCTCGCGCCGCATCAACCTCCGCCATCGCCGGCCTCCTCCTACCTGCTGCGCGATCAGAGTACGCCCGGGACGCGATTTTTGCACCAGATTGTCGACAATCTTGTGTCCCAGCTGCCCGCCCGCGTGCATCTCCGCATCGGCGTGCATATCTGCATCACTCACGTCCGGTTCTTCAGATTCCCGCGCCCCGACGGCCCCGAGTTGTGTCGAAATGCTCGGCAGCTCGCCGGGTCACGCCCCGTAGACGGTGACCGCGGCAGCCTTCGCGACCAGGACCACCACGACGCCCGGGGCGAGGTCGAGCTCGGCAGCTGCCGCCGGGGTCAGGTCCGCCACCAAGGCAGGGCCTGCCGCACCCGCGCCGCCCCCCGGGGTGCAGTGCACCCGCACCTGTGCGCCGCGCGGTTCGAGCTCGCGGACAACCGCGCTCCACGCGTTCCGCGGGGAACCGTGGGGGACCCTCTCCGGGCGGAAGAGGGCGACGTCCGCCGGGCGGAACACCGCGATCGCCTCCTCGCCCGAAGCCGGGGCATCGGCTCCCTCGGGTACGGTCCCCGCCACCTCGCCGAGTCCCTGCACCCGGAGGCTCGCCGGCGCCGTCTCGCGGGACACCGTCTGGCCGGAGACGAAGTTGAGGCCAGCAAGCCCCGCGGCGAAGGGGCTGCGCGGGCGTTCGAGCAGCTCCGCGGTGGGTCCCGACTCCGCGACACGGCCGTCTTCGAGGACCACGACGCGGTCGGCGAGGAGGTGCGCGTCGAGGGGCTCGTGCGTGATGACGAGCGCCGTCCGTCCCGCGAGGACGCGGCGCAGGAGGCGTCGCAGGGCTGGCGCGGCGGAGACGTCCAGGGCGGCGAAGGGCTCGTCGAGCAGGAGGACGTCCGGATCGGCGGCGAGTGCCCGGGCGATCGCAACCCGCTGCGCCTGCCCGCCGGAGAGCTGTGCGGGGCGTCGCGAGGCGAGCTGGGCGGCGTCGACCTCGGAGAGCCAGCGTTCGGCGACCGCCCGCGCATTGCGGCGGGGCACCCCGGCCGCCCGCGGCGCGAACGCGACATTCTCGAGCACGCTCAGGTGCGGGAACAGCAGCGGCTCCTGCGCCAGCAGGGCAACCCCGCGCCGGTGCGGCGGGACCCATGTCCCGTCGGCACCAGCCAGGACACGCCCTCCCACCGACACGCGGCCCTCGTCGGGGCGCAGCAGGCCTGCGCAGAGCCCGAACAGCGTGGACTTCCCGGCGCCGTTCGGGCCCATGACCGCCACCGTCTCCCCCTCGCCGACCGTCAGGGCGACCCGCACTCCACGGGAGGCGAGGCCGGCGTCGACCGTCAGGAAGGACTGCGGGGACGGGCTCATCGCGCGCCCCCGGCCCGGCGGCCGTAGGCGAGCCCCACGACCGCGGCCGCCACGGCGACGAGGAGCAGCGCGAGGGCGACTGCGGCGTCCGGGTCCGACTCGCGCTGCAGGTACACCTCGAGCGGCAGCGTCCGCGTGACGCCCTGGAGGCTCCCCGCGAAGGTGAGCGTGGCGCCGAACTCGCCGAGCGACCGCGCGAATGCGAGCACGAGCCCGGAGGCGAGCCCCGGCAGCACGAGAGGCAGGGTGACCCGCCGGAACGTGTGCGTCGGGGACGCCCCCAGCGTCGCGGCCACCGCCTCGTATCGGCCGCCTGCGGTCCGCAGCGCACCCTCGAGGGACACCACGAGGAACGGCAGCGACACGAACGCCTGAGCCATGACGACGGCTGCGGTCGAGAACGCGAGCTGTACGCCCAGGACGTCGAGCCAGCGTCCCACGAGCCCGAGCCGCCCGAACGTGTACAGGAGCGCGAGGCCGCCCACCACGGGCGGGAGCACGAGCGGCAGCAGGACGAGCGCACGCAGCCACCGCAGCCCCGGAAGGCTGCCCCGGGCGAGCGCCATCGCCATCGGGATGCCCAGGACGAGCACGACGGCGGTGCTCGCCGCCGCGGTCTGCAGGCTCAGCCGCAGCGCGTCGAGGGACGATTCCGAGGTGACGAGCAGGACGAAGTGCGCCCAGTCGACCCGGGCCAGGATGCCGGCCAGGGGCACGACGACGAACAGCGCCCCGAGCGCGGCCGGCACCCAGATCCAGCCCGGGAGGCCCGTGAACTCCCGGGGCCTCCCCCGGGTCTTGGTTCCCGCCCCTGCGTCAGGGGGCGCCGAAGCCGGCATCCGCAAGCGCCTTCCGGCCGTCCGGGCCGAGGACGTACGCGGTGAACGCGCGCGCCGCCTCCACGTTCTTCGACTCGGCGAGCGGGACGATCGGGTAGGTATTCACGGCGGAGGCGGCCTCGGGGAACGTGACGGCCTCAGCCTTCCCGCCGGAGCCCCGCACGTCCGTTGTGTAGACGAGCCCGGCGTCGGCCTCGCCGGCAATGACCTTGCCGAGGACATCCGTCACGTTGGACTCCTCGCTGACCGGCCTCAGGGTGATCCCGGCGCCGTGGTCCGCGGCCGCCTCCGCCGTCCGGGCGGCCGAGCCGCACGGCACCTGCGGCGCGCACGCGACAAGCTTCACGCCCGGCTTGGCAAGGTCCGCGAGCCCGGTGATTCCGGCCGGGTTCCCGGGGCGGACGGCGATCACAAGGGTGTTGGTCGCGAAGGCGCGCGGATCGCCGTCGGCGAGCCCTGCCCCAGTGATCTTGTCCATGTTCCGGGTGTCGGCAGAGGCGAAGACGTCGGCCTTCGCGCCCTGGGAGATCTGTGCGGCGAGGTCCGAGGACCCGGCGAAGTTGAAGGTGACCTCCACGCCCGGGTTCGCGGTCTCGAACTTCTTCCCGATGTCCGTGAAGCTCTGCTTGAGCGAGGCCGCCGCGAAGACGGTGACGGACCCCTTGACCGAGGACGACGACGCACCGGAACCACCCGTCGTCCCCCCGCACGCCGTGAGCGCCACCAGGCCGACGGCGGCCGCGGCGATGAGGCGCCTCACAGCGCGCGCCCGGAGGGAGTCTCGACGATCACTGTGGTCGCCTTCACCACGGCGGTGGCCACCGAGCCCGGCTCGAGCCCGAGCTCGCGCACGGCCTCCGCGCTCATGAGGGACACGACCCGGTGCGGCCCGCACTGCATCTCGACCTGCGCCATGACGGTGTCGGTGACGACCTCGGTCACGAGCCCCACGAACTGATTGCGCGCCGAGCGGCCGACGCCGGACGGGTCGGCGGGCGCCGTCGAGGTGCGCCGGGCGTGCGCGGCGAGTTCTGCGCCGTCGACGGCGGCCCGACCCGATTGATCCTTGTGCGCCGCGAGGGTGCCCGAGTCGACCCAGCGGCGAACGGTGTCGTCCGAAACGCCGGTGAGGCGCGCGGCGTCGGCGATGCGGAGGAGGCCCATGCGGGAAGTGTATCCGCAGCTGCGGCCCGCAGAGCGCCCTATTTCCGCGAATGCGCTTCGTGGTCGGATGTGAGCGTCACCATGCCGCAGCGCGGCCCGAGGTGGAAGACTGGCCCTTGTCCGTCCCTCACCCCCAGGAGCCGTCCATGAACGAATCCCCGGTCGTCGAGTCGAGTCCGGAGTCCTCCCCCGCCGGCCCGGTCATGTACCGCAGCGGCCAGGAGATCGAGTGCTGGCTCACCGACATGGACGGAGTGCTCGTCCACGAGAACCACCCCATCCCCGGTGCGCCTGAGCTGATCCAGCGCTGGGTGGACACGTCCCGGCGGTTCCTCGTGCTGACGAACAACTCGATCTTCACCCCCCGCGACCTCGCGGCGCGGCTGAGGTCCTCCGGCCTGTCCATCCCGGAGGAGAACATCTGGACCTCGGCCCTCGCCACCGCGGGGTTCCTCAAGGACCAGATGCCCGGGGCGCGCGCCTACGTGATCGGCGAGGCAGGGCTCACGACGGCGCTCCACGAGTCCGGCATGATCCTCACCGACCAGGATCCGGACTACGTGGTGCTCGGCGAGACGCGCACCTACTCGTTCAACGCCATCACAACCGCGATTCGTCTGATCCTGGACGGCGCGCGCTTCATCGCGACCAACCCGGACGCGACGGGTCCCTCGCGCGACGGCGTCCTGCCCGCCACGGGTGCCATCGCGGCGCTCATCACCAAGGCGACGGGCCGCGAGCCCTACACGATCGGCAAGCCGAACCCCATGATGTTCCGCTCGGCGATGAACCAGATCGACGCCCACTCCGAGACGACCGCGATGATCGGCGACCGCATGGACACGGACATCATCGCCGGCATGGAGGCGGGACTGCACACGGTGCTGGTGCTCTCCGGCATCACCCAGCAGGCCGACATCACCACGTATCCCTTCCGCCCGAATCAGGTGCTCAACTCGGTCGCCGACCTGCTGCAGCAGCTCTGAAGCCGTCGCCCTCGTCACAGGGTGGCGTGAGCGACTGGACTCCCCTTGTGTGGAATATTGACGCGTCAACCTTTGCTGTACGGGACAGATGCCCCCATGGGGCACCGGAAGGCGCACAAGTGCGCAGCGTCGAACACGGAGGAGAGCACCATGGCTCGATTCACTGGCAAGACCGTCGTCATCACCGGAGCGGGCTCAGGGCTGGGTCTGGAGACGGCGGTGAGGATCGGTTCCGAGGGGGCGAACCTCGTCCTCGTCGACCTCAACGAGCAGGCGCTCGAGGCCGCCAAGGCCAAGGTCCTCGAGACCGAGGGCGGCGGCCGAGTCGTCAGCGTGGCAGCCAACGTCGCCGACGCTGCCCAGGTGCAGGGCTACGTGGACCGCGCGGTGGCGGAGTTCGGCCAGATCGACGGCTTCTTCAACAACGCCGGCATCGAGGGCCGCCAGAACCTGACCGAGGACTTCGGCGCCGAGGAGTTCGCCAAGGTCCTTTCCGTGAACCTCAACGGCGTCTTCTACGGTATGGCGTCGGTGCTGAAGGTCATGCGCGAGCAGGGCTCCGGCTCGATCGTCAACACCGCTTCGGTGGGCGGCATCCGCGGCGTCGGGAACCAGTCAGGCTACTCCGCGTCGAAGCACGGAGTCGTGGGCCTCACCCGCAACTCCGCCGTCGAGTACGGCGAGTCCGGCGTCACGATCAACGCGATCGCACCGGGTGCCATCATGACCGCAATGGTCGAGGGCTCCCTCAAGCAGATCGACGCCGAGAACTGGGAGGAGGTCGGCAAGCAGTTCGTCCAGGCGAACCCGACGAAGCGCTTCGGCCGCCCCGCGGAGGTCGCCGCCGTCGTCGCCTTCCTCCTCTCCGGCGAGGCGAGCTTCGTCAACGGCACAGTCATCCCGATCGACGGCGGTCAGTCCGCGAAGTACTGACACCGCACACGGATGAATTCTCAAGAGAAGGAGACAGTCATGGCACAGTTCACTGGCAAGGTCGCGCTCGTCACGGGCGGCGGTTCGGGTCTGGGCGAGGCGATCGGCAAGGAGCTCGCTGCGAAGGGCGCGAGCGTTGTCCTCACGGACATCAACCTCGAGGCCGCCGAGCGGGTGGCGAAGGAGATCACGGAGGCCGGGGGCACGGCGTCGGCCTTCCGGCAGGACACCGCGGTCAAGGAGGACTCCGAGAAGGCGGTCCGCTTCGCGGTCGAGACGTACGGCAAGCTCAACTACGCGGTCAACAACGCAGGCATCGGCGGGAAGAACGCGCCGACCGGGGAGATCGACCTCGACGACTGGGACAAGGTCATCGACATCAACCTCAACGGTGTCCTGTACGGCATGCGCTACCAGATCCCAGAGATGCTCAAGGCCGGCGCCAAGCAGAGCGCCATCGTCAACATGGCCTCGATCCACGGGACCGTCGCGGCGCTCGGCAACAGCGCGTACACGGCGGCCAAGCACGGCGTCGTCGGCGTGACGAAGAACGCGGCCGCGGAGTACGGGCCGCAGGGCCTGCGCATCAACGCCGTCGGCCCCGGCTACATCAACACGCCGCTCGTCGTGAACAGCCTCTCCCCCGAGGTCATGGAGCTCCTCAAGGGCAAGCACCCCCTCGGCCGCCTCGGCGAGCCGGAGGAGGTCGCCCACCTCGTGGCGTTCCTGCTCTCCGAAGACGCGTCCTTCATCACCGGCGGCTACTACCTCGTCGACGGCGGCTACACCACCGTCTGACCCACCACGCACGACGGCGGCGGGGTCGGCCTTCCTAGGCGGCCCCGCCGCCGGCCCCTCCGGTGGGCCTGGGCAGCGGAAGCAGCTGCGGCAGCAGGCGGCCGAGCGCCCGGTTGTAGACGATCCCGCTCCACTGCGGGCTCGCGTGCGGCGGGAACGCGCCGATGGTCTGCAGGTCGCTGCTGACGAGGTTCCGGCCGAAGTACCGCTCCCAGCGGGCGCGGGCGGAGGGGTAGGACACGGTCGTGTCGGAGGGGTTGCCGATGAACGCCATCTGAGCCGTTCCCATCGCATCCCCGAACCGGGTCGCGTCCCACTGGTAGATGTACTCCGACTCGGACTGGATCAGCACGCTCGACGGCGCGAGCGGGGACAGCTGCTCGAGCGTCTGGTCCACGATCTCGCCCCAGGTGCGCTCGTGCTTGTTGATGACCCGTTCTCCGAACTCGTAGCCGCCCCGCACAATGGATGGGATGCGCACCCCGATCTCGTACAGGCGCACCACCGAGTCGAACCAGGCCTGGTCCAGGACGTCGAACTTGGACGCCGGCGACGAGTCCAGGACGACCACCTTGACCTGCACGCCGTCCTGCGACAGGAGCCGTGCCGCGACCTCCGTCGCGACCATCCCGCCGAACGAGTGGCCGTAGAAGTAGAGCGTCCGCAGGCGCTTCTGACGGACGTAGACGCGCAGGGCGTCGAGGATCTCGTCGATGTCGAGGCCCAGATTCGAGTACCCGACCGTCGCGAGCTGGCCGCGGTCCGCGAGCGAGCCACGCAGCGAGGCGAGGATGATGCGGGCCTCCTCCCAGCTCGTCTTGTAGCCGGGGAACAGGAGCCAGGAGGCATCAGGGAAGCGGCGCCGCGCGGCGTCGTCCGCCACCTCGAGGACCACTGTCTGCCGGCGCTGCCTCTGCACCTCGCGCGTGACGAACATGTCGGCGGCGAGCAGCGACGACGCCGTCACACCGCCCAGGAAGGCGCGCCGGGAGAAGGCCTTGAGCCGCTGGGCAGCCCTCAGGATGGCAGGGTCCACGTCCCGCCTCTCCCCAGCGCGCGCCTCAGGTCGCCTCCGGCCGGATCAGTCGAGCCCGAGCTCGTCCTTGCCGAAGGCGTACAGGTACGGCACGCCCGCCTCCGCCTCGATGCGCTCCTTCGCGCCGGTGGCGCGGTCCACGATGACGGCGACGGCGGTCACCTCGCCGCCCGCGTTCCGCACGCCTTCCACCGCGGCGAGCGCGGAGCCGCCCGTCGTCGAGGTGTCCTCGAGCACGACCACCTTGCGGCCCTCGACCCCGGGCCCCTCGACCTGCCGGCCCATCCCGTATGACTTCTGCGCCTTGCGCACCACGAATGCGTCGACGGCGCGGCCAGCCTCGCGGGCGGCATGCATGACGGCGGTGCCCACCGGGTCGGCGCCCATCGTGAGGCCGCCGGCGGCGTCGGCCTGCACGCCCGCCTTGTCGATGAGGTCCAGCATCACCTGGCCCACGAGCTGGCTCGCCTCGTGGTGGAGCGTGATCCGGCGGAGGTCAACGTAGTAGTCCGCCTCCGCGCCGCTCGAAAGGGTCACCTTCCCGCGCACGACGGCGAGCTCCTTGATCAGCTCGAGCAGGCGGGCGCGGGCAGCGGCGATGTCCGGGGTGGCGGCGTCAGTCATGGCTCCGATTCTAGTGGCGCGCCCTCCAAGCGCGGGCGCGCGAGGTGAGCGCGCGGCGTCGTGCGCCTATCATGTGCCTTAACCCCGCACTCTAGGAGGCCTGTGAACACGTCCCTGACCCCAGCCGAGGTCTACAACGCCACGACCGATGCCGAGGAGGCCGCGCCGCTCGCGCTCGAGGTCACCTCTGCTGCGGCGGGCCGACGCCTCCTGGACCGGGACGACGTGATCCGGGACACGAAGCGCGGCTACGCCCTCGTCAACCGGACCCAGACGCCGCTCGAGGCGATGGTCGAGGACCTCCTGTTCGTCCGGGACGTGCTCGAGCGGGCCGAGATCCCGTACCTCCTCGTGCGCGGCAACGACGCGCGGCCCGTCATCGCCGTCGACTGGACGCACCGCAAGACCCTCCGCCGGGCCCTCGTGGAGGCCTGCCAGGACGAGCCCTTCTACTCCCTGACCGTGGACGCGCGGAAGGACCGCGCCCTGCTCGTCGCGGACGGCAAGCTCGCCGAGTCGGGACACGCGCGCATGTTCCGCCTGTACCGGCCGCGCGTCGAGCCCCGGGGCGGGCTGCGGTACGGCCACGAGACCGGCGTGCAGATCGAGCTCTGGAAGTGGGACGGCGACCTCCTGCGGCTGCCGATCGAGAACTCCCTCACGCGCCGCACCCTCCCCGCCGGGGAGGCCGTTCGCGGTACGGTAGAGCGGTTCGGCGTCACATGGCCCACGATCGAGAACATGTTCGCCGACCACGCGACGGACATCGACTTCGAGATCGACATCGTCTTCTCGTGGGTGGACGGCTCGGACTCCGAGTTCCGCAAGTACCGCGCCTCGTTCCTGCCCGGCGTCGTGCTCGGCGAGGGCGACGACGCCGACGCGCGCTTCCGCCAGATCGACGAGCTCAAGTACGCGCTCCGCAGCCTGCACATGTTCGCGCCGTGGATCCGGCGCATCTTCATCTGCACGGATTCGAAGGTGCCCCAGTGGCTCGACGACGCGCACGAGAAGATCACGGTGGTGCGCGCCGAGGACCACTACCGCGACCCCTCGGTCCTGCCGGTGTTCAACTCGCAGGCCATCGAATCGCAGCTGCAGCACATCGAGGGCCTGTCCGAGTACTTCCTCTATTCGAACGACGACATGTTCTTCGGCCGCCCCCTCGGACCGGACATGTTCTTCTCCCCCGGCGGGATCACGAAGTTCATCGAGGCGTCCACCCGGATCGGGCTCGGCGACAACCACCTCGACCGGTCGGGCCACGAGAACGCGGCCCGCGTGAACCGGCGCCTCCTCCACGAGCGGTTCGGCCGCATCACAACACGCCACCTCGAGCACACGGCTGCGCCGCTGCGGAAGAGCGTCCTGCTCGAGATGGAGCAGGAGTTCCCCGCGGAGTTCGCCAAGACGGCGGCAGCGCGCTTCCGGACGTGGGACAGCATCTCGGTGACGAACTCGTTCTACCACTACTACGCGCTGCTCACCGGTCGCGCCGTGACCCAGACCGGCGCGAAGGTCCTGTACGTCGACACCACGGTGCGCTCGGGGCTCGACCTCCTGCCGAAGCTGCTGAAGAAGCGCAACCAGGACTTCTTCTGCCTCAACGACAGCTCGTTCCCGGAGGTGTCGGCGCAGGAGCGGCAGGAGACCGTCACAGACTTCCTCGAGAAGTACTTTCCCATCCCCGCGCCTTGGGAGCGGCGGCCCTAGCCACCGCCCCGCCCCCTCCGTCTCGGGTACAGGTACGTCGCCTCTGCACCGTCTCGGGTACGCGAAAGAGCGCGCGACGGCGCCCGGTCGCCGAGGGTGCAACCCCCCCGCCACCTTGAGCTGGCGTCGCGGGTGTACCCGGAGCAGGCCCCGGGGCGGCTCATCTGTACCCGAGATGAGCGTGGGGCGTGAACATGTGTACCCGAAACCCGGCGGGGGCGGGGCGAGGGGCGAGTGCGGGGGCTACAGGATCGGGAGCATGCCCGTCGTGGGGCGAGTCCGGGCGCCGTCGTCCGCGGGGAACTCCACGCCTGCGGCCTCGAGGATGCGCGCGACGTCGGCCGAGTCCACCTCTCGGCCCACCGTCTCGCCGCCCGCGGCCGGCACCACCGAATGCACCACGGAGTCCGGGTACACGTGCACGAGGTTGTACGCCTGCGCGCCGTCGCGCCCGCGCGTCGGCCGGATGCCGGTCTCCGGGTCCACGGCACCGGCGAGGTCCTGGGTGTAGCAGGTGGCCGAGGCGACCGAGACAGGGATGCCGGCGAAGGTGCCGGACGTCGAGTAGTGCAGATGCCCGGCGAGGATCGCACGCACGTCGGAGCCCCGCAGGACGTCCGCGATGGCGGCCTGCCCGCGCAGCTCGACCAGCACGGCGAGCTCCTGGACGCACGGCACGGGAGGGTGGTGCATGGCGAGGATCGTGCCGTCGGGGGCGGGGAACTCGAGCTCCGCGGCGAGCCATTCGAGCTGCTCCGGCGCGAGCTCGCCGTGGTGCTTCCCGGGCACCGTGGTGTCGAGGGTGATGACCCGGAGGCCATTCAGCCAGTAGGCGCGGTCGAGCGGCTCGGTGGAGGGCCGCTGGCCGAGGAGATGCTCGCGGAGCGCGGCGCGGTCGTCGTGGTTGCCCATCGCCCAGATGAGCCTCGCCCCGAGCGACTCGGCCACCGGCTCCGCAATGCGCTTCAGCCGGGCGTACGCCTCCGGTTCGCCCCGGTCCGCGAGGTCTCCGGTGACGACGATCGCCTCAGGTGAGCCAGCGGCGTCGCGCATCTGGCCGAACAGCGCCTCGAGGCGGTCTTCGGGGTCAAGGGTGCCGTGAAGGAGTCCTCCGCCGATCAAGTGCGTGTCGCTCACGTGCAGGAGGAAGTGACGCGGCCGCGGATGCTCCGCCTGGATGGTGTCCATCTGACCCTCTTCCTGAGTCGGGTGTTTACCCCAGTGCACACATAGAAGACAGCGGGGCGATGAATGTCCAGTTAACGCGCCACAAACTGGAAACATTTCGGAAACACACAAGGCGGACGACGGCGGAAGGTGGGTTCCGCCGTCGCCCGCCCTTGCGCTGGGGCCGGGTCGCCGCGCCTAGTGGTCGGTCTGCGAGTGCCGCGTGACAGTGTCCGCGTCGGCGCCGATGCCCGCGCCGGCCTGCACATGCCGCTCGCGGATCTCGGCGACGATCTTCGCGAAGCGGTCGTCCGTGAGCTGGTAGAAGAACATGATCGCTCCGGCAGCGACGGCGAGGAGGCCCGGGATGAGGCCCGCAGCGATCTGGATGCCCGTCACGGCCTGGGCGGTCTGCTCGGCCGCCTTGCCGTCGTAGCCCGCGATCCCTATGACGTAGGCGGCGAGCGCGCCGCCCACGGCCTGGCCGGTCTTGCGGGTGAAGGAGAACAGCGAGTAGATGATGCCCTCAGAGCGGACACCGGTCTTCCACTCGCCGTACTCGACGGTGTCCGCCTCGAGGGCCCACACCAGGATGTTGACGCCGGCGATGCCCGCCATGGCGACGGCGAAGCCGACGAAGCCGAGCCACACGACGGAGACGGGCGCGAACATGATGATGAGACCGCCCACCAGCGTGACGCCGGTCAGCGCGATGTACAGGGGGCGCTTGCCCACGCGCTGCACGAGCGGCGGGACGATGGCCGAGAGCACGAACGTCTCGATGAGCTGCACGATCGCGAGCACCGGGACGAGCTCGAGGTGCCGCAGCGCGTCGCGGAAGTAGTACAGCTGCACCGTGGTGAGGGAGAGCTGCCCCGAGAGGAACAGCAGCGAGGAGAGGCACAGCATGAGCAGCGGCTTGTTGCCCTTGAGCGTGGCCATGCTCTGCTTGAACGAGACCTTCGGGACCTCGCGGACCACGCGCTCCCGCGCGGTGAAGAACGTGAACAGGTACAGCGCGACGCCCACGACCATGAACACGATGGTGAGGGTCGTGAAGACGGCTTGGAGGTCGGCGCCGGCCTTGAGCAGCGGTGCCACGAAGATGCCGAGCGCCGAGGAGACCATCAGCGCGCCGATCGTGCGCGCCGAGGCGAGCTTGGCCCGCTCCTTGGGCAGCTGCGTCATCGAGGCGGCCATCGAGCCGAAGGGGATGTTCACGAGGGAGTAGGCCAGGCCCATGGCCGCGTACAGGATGTACGCGTACGCGAGCTTGCCGCCCTCCCCGATCTGGGGGATGTGGAAGTTCAGGAACGTCAGCACCATGAGCGGCAGCGACCCGAAGAGGATGAACGGGCGGAACTTGCCCCACCGCTTCGTGTAGGTGCCGTCCACCAGCCGGCCCGCGAAGAGGTCCGCGAAGGCGTCGAACACGCGCACCACGAGGAAGAGGGTGCCCGCCGCGGCGGCCGAGATCCCGGCGACGTCCGTGTAGTAGACGAGCAGGAACATCACCGTCGTGGTGAACGCGAGGTTGTTCGCGGCGTCGCCGGCCCCGTAGCCGATGATCGACGTGAGAGGCAGCTTGCCCGGGCCCTTGGCCGGTGCCGTGGTCGAAGACGTCATTGTCATGGTCCTTGTCGTGCTCTCCAGGCCCTACTTGGCCTGCGGCTTCCTGTTGGGGATCTCGCTCCAGCGCTTGCGGAGGCTGAAGGCGGCCGTCTTGGGGCGGCGGTCGCGCGTGAAGGCGCCCTTCTTGTTGCCGTCCACGCGCATGATGCCGTTGGACGTGGCGAAGTCGGCGAAGTTCCAGACGTGCTCGCCCACCATGGCGCCGACGCGGTCGAACACGCGGTGGTACATGTCGAGGAAGTCCGCCTGGTACTCCTCACTCCACGGTGCATCGTAGAGCGAGTGGAACCCGGCGAGGGTGTCCGCGCCGTACTCGGTCATGATCATGGGCTTGCCGTACTTGGACTCCCACGCGCGCAGCTCGGCTTCGAGGGCCTTCTCCGCGGAGGCGAGGTCTCCCGTGTTGACGTACCAGCCGTAGTACCTGTTGAGCATGATCACGTCGAAGAGGTCCGTGACGATGTCCTTCTCGGCGTTGTCGAACATGACGTTGACGAAGCCGACCGGCCGCGTCGGGTCGAGGTCCCGGGCGAGCTGGGCGAGCGGCGCGAAGTACTCGCGGGCACCCTCCTCCGAGGACTGGGGCTCGTTGGCGATGGACCAGATGACCACGGAGGGGTGGTTCTTGTCGCGGGCGATGAGCTCCTCGATGACCTGGCGATGGGAGGCTGCGGTCTCGTCGCTGACGAAGTCCGGATCGTAGGTCTTCTTCGCGCCGGTGCCGAAGAACCCGGCGAAGTCCGCGTTGAGGCCGACGGCGGGCGTCTCGTCGATCACGACGATGCCGTGGCGGTCCGCGAAGTCCATGATCTCTTCGGAGTACGGGTAGTGCGAGGTGCGGAAGGAGTTCGCCCCAATCCACTCCAGCAGCGAGAAGTCGTTGACCATGTGCGCGGCGCTGTAGCCCTTGCCGATCACCGCATGGTCCTCGTGCATCCCGAAGCCCGTGAAGTAGAACGGCTCGCCGTTGATGAGGAACTCCGCCCCGCGGACCTCGACCGTACGGACGCCGAACGGCTGGGTGTAGGAGTCCACGAGCTCGCCCGAGGCATCCACGGCCTCGGCGACGAGGCTGTACAGGTACCCCCTGCCGGGCTGCCAGAGCACGACGTCGGGGATCGCCACAGTGCCCGACGCACCGTCCGCGGTGGCCACCTCGGCGCCAGAGGCGTCGAGCACCCGGACGCGGACGGCGGAGTCGGCGGCAGCGGCGCCGTCGAGCTCGATGCGGTAGTCCACGGTGCCGGTCGCGCCGGACCCGGGCGTTCCCTCGAAGCCGGTCACGACCGTGACGTCCTCCACGCGCACCTGGGGGGTGCTGTAGAGGTGGATGCTGCGGGCCAAGCCCGCGTAGTTGTAGAAGTCGTGCATGTAGGTCTGGGCGCGCTGGCCGGCCTCGGTGACCACGACCTTGCCCGGGGGGATCGTGGCCTGGGTCAGCTCATTGTCCACGGCGACGGTGAGCCGGAACGTCGTCCCGGCCGTGACGCGCTCGGTGATCTCGGCCTCGAAGGGGGTGTAGCCGCCCTGGTGCTCGGCGACGAGCGTGCCGTCCACGAACGCCTTAGCCCCGTGGGTGGCCGACTCGAAGCGCAGCCAGATGCGCTCGCCGGCCCAGCCGCGCGGGACGCGCACCTCGCGCTCGTACCAGACCCAGCCCACGTGGTTTCGCACCGACTTGTCGGCGAAGACGTCGTTGTAGCTGGCCGGAACCGCCATCTCGAGCGCCGTCTCCAGCGGGCTGGCCTGCCAGCCATCGCGGAGGCCGACATTCTCGGAGTCCACCCTGAATGCGAACAGGCCGTCGAGGGTCACGACTTCGCGGGTGGGGCCGTTCTGGGGCTTGAGCATCGCTGCACGTCCTTGGGCGTCGGGATTGGGGTCACATCCAGCGTAGGATCGGCGGCAAGCGTGCGGCAATCGTTTGCCAAAATTTGCCAACCGGACGGTCGGTAAACTCCCGCTCCAGAAGGTGACCCCTAGACGGAGGCGCGGAGCCACTCCGCCGCCTCCTGGGCGATTTCGGCGGGCTGCTCGGCGATGTCGTAGACGGCGCCCCGCTCGTCCGGGCCCAGGTCCTCGAGCGTCGCGAGCTGCGACTCCAGGAGCGAAACGGGCATGAAGTGCTCGCTCCGCCGGGCCATGCGCTCCGCGAGCAGTTCGCGGCTGCCGTGCAGGTGAACGAAGGCGACCTCGGGGACCCTTGCCCGGATGATGTCCCGGTAGGAGCGCTTGAGCGCGCTGCAGCCGACCACCGTGGTCCCCTCCCCGGCGGCCAGGCGCTCGGCGACGGCGCGAAGCCACGGTGCGCGGTCGGCGTCGTCCAGCGGGATCCCCGCGGCCATCTTGGCGACGTTGGCCGCTGGGTGGAGGTCGTCGCCGTCGAAGAACTCACCGCCGAGCTCCTTTGCGAGGAGCTCGCCGACGGTGCTCTTGCCCGAGCCGGAGACGCCCATGGCAATCACCCGGAACACGGGCTCAGCAGTGCCGGTCACGTCGCGGGTCACCAGTCGTGGACGGTGCCGTCGATGAGGCGGTTGTACGGCAGGTAGGCCTGCTGGTACGGGAACGAGTTCGCCGCCTCCTCGTTGAACTCGACGCCGAGTCCCGGCTTGTCGCCCGGGTGCAGGTAGCCGTCCGCGAACGTCATGGACTGCTCGAAGACGGTGTTGGTCTTCTCGGAGTGCTGCATGTACTCCTGGATCCCGTAGTTGTGGATCGCGAGGCCCACGTGCAGCTGCGCGGCAAAGCCGACCGGGGAGATGTCGGTCGGGCCGTGGAAGCCGGACTTGATCTGGTACTGCGCCGCGAAGTCCATGACCTTCTTCAGCGGCGAGATGCCGCCGAAGTGAGTGGAGGCCGCGCGCACGTAGTCGATCAGCTGCTCCTTGATGAGCGTCTGGAAGTCCCACACGGTGTTGAAGATCTCGCCGATGGCGAGCGGCGTCGTCGTGTGCTGGCGGACCAGGCGGAGGGCCTCCTGGTTCTCCGCAGGGGTGCAGTCCTCGAGCCAGAACAGGTCGTAGGGCTCGAGTGCCTTGCCGAGCTTGGCCGCCTGGATGGGAGTCATGCGGTGGTGGCCGTCGTGCAGGAGGGGGATCTCGGGGCCGAACTCGTTCCGGACGGCCTCGAAGACGGTGGGAAGGTGGCGCAGGTAGGCCCGCGTGTCCCAGTCTTCCTCCTGCGGGTAGGCACCGCGGCCGGCCGGCTCGTAGTCGTAGCGCTCGCCCGAGGACTGCGCCTGGGCGGCGACGCCGTAGACGGCCTTGATGCCCGGAATGGCGGTCTGGACGCGGATCGACTTGTAGCCGAGCTCGAGGTGCTCCCGGATGGAGTCGAAGAGCGAGGGGATGTCGGTGCCCGAGGCGTGGCCGTACGCCCGCAGCCCATTGCGCGACGCTCCGCCGAGGAGCTGGTAGACGGGCAGGCCGGCGACCTTGCCCTTGATGTCCCACAGGGCCATGTCCACGGCGGCGATCGCGGCCATCGTCACCGGGCCGCGGCGCCAGTACGAGGAGCGGTAGAGGAACTGCCACGTGTCCTCGATGCGATGCGGGTCCCGGCCCACGAGAAGCTGGGCGACGTGCTCCTTGAGGTACGCGGCCACGGCGAGCTCGCGCCCGTTGAGCGTCGCATCGCCGATGCCCGTGATGCCCTCGTCGGTGGTGATCTTCAGGGTCACGAAGTTGCGCGTCGGGCTCGTCACGAAGACTTCGGCGGAGACGATCTTCATCGTCGCTTCCTTTCACTGCGGGGACTACAGGGCTGCGTCAGCGTCAGCTGCTTCTTCCAGCCTAGAACGGGTGCAACAGGTATGGCAATCGGTTGCAGCAAATTGCCAACTTTGTGCCGCCCTGTCAGGAGCGGGTCAACGAGCCCCGCAGGGCGTCGATGCGGTCCACGACGGGCGAATCGTCGACGAGCTCCGGGGCGACCAGCCCAAGGAGCGCCGCCGTCCGGTCGCGTCCCTCGAGGCCGACGGCAGCGAGGATCTGCTCCTTCAGCGGATCCTGGAAGTCCGCTCCGCTGCTCGCCGAGGCAGCGACGAAGTCCATCCACGCAGCGATCATGCGCGCCGCAGCCACCCCGCTGCGCCCGTCCGCCTGCTCCGCGGCCAGGACCGGCACCGCGCGCATGCGCAGCTTGGTCGTCCCGTCGGCCGCGATCTGGGCAAGGTGGTGCGCGATCCGCGGATTGGCGAAGCGGTCCAGGAGCGCCTGCCGGTACGCCGGGACGCCCAGCTCCGGGAGCGTCAGGTGCCGCTCGGCCTCGTCCCAGAACGCCTCCATCGCCTGGCGGCACTCTGGATCCGCGAGCGCCTCGGCCACCGTCGCGTGGCCGCGGAGCTGGCCCGCGTAGGCCAGGAGCGAGTGCGCCCCGTTCAGGAGCCACAGCTTCCGGTTCTCGAACGGCTCGATGTCGTCGACGAACTGGGCACCGGCATCCTCCCAGCGGGGGCGGCCGGCGGGGAACTCGCCCGAGAGGATCCAGTTCGCGAACGGCTCGGCGACCACCGGGGACTCGTCCCGGTAGCCGCACTGGGCGGCCACCTCGGCGACATCCTCCGGAGTCGTCCGCGGCGTGATCCTGTCCACGGACGTCCCCACGAAGCTCACATGCTCGCGGACCCAGCCCGCCAGGCCGACGTCGATCCCCTCCGCGATCCGGCACACGGCCGCCTCGGCGACCTCTCCGTTGCCGGCCACGTTGTCGCAGCTCACGACGGCGATCGGCCCGGCTCCCGCGTCCCGCCGCGCCGCGAGGCCTCGCACGAGCCGCCCGAGGGGCGAGTCGGCGTCGTCCTTCTCGTAGACCGCCTCGGTGACGGTCAGGGTCACGATCGCGGTGCTGGGCGAGGAGAGGAGTCCGTTGAGCCGGGCGACGTCGGCGCCGTCGACCGCCTCGGCGATCGAGCCGACCACCTCGAACCGGTCGCCGTCGCCCCCGCGCTCGACGAGCGTGTAGAGCCCGTCCTGGGCGGCGAGCGTCACGGCCGCGTCGGGGCGGCGGCCCGTGAATGAGGCGATGCCCCACTCCGCGGCGTCCGAGGCGTGGGCGGTGAACCAGGCCTGGTGCGAGCGGTGGAACGCGCCCAGCCCCAGGTGCACGATCCGCACCGGGGGCGCGGGCACGCCCTTGCGGCCGAGCAGCGGAAGCGGCTCCCCGGTCTGGGCCGCACCCTGCGGCGCGGCGGCAGTCTTCTCGGACATGGTCGTACTCCTCTACAGCTTGAAGACGCGGCGCGGTGATCCGTCGACGAGGTCGCGGATGATCTCGTGGGCCCGCGACTCGGTGATGCGGTGCTCGGCCACGAGGCGCGCGAGGAAGCTCGCGTCCACGCGGCGGCTCATGTTGTGGCGGGCGGGGATCGAGCAGAAGGCGCGGGTGTCGTCGATGAAGCCGGACGTGCGGGTGAAGCCGGTCGTCTCGGTCACGGCGGAGCGGAACCGCTGGATCGAGTCGGGGGCGTCGAGGAACCACCACGGCGCGCCGACGTACACCGACGGGTAGAACCCGGCGAGCGGGGCGAGCTCGCGGCTGAACACCGTCTCGTCCAGCGTGAAGAGGACCAGGTGGAAGTCCTTGGCCGTCCCGAAGTCCTGCAGGAGCGCCCGGATGCCCTCGGTGTAGCCGATCGCGAAGGGGATGTCGTGGCCGGTGTCCGCCCCGAACCTCTCGAAGGTCGCGGTGTGGTGGTTGCGGAAGGAGCCGGGGTGGACCGTCATGACGAGTCCGTCCTCGACGCTCATGCGGGCCATCTCGTACATCATGTGGCCCTCGAACGCGTCGCGGTCGGCAGCGGTGGCCTCGCCGCGGCGGGCCTTGGCGAAGAGTGCCTCGGCCTCGGCACGCGCGAGCTTGAGCGTGAGCGGTGTGCGGACGCCGTGGTCCGCGGACACCGCCCCGTGCTCCACGAAGTACCGCCGGCGGTTCTCGAGCGCGCGCAGGTAGCCCGCATAGCCTTCGACGCCGTCGCCCGCCTCCGCGGTGATCCGGTCCACGCGCTCGGCCCACTCGGGATGCGCGATGTTGAGGTACGGGTCGGGGCGGAAGGTCGGCAGGACGCGCCCGGCGAACGTCTCGTCCTTGGCCAGGAGGGTGTGGGCCTCGAGCGAGTCGAGCGGGTCGTCGGTCGTGGCGAGGACCTCGATGCCGAAGTCCTTGAACAGCTGGCGCGGCCGGAACGACGGTTCCGCGAGCTTGCCCGCGATCGCGTCGTAGACGGCGTCCGCAGTGTCCGCCCCGAAGGAGTCCACCGTCTCCGCGGACAGGCCGAAGACGTGCTCGAACTCGCTGCGGAGCCAGTAGCCGGAGGCCGTGCCGTCGAAGAGGGGCCACGCCTCGGCGAACTTCCGCCACGCGGTACGGGAGTCGACCTCCGCTGTCCCGCCGACGCGCAGCTGGTCCAGCGGCGTGCCGTTGGCGTGGATGAGGCGGGTGACGTAGTGGTCCGGGCTCACGAGGAGTGCCGTCGGGTCGGGGAACGGCGTGTCCTCGGCGAGCATCTCCGCGGGAACGTGTCCGTGCGGGGAGATGATCGGGAGGTTCTCGACGTCGGCCAGCAGCTCCCGCGCGATCGCGCGGGTGCCCGGGTCGGCGGGGAGCAGGCGGTCCGGGTTGGCCGCGATCGACTCAGTCATGGTGCCTCTTCTTCTCGTGTCGTCGACAGTGGTCAGTTGGCCTCGACGCCCGCGCTCGCGAGGACCTTGGCGAAGGCCCGGGCGGCGACGCCGAACGCGTAGGGCCCGCTGAAGCCCCCGAGGGCGAAGCCCTCCGCCAGGTGCGGCTCGAGCGAGGCGAAGCCGGTGTACCCGCTGTCGCGCAGGGCCTCGACGGTGGCGAGCACCTCGCCGTCGCCCTCGCCGGCCGGGACCACGGTGCCGTCGGCGAACAGGGCGTCCTTCACCTGGAGGTAGACCACATGCGGGCGTAGGAGCTCATAGCCCTGCGTGAAGGGCTTGACGCCCACCTGGACGAAGTTCGCCGGATCCCACGCGAGCTTGAGGGCCGGGGAGTCCACGGCCGTGACCAGGTCGTGGACGCGCTCGGGGATGTCCCCGAAGATGTCCTTCTCGTTCTCGTGCACGAGCGTGACGCCCGTGCCCTCGGCGCGGCGGGCGAGCGCCGTCATGCGTTCGATGACGGCGTCGCGGACGTCCTCCGGTTCCTTGCCCTCGTAGTAGAAGGAGAAGATGCGGATGTAGGGCGCGCCGAGGACCTCCGCGGCGCGGAGGGCCCGGCCGAGTCGCTCGACCTCGTGCTCGACCGGGAGCGCGACGTCGACCTTGCCGATCGGGGAGGCGATCGCGGACACCTTGAGGGCCGCCTCGTCGAGGACGGCCTTCAGCTCCGCGAGCTGCTTCTCGGACAGGTCCACGATGTTGGTGCCCCACGCGCTGCGGACCTCGATGTGGCTCGCGCCGAGGGCCCGCATGACGGCCGCCTGGACGCGGGGGTCGGCGTCGATCTCGTCGCCGAAGCCGGAGAGGTCCCAGCGGACGGTGCCGGTCGGTGCGGTGGCAGATGGTTCGGTCACGGTCACTTCACTCCCCCGGCGGTCAGGCCGCCGACTAGATAGCGCTGGAAGAACAGGTACAGGAGCACTACGGGCGCGGCGCACACGAGGGCACTCGCCATCATCTGGCCGTAGTACGGGACAGCGCCGCTCTCGGTGCTCGTGGCGAAGATCTGCAGTGCCACTGCCGCGGTCTGCGTCTCGGGCCGGGTCATGACCGAGGCGAAGAGCACGTCGTTCCACCCGAGCAGGAACGCGAAGATGCCAGAGACGATGATGCCCGGCCAGCTCAGCGGGAGGATGATCCTCGTCAGGATGCCCATGTTGCTCGCGCCGTCGATCCTCGCCGCCTCTTCGAGCTCGCGCGGGAGCCCGCGGAGGTAGGTGACCATGACCCACGTGGAGAACGGCAGGGCGAACGTGAGGTAGGTGAGGAAGAGTCCCCAGTACGTGCCGATGATCTGGATCCCGAGCACCGTCGCTGCGGAGGCGTACAGGACGAACACCGGGAGCACGAGGAGCGTGCCCGGGATGCTCTGGAGGCCCAGGAGGCCCCGGAGCATCGTGAGCCGCCCCCGGAACTCGTACCGGACCAGGACGTACGCGGTGGCGACGGCGAGCATCGCCGAGACGATGGCCGTGAGGCCTGCGACGATCACCGAGTTCATCAGGCCGTTCGCGAGGCCGACGCTCGTCCAGATCTTCGAGTAGTTCTCCAGGCTGAACGTCTCGGGCCAGAAGTCACCGCGGGCCACGCTGAGGTCGTTGTTCAGCGAGGCGAGGAACACGTACAGCATCGGGACGAGGATGAACGCGCACAGCGCGGCGACCACGAACGCGAGCAGCCACGTGGGCAGCAGGCGCGTGACCTCCCTCTGCTGGCGCGAACCGGGACGGTCGACCGTGTCGGGCGTCCCGATGGCGGGGACGTCGAGGGTGGCGCTCACTTGCGGCCTCCGCTCTCGCCGTCGTCGAGCCGGACGGCGCGCAGGTAGATGAACAGGGGGATGGCGATGAGGACCAGCGAGACGACCGCCATCGCGGCCGAGAGCCCGAAGCGGAAGCTCTGGAAGCTCGTCACGTAGGTCAGGATCGGCAGGACCTCGATGTCGTGGGGGGCTGGGATGCCGAAGAGCACGAACGGGAGGGTGAAGTTGTTGATGTGGTGCAGCATCCCGATGAGGAACGCGAGCGAGAGGGGGCCCTTGAGGTAGGGGAAGACGACGTAGCGTAGCTTCTTCCACCAGAGCGCGCCGTCGAGGGCCGCCGCCTCGTGCACCTCGTGGTCCACGGACTGCAGGCCGGCGAGGGCGAGGAGGTAGATGAACGGCCACGACGCCCAGATCTGGACGAACACGAGGGCCCAGTAGGTGTTAGGCCCGTTGAGCCACAGGCCGGCCTCGATGCCGACGCCGTGCAGGGCGTTGTCCACCACGCTGCCCGGCTGGAACATCGTCCGCCACACCGTGGCGACCACGAACGTCGGCAGGACGTAGGGGACCAGGAAGATCGAGCGGATGACGGCGCGTCCGCGGAAGGAGTTCTGGGTGGCGACGGCGGCAGCGACGCCGAGCGGGACCGTCACGACCATCGCGATGAGGGAGTACGAGAGGCTGAGCCAGACCGAGCGCAGCAGTCCCGACTGCGTGATGGCCTCGACGTAGTTCTCGATGCCGATGAACGGCGCGGAGAGCCACTTGCGCAGCGAGTACTGGTCGAGGTCCAGGAGGGACATCCACACGCCCAGGACCATCGGGACGATGATGACGATGGCCATGAGCACCCCGCCCGGGATGAGCATCCAGAGGGGGCGGTTGCGGCGCGACAGGCCCTTGCGGGCCGCGGGGTCAGGGGCGGGGCCCCTGCCCGTCGCGTGCGCGGCGGGCAGGGGGCGCTTGATGGATTCGGTGGACATGGCGGTCACCCGGTCACTGCTTCCCGGCGCGGTCGAGGGACGACTGCGCCTTGTCCTGGGCGTCCTTGAGGCGCTGGTTCAGCGTGGCCTCGGGCACGTTGCCGGCCGCGAGGTCAGGGACGCTCTGCACGGTGACGTTGAGGAGGGCGAGCTGGATGTCGCCCCACGCCCCGGTGAACGGGGTGGCGAACGACTTCTCTGCGGCTTCGGTGATGGCCGCCATGTGCGGTGCGCTCGAGAGCGACTTGAGGCCCTCGGCGTTGGCGGGGAGATCGCCGAACGTCTTCTGGTAGTTCAGCTGCTCGTCCTTCGAGGTCACCATCTCCATGTAGGCGTAGGCGAGGTCCTTGTTCTTCGAGTAGTCGGCGACCACCATGTTGTCCCCCGAGAGGATTGACGCGGCAGGTGTGCCGCCGTCCTTCGGCGAGGAGTCGCCGGGGGCCGCGACCGGCATGATCGCGTACTCGTACTTGTCCTTGAGCGGGGACTTGTCGAGCGTCGGGATGGAGTTGGACGTGGTCATCGGGAAGAACGCGGCCTTGCCGGCGGCGAACTCCGCGAGCGCCTGGCTGTTGCTCCAGCCCACGGCCGCGGGGTTGACGACCTTGTCCTTCGTCACCCAGCCGAAGTAGGTCTCGTAGGCCTTCTTCACGGCCGGGTCGTCGAGCTTGGCCTTGTCGCCGTCGACGATCTTGTTGCCCGCCTGGACCGACATCGCCCAGACGAACTTCCACGGGTCGAAGTTGTCCTTGTAGGAGATCGCGAGGCCGTACTGGCCCTTGGAGGCGTCAGTGGTCTTCTTGGCCTGCTCGAGGAGCCCGTCCCACGTGGTCGCAGGCTTGTCGATGCCGGCGGCCGCGAGGATCTCCTTGTTGTAGGCCATGACGAAAGGACGCGAGACGAACGGGACGCCGAAGAGCTTCTTGTCGCTCGGCCCCGAGATGCCGAGGGTGGCCTTGTTGAAGCGGTCCTTGCCGCCGATCTTCTTCCACTCGTCGTCGCCGAGCTGCACGAAGGCGCCGGTGGCGACGGCGGTCGGCGTGAAGGTGGTCCCGAGGGAGTAGACGTCCGGGCCCTGGCCGGACACGACCGACGTCTGGATGCGCTGGAGCTCCTCGTTGGCGGAGGTGAAGGTCTCGTACTTCAGGTCCGCGCCGGTCTTGGCCTTGAACTTCGTGGCCATGTCCGAGAACCACTGCTTCTGCTGCTCCGGGTAGAGCGTGTTGGTGTTGACGAGGACGCTGAGGGTCTTGCCCTTCCCGTCGACGGCGGCGGGACTCCCGCTGTCCCCCGACGACGACGACCCCGCCCCGCACGCAGCCAGTGCGAGCGCTGCGAGCGTGGCCAGCGAGGCCACCTTGGCTGTGGTTCGGATTCGCATGTGTCTCCTCCTTGAGTACGGTGCGCGCCGTTGGCGACTGTGATCCTGCTCACGGCCCATCGCCACATGCCCTTGAGTCTAGGAATGGAAAATCCGCAACGGCAAGCGATTGCCAAAATTTGCCAGTACCGGTCACAATGGATGCCATGACCGCCTCGTCCGCTCCGCCCGCGTCCTCCGACCCGGAGCGCCTGCCCACGATCCGCGACATCGCTGAGCGCGCCGGCGTCGCGACGTCGACCGTCTCGCGGGCGCTGTCGAACCCCCAGCGGGTCAACGCGCGCACCCGGGAGCGCATCGAGAAGATCGCCGCCGAGCTCCACTATGTCCCGAGCTCCCAGGCCCGCGGGCTCAGCTCGGGGCGGACCGGCGCCATCGCCGTCCTCGTGCCCGACGTGACCAACCCGTTCTACTTCGACATCATCCGGGGCACGCAGAACCAGCTCAAAGCCTCGGGGTACACCCAGCTGCTCGTCGACACCGAGGAGGCGACCGACGTCGAGCTCGAGGCGCTGCGCAGGCTCCGCCGAACGGCGGACGGGATCATCCTCGCGGCGTCGCGCCTCACGGACGCGCAGCTCGCCGAGGCCGCGCGCCAGCAGCCGCTCGTCACGATCAACCGCGCGACGGCGGACGCGCCCACCGTGCTCATCGACACCCCCGGCGCCATGGTGCAGGCTCTCGAGCACCTCGCCTCGCTCGGCCACACCAAGGTGACGTACGTGGGCGGACCCACCAGTTCCTGGTCGACCCACCGCCGGTGGAAGGCGATCGAGGAGGCAGCCTCCCGGCGCGGCATGGAGGTGACGCGGATCGGACCCTACTCCCCCAAGACGTCATCCGGGGCAGCCGCGGCCGACGCCGCGCTGCGCACGGGTGCGACGGCGCTCATCGCCTTCAACGACCTCATTGCGATCGGCATGCTCCAGCGCTTCCGCGAGCGCGGCGTGCGCGTGCCCGAGGACGTGAGCATCGTGGGCTGCGACGACATCTTCGGCGCGGACTTCTGCAACCCTCCGCTGACCACGATCGCATCGCCGATCGAGCAGGCGGGCCGTACCGCGGTGTCCATGCTCCTGGCCCAGCTCGACCCGCTCCGCGGCGGCATGCCGCGCAAGCTCGCCGTCATGCCCACGCACCTGCAGATCCGGGCATCGACTGGCCCCGCGAAGGCCTGAGGGACTTCGCGGGGCCGGGCTGGCCGCGCCGTTCGGGCTGGCCGGCCCGGCCTGGCGGTCAGGGCTGCTGGGGGAACTTGCCTTCTTCGGCGATCTTCTTGTTCAGCTCGGCCAGGAACTCGTCCTCGTCGAAGTCCATGGGGACCTCCCTGCCGGTCCACGCCGAGAGGTGGATTGCGTTGGCCAGCCGGACGCCGAGGATGCCGTCGCTTCCCGGCGCGATGAGCGGGGTGCCGTCGAGGATGTTCGCGGCGAAGTTCTCCAGGACGGCCGCGTGCTGGCCACCCCATGCGGTGTCGAACTCGAGCGTCTCCTGCGTGTAGTACTCGTCCGGGTCGAACTGGTCGCTGGTCATCTTCCAGATCTCCTCGGGCGGGATGCCCGCGCTGACCTCCTGCTCGGAGTGGCGGAAACGGGTGACGACGGCGGTCGTGGAGCCGTCGACGACGATCTTGCCCTTGTCCCCGGAGATCTCGAACCGGTCGGTGCCCACGAGCTCGTGGGTCGCGGTGGTGAAGGTCCCTGTCGCGCCGCCGCCGTAGTCGACGACGGCGACGACCTCGTCCTCGACGTCGATGGCCCGGCGGAAGCCGAAGGCTGCCTTCGCGAAGACCTTCTGGGGCACGCCGCAGATCCACTGCCACAGGTCGAGCTGGTGCGGGGCCTGGTTGACCAGCACGCCTCCGCCCTCGCCGCCCCACGTGGCCCGCCAGGCGCTCTGGTCGTAGTACGCCTGCGGCCGGTACCAGGTGGTGATGATCCAATTCGTGCGGCGGATCGCGCCGATCTCGCCGGAATCCACGATCTCCTTGAGCCGGCGGTACAGCGGGTTGGTGCGCTGGTTGAACATGATCGCGAACGTCAGCTCGGGCTTCGAGGCGGCAAACTCGTTGAGCTCGCGGACCTGCTTCGTGTAGACGCCCGCAGGCTTCTCCACGAGGACGTGGAGGCCCCGCTCGAGCGCCTGGATGCCCATGACCGGGTGGAGGTAATGGGGCACGGTCGTGACGACGGCCTCGACCTCGCCGGAGTCGAGCATCGACAGATGGTCCTCGAACAGCGTGACGCCCTGATGCTGCTGGGCGGCGAGCTCGCGCCGGGCGTGATCGATGTCGGCGATGGCCGTGACCTCGATGTTGCCCACGCGCCCGTCGGCGACGAGCCTCGCGTACTGGCTGCCCTGGTTGCCGAACCCGATGATCCCGAGGCGGACTTTCCTGCTCATGCTGCGTGCTCCTTGTCGGTGCGGATCAGAAGTGGGTGTTGATCAGAAGTTGATCAGGAGTTGATCAGAAGAGGTCGCCGAAACCGAGGGCGACGAGGTTGTCGTGGGAGGTGGTCAGGGCCTCGAAGACCGTGCGCCCGTAGAGCAGGTCCTGCTCGACCAGGAGGTAGCGGGCGCCGGCGTCGATGGCGGCGGGCACGATCGCGGCGAAGTCGAGGTTCCCCTCGCCCACCTCGGCGAACTGGACCACATCCTTGAAGTGGCTCTGGAAGGCGGTGGAATCGCCGGATTCGTAGGCGGCGATGCCCTCCTCGGACAGGGCGCCGATCCGGTAGTCCTTCAGGTGCACCATCGCCGTGCGGCCAGCGTACTTCTGCAGCGTGCGGACGGGGTCGAGGCCGCCGCGCTGGACCCAGTGGACGTCCACCTCGAGCCCGATGCTGGGGGCCTCCTCGGCCAGGATGTCCATGACGTAGCGGCCGCCCATCCTGGCAAAGTCGACATGGTGGTTGTGGTAGTACAGGGTGACGCCGTGGTCCGCGAGCGCCTGCGCGGCCTTCTCCACGCGCTTCGCGTAGTCGACAACCCGTGCCTCGCTGCGCAGCTCGGACATGGGGAGCATGCCGATCCGCAGCATGTCCGTCCCGAGCCGCCTGCAGTCCTCCGCCGCGCGCTCGACATCGGAGGCGAGCGGGTACGGCGTCGCTCCCGGCTCGCCGTCGAGCTGGGCGGAGAGCGCCGCGAACTCGATGCCGAGCTCCCTGCGCGAGCGTTCGAGCTCGGCGACGTTCTCCCGGTCCATCGGGATCTGGGACACCTCCACGGCGCGGTATCCGATGTCCGCGACCTTGCGGAGGGTCTCGAAGGGGCCGATGTCCGCGAAGCTCTCCTTGAGCATCATTGCCTGCACGCCGATCGTGGCCATGGTTCTCCTCAATCGCTCTCACCTGCCGCCGCAGTGGCGGCGGTCACACGTGCATCCACTCTAGGCGCGGGCAGCAACGCACGGTAAACGTTTGCCAACAGTTGCCGGATTCAGACCCACTCGCCGTGGGGGTACGAGCGCGCGTACACGTCCTTGATGAGCCGCAGGGAGGCAGTCGCCTCCTCGGCGCCGATCCAGAAGCGCTCGCCCGCCGCCACCGCCCGGTAGAAGTCGGCGATGAGGAGCTGGTGCGAGGCTCCCCAGTAGCTGCGCTCTCCCGGGAGCACCCCGGCCTCCTCGACCACCTCTACTCGGCCGTCCGCATGGCGCACGGTGAGGGCGCCTCGGAGGGACAGCTCCGCCCGCTCGGTCTGGATGTCGAGGGTCACGGGCGCGTTGACGGCGTTCGCGTTGGTGGCGAAGAAGACGCTGCGGACGGCGGCGCCGTCGTGCGCGGCATGCTCGAGGAGGATGTCCGCGGTGTCCTCGACCTCGATCACCCCCTGAAGGGCGCGCGTCGAGGCGCGCCCGTCCACCACCTGCGCCGGCCCCACGAGCCACTGGAGGAGGTCGAGGGTGTGGATGGCCTGGTTCATGAGGAGCCCCCCGCCGCTGCCTGACCACGTGCCGCGCCACGGGCGCGCCTCGTAGTAGGACGGCGGGCGGTGCCACATGACCGTGGCCTGCGCCCCGAGGATGCCGCCGAGGCCCCCGTCTCGCACGAGCCTGCGCAGGGCCACCACCGGGGCGTTGTAGCGGTTCTGGAAGCACACCCCGAGCTGCGTGCCGGCGGCCGCCCACGCGCGGTCTGACGCCGAGGTGAGCGCCTCGGCATCCCCGAGCGTGTGCGCCACCGGCTTCTCCGTCAGGACGTGCACGCTGGCGGCGAGTGCCTGCTCTGCGAGAGCCGCGTGGTCGCCATGGGGGGTGCAGAGGTGCACGACGTCGACCGCCCCCTCAGCCAGCAGCTCGCCGAGACTCGCGAACGCAGGGACGCCGTTCGTCTCGGCCGCAGCCCGGCGGCGCCCCGGGTCGCGGTCGACGACGGCGGCGAGCCTCGCGTACCCGCTCTCGGCCAGCGCGGCGATCGCCGCGATGTGCTGGGCTGAGATGTCCCCGCACCCGACGACTGCGGAGCGGAGGGAGTCGGACGGGGGCGGGGGAGGCGCGTCAGTGGGCATGGCACCACGCTAGTGACGCGGAGCACGCAGAGGCAACCGTTTGCCGTTCGGTGCCGTGTCAGGACCCGTCGAGTGCCGCGGCAGCGGCCACGAAGGCCCGCGCCCGCTCCGCGAGCGCCTCCGGGTCGCCGCCCCGGGCGCCGTCGCCCACGAGGGGGCCTCCCGCGCCGATGCCGAGCGCCCCGGCGGCGACGTACTGCGGGAGCTCGGCCAGCCCCATGCCGCCGACCGCCAGGAAGGGGATCTGCGGGAACGGGTCAGCGAGTGCCTTGAGGTATCCCGGCCCCACCGCGGAGGCCGGGAACAGCTTGACCGCGGCCGCGCCCTGGCGCCACGCCTCGTAGGCTTCCGTAGCCGTGAAGGCGCCGGCGAGCACCGGGATGCCCCGGTCCACGGCGTGGGCGACGGACGCCGAGACGCTCGGCGTGACGATGAACGACGCGCCGGCGGCAGCGACCACGTCCACGTCCTGCGGGGTCATGACGGTCCCGGCGCCGAGATAGGAGCCCATGGGAACGCTGGGCGCGACGGCGGCGATCGCCGACGGCGTCTCAGGCGTCGTCATGGCGATCTCCACGAGCCGGATGCCCTCCCGGAAGAGGATGCGGGCGGCGTCGGCGGCGTGCTCGGCGGAGTCCCCGCGCACGACGGCGACGACCCGGCTGGTGCGGACAGCGTCCAGGAGCGTGGGGATGTCCAGAGTCGTCATGGGCGCCTTTCGTGGAAGGTCAGGGGGCGGCAGGTCACCATTCGGCGAAGGCCCCGTCCGGGTGCCTCCACACCGGCCCGCGCCAGGCGTGGCCGCGGCGGTCCGCGTCGCGCACGGCGGCCTCGTCGATCTCGAGGCCCAGGCCAGGGCCCGTGAGCCGCTCGATGGATCCGTCCACGAAGCGCAGCGGCGTCTTGTCCAGCACATAGTCCAGGACCTCGGCGCCCTGGTTGTAGTGGATGCCGATGCTCTGCTCCTGGATCAGGTAGTTCGGCGTCGAGAAGCCGACCTGGAGGCAGGCCGCGAGCGCGAGGGGCCCGAGCGGGCAGTGCGGGGCGAGCTGGACGTCGAACGTCTCCGCGAGCGCCGCGATCTTGCGCACCTCGGTGATGCCGCCCGCGTGGCTCAGGTCCGGCTGCGCGACCGCGATCCCCGCCTGCAGCACGGGGAGGAACTCCTGCCGCGAGTACAGCCTCTCCCCCGTGGCCACGGGGATCGTGGTCGAGTCGGTGAGCCGGCCGATGAGGTGCGAGTTCTCCGGGACCACGGGCTCTTCGAGGAAGAACGGGTGGAGCTCGTCCAGGAGCGAGGCGACCCGGCGGGCGGTCGCGAGGGTGAAGCGCCCGTGGAAGTCGACCGCGACATCGCGGTCCGGGCCGAGCACCTCGCGGGCCGCGGCAACGCGCCGCACCACCCCGTCGAGCTCGGAGACGCTCCCGTGCGGCGACATCTTCCCGGACGCGTTCATCTTGACAGCGGTCAGGCCCACCTCGAGCTGGGCTGCGATCTGGTCCGCCACCTCGCCCGGCTCGTCGCCGCCCACCCAGCCGTAGACCCGGATGCGGTCCCGGACGGGACCCCCGAGGAGCTGGTGGACCGGCGCGTCGAAGTGCTTGCCCGCGATGTCCCACAGGGCCTGGTCAAGGCCCGCGACGGCGCTGGCGAGGATGGGGCCTCCACGGTAGAAGGAGCCCTTGGTGAGCACCTGCCAGTGGTCCTCGATGCGCAGCGGGTCCTCGCCGAGGAGGAGCTCGGAGAGCTGGTCGACGGCGGTGCGGACCGTCTCGGAACGGCCCTCGCAGGTCGCCTCGCCCCACCCGACGATCCCGGTGTCCGTCTCGAGCCGGACGAAGAGCCAGCGGGGCGGGACGAGGAAGGTCTCGATGCGTGTGATCTTCATGTGCCTCCTCAGCCCTTCGTCGCGCCGGCTGTGAGGCCCGAGACGATGTAGCGCTGGGCGAAGAGTGCGATCACCATGATCGGCAGCGTCACGACGGTGGCGGCCGCCATGAGGCCGCCCCAGTCGATGCTGGCGTACGAGACGAAGTCGAAGATCGCCACGGGCAGGGTCTTGGTCTTCGCACCCGAGAGCACGAGGGCGAACATGAAGTTGTTCCACGAGAAGATGAAGGCGAGGATCCCCGCGGTCGCCATGCCCGCCACGGAGAGCGGCAGGGTGATCCTCCGGAAGGCGCCGATGGGCGTGAGCCCGTCCACCTGGGCCGACTCCTCGAGCTCGAGGGGCATCGAGTCGAAGTAGCCCATCATGATGTACACGATGAGCGGCAGCGCCACGAACATGTGGCTGAGGATGAGGACCTCGAACCCGCCGACCATGCGCAGGTTGGAGAACACGTAGTACCAGGGCACGAGGAGCGAGACGCCCGGGATGACGCGGGCCATGAGCACCACGAGCGCGGAGCGGTGCATCGTGAAGCGGCTCATCGAGTAGGCCGCCGGCACGCCGAGGACGAGCGAGAGCACCGTTGAGACGAACGCGACCCAGAAGCTGTTCGCGACGAAGACGAAGTAGTTGTTGCGCGTGAGGACGTTGACGTAGTTCTCGAGCGTCGGCTCGAACAGGATCGACTTGGACGGGTCGTAGATGTCCACATTGGTCTTCAGTGACGCCAGGACCATCCACACGAGGGGGAGGATGAGCGCGACCACGGTCGCGATGAGGGCCACGACCCTGAACGTCGGGTACACGCGGGTCGAGGCCGGCCTGCGGCGGCGGGCGGGCGTCGCGCCCGAGGCGGGGAGCGCCGTCGTGCGTGCCATCTCAGGACTCCTTCTTCTTGCGGCCGGTGAGGGCCCACATGACGCCGATGATGAGGAGGAAGAACAGGATCAGCACGGTGGAGGAGACGCCGTACTGGTTGTAGTCGAACGAGAGGCCGTAGGCGTAGACGTTGAGCGTCTCGACCTCGTTGAACGATCCGCCGCCCTTGCCCTTGGTCGCGTAGAGGATGTCGAAGGTCTTGAGCGCGTCGATGCCGCGCAGGAGGATCGCCACGACCACCGTGGGCATCATGAGCGGCAGGGTGACGAACCAGAACCGCTGCCACGTGCTCGCGCCGTCGATCTTCGCGGCCTCCTGCGGCTCCTCGGACAGGGACGTGAGGCCCGCGAGGAGGATGAGCGCGACCATCGGCGTCCACTGCCACACGTCGATGAACATCGTGGTCCACAGCGCCGACTCCTGGCCCGCGAGCCACGGCTGGGGCGGGATCCCGAACCAGCCGAGCGCCTGGTTCGCGAAGCCGATGTTCGGGTCGAAGATGAGCCGCCACATCATGCCGACGGCCACCGGGGTCGCCACGAGCGGAAGCAGGACCGCGACGCGGACCCAGCGCTCGCCCCGGAAGGGACGCCACAGCAGGAGTGCGATGCACATGCCGAGGACCACCTCGAACACGAGCACGACCCCGGTGAACAGCACCGTGCGGCCCACGGCCGGCCAGAAGCGGGCGGTATCGGTCAGCACGGTGAGGTAGTTCTTCAGGCCGACGAAATCGGCCGCCGCGCGCACGGACCCGCGGGCGTCCGTCAGAGACAGGTACGCGGTCCAGACGAGCGGGATGACGATGAGGATGGCCACGAAGGCCATAGCGGGTGCCGCGAAGAGCCACTTGCGGTGGCGGTTGGCCCACGTGGAGAAGGCCGAGGTGGGCCGGGGCCGCAGCGGCGGGGCGTTGGTGAGGTCCGGGTCGATGGTCGTGGAAGCCATGGGTTACCTTGCCAGGGGATCGGGCCGGTCAGGCCGGGACGCACGACGGCGGTCGCGCGCCCCGGCCTGACTCCGGCGGATCGGTGCGGCTACTTGTCCGACTCGAGGAACTTCGAGAAGTCGGACTGGGCCTGGTCAGCGGCCTTCGCGGAGTCCGCGCCGGTGATCGCCGCGACGATGGGCGCGCCGACGATCTCGCGGGCCTTGCTCACCGTCACGACCTCGGGTCGGTCGTGGCCCACGCCGTCCTTGGCGCTGACCGTGATCGCGTCCGCGAGGTCCTTCGGATAGGTCGAGATCCCGTCCGGGCTCGACCAGGCGGACGTCCGGGCGCCGGGCACGCCGGCCTTCTGGGTCGCGAGCGTGCGCTCCTTCGAGGTGGCCCACTGCACGAACTTCCACGCGTTGTTCTTGTGCTTGGAGGCATCGTTGATGCCGAGCGCCCAGGACGGGATGTTATACGGCTTGGAGCCGGCGGGGCCCGCGGGCAGCGGCGCGAAGCCGACCTTGTCGGCGACCTTGGACTTGGCGGGGTCGGTGGCGTTCTTGTAGAGCGAGTCGGCCTCCGTGTAGAACGCGGCCTTGCCCTGGGTGAAGATGGCCATCGCCTCGGGCCAGCTCATGTCGGTGGAGACGTTGGCCGGGCCGGAGTCCTTGATGAGGCCACCGTAGAAGGCGTAGGCCTTCTTGGCCTCGTCCGTGTTGACCGAAGCCTTGCCGTCCTTCATGAAGTCGCCGCCGAAGCTGTACAGGAAGCTCGAGAACTGGGTCACCGCGGTCGACTTGCCCGTGCGGGCCACGAAGCCGGCGGTGTCCGGGTTGGAGGCCTTGATCTTGGCCGCGGCGTCCTTGAGCTCGTCCATGGTCTTGGGCACACTGATGCCGGCGCCCTGGAGGAGGTCCTTGCGGTAGTAGAGCACCTCGCGCTCGGTGATGATCGGCACGCCCACCACCTTGCCGTCAGAGGTCGTTGCCGCGACGGTGTTCTGCTGGAAGTCGTTCCAGTCCCAGGACGAGTCCTTCTTGACGTTGTCCGAGAGGTCGGCGAGGTATTTGTTCTTCGCGAAGAGCTTGCCCTCCTGCAGGGGGCGGTACATCATCACGTCGATGTCCTCGCTGCCCGCGTTGAGCTTGACGTTGTACTGGTCCGAGAGCTGGTCCTCGCCGAGCTGGGTAAGCTCGACCTTGACCCCGGTCTCCTTCTCGAACTCCGGGATGGCCGCCTTGATCTGCTCGGTCCACACGTGGTTGGCCAGCGTGACGCGCAGGGGTCCGGCAGCGTCGCTGCTCTCGTTGCCCCCGCTGCTCCCTGAACCGCAGGCCGCGAGCCCCAGACTCGCGATGGCGGCAACGGCCGCCGCCCTGATGAATGACTGAACCTTCACCGTTGAACTCCAATCTCTCGGACCGCCGTGGCGACCCGCGTCCGACGCCCCTTTACGTCGGATCTCAGCAGCGACACTAAGTTATAAGTAGTACGTATTCAAGAGTTGCCCACGTCACAGTATGATTTCTCCATGGTGCACGCGACGGAGCTGCAGACAGCCTCCACGGACGACGGCGACAGCTCGCCGCCGCCATCGGGGCCCCTCGCCACTGTGGCCGCCACGGCGTCGCGGCGCCATACCCAGATCCTCGACGCGCTCGGCGCGGGAATCTGCTCCGGCGAGCTCCCGCCGTCGTCCGTCCTGAACTCCGACGAGCTCGAGGCGCAGTTCGGCATCTCGCGGACCCTCGTGCGGGAGGTGCTCCGCGTGCTCGCGTCGCTGGGGCTCGTGGAGGCAAGGCGCCGCGTGGGCACGGTCGTGCTGCCCGAGGAGTCGTGGGACGCCTTCAACCCGCAGGTGATCCGCTGGAAGCTCGCCTCCCCGGCCCGGCTGACCCAGCTGCGCGAGCTCACGGAGCTGCGCAACGCGGTCGAGCCGCTCGCCGCGCTGCTGGCCGCCGAGCGCGCCAGCGACGCCGAACGGGAGGAGATCGTCCGGCTGGCGGCTTCAATGTGGGCGGCGGGGAAGACCGGGCGGCAGCAGGCGTTCCTGGACCTCGACGTCACGTTCCACCACATGGTGCTCGCCGCGAGCGGGAACCGGATGATCGGCAAGCTGCACCTCCTCACCCAGGAGGTCCTCGAAGGACGTGTGCAGTACGGGCTCATGCCGCAGCTGCCGGACCACGCCGCGCTCGAGTGGCACATGGACGTCGCGGCGGCGATCCAGCGCGGGGACGGGCCGGCGGCGCGCGCGGGCATGGAGAAGATCGTGGAGCAGTCCCTCGTGGAGATGGCCCACATGTGGGAGGCCACCTGACCCACGGCGCCCTGCGTGTCCCGGCACCGGGCTGGTCTACGCTAGGCCCATGCGCGAACTCCAGGCGAAGATCATCGAGGAGATGGGCGTCAAGCCCGAGATCGACCCGGCCGCGGAAGTGGCGGCCCGCGTCGGATTCCTCAAGGACTACCTCAAGGCGACGGGCACCAAGGGCTTCGTCCTCGGCATCAGCGGAGGCCTCGACTCCTCCCTCGCCGGGCGGCTGGCCCAGCTCGCGGTCGACTCGCTCGCGGACGAGGGCGTCGACGCGGACTTCGTCGCCGTGCGGCTGCCCCACGGCGTCCAGCACGACGAGGAGGACGCCCAGGCAGCCCTCGACTTCATCAAGGCCAAGACCGAGTGGACGTTCAACGTGAAGCCTGCAGTGGAAGGGTTCGAGCAGGAGTTCGAGCGGACGTCGGACGACGAGCTGACCGACTTCGTGCGCGGCAACACCAAGGCGCGGGCCCGGATGATCGCCCAGTACATGATCGCCGGCGAGCGGAATCTCCTCGTGATCGGCACGGACCACGGCGCGGAGTCGGTCACCGGCTTCTTCACCAAGTATGGCGACGGCGGCGCGGACATCCTGCCGCTGTTCGGCCTCAACAAGCGCCAGAACCGAGCCCTCCTCCGGCACCTAGGAGCCCCTGAGCGCGTGTCGGAGAAGATTCCGACGGCGGACCTACTCGACCTCCAGCCTGGCCGGCATGACGAGCACGAGCTCGGCATCACGTATGAGGAGATCGACGACTACCTCGAGGGGCGCGAGGTCTCCGATTCCGCCGCCGAGTCGATCGAGAAGCGCTACCTGCTGACCCGGCACAAGCGGGCCACGCCCGTCACCCGCTTCGACACCTGGTGGCACGAGGGCGCGACCGCCTGGACGAAGTAGCGATCCTCCACCCTCACATCGCAGCGAGTCGACACCGCACGGTGCCGACTCGCTGCGGTGATTGATAGCGTGGGCGGCGTGAAGATCGCTACCTGGAACGTCAACTCCCTCCGCGCCCGAGCCGACCGTGTCGAGAACTGGCTCCTGCGCAGCGACGTGGACGTGCTCGCGATCCAGGAGACGAAGTGCAAGGACGAGAACTTCCCCTGGGAGCTCTTCGAACGCAACGGCTACGAGGTGGCGCACTTCGGCGTCAACCAGTGGAACGGCGTGGCGATCGCGTCCCGCGTGGGCCTGACCGACGTCGAGCGGACGTTCCCCGACCAGCCAGCCTTCGGCAAGGGCGGCAAGGACGGCGTGCAGGAGGCGCGCGCCATGGCCGCGACCTGCGCCGGCGTCCGGGTCTGGAGCCTCTACGTTCCCAACGGCCGTGCCCTCGATGACGAGCACATGCCGTACAAGCTCGAGTGGCTCAAGGTGCTCAACGGCCACGCCGCCGAATGGGTCGCACAGGACCCCGACGCCCAGATCGCCCTCGTGGGCGACTGGAACATCGCCCCGCGCGACGAGGACGTGTGGGACATCGAGCTCTTCCGCACCGAGGGCTACACGCACGTGAGCGAGCCCGAGCGGGACGCATTCCGCGCCTTCGAAGCCAGCGGCTACGAGGACGTGGTGCGGCGCCACACCCCGGGCCCCGGCGTCTATACCTACTGGGACTACACCCAGCTCCGCTTCCCGCGGAAGGAAGGCATGCGCATCGACTTCGTGCTGGCCTCCCCCGCGCTCGCCGCCCGGGTGGTCAACGCGCACATCGACCGCGAGGAGCGGAAGGGCAAGGGCGCCTCCGACCACGCGCCCGTCGTCGTGGAGCTGGCGGAGGATTCGTGATCCGGCGGCGTCCCGGGACCGGGCTCCCGGCGGGCGGCGTGACATGAGCCCGTACCACGGTCCCCTGTCATCGCACCTGCGGGTCTACGAGCCACTCGAGGCCTTCAGCCCTGAGGAGCGCGCCCGCATGGAGCACAGCCTCGCGGGGCGCGAACCAGGGCGCCGGGGCCTCGAGACCGCCGAGTCAGAGGCGGCGCTGGGACGCATCATCTCCTCCTCGGGGGATCCCTTCCCGGACGACGACGCGGAGTTCACGCGAACGGTCACCATCGACGGGCGGACCCTCTACTGCCCCTCGCAGCTTGTCCTCCGGGCCGGCCTCGCTGCTGAATCGGTGCTCACGACGGCCCCGACCCCACTGGCCACGGTGCTGCTGCCGGCCCCGGCCCGCGCCAAGCACCAGGAGCGCGTCGACCGGATTGCCTCCGAGCCCGGCACGCCCCGGATCAACACGCGCGAATCCCTGTGGGGGATACCGTTCAGCTGGTTCGTGCTGTTCCACGAACAGGACGCCACCGAGGTGGTCGAGGAGGCCGACCACGTCCAGACCGTCCGGATCACGACAACGTGGGCCAAGGCGCTGCATCGGGCACGCTTCGCGGTGGCGAACCTCGCCCTCGCGGCCCCCGAGATGAACCTCCTCGACGAACTCACGTCCCTCACCGAATGGCTCGAGGAGTTCCACCCCGATTCCGCGGTCGAACTCGACTACGGCGCCGTGGCCGACCGCGTCTACCCCGACGAGTCCCCGACCGACGTGCTCCTCGGCATCGAATGCCTCGCCGAGGGAGACATGACCGGGGCCGCAGCGGCCTACCGGCGGCTCGCCTCCCGCTGGATCCCCATTCGCCAGCTCGCCCGCGCCTCCTGACCCGCCTTCCACTGCGGGACGCACGACGGCGGCGCGGCCGCGGGGGCTGTTCCCCCGCGGCCGCGCCGCCACTCGCTCGGGTACCGTTACTGGTCGCGCAGGTTCTGCTGGGCGTCCTGCGCCCGCTCCTGCACGACCTGCTTCTGGTCCTGGGCCTCTTCCTTCACGGCCTGCGCACTCTCGGACGCGGTACCCCTGACGCTCTCCACGGCCTCCTGCGCCGGCTGCTTCAGGTTCGAAGCGGCCTCGGAGGCGGCGTCCTTGAGCTGGTCGGTGACCGGCTCGGCCTTCTCCTTCAGCGTCTGGGCGACCTCCCGCTCCTTCTCACTCGGCGGGATGAGCGAGGACACGAGCAGGCCAGCGCCGAAGGCGATGAGACCCGCAGCGAGCGGGTTGCCCTGCGTCTTCCGCGCAACTCGCTGCTGCGTGCGGTCGACAGCCGCACCGGCGTCGGACATCGCTCCGTGCGTGCCCTCCGAGACATCGTCGGCGGCACCCATGACCCGGTCCTTCATACTGTTCATCGCCCCCTTGATCTTCTGGCCCTGGCGGTGGGCGATGTGCGACGGGGTCACCTTGTCCGCCACCGCGTCGACGTCGTAGCCAAGCCGTTCGCGGGTCTGCTCGATGTCGGCTCGAATGGCATCAGGATTCTGGCTCATCGTGGCTCCTCACTCGGCTTGAGTGCTTCGGGAATCTTCTTCACTGTGTCGGTGGTGCGCGGGAGGCCCTTGATCGCGGCCATCTCCTTCTTCGCCCGGGCAGCGAGGACGGCTGCGATGATGCCCCAGATGACTGCCACGATGACGGCAGACCACCCGAGCCCGGTCAAGTAGTAGCCGAGCGCCCACCAGAGCGCCAGCGACAGGAACAGCAGGACGAAGTGGCCTGCCACTCCGGCCCCCGCGTACATGCCCGCGCCCTTGCCCGCGCTCGTGGCGGACTGCCTGACCTCGGCCTTGGCGAGCTCGAGCTCCTGGCGCATGAGCGTCGAGAGGTCCGCCGCCACATCGCCGACCAGATCGCCCAGCGACGATGATGCGGCCTTCTGCTCCGCTGGCGGCGCGGCCCCAGCTGCGGTGGGCGCGCCCGGCGACGGAGTTCCGTAGTCGGGGACGTGGCTCATCGCAGATCATCCCTCTCCCGGCGCAGGCGCTCCGTGTCCAGCGGCGGGACCTCGCCCTGCACCCCGCCGGCACCGGAACCGTCCTCGTTCTCGTACTCGCGGTATGCCGCGTCCTGGCCGGGGGTCTGCCCGTACGCCCCGCCCTCGTCGACGGCGTTCGTCAGGGCGCCGTCCTCGCCGCGGGCCGGCGTGTACGCGCTCGGCGCCGCGCCCCGGCCGTAGGCGCCGGTCTCGGGTGCAGGGTATGCAGCACCCTGGCCCAGATCAGCGGCCGGCGTGCCCGTTCCCGCAGTGCCCATTCCAGCAGTGCCGCCGGAGTACTGGCCTGCGGCATGCTGGCCCTCGCCATACTGGCCCTCGCCATGCCGGCCGGCCGCGTACTGGCCATCACCGTACTGGCCGTCACCGTACTGGTTCCCCGCGGCGTACTCGGTGCCGGCTCCGTACTCGGTACCGCTCGGGTACTGGGTGCCGGCGGAGTACTGGCCCCCGGCCGGGTACTGGCGCTGGGCAGCGCCGTTCGATTCGTCGGTGGCCCCGGCCGCGAGCGATCGGGTGAGCCGTCCGGCAAGCAGCCCGGCACCGGCCGCAAGGGCCAGGAACGCGCCCGGGCGGCGCCGTGCGTAGGACTTGACCTCTTGAAGGAGCGAACCCGGGTCGCGCTGGTCGAGCCACTCAGCGAAGCTGGCGGACTTCTCGGCTGCCTGGCGGACCAGATCGGTGCCAACCCCTTCATGCTCGCTGTTGGACGCCATGGAGCTGAGCTCACGGTGGATGGACCTCAGGCCCTCGGCCGCGCGCGTCTGCTGCTGGGCCGCCTGGTCCATCAGCTCCTGGCGGCTCTGGTGGATGAGGTCCTTGGCCTGGTACTTGGCTTCCTTGGCGACCGTGGTCGCCTCCTGCTTCGCGACGTCCTTGACGGCGCCTGCAGAGGAGGCTGCCTCTGCGGCGACACCCTCGGCCTCCTGCTTGGCGGCGGCTGGCTTCGAGTCAGGGCGCGGCGGTGTACCTGGGGTGGTCGAATATGGATCAGTCATCATCGGTTCCTCTCGCGATCCTTGAGGGTCGAGCGGGTGTGACAATCTGGCCACTACCCGAGCGACGTCCATTCAGACGTTCGAGAAACGAAAAATGAGTCTTTGCTATACCAAACGGGGCGGTGCGGTGGTCTCGCGGACGATGAGCCGCTGCTCGGCGAGCTCGCTGCGCACCGCCCCGGAATCGCCCCCGAGCTCCCCCATGAGCATCTGGGTCCCCCGGCGCGCCTGGGCCGTCGGGTCCTGCCACACGGTGGTGAGCCCGGCGCACTCGCCCATCTCGTGGCCGTCGATGCCGACCACTGAGAGGTCCTGCGGCACCCGCACCCCCTGCCGGGCCGCCTCGAAGAGCACGCCGAGGGCCATTTCGTCCGACGCGCACACGATCGCCGTAGGCCGCGGCTCCGGGAGGTCCATGAAGCGCCGCATCGCCTCGACACCGCTCTGCACCGTGAAGTTCCCGAACAGGGAGGCATCGGGATGGAGCTCGAGGCCCGCCGCCTGGACAGCGTCGTGGAAGCCCTCCACCCGGATCTTCGGCACCGAGAAATTCAGGTCGGAGTCGTCCTGTCCGTGGAGGAGCGCGATGTGCCGATGCCCGAGGTCGATGAGGTGCTCTGTGATGGAGCGCGCGGCCAAGTAGTCGTCGATCCCCACATTGGGACACCCCGGGACGGGTCCCCCCACGACCACGAGCGGGATGTCGATCGCATGCAGGTCGTCGATCTCCTCCGGGTGGAGGAACATGCACAGCAGCAGGAGCGCGTCGATCTGCTTGTGGACCATCGAGCGGCTGAAGAGCCGCTCACGCGGGGCGGTACGACCGCCGAGATTGAAGAGGGACAGGTTGTAGCCTCGCCCATGCAGCTCCTGGTCGACCCCCGCAATCGCCTTCCCGAAGAACCACCGGTCGACGTACGGGGCAAGCACGCCGATCGTGCGCGTCTTCCCCGTCGCCAGCCGCGACGCGGCCGACGACGGGACATAGCCGAGTTCCTTGGCCGTGGCGAGGATCTTCGCCCGCGTCTTGGGCGACACCCGCGGCAGTCCACGGATGGCCCGCGAGACCGTGGCCGTCGAGACCCCCGCCGCTGCCGCGACTTCTTCGATGCCTACCATTGCCCTCTCCCGGGAGGCATCCGCTGAACCGGCGGAACCTCATTCCTCGTTGTCGTTGGTGGCCCCGCGGAGCACCTTCCGCCGCAATGCCCAGAGACCGGCCATCGCGAGGACGACAGCGAGCAGCCCGAGGGCCCAGCCCAGCGCGAACTGGCCCGTGATCTCAAGCCACGCGGTCACCCCGAGCAGCACGACCCCCCAGAAGCCCAGGAAGCCCATGAAGATCTCGAACTGCTCGACGACAGCCTTCCGATGGCGGGAGGAGCGGCGGTAGGCCGCCCCTCCCACCGAATACGGATCGGGCGCCTGCGCCGGCGTCACTTCACCGCGCCGGCGGTGAGGCCGGCAACGATCTTGCGCTGGAACACCAGGACGAGGATCACGAGCGGCACGGTCACGATCGTGCCCGCAGCCATGACCGCCGTGTACGGCTCCTGATGCGGCTGGGCGCCGGCGAAGTACGCGATCGCCACCGTGACCGTGCGGGTGGAGTCCGAGGAGAGCTGGCTCGCGATGAGGAACTCGTTCCACGCCGAGATGAAGGCGAGGATCGCGGTCGTGAACGTCGCCGGTGCGGCCAGCGGGAGGATGACCTTCCGGAAAGCCTGCCCCTGGGTGCAGCCGTCGATGCGCGCCGACTCCTCCAGCTCCCACGGCATCTCGCGGAAGAACGAGGTGAGCGTGTAGACGGTCAGCGGCAGGACGAACGAGATGTTGGGAATGATGAGCGCCTGATACGTGCCCATCCACCCGATGTTGGTGAACAGCTGGAACAGCGGCGTCACGAGGGCGACGCCCGGGAACATCGACGCCCCGAGGATGAATCCGAGGACGGCGAACTTGAACCGGAAGTTCAGCCGGGCGAGGGCATAGGCCGCGAAGACGCCCACGACGAGGGCGACAATCGTGGTCGCGCCGGCCACGATGAGGCTGTTGAGCAGGTTGCGGCCGAAGTGGTTGCCGAGGTTCTCATCGAACACTGTCGAGAAGTTGTCCCACGTGACATGGGTGAAGAAGAACGTCGGATCGAACGTGTACGCCGTGTCCCGGAACGCGGTGACAATCATCCAGTAGGCCGGGGCGAGGCACCAGATCAGGATGACCGCAGCGGAGATATACGTTCGGAGCGAGGCCCAGTCGAAGCGCTTGCGGCGCTCCGGGACAGTTGCGGTCCGAGGCAGGGTTGCTGTCGCTGCCATGTCACTTCCTCCCCGAGGACGTGGCCGCACCGACGGCATTGGCGCCGAGGAAGCGGACGAAGATGAAGGCCACGATGAAGATCACGAGGAACGTGATGGTCGACAGCGCGGCTGCTGCGTTGAAGCCTTGTCGGATCTGGTCGACGACCAGGATCGAGAGCGTCGACGTGTTGTTGCCGCCCTGGGTCATGATGTAGGGCAGGTCGAACATGCGCAGGGCATCGAGGACGCGGAACAGCACCGCGACCATGAGCGCGGGCTTGACGAGCGGCAGCGTGATCTGCGTGAAGCGCTGCCACGAGGAGGCCCCGTCGACCTTCGCGGCCTCGTACACCTCGTCCGGGATCAGCTGCAGGCCGGCGAGGATGAGGAGGGCCATGAAGGGCGTGGTCTTCCAGACGTCGGCGATGATGATGGCCCACTTGGCCGGCCACTCGGAGCCTGTCCAGAGGATCTGGGTGCCGAACAGCTTGTTGGCGATCCCGTCGAACGCGAAGATGAAGAACCACAGCTTCGCCGTCACGGCAGTGGGAATGGCCCATGGCACGAGGACCGCCGCGCGCACGGCGCTGCGTCCGCGGAACGACCGCGCCATGATGACCGCCATCCAGAACCCCAGCACCGTCTCAAAGGCCACGGTCACGACCGTGAAGAAGAAAGTGGTGCCGAAGGAGTTCCAGAACTGGGCGCCGAGAGTGCCGGGAGGGCACGGGGCGCCGTTGCACTGCTGGAAGAGCCAGTGCGCGTAGTTGTCGAATCCGGCCGGGCCGCCCTCCTCGAAGAACCCGGTGGCCGGGTTGAGGCCTGCGTCCTTCTGGAAGGACATGATGATGGCGTTCACCACCGGGTAGATGATGACGACCGCGAGCAGGATGAGGGTCGGCGTCAGCAGGGTGTAAGCCCAGCGGCCCTGCGTCACCTGCTTCCTGTCGGCGCTCTCGCGACCGGGCATGTGGCGGGCCTCGGCGGCCTTCGTCTCGGTGCGCTCCGGGAGTTTCGTGGACATGGGATGTCTCCTGTTCAGGGGGCCGGCGGCCCGGGCGTCGGTTCCGACTCCCGGGCCGCCTGCTCAGAACCTGGCTACTTGGCCGCCGCGTCGATGGCCGACTGCATGTCGGACAGCGCTTGGTCGACCGACTTCTCCCCCTTCAGGGCGGAGTAGGCGTTGTCCTGCACCGCCTTGGTCACGGCCGGGTAGTACGGCGTGACCGGACGCGGCACAGCGTTCTCGATCGACGTCTTGAGCACCGGCAGGTACGCGAGCTTGGCCGTCAGGTCCTTGTCCGTGTACAGGCTCCCGAGCACCGGCGCCAGCGAGCCCTGCGTCGCGTAGAACTTCTCCGTCTCCTCGCTCGTCATGAACTTCATGAAGTCGAGGGCGGTCGCCTTGTTCTTCGAGTAGACGCTCATCGCGATGTTGTGGCCGCCGAGCGACGACGCACCCGGCCCGTCCTTGCCCGGAAGCGGGGCGATGCCGAACTTGTCGGCGACCTTGGAGGAGCCGTCGGTCTTGTTCACGATGTTGTAGACGTACGGCCAGTTGCGCAGGAACATGAGCTTGCCGTCCTGGAACGCCGTCCGGCCCTGCTCCTCCTGGTAGGTGATGGCCTCCTGCGGGATGTTCCCGCTCTTGAAGGCGTCGACGAGCTTGCCCAGACCGGTCTTCGCCTCCGGGGAGTTGACCGCGGCCTTGCCCTGGTCGTCGACGATCTTGCCGCCGAACGAGTTGATCGCCTCAGACGCGTTGACCGTGAGGCCCTCGTACTTCTGGAACTGGCCCGCGTAGCAGCCGATGTTGTTCTGCTTCGCGATCGAGCACATGCCCATCATCTCGTCCCACGTCTTGGGCGGGTTGGGCACGAGGTCCTTGCGGTAGTACAGGAGGCCGCCGTCGGAGGTCTGCGGCGCGGCGTACAGGGTGCCGCCGTAGGTTGCCGTCTTGACGGTCGCCGGGAGCATGGCCGAGGTGTCGATCGTCGTCTTGTCCTTGAGCGGCTGGAGCCAGCCCTTCGCGGCGAACTCGGCGGTCCAGACGACGTCGACATCGACGACGTCGTAGTTCGCGTCCTTGGCCTGGAAGTGCTGCACGAGGTCGTCGTGCTGCTGGTCGGCCTGGTCCGACTGCTCCTTGAACGTGACCTTCTGGTCCGGGTGGGCCGCGTTCCACTTGTCGACGAGCGGACGGACGACGTTCGAGTTGTCCTTGCCCTGGACGTAGGTGATGGGTCCGCGCCCGTCGAGGTTGTTCGCGGCGTCGCCACTCAGGCCGCCACTGCTCTGCCCTCCGCCGGAGGTTCCGCCGCCGCCTCCGCCGCCACAGGCGGAGAGGGCCAGCGCCAAGACGCCTGCGACGGCCAATGGAGGGGCATACCTCGAGAACTTGCGGTTTCTCATGCTCGACTCCCGTGTCTGTGAGGCGGCCCTGGTGGCGCCCCAAAAAAGGTGTTGTGGTGGACCTCACACTAGGCAACGGCAACACGGCAGTGCAAGCGCTTACGCATTTCGTGTCCTCTCTGTGACCATCCCCTCACGAGAGCCCTATTCGGCCTTGCGCCCCTTCACGTTCCGAGCGATGTCGGCGGCGAGTTCCCTGACGTTCTGGGCGGCCTCGGACGCCAGGTCCCGGACGTTCTCGACCGCGTCCTCGGCGAACTCCTTGGCCTTCTCGGCCGCCTCCCCCGCGAGGTCCTTCGCCTTCTCGGCGTTCGGGCCGGTCACCGGACGCGTTCGGCGCGGCTGAAGCGGGCGCGCGCGCCGGAGGTGACGTGGAGGAGCACCGGGACGGCGGTTCCCATCACGAGGTCCAGACGCCGTACGAGCTGCTCGACCTCCGCGGCAATGGCGCCCGGGTCCGCGCCCTGCCGGGCCACTGTGCGGATGCGCAGCGCCGTCCGCCCCTCGAACTCGACTGCCGCGACGGCCGTGCTGAGCACGTCCTTGCGCTCGGCGAGGACTCCGCGCAGGGCCTGGTCGACCGCAGCGGCAGCGATGCCGACCAGGCCGGGCACCTCACCCTCGGCGAGCTGGCCGCCCGGGGCCGTGCCGCCGTCGGGCGCCGTGGCGGCAATCAGGTCACGGCGGCCGGTCCCCTGCTGCGACACCCACCAGACCATCAGCAGCACGACCAGGACTGCGAGCGCGGCGGCGATGAGCCAGAGCCACGACACCCGGGTGCCCGGGAAGTGCGTTGCTTCGAAGGCCGCGCCCGCACGGACAGCGGCGTCCGGCGCCCAGGACTGCCACCACTGCGCGACGGCCGGCACCGCGGCGAGCAGGAGCATCAGGGCCCCCGCCGCGAAGACCAGAAGCCCGAAGACCGCGATGAGCACGCGGTTCAGCGTCCGCGGCGTGCCGTTCATGCGCCGACCACCCCGGTCCCCTCGACGCGGACCCGGAGCTGCGGGTACGGCCGTGGCGCCAGCCGGCCGAGCTCGTCCTCGGTGGCTGCCAGGACGTCCTCGGCCCGTACGGGGATCCCCGAGGTGGGCCGGACGTTGACCACAGCCTCCCCCGCGGAAACCACCACGTTCACCTGCTCCGGCCGCACGACCGCGGCGGCGCGGGCCCGGCGCGCAAGCGCGGAGGCGAGCACCTCGTCGTCCACCACGACAGCGATGCGACCGCCCGGCAGCTCGCGCCGTCCGCGACGGCCAGGGCGTGCCGCGAGGATGACGAGGGCCAGGCCGGCCATGGCCACAACGGCGCCGAAGAGGCCGAGGAGCGCGCGGTTCGTGCCGTTGGGAAGGGCCGCGACGGCACGGGCGGCCGCCTCAGGGTTGACGAGCCACTCGTGCTGGCCGAGGGCCTGGAGGGTCGTCTCGAGGAGGAGGTACGCGCACAGCGCCGTGACCGCGAGCGCGACGAGGCCCACCACGTAGGCCCTCGACGAGGTCACCTCGCGCTGGACCGCGCGGTCGAGCCCGTGCGGCGCCTCGCGCTTCTCGAGCGTGCCATGGTCAGCCATGGCCGGCCGCCTCGAGCAGTACCGGGCTGCCCACACGGACACCGGAGATGCGGATGTCGACGCGGCTCAGCATCGCCCCGCTCAGCGACGTCACCGACTCGAGGATCCGTCCCTTCGCCCGGGCCGCACGCTCCCACACGCTTCCGCCCCAGGGGAGAAGGTCCTCCGGCCCGTCGACCAGCGCAAGGTGCGGGATGGCGATGGGGGCGACGATGCGGAGGGCGAGGAGGCCGGCGTCGTCCGACCAGTCGGCCCGCACATCGGTGGGCTCCACGCCGAGCGCGGCCCCGGCGGCTGCTTGGGCGAGCCGGGTCAGGGCCTGGGTGCTCACGCGGTTGTGGCCGGCGAGCGGATGCGAGGCCGGCGGATGGGCGGGCGGGGCCGGCACTCCTGGCTGAGGGGCGCCGGGCGAGGCTTCCATGCTCACGAGGAGGATCGCCGCCCGGTCAGCGCCTCCCACACACGGCGGAGGTCCACCCTTCCCTCGGCGGCGCGCCCGAGGACCGCGCCGACGACAAGGAACACGAGCGACCCGAGGAAGCCCCCCACGCCGAACTGGAAGGACATGTAGGCGAGGAACGCCCCGACGCCCATGCCGACCACGACCAGGTTCACTGCACCTCGATTCCGGAAGGCTTGGTGCCCACCCTCGGCTCTCCGATGAAGACGTCCGCGATCTCGACGTTGACTTCGATGACCGCGAGGCCCGTGAGCTCCTCGACGGCCCGGTACACCGCAGCCCTCACCCTGTCGGCGAGCGACTGCAGCGGCACGCCGTAGGCCGCCACAAGCGTGACGTCGACAGCCACCTGCGTCTGTCCTACCTCAGCGCGGACGCCGGAGACATGGTCGGTCTGGCCGACGGCATCCCGGATGGCCCCGAGGGCCCGCGAGGGCGCGGTGCCGAGCGAGTGGACGCCGGGAACGTCGCGGGCGGCGGCGGCCGCGACCTTGGCGACGGCCGCCTCGTGGATCACGGTGCGCCCTGAGGCCCCCACCGGAAGCGGGACCTCCGCGGCTGCGCCGTGCACCATGCCGTACCGGACTTCTGGCTCCTGGCTCACCGCGCCTCCCTCGCTCGCCGGGCGGCAGCAGCCGTCGCGGCAGTGAATGGCAGCCGTCCCGTGTGAGGACGCTTACGGCTCTACCTTAGTACGGCAGGTGCGCGGAAATCGGCGGCAGCACGGGCGAGGCGCGCGCATCGTGCACCACGGGCGTTCCGCCCCTTTTCGGGTGGCCGCCGCCTGTGTCAGCATGGCGCTGCCGATACTTTTCGGCAGCCTGCTGGGGGCTGATCGAGCAGTGCGAGGAGGAACTGCCGTGGTTACCGGCCCAGCTGAGCCTCTGGCGGACGCGTCGGCGTCCGGCGGGTGGCGCGTGGAGCGCATCCCGCCGGAACCCCTCCCGCCCGAGGTGCTCGACCTCTTCCCGGACGTCCCCGTCCGTCTCGCCGAGGCCTTCGTCCTCCTCTCCCCCGCGGCCCCCGGTCCCGGCAGCGCCACGGTCGCCGCGCCGTTCCCCGACAGCTCACTTGTGCTCGTCGTGCTGCGGCCCGGCGGAACGCCGGAACTCGTCAGTGCCCAGCTCGACCATGGCTTCGGGGAGCCGGCCGTGGGCGTGTTCCGGGTCCGCCTCGGGAAGCACGACGGCGGCACGCGGCTCCTGCTGCTGGCCATCCGGCCCGAGGTGCTCGCCGAGGCCCCTGCGCCTGGGCGGATGGCACCTCTCCCCGCCGCCCCCGCGCCCCTCCCCGACGGCGCCGCGGTGGTCCCTCCCCCGAACGGCGCCACCCGCCCGTCGCCGGAGGTGGCGACGCTCCCACGCACCCGTTCCGCCTCGCCGCCGCACGTGCCCGCGTGGGTCGCAGCCGACATGCCGTCGGCCCTCCGGCCCGAGGCCCGGGCAAGGGTCACGGTCCGGATCTCCCGCACCGAGCTCACGGCGCTGCCGGACAGCGCCCATGCCGCGCGGCCACTGCTCGCGGCTGTGCCGGGCGAGCCGCTGCGCCTCAAGCTGCACCGGCGGAACCTCCAGGTGGTCCCCGGCACGCCTGACCGGTTCGACGACGTCCCCTTCCCCGAGGAGGCCGAGGTCGTCGAACGTGCCTTCGAGGTCATCGCCGGGGGGCCCGGGCCAGCCGAGGCGACGGTGGTGGTCAAGCAGGGGACCTCGGTGTACTCGCTCGCCGAGGTGACCCTCGTCGTCGAGGTGACCGATGCGCCCCCCGCTGACCCGCCGCCCGCGGAGGCCGATGCCTGGACCACCGCTCCCGACCCGAGGATGGCGGGAACGCCGGTGCTGCGGATCGACGAGGACGTCTTCGGCGACTCATGGAGGTTCGAGTTCGACCTGGAGCTGGGCGACGGGCTCCCGAGGCACTACGAGAGCGCACCCGCGATGTCCAAGGCCGCCTTCCTCGACGCGCTCTTCGCGCGCATCGACGAGTCCTGGAGGGATGCCGGCGGCGACGACGGCTTCGCGTCCCGGCTCGCCCAGCTCGGAACCGAGCTCACTGACGCGCTGCTTCCGGCGGACCTGGTCGCAGACCTGACGGGGGCCTGGGAGCAGATCGACGGGCTGGCGTTGCTGAGCACCGAGGCCTCCGTGCCCTGGGAGCTCGCACAGCTCGGGGAGCCCTCGGCACCGCGCTACCTCGGGGAGACGGGCCTCGGCCGGTGGGCGTACAGCGTGGTCCACCCGCACCGCCTCCGCGCCCGCGCAGGCCGCTGCCGCTACCTGTGCCCCTCCTACACGGGCGAGCTCGCCCTCACCCAGACGGCCAGGGAGGCGGAGTTCCTCTCCACGCTCGGTGCCAGCGCCATCGAGCCCGGCGACGCCGCCTCCCTCTCGTCGCTCCTGCGCGCGGGCGGGTTCGACCTCCTCCACTTCGGCGGGCACGGGGCGTCCGACGCCGAGGGGCAGCGGCTGCTCCTCGCCGCGGTCGCGGAGGCGGGGGCGGCCGCGCTTCCGGCCTACCCCGCGTCCTCGCTCACAGCGGACTTCCCCCGGCGCCGGCCCGACCCGAAGGCCGAGCCGGGGCCCGTCGTGGTGCTCAACGCGTGCGGGCTCGCGCACGGCGCCCGCACGGGTGCGGACGCGTTCGCGTCGGCGTTCCTCGCCGGGGGCGCAGGGGCGTTCGTGGGGTGCATGTGGAGCGTCGGCGACCGGCCCGCCCTCGCGTTCGCCGAGACGTTCTACTCCGCACTGCGCAGCGGGAAGACGGTCTGCGAGGCGGTCAAGGCCGCCCGGCAGAAGGCCCGCGCCGCGGGGGACGCCTCGTGGCTCGCCTACACCGCCTATGCCCACCCCCTCGCCACGGTGGAATTCTCGCCCTAGCCGCCGGGCGCCGTCGTGCGCCCCACCGCCGTCCCACCCCTCCCGAGGCTCCACTCAGCAGAAGGACACCGCCATGACGATCCCAGCCACCCCCAGCGCACCCCGCGGCTCCGGGCTCAGCGACGAGGAGCTCGCCGCGCTCAAGCCGCACGTCATCAACCTCCGCCGGGGCCAGCTGGCCGACGGCCCGGCAGGAGAGGGTGAGTACTTCTCGACGGCGGCGGACGTGGAGGCGATCTTCGCGACCCATCTGCCGGCCTTCCTCGCCGGGCGAAGCGGACCGGTGCCGCTCATGGTCAACGCCCACGGCGGACTCGTCACGGAGGCCGCCGGGCTGCGGGCCGCAGCGGCGCGCATCCCGTGGTGGAGGGAGAACGGCGTCTACCCCATCTACTTCGTGTGGGAGACCGGCCTCGTGACGTCCCTCGCGGACGCCCTCGCCGGGTGGCTGGGCGGCAGCCGCGGACCCGGCGACTTCAAGGACCGCATCGTCGAGCTCGCCGCACGCTTCGGGCAGGGCGAACGGGTCTGGGGCGAGATGAAGCAGTACGCCGAGGCCGCCAGCGCCGGCGGCGGGGCCTCGGTCTTCGCCGACGCGCTCGGGTCCTTCATGAACGAGCACCGCGGCGCGCTCACCGTCCACGCCGTGGGACACAGCGCGGGCTCGATCTTCCACTCGTACTTCATCCCCGCTGCGGTGAAAGCCGGCGTGGACCGCTTCGAGACGGTGAGCTTCCTGGCGCCCGCCGTCCGCACGGACCTCTTCAAGGAGAAGCTCAAGGACGAGGTGGACCAGTCGATCGGCCGGCTCTCGATGTTCACCATGACCGATGACCGCGAGCGCGCCGACAACTGCGTGCGCGTCTACGGCAAGAGCCTGCTGTACCTGGTCCGGGCCGCGTTCGAGCCGAGGATCGGCGACCCCATCCTCGGCCTCCAGGACTCGGTGCGGAGCGACCCGGACCTGCGCGACTGGTTCGGCGAACCGGACTCGCCCTCGTCGGCCCAGGTGGTGTGGTCGGTCGCGGACAGCGGCCCGTACAGCAGCAGCGACGCCACGAGCCACGGCGCCTTCGACGACGACCCTGCCACGATGGAGAGCGTCCTGCGGCGCATCGTGGACCGCAAGGACGTCACCCCCTTCCCGCTGCCGCGCGCCGTGGAGCCGCTCTGGCCGACCCAGCCCCGCGACGTCCCCGCCCCCACCTGGCCGCACTCGGCCACGCGGAAGGCGCTGTGCGTCGGCATCAACGCCTACCCCGACGCGGCCGACCAGCTCTCGGGCTGCGTCGCGGACGCCGGGGCCTGGGCCACCGAACTCGAGAAGGCCGGATTCGCCGTGCACCTCCTCGCCGACGCGCAGGCGACCCGGTCGGAAGTCCTGCTGCGGATGCTCGAACTCGTCTCGACCAGCGCCCCCGGGGACACGCTCGTGGTCCAGTACGCGGGCCACGGCACGACGGCGCCGGACCTCGACGGCGACGAGGCCGCGAGCGGGCAGGGCGGCAATATGGAGGACGAGGCGCTCTGCCCCGTGGACTTCCGCGCCGGCGAGCTCATCATCGACGACGACCTCGGACTCATCTGGGACCAGCTTCCCGACGGGGTGGCTCTCACGCTGTTCTTCGACTCGTGCCATTCGGGTGACGGGCAGCGCCGCATCCTCTCCCAGGCCGAGCTCGAGCAGGAGACGACGCTGCGGCGCCTGCCGCGGCGGGTCGTCCTGTCCGAGGCCGACCGCGAGGCGTTCCGGGCGCGTCGCGGCTACACATCGGCGAGGGGCTCCCGGCGGGCGGCGGACGCGGCGTCGCCCGGCGCTCCCGTGGACGGGCAGCAGAAGCCGCACCGGGAACTCCTGTTCAGCGCCTGCCAGCCCACCGAGCTCGCGTACGAGACCGCCGGGCATGGGGACTTCACCTCGAAGGCCTCGCCCCTGCTCGCCGACGCGATGGGGAAACTCACCAATGAGCAGTTCCTGGGGCGCGTCGTCGATGGATTCGGGGACCGGCAGCACCCCAAGATCAACGGCGAGAAGGCGCTCTTCGGCCGAACCTTCCTCGCGGCGGAGGAGGGTTCGGCGCCCACCGCACCCATCGGCGTCGCCAGCGCCTCCTCGGGCGGGGCGGCATCGGGCGGCGTGCCCGCGAGCGGCGAGGCGGTCCAGGCGGCTGCGCCGCACAACGGGGGCGGCGCGGGGACGCTGACCACGGTCGGGAAGCGCGCGGACGACGCCGAGGTGGCGGCCCTCGAGGCGACGCTCGCCGCAGCGGCGGGAGCCGCGGAGCACCGGGCGACGAGGGTGGCGCGGCTCCTGCGGGCCATCGCGGATGTCATCGAGGAGTAAGAGAAGTAATCGGGAGCAGCAGTCAGAGCCGGCGGAACACGAGCCCGTAGTTCGGCGGGATGGTCACCAGGGCCTCGTCGCCGTCGTGCAGCGGGCTCAGGAGCATCGCGCTGTCGATCTGCTCGCGCCAGTCTCCGGCGGCCTGCAGCGGCAGCCAGACCGTGGCGGGCGCGTCGCCGAAGTTGAGGGCGACGGCGAAGTCCTCCGGTGGGGCGGCGCCGTCGGCCGGTGCATGACGGCGGAAGGCGAGCACCTTCGCGCTGAGGTGGTCCGGGCGCGAGTAGTAGTAGAAGTCGCCGCGGGCGCGGAGGGCGCGGCTCGTGTTCCGCAGCGAGCCCAGGATGCGGTAGAGGCGGACGAGAGCCTTGCCCGGCGGATCGTAGAAGTAGTCCCAGTGCAGCGGGCGCTCGAAGAGGTTCCGCCCGATCCCGTCCTCGGGCAGGCCCCAGTTCTCGCCGAACTCCTGCCCCTGGAAGAGGAAGGGGATGCCTTTCCCCGTGAACAGGGCTATGGCGTAGGGCTGCGTCTTATAGAACCTGGTGCGGTCGCCGTAGGGCTGCTCGAGGAGATCCGGGGCGAGGGCCCTCCCGAACTCGTTCAGGAAGCGCTCGTGGTCATGGGTCTCGAGGTACTGGAACGGGGCGACCGGGAACGTCTCGCCGGAGGCAGGATTGGTGTAGTGGTCCGGGTAGCCGACGAACGCGGGATCGAGGAGGTGTGCGAAGTCCTCGCTGACGTAGCCGCCGCGGGCCATCCCGCGCGCGGTGTCCATGAGCCGGTTCTGCCAGCACGTGTTCGTGTAGGTCCGTGAGAGCATCCCGATCGGGTCGTCGAGGTTCTCGGAGCACTGGATGATCGAGCTGGCGCCGGAGGCGGTCTGGAAGCGCGGAAGGGTCCGCGAGTACTCGTAGGTCTCGTACACGAGCGCGGGGTAGCCGGGACCGGCAGGGTTCCCGTCGTAGTAGCCGGGAACGTAGTCGTAGCGGAAGCCGTCCACGTGGTACTCGTCGAGCCAATACCTGTTGAGCGCCGTGAAGTACTGCGCGGTGAATGCCTTCGTGAAGTCGCTGCCGGGGCGGTGCGGGAAGAACTCTCCCGCGAAGTGGCCCATCATCGGGTTGGGCTCTCCTGTGGAGCTGTATACCGTGTTGTACGCGAAGTCCGGGTGCGAGTGGGCATACACGGCGTCGAGGATGACCGCCATCCCCTTCGCGTGGCACGCGTCCACGAGCCGCTTGAGCCCGGCCGACCCGCCGAAGCGGTCGTCTGGGCAGAAGTAGCCCAAGGGGGTGTAGCCCCACTCGACGTCCTCGCCGACATTCGTCACGGGCATGAGCTCGAGGACGTTCACCCCGAGCCCGCGCAGGTAGTCGAGCTGGGTCACGACGCCGTCGAAGTCCTGGTTGAACTCGCGGACGTTCAGCTCGTAGACCACCATCCCGTCCACGGGCGGCGGGGCGTGGGCGTCGTCGGTCCAGGCGAAGGGCGGAGGCGCCGGCGCCGTGAAGGAGGAGAGCGTGCCGAGGCCTGCGTCCCTGCCGAACGGGTCGGCGAACCGCACGGTGCCCAGTCCCGGAATCCCTCCCGGCTCGCGGAGCAGCTCATACCTGTAGAGGTACCGCCCGGGCGAACCGAAGTGGGTCCCGGGCTGCTGGTCGGCCGCGGCGGAGAGGGAGAGCCCTCCCGCCCAGAGGTCGTGGTCTGAGCCCTTCATCCAGCTGAGCCACACGGCCACCGGTTCGATCCCGCGGACGAACTGGTCCGACTCGTGGATCACCTTCGCCCGCACCCGGTACCCCTTGTCGAAGGTGATGCCGGGCAGGTACACCCCGAAGTCGGCCCTCCCGGGTGTCCCGGTCTCAGGGGAGATGCGGGCGCCGACCTCGGACAGCGTGATCATGCCGCCATCCTAGGGGTGCGGTGCGTTACGGGGCTGTTATCGCGCAGCCCTACGTGGTGGCCTGTACGGCTCGCGCCATCGCCGAGGTCCCTGAGGTGAACGCCTTCAGGCGCGGGCATTCGATGGTGTTCCTCGACGAGATCATCGTCGAGGTCATCGTGGAGCGCCGGATCGGCGGCCAGTCTGCGGTGAGCTACCTGCCGATCCGCCGCGCCGATACCAAACCGCTCCGGGAGATGCATGAGGAGATCCGCGCCGCCCAGCGCGGCAGCGCCGAGCCGATCGCCGGCCAACGGTGGCTCGAGGCGATCCCGCCAGTAGCCGTTCCATGGATCATGCGATGGGGCAGCCGGAGCATTCCGTGGGCGAAGCGGTTCGGAGTCGTGGGCGTCAACAATGTGGGCATGGGAACCGACGCCGTGGGGTGGGCGCTGAGCCCCGGAGCAGGGACACTCGCGGTCACGATCGGCGGGATCAGCCTGGAGCCGAAGCTCGACGGCGACCGCGTCGTCGAGCGCGAGATCGGCCGCATCACGCTCACTCTGGACCATGACGTGATCGACGGCGCGCCCGCCGCGCGCTTCACCTCCCGCCTGCTGAGGCATCTGGCCTCGGGCGAGGCGGTGCGGGAGACGATGGGGACCACGGGACGGGTCAGCTGAAGGCGGTCGACACTCTCAGCGGCTCGCGCATGGCGGCGGAGCCGGGACGGGCGGACGGCCCGACGCTGCCCGGTCATCGCAAGGTGGAGCGCTGCAGGCAGGCGGCCGGGCGAAGGCGGGAGGAGCCGAGGGCGACACACCGCCGGCACAGTTCTGGCCCGCACCCTTCGCCGATGAGTCGGTGGGAGAGGGCTGGGGTGGCGGGGAAGCGGGAGCCGCGGGGCCCGGAGCCTGGGCGGGGACGAGGGCTGGCGCTGCCGGAACAGGAGCTGGAGCTGGAACCGGTGCGGGAGCTGCAGCCGGCGCGGGTGCCAGTGCGGGCGCTGGAGCCCGGAGCGCGAGCGGCGGGGAGGAGACGAGCGGAAGGGGGATGAGCGGAACCTGCGGCAGGGACGCCGCGGGGGCGGCGGCCGGAAGGGCGCCGAGTACCCCCGGAGCCTCTGCAGCGGGACCCTCGGCGGGCACCCCGGCAGCTCCAGCGGCCGGGGAGCTCTGCGCTCCGCCCGCCGTCGGGAGGGCGGATGGACTGGGACTTGGGCTCGGGCTGGCCGCGGAGGCCGTGGGCGCAGGTGTCGGACCCGTGGTCGGGCTCCCTGCCGTCCCGGACGGCGGGGACGAGGATTCTCCGCCCTGGCGCGCGCTCGCGCCCGGACCGGTGCCGCCGGAGAGGAAGGACTGGACGGCCAGCGAGCCGACACCGAGCACCACCACGGCAGCAGCACCCCAGACCGCGGCGAGGGGCATCAGGAGGACGCCGCGCGACCGGCGGGCCGGCGACCTCCAGGAGGCGGCCGCGATGAGGACCACGGCCGCGAGGACCAGCGCAGCCAGCGGTGCCAGGACGACGAGCGTCAGGGCCGCGACCGCGATGATCACGACCAGTCCGATGAACAGGACCCTGGCAGCCGCCCACCGGGCGCCGGAATGGGGCTCGGCACGAGCCCGGACGGAGGGCAGGGAGGACGCTCCGCGTCGCACCATGTGCCCCATTTTCTCAGGGACGGGCAGGCTGCGCGACCCCCCGTCGCCGCCCGGCGCGGGACAGCGCCAGGGCGGCACTCGCCAGGACGCGGGCAGTGAGGAGCATGGCCCGTTCGTCCACGGTGAACCGGGGGTGGTGGTGCGGGGCGGCGTCAGGGCCTCCGCAGCCGACGCCGAGGAACAGCCCGGGCATCCGCGAGGAGAACTCGGCGAAGTCGTCGCTCGCCGTGAGCGGCCGGGCGTGCACGACGGCGGCGACCCCCTCCGCGGACAGCGCACCGGCCGCCGCGGCAGCCAGCGCAGGGTCGTTGGCCAGCGGCGGTGCGTGGCCGGTCCACTCGAGGCCCGTGGAGCAGCCCAGCGCGCCGGCGACGCCAGCAGCGATCTCCCCCACCCGGCGTCGTGCGCGCTCCGCGACGCCCGGCTCGAACCAGCGGAGGTTCCCGAGGACCACGACCTCCTCGGGAGCCGCATTCGCCGCGTTGCCGCCGCGGACCGAGCCCAGGCCCACCACCAGGGCATCCTCGAGCGGGGTCTCCCGCGCGGGGAGGGCCTGGAGTGCCGTGGTCACGTGGGCCGCCGCCAGGAGGGCGTCCGCGAACTGGCCCGGGGTCCCCGCGTGGCCGCCCCCGCCCCTCACGGCCAGGCGGAAGAAGTCGGCGCCGGAGAGCACCAACCCGGGGTTCGCCGAGACCGTCCCGTACGGGAGCCCGGAGAGGACGTGCGCCCCGAGGGCGAGGTCGACGCCGTCGAGCACGCCGTCCGCGATCATCGCCGCCGCGCCGGCAAGGAGCTCCTCGGCTGGCTGGAAGCAGAACCGGAAGGAACCGGCGAGGCCTTCGCGGAGCCCGCTGAGGACGGTGGCGACCCCGACGAGCGCCGCGAGATGCGCATCATGCCCGCAGAGGTGGCCCGCTGGAGCCGACTCGGGGGTGTCCGCGCCGAAGGGACGGCCGCCGGCCTCGCGGACAGGGACGGCGTCCAGCTCGGCACGCACCAGGACCCGCGGGCCGGACTGGCCTCCGCGCAGGTCCGCGACCACCCCCGTGCCGCCCACTCCGGTCCGGACCTCGAGCCCGAGCCCGTCTAGCCGCCGGGCCACGAGCGCGGCCGTGGCATGTTCGGCGAAGCCGAGTTCGGGGTGCGAGTGGACGCGGCGCCGCAGTTCCACCAGCTCGGGCGCGAGGCGGACGAGGGCACGGTGGGCTGCGGCTGCAACGCCCGGCGCGGTCGAGGGCCCGGCGCCCGTCGGCCCTGGGGTGACCGAAGAGTTCACGGAGCGGCCTCTGCCGGGGCCGGAATGAACCCGAGCTGCATCAGCATCGTGAGCTGGTCCACCACGTGCCAGTGCTCGGCGAGGCGACCCCCGACGACGCGGTAGATGTCGATGCCCGCGATGTCGAACGGTTTCCCGCTGGCGGGCAGGCCTGCGAACGGCTCGACCTGTGTTCCCCGGTTGCGCCAACGGACCGCGATGCGGTCGCCCTCGGCGATGACGTCCTCCACGCTGAAGCGCGGCTCGAGCGCGGCGATCAGCATCGAGACGCGGTCCCGCAGGCCTGCCCGGCCCTCGCTCTGACCGGGCAGGGGGTCGTGCTCCGTGTAGTCCTCGGCGGCGATCTCGTCGATGACCTCGAGCCTGCGCCCATTGAGCACGTCGCCGTAGAAGCGGTCCACGAGGCCTCGGGACATCTCGGCAGACATGGCGTCCTCCTTCAGGTTGATGTGCCTTCAGCGTGCTCTTTCCGGAGGTCCGGGACCATGACGGGAACCCACCGACCTGCCCACTGACTTCCGTCGCGGCCCACGTGCAGTGTCACTGTCGGCCTCGCCCGCGCGGGCCTAACCTTGAGGCGTGGAAGGGAGCGCGAGGGGCGCCGAGGCCGGCGTCGGCGCCGCGCTGCGGCGGCTCCGTACGGCGGCCGGCCTCACCCAGGAGGGCCTCGCCGAGCGCGCCGGGATAAGCGTCCGGGCGGTGAGCGACACCGAGCGGGGGCTGCGCACGCGCCTCTACCCGGGCACGACGGCGCGCCTCGCCGACGCGCTCGGCCTCACCGGCAGCGAGCGGGAACGCTTCGCCCTGGCCGCGCACGGAGCCGGGGCGGCGCGCACCGCCTTCGCGGCGCCCGAGGCCCTGCCCCAGCCGGTGTCCGAGCTCATGGGCCGGGAGGCCGACCTTGCCGGTCTCGTCGGGTTCCTCACGGCTCCCGGCGCGCGGCTCGTGACCCTCACTGGACCCGGTGGGGTGGGCAAGACGCAGCTCGCGCTCACGGCGGCCGCCGAGTGCGTGGCGTCGTTCCCAGACGGGGCGGCGTTCGTGCAGCTCGCGGGGTGCCGCGATACCGAGGCGGCAGGGCTCGCCATCGCCACGGCGGTCGGGGCCAACCCAGCCCACGGGACGGTGACGGACCTAGTGTGCGAGGCGATCGGCGCACGACGGATCCTCGTCGTATGCGACACCTTCGAGGGCGTGCTCGGGGCCGCCCCGATCCTGTCCGAGGCCCTGCGCCGGTGCCCGGAAGCGGTCTTCCTCGCCACCAGCCGCTCACCTCTTCGGCTGAGTGCCGAGCGGCTCGTGCGCGTCGGACCGCTGGATCCTGTCGCGGCGGACCAGCTGTTCCGGGCGCGGGCAGCGGCGGCCCGCCCCGGATCGGACCTCTCCGGTGCAGGCTCCGCCATCGCCGACATCTGCGAGCGGGTCGAGTGCATCCCGCTCGCCGTGGAACTCGCGGCTGCACGGGTGGCCCACCTCGGGCTCGCCGACCTTCGGGACCGGCTGGGTGCCCAGCTCGGCGTCCTCACCGGCGGACCCGTGGACGACGACGAGCGCCACCGCACGCTCGAGGCGACGGTCGCCTGGAGCGCCGGGCTCCTCGACGACGCGGGGCGTGAGGCCCTCGCGCGCCTGTCCGTGTTCGACGGCTGGACTCTGGCTGCCGCGGCCTCTGCACTGGGCCACGACCCGCTGCCGGCGGTCAGCGCGCTCGTCGACCAGAGCCTCGCCTTCGCCCCCGACCCGGCGGCGAAGTCCCCCCAGTACCGCATGCTGGACGCCGTGCGGGAATACGGTTCCGGGCTGCTGGCCGCCGCGGGCGCCCTCGGCGAGGCACGGGACAGGCACGCGGCGTGGTTCCTCGCCCGAGCAGAGGCAGCAGCTGGCGCCATGCGCCACGTCGGCCAGCGCGACGCACACCGCGAGACCGCGGCGGACCTCGGGAACCTGCGGCTCGCCTTCCAGCACGTCCAGGACTCGGGACAGGGGCGTGATGCGCTGCGACTGGCAACTGCCCTGTGGATGTTCTGGCTCTGGCAGGGAGGGTTCTCGGAAGGGCGTGCTTGGTTCCGCTCCGCGCTTGCCGCCGCGCACGACGCCGACCCCTCCCTTGTCGCGCGCGCCCGCTGGGGCGCGGGCTGGCTCGCCTACCACCAGGGCGACTGGGCCGAGGCACGAATCCATGCCGCGCAGCTGGCACGGCTCGCCGAAATGAGCGAGGCCGCGGTCGAACACCGGAACGCGCTCACCCTCAGGGGCATGCTCGCGCTCGCCGACCGCAGGCTCTCGGACGCGGCGCAGCTCCTCGCCGACGCTCTGGCGGGTGCGCGCCGCCTCGTCCCGGCGGATCCGTGGCTCCTCGCAGTCTCGACTCTCAACGACGGTGCCGGGCTGACGCACACGGGCCGGCTCGACGCCGCGGCGCAGCGCTTCGGCGAGGCGGGGGACATGTTCGCCGACCTCGGCGACGACACCTACCGGGCCCGGTGCCTCAGGCATCTCTCCGCCGTGCGCCTCCTGACCGGCGATTCCGCCCCCGCCGGGCGCCTGCTCGAGGAGAGCCTCGCGCAAGTGACCGACGCCGAGGACCAGTGGGGCCTTGCCGAGACGCTCTCCGGGATGGCCCTGGCCGCCGCGGCCGCGCACGACGCGCGGCGAGCCGGGGCGCTCGCGGCGAAGGCCGGCGTCGTACGCCACGCGCTCGGGGTGGAGCAGCATCCGTTCGACGCGATCCTCGCGGAGCGATACCTCGGTCCCCTGTCCGGCAGCGACGACTTTGCGGCAGGATGGGCCGAGGGCCGCGCGGAAGGAAGGCTGGATGACCTGATAACGCCGCAGTAACGCCGTCGGCGCTACGCTTCTCGCCGCCCAACCCATCTCGAATCGAACCGTCAGAGGCCTACCGTGTTGAAGACCACCAGACGAGCACTGTGCTCGATCGCGCCGCCAGACCTGCTGGCGTACCTCGCGGTCCATGGCAAGCTTGCCGAGCGCGAGGCTGCGGTCCGCGCGCTGGCAGCCACGGCCGCCATCCATTCCCAGCGCAGCGTCATGAGCCACCTGACGCGGCAGCTGGACCTCAAGATCGGGCCGATGATCGGATTCGGGGTCACGCCCGGCGGCCGGCTGACGGTCTACGACGCCAAGAACAAGGGCAGGTCCTTCCTGCCCGGGGTGAGGATGCGCGGCACGGGCGAGCCGGCCGTCGCCGACGTCGCCGTCAACCAGGCGTACGACGGCAGCAACACCACCTATGAGTTCTACCGGAACGTGTACGGGCGCAACTCCGTGGACGACAGAGGACTCGAGCTGGTCTCCAGCGTCCACTTCAGCACCGGCTACGACAACGCCATGTGGGACGGCACCCAGATGGTCTACGGCGACGGCAGCGGGCGGATCTTCCAGACCGGGGCCCTCACGCGCGCCCTCGACGTCATCGGGCACGAGCTCACCCACGGCGTCACCCAGTTCACGGCCGGGCTCGTCTACAGCAAGCAGTCCGGGGCGCTGAACGAGTCGTTCTCGGACGTCTTCGGCTCGCTCGTCAAGCAGTACAGCCTCAAGCAGACAGCGGACAAGGCCGACTGGCTCATCGGCGAGGGGACGCTCGTTCCCACGCTCGGCACGGCACTCCGGTCGATGAGCAAGCCCGGCACCGCCTGGTCCGGCGACCGGCAGCCCGCGCACATGAAGGACTACGTGGACCTCCCGGACGATGAGGATCCCCACAACGACAACGGCGGCGTCCATATCAACTCGGGGATCCCCAACCACGCCTTCTACTTGGCGGCGACGACGATCGGTGGGAACGCCTGGGAGGTCACGGGGAAGATCTGGTACGAGACTCTGACCAAGCGTCTGCACCAGACCGCGCAGTTCGAGGACGCTGCAAACGCCACGGTCGACGTCGCGGGGCAGCTCTTCGGGCAGCCCGAGCAGAAGGCCGTCAGCGATGCATGGAAGGGGGTCGGCGTCCTCACGTGAAGCTCACGGTTCGCCGCGGCGGGGGAATCTCCGGGATCGTCACCCGCACTGAGCTGGACACCGCGGCTCTGCCCGATCCCGTGGCCGAAGACCTCGTCGGCGAGGTGCAGCGCGCGGGGCTGCAGGACCTCCCCGCGCCACACCACGAGGTCCTGGCCGCAGAGGGGCCGCACGAGCCCCGTGCCCCGGCGGCGCGGCAGCCGGATTCGCAGCTGTACGAGATCTCCGTCGAAGGGCTGGGGCCGACGCCGTTGAGTGCCCGGTTCACCGACGAGTCCCTTCCCGAGCGGGTGCGGCACCTCATGGAACTGATCGACGCCAGGCCCGAGCGGACGGACTCGGTGGAGATGTAGGCGCCGGGTGCGCCACCCGGCCACGCCCCGGATACGCGAAAGGCCCCCGCATCACGCGGGGGCCTTCTTCGTGGTGGCTCCGACCGGCGTCGATCCGGTGACCTTTCGATTTTCAGTCGAACGCCTAATAGGCTTAGATCCCAGTGATCACGCGGGTCGCACGACCCCCTACCAAGGGAATACCAGAGAAGCGATCCAAGTTTCCGGGAAGTTGAACAAGTTGGGACCCCTGAAGCGCCCTGAGCTTCTTGGAGGCTCCTGGCCTTGGAAACGAGGATGGAGTTATGCCGAAGGAACTGGCGTCGGGGAAGCCGGCGACGCGTCGCTACTCGGATGAGGAGAAGGCGGCCGCGGTGCGGATGGTGAGGACGCTGCGCGCCGAGCTCGGTGTCACGCAGGGGACGGTGCAGCGGGTGGCGAGGCAGCTCGGCTACGGGGTCGAGTCGGTGCGGATGTGGGTGAAGCAGGCCGACATCGATGACGGTGTCGCCCCGGGCGTGAGCAGCAGCGAGGCACAGCGGATCCGGGAGCTGGAGCAGGAGAACCGGGAGCTTCGACGCGCCAACGAGGTCCTCAAGCGGGCCGCGTCTTTCTTCGGGGCGGAGCTCGACCGCCACTACCGGAAGTAGTCGCGTTCATCGACGCGAACAGGGACGACGTCGTGGACGGGCGCCGGCTCGGAGTCGAGCTCATCTGCAGGCTGCTGCAGGTGGCTCCGAGCACCTACTATGCCGCCAAGGCCCGCACCCCGTCAGCGCGTGCGGTCGGGGCGGGGGACTGGTCCCGCAGCTGGTCGAACTCTGGGAGGCCAACTACCGGGTCTACGGGGCTCTTCGCGGTTCAGCGGGAATTGGCCTGCTGGAGTGAGTGTCACGCCGCTGTCTGTGCGGCGCTCCTGAGCAGGATACGCGACTTGTAGTTGTCGGCATTGCGGAATCCGCGGCCGGTGCGCTTGATGTTCTTGATCGCGGTGTTGTTCGCCTCGACCTTGGCCGTGGTCGCCCCGGTGGTGATGAGGACCTCGATCTCGTTCCACCAGCGCTTCACGGTGCGCAGGAGCCGCTTCGTCTCCACGGTGGGGGCAGCCTCGACGAGGCCTTCCAGGATCCGCCGGTGCTCCCACGCCTCCTCGAGCGAGCCGGCGGCGAGGAGGGTGCGCAGCTGTTCCTTGGCCTCCCACGCGGAGCGCAGCTGCCCTGTGGGGTCGTCGGTGTCGAACACGGTCCGCAGCCTGGTCCGGGCCCGGTCGGAGAGGGTCTCGGCGGCGCGCAGGAGCAGGCGCCGGTTCGCCCACCCCGGGTCGGTGGTGCGTCCGCGGCGGCCCCTGGTCTCCTGCGAGAGCCGCTGTCTGGCCTCCGTGACGGCCTGGTTGGCCAGGGAGACCAGGTGGAAGGCGTCGACGGAGACCGCGGTGCGGGGCAGCCACATGCGCAGGGCCTTGCGGAACGCCGCGGACGGGTCGATCGCCACGACCTCGACCCCGAGCCGCCAGGCCAGCGGCCGGGCGAAGAGCCACTCGCCCACGCCGGTGCTGTCGCGGCCGTCCACGATGCCCAGGACCTGCCCGGTGTCCAGGTCCACGATCGTGGTCATCCACGGCTCGACCCGCACCCACGGGGAGCCTTCGGCCTCGCGGTACCAGCGCACGGAGCGGTAGCGGTGCTCGTCGATCCCGAGCCGCTTCGGGGCCAGGGCATCCACGTCCGGCAGCGTCGCAGCGGCCAGGTCCAGGGCCTTCTGCACCAGCCACCACGACACCCCGTGCGCCGTGGCGGCCTCCACGGCCGCCCGACCGGAGAGGATGACCGCATCGACGAGCGAGCTCAGGAGCCGGCCTGTGGCCCGGGCCCGGCGGGGCACCTCGCCGGTGGCTTCCGTGAACGACGCCCGCGGGCAGGCCGGCTCGTCGCAGAACCAGCGCCGCTTCCGCCACAGCACCACCGCCGCCCCTGCCATCGGCACATCGCGCAGGCGCTGGAGCCGGCGGTCCTTGACGCGTTCGGAAACGACCCCGCAAGCCGGGCACCCGGGAACGCCAGTGGACTCGACCAAGATGCGGCGGACCCCGAGGCCGGTGACCGTGGCGGAGAGGACGCGGTATTCGGGCAGGTTGAAGATCACGGTGGCAGCACTGGGCTGCCCCGTCGTAGGCTCGATCAAGGCTCGTGGTTCCT
>NZ_JBCHVF010000014.1:0-109856 GCF_050474465.1 Sinomonas sp. B1-1 | reverse complement strand
CGCGGACCCCGCGCTTCGTCAAGACCACCGGCGGAAAGCCCACCCTGGATGAGGCCTCACTTGCCCGTGCCCGCGAGCTCGCCGGGCTCAAGGGCTACGTGACCAACATCCCCGCCGCCCTCATGCCCGCCACCGAGGTCATAGGCTCCTACCACGACCTCTGGCACGTCGAGCAGTCCTTCCGGATGAGCAAGACGGACCTGCGGGCCAGACCGATGTTCCACCGCACCCGCGACGCGATCGAGGCCCACCTGACCATCGTCTTCACGGCCCTGGCCGTCTCCCGCGCGGTCCAGGCCAGGACAGGGCTCGCGATCGCCAACGTCGTCAAGCAGCTCAGGCCACTGCGCTCGGCGACCATCGCCATCAACGGCACTGCACAGACCTTCGCACCCGACGTTCCAGCCCAGCAGCAGGCCATCCTCGATGCCATCCACCGCCCGAAACTCACGCACTAAGCAAATGAGCCAACTCGGGATGCGTTCGACGGGGAGCGGCCGCCCCTGCGTTTCGGGCCGCCACACCTGAGGCGATTGAGCGCCTAGACAGCCACGAGGGAGTGCTGCTCAAATTGTCCAGAACTGACCGCCGGAGACTCCTCATTGGCCCGGCCAAAGGCCTCTAAATGAGCCTTCAGCATCCTGCCAACCGCATACGACTGCCAGGGCGAAACCGCGTTTCCAACTTGCGTGTACTGCGGGACTTCGACCCGTCGACGGTGTGCACCCGTTGTTTCCTTCCCCATAAACTCGAAGTTGTCAGGAAATCCCTGAAAGCGCGCGAGTTCACGAACCGTAAAGGTGCGAGATTCGGCGGGATGCACATAGTCGTCGGGCAGCGATACCACTGTGCGCGCAGGCTTTTCAGGGTCAAGCGCTTTCTGGCTGTGCTTCCGAGTGCCAAGAAGCAACATGAACTGGATGAGCGCAGCCTCGTCATGGATCTTATGTCCAGCGTCGTTGGCGTCAGCCTGAAGAACGACCGGATACTCCACCTCTGCGAGGAATGGACTTGCGACCTCCACAAAGTCTTTCTGAGTCGCAGCGATACGCGACAACAGGAGCCGGTCTACACCAGCCCGCTGCATCCAGCGATAGAGGGAGAACCGGTTGACGACTCGTTCTCCGTGGCGACGTCGATTCTGGTTGGGGACCTCGCCGCCCGCTGCTCGCCGAACGGCTTCGCTCAGTCCACCGAGACGCCTGAGGTACTCCGCGTTCCGGTCTTGTCCCGGGATCAGCCTCCAGTCGCTGAGGTCCGAAATGGCATCGCGAACGGTCCAGACCTCATCACGGCGAACTGTTGGCCGCGGCGCAAGAGCGGGACATTCCGTGAGCTCATCCACGAACGACGAGCGCCACACCTCATCAGTGACGCCAATCTGGAGTTGATCAGCGACATCCCGGCGCAGGGCAATCAGCATAAGCCGGGGACGATGCTGAGGAGCCCCATAGTGCATCGCGTTGACCTGAACGGGCTGGACCGCGTAACCAGCCGAGCCTTGCTCGGCAAGAGCTGTTCGCAACTGCGAGAATGAAGACTCCTCACCAGGCTCGAAGCTGTTGCCCATACCGACCACGTTCTCGATCACGACGGCCTTGGGCTCGGTCACATCAACGAAGTCAAGGTATTCCCACGCAAGACGATTGCGAATATCGGCCTTGTTCCGTCGGCCAGCCATTGAAAAGCCCTGACATGGCGGCCCACCGACGACCACGTCCAGAGCCGTCGAGCGGAGGGAGGCCATGATCTCGGGGGCGCCAAGCACATCGGCCAGCGGCCGCACGATCACCTTGCTCTGCACCTGCTCCGCGAGGCTCGCAGCCACGTAGCGATCCCACTTACGAGGATCAGATGCGTCTCCCACATAGTTGTGGAAGAACGTCCGAGCAGCCATGTCAGACTTCTCGACCGCGGCGACCAGAGCTCCCCCCGCCCGCTCCATCCCCAGCGACAGCCCTCCGCATCCAGAGAACAGGTCAACGAACTTCATGATTCGAACATATCTACGAACGCCATCTTCTGATTCTCACACCCGAGCCCACCGCATGTCCAGGCGACACGCAACTAGCAAGCCTACAGGCGGTCCAACTCGTAGTATGGCGTGACCCGAACGATCTTCGGCTCCGCGCAGCCGAACGACATGTACAGCACCTGATGCTTGTCGAACGCGGGGATGCGGTCGGTGGTCTTGTCACTCACGCCCTTGAGCCCGAGATTTCCTAGCTGCTTCGTCGACACGCTCGGCACCCTGTGGATGACCCACGTCCTAAGGGGCTCTCCGTAGTTGAGCTTGCCTGTATCGAAATGTGAGAGGTATTGGCTGGACAGCATGACTCCGAAGCCGAATTGGCGCCCCTGCAGCATGAGGTCCATCAGCACCGAGAAGTTGTAGCGCATGATGTTGACTGCCTCGTCCACAACAAGGAATGACTTCAAGTAACGAAGCTGTGGTTGAGAGCCCTGAAACGGCGGCTTGGTGGAACGGATCATGTGGTCGTAGTAAAGGTTTAGAAAGAGTGCCACAATCGCATTCTTTGCGTCTTGGTCCTGCCCCAGCTTGTCCAGCGCAACGACGAGAACACGGCCTGTCAGCAATTCCTGGAAACTACGTAGATTCTCTCGATGGTAATCGAAGATCTCCCCGTAGACGAACGTCTCAAGGATGGAGGAAACAGCGTCGGGCTTTCCCTGCTCTTCGAGATACAGATCGAGGACATCGGAGAGGAGCGGCTCCCTGCCCTCCTGGAAGATGTCCCGGATTACCTTCTTGAGGACACTGGCCTGAACGGGCCCGATGCCGCTATAGATCTTGGAGAGCGTATCGACGAACGCTCCGGCCTGCTGATGAGGTTTCCTCGAGTATTCGTCCGTCACTGGCATGAAGACATTGAGAGGCATCCTGTAGGGCCGGAGCACAATTCCATTAACGCGGTCCAGAAACTCCTGATGCTGGAAGTCGCCCTTGTAATCGAAGATCAGCACCGACGTCGATTCATCTGGTTGCCGTTCGGCTGCCTGCGAGCGAATCTGACTCAGAAGCGCCTTGACGAACTCGGTCTTGCCTGTGCCAAGGTCGCCGACAATGCCGACGTTCATCTGAGTCAGGCCCGTATTGCTCGGCCAGAAATCTATGGCCGCATGTCCAATGGAATCCAGAGCGTGGCCGATATTCACCCTCACACCATCCCCGACGATCCCCCCAGCAGATTGGCCCGGCTCCCGCTCTGTCACAGGGGAACCCGTTGCCTGACCCGTGAGCGCTTCCCCGGGATCCATATTGGTAGTCAAGTTCTCTCGGTGGTCGTCATCCGACGGATCATCCTGACCCTGCCGAAGACTCGGATCGTCGCCGTGGATCGGGCTTTCGGATCGATCGAGAAGGTCATTCCAGGACTCGATCAGAGCAGACTCAGGGTCTTCGAGGGCAGCAAAGACGGCCCTCGTATCGGCCACCATACCGACGGCCCCAAGTTCGCGACTGCCCAGCCGTCCGGAATAGTAGCTGCTGGCTCCTGAGCCGTCACCCAGATAGTCGAAGTAGGTCAGGATCGGGCGGCCGGCTCGGACGGCCATCTGGCCTCGCGCGACCTTGTCCAGCCTGTCAGACAGAGTTGCGGACTGCTCGTCGGCGGCGGGCTTAAGCTTGATTGCCGTTTCTACGAGAGTCGCAAGGGCGTTGAACCAGAGCGCCCGATCGGCACCGTCTTCAAGGGACCCGGCGGTGTTCTCAATCTCCTTAACAACCTTCAGACTGGATGCGAGTTGCTCGAGCGAATCATCGAATGCCGAACTCTCAGCCGATGGCAGCTTGTGGGCGGGTCCCGCGGCGGACTTCAATCCGTAGCTCTTGATCTCCACGGGCGAAATGACGACTTCTTCATCTCCGAGTTCCAACAACAGCAGGTCTGCACGCCGGTAGTCCTGACCGTGCTCGGCACCGCCTGCCAGAACCCTGAGGAAGTAGTCGGCCGCGTCGACAGGGATGACCAGCCTGCTGGCTCCGCGCCCAGGGGCACGGTCGAACAGTTCAAAGGCAAGGTAGAACCCCAAGGCGCCAGCCACGTGGGTGCCTCCGAGCGAAAGCAATGAAGCCAGTCCGACTCCGCGCCTTCCCAAGGTTCGCTGGACTCGCTCTTTCAGAGAGTTCTTCTGCGCAGGTGAATCACTAATCACCCCGGCAGCTTTGACCAAAAGATGTTCTAGCTCGTGTCCGAACGCTTCGGGTACGCGAGCGATTGAAATATGCGGGCGCCTCTCTATCAGGGCGGCCCTATCCTTCACTCGCTCGAAGATCGGTGGACGCCACTCCCATAGCATCTTCTGCCCGGCACCGAATTGATCCATCATGCCAGCCATGACTGCGGGGGTGATGTGGGTTTCTCCAAGCACCGTCCAGTCGGCCGACTCATCGGCAAGAAACGCGGAGACCATCCCTGAATGTATCGCTGGCGAACCGCCTTCCAACTGCTTGAGCGCCGCAACGAACGGCGTCTCGATTCCGCCGGAAATCGCCGGAAAAGACGGGCTCTCGTACGCGCCGAAGGACTGACCGTGGGCCTCAAACCGCCTGAGGGGAACCTCCGCCACTGTCCCCTTCGCCAAGCCCTCGACCGAGATCCTTGCGGTGATTCCGGCTCCCTCAAGGAAGCGCAGGTTGCAGGCGATAGGGCGCGACGGGTCATGCCGGTACCTTGACCACGTCACAAGCAGTTCTCGATTCTCACGAACCATCCGAGTTACATCATCACGTGGTGGTGCTCCATCTCGTAAGACGGAGTCGTAAACGCGGATACCACCTTGGAAGGACTCCTTCGCCGACCAGTCCCGCGCCATTCTCAGAACAGCACTGTCAATCTCTGTGACGCGGTTTGCTGGCTCTGAGGCCGCAAGATCGACCGTCAAAGTCGTCGCATGCGGGTGCATCCTCCTGAAGGATCGCAGCGCGGCATCGACGCTCGCCCCATTCAGCCCTGTCGCCGCAGTTCCAGGCGCCAGATAGTCGCCGATTCGGGCCGGTGACTTGAGGGCGATGCCCTCGTCCGACCCAGCAGGGACCAGGACGGACCAGCCCAAGAAGATCTGGTCTTCTCCGGCGTCCGACGGTATGGCGATCATGTGACGGTTCTTCTTCGGACCTGGACCGGTCACCGGGAAGTTCCAGCCCTCGATGGTGCCCAGGAGTTCTCTGGATCGGGCCGAAGCGTCAAGGACCGACTCGCTGCCAGCGAGCCAGGCCAATCTCACGGGATGCACAGGGCTTAGCAGAACGGCACTACAGTGATAGCCCTGCTTAACGTCCCAAACGCTGAGAGAGAACGGATATGCCGCCCAGAACCGCATGGCGTGGTTAGGCAGGGCCGAGGCCGCGCGCACGAGGTCTGCATATGCCATCAGGTAATCGTCGAGCCGCGAATCCTGCCACAGTTCCCTAACGGAAGTCCTCGAAGGCCACTCGTACCCCAAACTTGAGGCTCCTGCTTGCCTGCCGAGTATTCTGGGCAGTTCCAGCGCTTCGAACGCCTCCCGGAACCGACTGGCCTCCGGACCATTGATGAACGGGTCGTCGAACGTCAGGTTCATCAGATGAGGCTGTAGAAGCGCCCGAGTTTGATTCGACATCAGGACGGCCCCCGCCCACTGAGGGGTTGCGCCGTCCAGAGAACAACTCAGGTCCGAGGGCATTACTACATGGCCCAGCGACTGCAGGAAGTCACGGTCTCCAAGACAAACGGCCTCGGCCAGACGCGCTTCGTATTGTCCGCGGATAGACGATTCAACGTCGGCGCTCGGGCGCTCAGCGCTGATTGGTTCCTTCAGCGCTGCGGCGATAATCGCCGACTGTTGGCCCTTTCCTGCAGCAACGGGGCGAACACGGAAGGTGTAGTCACCAGCTGAAAAATCGTTGTCGGCCCCGGCACTGAACTGGGCCGTCCGGACCTCGGACAGGACAGGATGAGCAGGTACGGGGTTGCCATTGAGAGTGACAGCGGCCTCCGCATCTGCATGCCACAGCAACGCCTGATAGCCATACTCGTTCGGGACGACCTCGACAGTTGGTTCCAGATCCTCTTCCGACGACTCGAGAACGGTGGGTCTGCCGAGGGCGCCATCTTTCCGGACGGGAGCGACTATCAGGAGTACCTCCTCCGCAGACAGGAAGTACACCTTGACGCCCGGCTTGCCAGGAATCCGGGAGGCGAGTACGTGCGATCTGTTCACGTGCAGGACAACCGAAGCAGCACGGAAGGGTGCCGCGTTTCGACCCGTTCCAGCGGGACGGTGGAATCGCCCTCGGATTCGCAGCTGGCCCGGCTCTACTGAGATCCCTTCCGTTTCCCATGCTCCGGCGCCCTTGGGAACAACGTCGATGCCGCACAAGTCGAGCGGCACCACGGTGTCCGCCGGACCAGTCCAGGAAACGAGGATGTCGATTTCCGCGGACGTGGGCCGTCGGCCCACGAGTGGATCCGTCGCCAGCGGAACGATGAACGGCGTGGTTAGAGAATCGGGGGTGAGACGGAGGTTCCCCCTCCCGACCAGATCCATGGTCAAGTACGCGTCGGATGCCGTCCCCGAGGGATCCACGAAATCGGCAACGCTGATCCGGGACAGGACATCGAGTCGTTCCGGGCTACCTGCGACCCATGCAACGAGCCCTGACTTGGGGTCGCCGGTCTGGAGGACAGCCTGGTTATACCCGTCCGCGGTGACCGCGCTGAAGGACGGGTCGTCCGTACGCATGGCGATCTGGGCCAACGACTGCTTGAGCGAGTCTTCGTCCGCCCAATACTCATGGAAGGCATCCGCGACTTCGCGAACAACACTCGGCGCGCTCTTCGTCACGGTCGCGGGCCGAGGGAGGCCGAAGGACGCAAAGCACCACCTGTCCATGAACTCTGAAAATCCTAGCTCGGAACCTTCGCTCACCTGTGTTTTGAAAACTTCGGCCAAATTCCGCAACGCCGATTCCACATGACGGAACCATCGCACGTTCCAGCTGCCGACGCCTTGCTGATCCGCCACGTGGAGCACCCGCAACATCCCCAGACACCGCTCAAGAACTTTGATCGCATCATTGTCCGGTTTTGTATCCAGGCCAGCTTCAGCGCCGAGGCGTTCAAGGAGGATCCGCGCGACCTCGCGCAAGCCCAATCGGTCGTTAGCGGCGTCAGGGTAACTCGGGCCAGCTACTTCAGTGAACGTCTGAAGGAAGGATGCCAGATCCGGCTGCCGTCCGTACACCACGGCGAGGCGATCTCCTTGGCGATAGCGCACCGACTCTTTGGCCGACACGACCACGACTTCACTGCCGGCAGACTGCTGGCTCGCAGCTGCATTGATTAGGATCGCAAAGGGGCTAGGGGCGGTGGGGCGCGCAATGTTGGCAGCCCGGACGATATCCACAGCACTGGCAAAGTCAATGCCATCGGGAAGATGGAAGAAGCTCAGCCCGTCAATACCTGCAAGTGCCTGCCCCAGGGCTCCAGCGAGGCTCGCCGTCCTGTCGGTCACGTCAGAATGCCCTTTCCACAATCACCGCATTGTCTGCATCAGCGCTTCCACGCGCCATGCCCGCCCGCTCAAGGAGAGACACTAGGTCCCCCAGTTCTGGGCGCATGCCCAAACGACCCAAATCGGCCAAGACATCGCCGACCGTGCACTGACGCGATGGACCGTCGCAAGCAAGGCTCGCGACGACCGTCACCCATTCGGTGCCCGGGTCGACGAGAACAAACCGCCGACCATGTGACTTCAGTATCCCGTAATAGTCGGTATAGGGACCGCTCGCCTCACGGACCTGCAAGCCATACTTAACTGTTTCGTGAACAGTCTTGCTCCTGTCCGTGCTGTCGGCCAACGATTTCACGAGACGTTCGACATGCCCTTTTTCGCCGGCCAGTTCCCTCAGGAATTCCGTCGCAGGAATCTCGCTAAGCGACCGCTTCTGGGAATGCTCCTTCATCCGATCGAGCAAATACGTGCGTACTTTTTCACCACGCCGGAGTCGATGTTTTATAAGGGATGCAACATCGCGTGTCGTCACCGTGGCGCGGCTCGACTGCCATGGCAGAGGCGGACTGACGGTGGCCACCAGTTCACCGAACGTGGGCGGAACGGAAGCGTCGATGATGGCAGTTGCGAGACGTTCGTACCACGCCGCCTCCCACAGGAATCCGAGCCCCATCGTCAGTCGAAGGATAGTGGTGGCCCAATCGACCCAAACCCTCGCAGGGAGGGCATCGACCCATCCATCCGAGGTCAGGGTCTTCCAGACACGAGCGAACCATTCGAAGGGCGTATCCGGGAACAAGCCCGCCCATTCACGAGCATCGCTATTGCCGAGGTCGCCTTCCCGGGGGACATAGCCGTCCCGAAGAATACCTGTCATGACAACCCTGTCAATTTCTCGCAACACAGGATCGCTCGCAAGACGCACCCCTACTGCTTTTCGCCACAGACCGCTCGCCGAACACTTCGGGTCGTCTACCTCATGATGTCCCACGGCGAACATCGCTTCGAGGATCTCAGCGAAGTCTGGCGGGTTCTTCTTGACGAGAACACCTCTCGCGTCCTGAAGGAGTGCGAGCGCCGGCGAAAGAGGACTTGCGGGCTGGTTACCGGTCTTCTCTACGCGAATGCCCAGAACACTGCGGGCGACCGCATCACCCAGATCACGCGGAGGACCCTCGATCGCAACCTTCAAGTCTGGTGAACCCTGGCTGAAGAGGTCGCCAAGCCGATCGAGCCCCTCGCCTTTCGGGAATGTAGACCTGACATCCACAAATTTGCTCTGCTTGGAATCGGCCTTGTACATGTATCCCGTCGCCTTTCCAGAGGCCGCAATACTCCCACCTTCACCAATGGGGTCCGCGTCCGACCTTCGTTGAAAAGCGCGATGGGCCAACGAAGAAATCAAAAGTTCCGGTATGGAAAAATACTCAGGCCGGTTGAAAGGAAGCTTTAGGTGCACGGCGGACGGAATAGACAACTATTTGCCCTTCTGTGTTATCAGGGTCACAATCTTGCTCTCTCGGCCCTCAGCAATACGCAGTTGGGTGTCGGAAAGGACATCGCTGCGAAGATGGACAGCGCGAATTCGCTCGAGCCGCGGTGAAGTCGCATCTACGAGATTCGTGACACCCGCGTGGTCATCTACACAGGCAAGCGCCTCGCGAACAAGGGCGAAATCGAGTGCGATCCGCCCCAATTCCTTGCCCTGCCTTTCGAGCAGGACCACCGTCTGATCCGCAGCGACCGGCATGGTCTTCATCTCAAGACTCGGCATGAGGATGGCCAGCTTCCGCGATTTTGCCCACCCCAGAATAGGCTCGGCTCGGCTGTCGAACAGTGGCAGCAGAGATTCGTCGGTACCTCCGCCCGGCTGCCGCTGGGGACGGATTAGAGTCCGTAGGGACTTGGACAGGGCCTTCGGGATGTTGGGGGCGAAGTAGGCGGCATCCAAGAGGACACTCACCTCGCGTCGAAATGCAGATATGCCGTGAGCCACGGCGTACAAGCGCATGAGATAAGAGCCATACCAGCTAATGGCGTCCAGCCGGTCGTTCTGCTTCAGCGAGTTCAGCCCCATCAGCTCGACGTAGGCTTTGTCGACGGACTCGTCGAAAGGCTGCACAATGGCTTCGAACGTCTCCGCTCTGTCCGCTGCGCGGAGGATCGCCAAAGGCGAGCTCTCGCTGTAATGGCTTGCGAACGCCTCGTTTATCGGCGTCGCCCACCCGCTCGTCGGATCTGTAGGCGCGTTTCCGGGGATTGCGTCCTTGACCGGATCGATCAGACGCGTCAGCCGTAGGACAGGATCCCGCCGCGCTGCTTCGACCTCAGCCATTCCACTGCCCGCTCCGAACATTGCCTGCGTTCCCCGAAGGCATGCAAGCTTACGCAGCCGAGTGAAGTTCTCGACGGGACCTTCTGTTGGCTGATGCAGAGCGATGAACTCCTCCAACTCAGTCCGACCCATTCGGCTTGGAGCTTCACCGACCACGACCCTGCTGATCAATCCCCATAGCTCGCGGTATGTGAAGCGCAAACCGGAGGCCATTTCGGCGGACCGGCCCAAGGTCAGTATCGAGGAGCGAACGGCCGGCTGCTGAAGCATCGCGACATTGGCTTGCACCGGATCGGCCACCATGCGACTCCCCCGTGATGTGGACTCCAGCATCTCGGCGACCTGCTCAATAAGATCGTGAGACGGCGATGCTGCCCGAGGCAACGAACTACGCGCGCCGAGTGGCGTGATGCTGTGGGGGACAGCTACAACTCTTGCCCGACGGCCGACCTCAACTTCCGGGACGGGCTCGAACAGCGAACACTCATCCACATAGACTGCCAGCACCTCCGCCTTCTCACGGCCTACATGCTCGAGGAGTCCGGACCGGATAAACCTTGGAGTCGTCTCAGACGTTATAGTCCAAGCAGACTCGTCCCATGGGGTGTCGGCGAGCCACCGAATGACGCACGCTCCAGCCGAGTCGACGAAATTCTCGGTCACCGGATGACCAGTGAGCGCTGACAACTCCTCTATGAGAATTCCTCGATTGACGCAAGCCATCAGATGCATGGGCCGCGCCCCGGGAACAGCAACCATCTGGTCTATGTCTGTGGCGAGCGGGGCAGATGACTCTGCGTAGCTTCCGATCGTCGCATCATTCACAACTAGAACATCAGCTGAATCGCCCGAGTATCTGTATGTACGGTGGGCCAGTCCGTCGTCATGCCGGCTGACCAGATGCAGACCGGCCACAGCTCTCGCACTCGCATGCGACTTGCCCGCACCTGGGCCACCTACGAGAAACAGGAGTCTGGGAAGGTCCGCTGGTCGACTTTCGCCGCGAAACCAGTCCAGTGCTGCGTCGACGCCGGCCGCACTGGCAGCTACTGGCCAAACAGCATCAACGGCATCGTCGGGTCGAGCTGCAACGTCCGTTCCGCCAGTTGCACGATCCCAGAACCCTGAGAACAGGGTGTATGGGCTCTCCTCTTCCGCAATCGGGTCAGACAAGATCGTGCCTCCTGAATTTGATAGTGCATTGGCAGCCTCGAGTGCGACCGGTGGAAAGTCAGCGGGGACCTGAGATGCCTGACGGACGCCGAGCGAATTCTGAATCGCAACCCGCAGGGACTCTTGAACGTGACTTCGAGGCTTGTAGCCGACGACATATGGCCGGCCCATTTCCCACAGCACGTGGCTGATGTTGCAGAACTTGAACTCTATCGAACCCTTGCTTCGGCCTGTTTCGGCTTGAACCCTGCGGTTGTGCTCGATCTTCGAATAGCGCTCTCCGCGGAGTTCGCTATCCAACATGGACCAGTACGCGCTCAACAAGGATTGCGTTTCCTCTTCAGTCCAAGGCCCGCTCAGCGCTTCTACCCCCACAGTGGTTCAACATACACCGACGCTCCGACATCGGAGCACAGGTGCTCAGTGGGTGAGACCACTGCCGAATAGTGCCGTGCGACCGCCGTGGCCTAGCGCATGGAAACGTGATTGCCTTGGAGAGCGTGGCGTCCGCGCAAAAGGACCGGACCTGCGCAGGATTGCGACGAAACAGCGGCGTTTCGGGGTTCTCGGCCCCTACTTCCCCTCCGCCTTCTTCCGCCGCTCGACCTCCTCGCGGTGGCGGCGGATCTGCTCGTGGATGAGCCGTTCTTCCTCGGTGAAGCGGAGCGCGTTGGCGTCGTCGACTGAATCCCGTGCACCGTCCACCTCCTGCTTGGCGGGGTACTCGACGTCGTCGTCGGTGGGCTCGGGGGCGGCGCTGCGCTGCTCAGTCATGGGCACACTGTAAACCCGCTCTTCCAAGGCGGGTATAGGGGCCGTGGTTGCGATTTGGTGTGGTTTTGAGCGGTAGTCTCGCCCCATGAGCGACTTCCCCAGCCTCGGCATCACCGGCGTCACGGGCGCGATCGGCGGCGAGGTCGCCCGCCTCCTGTCCAACGACGGCATCTCGCTCGTCCTCCTCGCGCGGACCCCGGCCAAGGCACCCGAGCTGCCGCGCGCCGTCGTGCGTCCCGCCGACTACGGTGACCGGATGCTCTGCGAGCGCTCGCTCGAGGGCGTCGAGGCCGTGTTCATGGTCTCCGGCCGCGAGAGCGAGAACCGCATGGACGAGCACCGCAGCTTCATCGACGCCGCCGTGGCCGCGGAGGTTCGGCACATCGTGTACACCTCGTTCATGGGGGCCGCGCCGGACGCGACCTTCACCCTGGCCCGCGACCACTTCGCCACCGAGGAGTACATCAAGGACACCGGCCTCGCCTACACCTTCCTGCGCGACTGCCTCTACGCCGACTTCCTCGAGGCCATGGTGGGGGACGACGGCGTCATCCGCGGCCCCGCGGGGACCGGCGCCGCCGCCGTGGTCGCCCAGCAGGACGTCGCGGAGTGCGCCGCCGCCGTGCTCCGGGATCCCGCGGCCCACGCCGGCGTCACCTACACCCTCACCGGCCCCGAGGCGCTGACGATGGCGCAGGTCGCGCACATCATCTCCGAGGTCCGCGGCACGCACGTCACGTTCCACGACGAGACCGTGGCCGAGGCGTACGAGTCGCGGAAGAAGTGGCCCGCGCCGGACTGGCAGTACGACGCCTGGGTCTCCACCTACACAGCCATCGCCGCCGGGGAGATGGCCACCGTGACGGAGGACGTCGAGGACCTCACCGGCCACCGCGCGCGGAGCCTGCGGGACGTGCTGCGGGGCGAGTAGCCTCAGCCGTTCGTCTCAGCCGTTCGCGTTTCAGCCGGCAGGATGGCCGTGGCTGCAGGTCTCCTGGCCCGGCAGGATGTCGTGGCCCTGGATGCAGGTCCTCGCGGGGGCCACACGCTCATGCCCCGGGGTGAAGAAGAGGCTGCTCGGACCGTTGGCGATGCCGCTGTTCTCCCGTCCGAGCCACCCCTTGTGGGTGCGCCGCTCCGCCGGCGGCGCCTCTGCGCTGGCGTCGGACTTGTGCGCGAATGGATTCTTCATGACGCCCACCGCCTCAGTGATCCGGCACCGGCATGCGCCGCGCCGATACCCCATGATAGGCGCGAGAAGGCACCGCAGAAGTGGCGGAATCGAAGCCTTCGCAGCGGCGCCCAGCGGGGGTATGGTGGCGCCACTGACTGCGGGAGGAGGCCCATGATGCCGCGGTTCCTGATCACCTACCACAACATGCTCTACCCCAACCCTGACTACGTCACGGCGAGCAGGAAGGCCCTGCGGGCCTGGGCCGATGAGAAGCTCGGGGACGCCCTGGTCGACTTCGGCTCTCCCCTCCTGCTCGGCGGCCAGCTGTGCTCCGGCCAGCCAGCGGACTCGGTCGAGATCTCCGGCTTCACCATCATCCAGGCCCGCTCCCTAGCCGAGGCACGGGACCTGCTCTCCGACCACCCGTACCTTGCCCGGGGGGCCACGATCCAGATCGACGAGTGCGTCGAAGTCGACATCTGAAGGTGCAAGAGCCCGGGAGCGCTGCTCGCGGCATAGACGTCCATTGAGGGGAGTACGGCTATGAAGAAGGCGTTCATCGCCAGTGTTGCGGCAGCGGTCTTCGCGTTCGGACCGCTCGCGCTCGCGCCGGCAGCCGGGGCGGCCTCTCCCCCGCCGGGCGCCAGTGCGCCGAGCGTCGACGGGCCGATCGCGTCCGGGCAGATCCTGGTCAAGTTCCGAGACGCGGGCGCGGCCGACGGCGTGCTGCGCCGGCACGGGCTCAGCGACGGGCCCGCCGTGGGCAGCACGGGCGCCCACCTCATCAGCGTCCCTGCTGGCGCGGAGCTCCGGCTCGTCCAGGCCCTCCGCAACAGCCCCGCCGTCGAGTACGCCGAGCCGGACGCGATCGCGAGCGCCACCGCCGCGGGAGACCCCGACTATGTCCCCCGGCAGTACGCGCTGCACAACACGGGCCAGTCCTTCACCAACACCGCCGGGACCATCACCGTGGCCGGCGGGAAGCCCGGCGCCGACGTCGACGCGGTGGACGCGTGGACCGTCACGAGGGGCGACGGCGTCAGGGTCGCCGTCCTCGATTCCGGTGTCGCTGCCGACAACGACGACATCTGGCCCAAGGTGGTGGCCACCGCCAATCTGAGCACCTCCTCGACTCTGGACGACATGTACGGCCACGGCACCCACGTGGCCGGCATCGTCGCAGCCTCCGACAACGGATACGGCGTCACCGGTGTCTGCCCCGGCTGCCTGATCCTGGACGGCAAGGTCCTCGACGACAGCGGCTACGGCACGTCCTCGGTCATCGCACGGGGCATCGACTGGGCCGTCAGCAACGGCGCACGGGTGATCAACATGAGCCTGGCCATGCGGTTCTCCTCCAGCACGCTCCAGACCGCCGTGAACAACGCGTGGAACAAGGGCGTGGTCATCGTCGCGGCAGCCGGGAATACCGGTGCCCAGTCCAAGATGTACCCGGCCGCCTACACCAACGTCATCTCAGTCGCCGCCACGGACAACACCGACACCATGGCGTCCTTCTCGACCTACAGCGGCAGGTGGGTGGACGTCGCGGCACCGGGCGTCAGCGTCTACTCGACCTTCCCGAACCACCACTTCGCCCTGCAGGACACCTACAACCGCTCACTGGGCTACGACATCGGCAGCGGCACATCGATGGCCTCGCCGATCGTCGCGGCCACGGCCGCCCTTTCGCTGAGTTCCCACCCGGGTGCCTCCAACGCCCAGATCCGGCAGTACGTGGAGTCCAGCGCCGACAGGATCGCGGGCACCGGAAGCGACTGGATCTACGGGAGGGTCAACGCGAACAGCGCGGTCAAGTAGGTTCGGATTCAGCCGCTTACCTTGGATGTTGCTGCCTTCAGCGGCCCGCGTTCACCGCGCGCCGGCGTCTGCCGCGACCTCCGGCTCGCGCAGGACCAGCTCAGGCGAGCTTTCCAGAACGGCTAGCAGCCCGCTGGCCAGACACGTCCGCTCGAGCATGCCGTCCACGCTCACCCACTCGTTCCTGGCGTGCGCGCCGTCGCCCACCGCCCCGAGGCCGTCGAGAACCGGCAGCCCGAGGGCTGCGGCAAAATTGCCATCGCTGGCTCCGCCCACGAAGGCCTCGGACAATTCAGTGCCCAGTTCCTTGGCCGCAGCTTCGGCTGCGGCAAAGAGCCTCCCGGTCTGCGGGGAGCGCATCATGACTGGCCGATTCCACTCCCCTGCCACTGACAAGGTCGCGGCTGGATGGCGAGTCGAGAGCGTGTCCAGTATCCCGGTGATGCGGTGCATCTCGTCGTCGGAGGAAACCCGGACGTCCAATCTCGCCCTCGCCCTGCCGGCCGTCACGTTGGTCCTGGTACCTCCTTCAACGATCCCGACGTTGACCGTGGTCCCCTTGGCGAGGTCCGTCTGGGCGTGAAGGTGGAGGATAAGCCGTGCGATTTCATCGATGGCACTGACGCCAGCATGGGGGTCGAGCCCCGCGTGGGCCTCCAGCCCCTCAACAGCTACTTCGAAGATGCCGACTCCCTTGCGAGCAGTCTTCAGGGCACCTTGGGCGCTTGCTTCGAAGACCAGCACCACGTCTCCGCGGGCGGCCTCCTGTTCTATGACCGGTCTGGACGCCGGGCTCCCCAGCTCCTCGTCACCATTGAGGACGAGGCGCACATTCGGGCGCGGAAGCCCCAGCGCGCTCGACGCCGTCATGGCCCAGACGAGCTGTACGAGGCCAGCCTTCATATCGAACGCCCCAGGTCCGGTGAAGCGGTCACCCTCGACTGTGGCGGGCCACTCCCTCAGCGTGCCCGCTGGCCACACGGTGTCGTAGTGGCAGAGAGCCGTGATCCAGAGATCCGACTCTGTTCCAGACGGGTAGTCGAGCACCACGGTGTCGCCCCATTCGCCGCCTTCGAACATCGCGCGCGCGGCAGGGGTGCCGAGACGGCGCTCCAGCCACCCCTCGCTCCAGGCCAGCCCTGAGGCGAGCAGTGCCTTGTCATCCGATGGGGTCTCCTGGGAGACGTATGCGGCCAAATCGGCCACCATCTCCGTACGCCGGGGCTCGAGCCAAGCTTTGAGATCTCGAATGGCACTCATCGCGCAGCGTTCTTCCCGGCGAGGGAGACGCTCTCGCTGACGGCAAGGGCCATGCGATCGAGGTCGGTCAGGTGCGCCTCATCCATGCTGCTTCGCCCGTTCTCGAGTTCCCGGATCGCCGTCACCAGTTCCTCGACCAGCGGAAGCGGCACGCCACGCTTGGCGCCCATCTCGATCACGGGACCGTAGTGTGAGGGGATTTCGGTGCCGCGATGCCGGACAGCAATGTCCCGCCAGATGCCCGACCGCGTCTTGCTCTGGGTGGACAGCCATGTGACCAGATCATCTGTGGCGGCAGAGTTCTTCTTCGGGTCTGCTCCCCGAACATACGCGGCCGGGTCGAAGGCATCGAATGCCTCGAGGACAATGCCCTCCGCCGCCGCGAGATCGAACACCTCTGCCGCCAGCTCGTTCATCGCGGGCCGGTGCCGGTCGATGAGCTCATGCATGTCAGCGTCCGCAAGGGCTGTCGCCGCCAGCATCGCCCCGAAACCCAGCTTCGACCAGAGGAATCCCGCCACGTTGTCCGTGACCCTCGGCTCACCCCAATGCCGGAGATCCTCTGCCAGCTCGCGAACGCGCTGGCTGGTGCCGCCCGAGTATTCGCCCAGTGCCATGGCTCCGATGCCGCCGTCATTGATGACGCCGGGTTCGAGCACGTCGGCGAAGAGATCGACGAAGGCTGCCACGGTCCTGTCCGCGCCGACGTGCTCGGCGATCGTCGCCTCGTTGAGCCCGTTCTGCAGGGAGGCGACATACCCGTCGCGGCTCAGCCTCGGTGCGATCCACGCTGCCGCTTTGTCAGTGGCCTGCGCCTTGACCGCGAGGAGCACTCGGTCGAGGCGAGCCGGAGCATCCTCGAGGGTGTAGGCGGGCACACGTGCCACGAGGGTGTCCGACGGGCTCTTGATCTGCAGGCCGTTTCGGCGGATCGCCTCGACGTGCTTGGGATCCGCGTCCACCACCTGGACCGGGACTCTCTGGGCATCCAGATGGGCTGCCAGAGTGCCGCCGATGGCGCCGGCGCCAACTACTGTGTAGGGATTCTTGGTCATCATTTCCTCAGTTGTCTCGATTGCCGGATCCGCTCATGGAACGCGGCGTCCAGTGGAGGGGCAGATTCATGGCGCCAGCAGAGGAGCCGCCGTCGACCCGCAATGTCTCGCCGGTGATCCACGCAGCCTCCTCCCCGGCGATCCATACGACAGCTCGGGCAATGTCGTCGGGCTCGCCTCTCCGGCCCAGAGGGTTTCCCGAGACTGCTGCCGCATATTCCTCGGTGACCGGGTTGGCTGTGCTGTTCACGGTGACGAAGCCGGGGGCCACCGCATTCACCCGGATCCCGTAGGGGCCAAGTTCGAGGGCCGACGCCTTGGTCACCATTTCCAGGGCTGCCTTGGATGTCGAGTACGGCGCAGCGCCGGGCCGGGCACGCAGGGCCGCCCCCGAGGAGATGTTCACGACGCTTGCCCGTCGCCCGGATTGCACGGCCCGCCGGGCCAGAGCCACGGTCGCGAGCAGCGGCGCCCTCGTGTTCAGGTTGAGCACGCTGTCCCAGCTGTCGGCATCCAGCGAGAGGAACGGCGTTGCCGGATAGACTCCCGCGGAGTTGACCAGAACATCCACGGGCGCAACCGACCATGCTTCGGTCACCATGTCTTCCGGTCCGTCTGGAGTCCGGAGGTCCGAGACGACGGCTCGGACCTCCTTCGCGCCAGATCGGGCGCACTCATCGGACGCGGCCTGGAGCTGGGCGGCATTGATGTCGACCACCGTCAGGCGGCAGCCGAGACCTGCGAAGCGGACCGCGGTCTGACGGCCGATGCCGCTGCCGGCTCCGGTGACCACAACATGCCGGCTCAATCGAGTTCCTTGCCCTTGGTCTCCGGCATGGTCAGGTAGACCGCGACGCCGATCGCGGCCGCGATGGTGCAGTACAGCCAGACGAATCCGCCCAGGCCGCTCGTGGTCATCCACGTGGTGATGTAGGGGGCAGTGCCACCGAAGACGGCCACCGCCAGGGCGTACGGGAGGCCGATGCCAGTCGCCCGCACTTCTGCGGGGAACTGCTCCGCCATGATCACCGCGCAGTTGCCCGAGTAGCCCAGCAGCAGGATGATGCCGACGACCTCGATGAACAGCAGCATCCAGAAGTTGCCGTTGAGCAACGTGAAGGCGGGCCAGGAGAAGAGCAGGAAGCCAGCGGCGAAGGCTGTGAGGGTGGGCTTTCGGCCGATCTTGTCCGACAGGAGACCGGCGAACGGGAGCAGGACGAGGAACAGTGCGACCGCGATGAAATTCGCGAGCAGCGCCTGGCTCAGGGGGATGCCGGTTGCCACCGCGGCGTACGTGGGCATGTAGGAGACCCACATGTAGTAGAGCAGCGTGCCGGCAATGGTGATCCCGAACACGCGCAGCGTCGCCTTGGGGTGCTGGACGAACATCGCGAAGACAGGGTTGCGACGACGCTGGCCGGACTCCTCGACGCGGGCCTCGGCCTTGATGAAGGAGTTGGTTTCCGCCACGGAGGAGCGGAGCCACAGGCCTACGAGGCCCAGCAGCGCTGCGGCGATGAACGCCGCGCGCCAGCCCCAGCCATCCAGTGCTTCCTTGGGAAGGCTGCTCGTGACGATCGCGCCCATGCCAGAGGCCAGCAGAACGCCGGCGCCCACCGAGACCTGCTGCCACGAGCCTGCGAACGCCCGACGACGGGGCGCGGCATACTCAACGAGAAACGCCGAGGAGGAGCCGAACTCGCCGCCAGCGGCGAAGCCCTGGACGATCCGGGCCGCGACCAGGATGAGCGGGGACAGGATGCCGACAGCCTCGTACGTCGGGGCGATGCCGATGACGGCGGTGGCGCCGGCCATCATGCCGATGGTGAGCACCAGGCCCTTCTTGCGTCCCTTTCGGTCGGCATAGGCGCCCATGATCGCGGCCCCGACCGGCCGCATGACGAAGCCGACGGCGAAGATCGCCAGCGTGGCCAGCAGGGCTGCGACCGGGTCGCCGCTGGGGAAGAAGTGGTGGGCGAACACCGAAGAGAAGGTGGTGTAGACCGCCCAGTCCACCCACTCGACGGCATTTCCGATGCCTCCGGCGATGATCGCCTTGCGCCCGTGGGCAGTGAGCTTGGTTTCGTCTGCTGACACCATCGTCAGCCGCTGTGTGCTCATGAGATACCGATCCTCGAGGTCAGTTGGGCGGCAACGTGCGTTGCCAGGTCTTCATGGGTTGCCAGCCACACGCCGTCGTGCGTGCGGATGTACGTCATCAGCTCTTCCAGCACGAGCAGGCGGGAGCGGTGGCCGATGATGTGGGGGTGGAGGGTGAGCTGGAAGACGCCGTTCTCGGCATAGGCGGCGTCGAACTCGTCTTTCCAGATCTGGATCAGCTGCCGCGGCGGCATATACGGGCGGAGACCGGTGTAGCGATCCATCATCAGGTACGGCGCGTCGTCTCGGATCCACTCGACGGGTATCTCGATGACCCCGGTCTGCGCGCCGTCCGCCAGGAGCTCGTACGGTTCATCGTCCGCCATGAGCGAGGAGTCATAGAGGAATCCGAGCTCCCGGATGACGTCCAGAGTGGAATCCGAGAAGTCCCAGGAGGGCGTCCTGATTCCTGTGGGCCTCTTGCCCGACTGTTCGTGCAGTACGTCTGTCGCACGGCCGAGGAGATCCAGCTCCTGGTCCTTGCTGAGCAGGGTGTTCCTCTCGTGGATCCACCCATGGACCCCGACCTCGTGGCCGTTGTCCACGTACATCGGAACTTCCTCCGGCCGCAGCAGTGCGCACACCGCAGGGACGTAGAAGGATGCTGGGGCCTCGTAGCGGCGTAGCAGGTCAAGGATCCTCGGAACGGCCACCCGCGCCCCGTACTCGCCCTGCGCCATGCGCCCCGGCGAGGTCTCGCCGTCGCGAAGTGAGGGGGTCTCGTGATCGGAGTCGAAGGACAGCAGGACTGCGACCTTCGCGCCGTCTTTCCAGCGCAGGTCCGGATCCGGGTGCAGGAGCGGCTGACCGGCGCGGATCTTGTTGACATCGCCGCGCCACTGCGATTCGGGCCATCCCCACGGCTCTGACCGTGTCATTGGGTGGTTCTCCTTCCAGACCGTAGGTGCGTCGCCTGAGAGCGGGATGTCGCTCTAGGAGCCAGTGACGCAGCTCTCACCTCATCCACGGTAGGCCCTATCGTTCCCGTCGACAAGGATAATTGGGAAATTCATCCATATTTAGCAGCTTGAGCGGTGTTTTCGACCCATCGGTGCCGGTAGATAGAGGTACCCTGAATCACGACACTGAGACGGGTGGAGGACATGACTGCAGTTCAGACAGAGCGCGAGGCAGCGCAGACGCCCATCAGGAACGGGAGCTCGCGCCTCGATGAGACCGACCACGACTTGGTGGCCGCACTCCAGATAGCGCCGCGGGTTCCGGCCAACGCCCTGGGAGAGATCCTCGGCGTGCCCACGAGCACTGTCACCCGAAGGCTCAAGCGGCTCCAGGACGAGCGGCTGCTGAAGGTGGTCGGAAGGTTCGCCTGGCCCCTGATCCTCTCTGGCAACCCTCAGCAGCTGTGGATCCACTGCCACCCGGGCCAGACGTTTCGGGTGGCCGAGCAGCTCAAGGCCTTTCCGGAGATCCAATACATCATGGTGACCTCCGGCAGCAGCGACATCTACGCCGACCTGTTCCCTCTCATCGGAACAGACCTCGACGAGCTCATCGGGCACAGAATTCCCTCACTCGAGGGGATTGCGGCCGTCGAGACGCGGCTGGTCCTTGATTCGCGGCGCGTCGGTGTCTCTTGGCGGCTTCAGCGCCTGAGCCCTGAGCAGAAGGACGCACTCTCCGCGCATGTCGTGCCCGTGAACCAGCCGGCCCTCCGGTCGACACGGGACCTGACCGACGTCGAGTTCCGTACCATGTGCGAGCTGGGACGCAACGCGCGGGCCTCCGCCGCAGAAATCGCCCGTACCCTCAACGTGGGCAACTCCACGGCCTACCGGGCCATCCAGATGCTGCTGACTTCCGGCGCGGTCTCTCCTCGCGTGGAGGTCGAGCCCGGCGCGGTCGGGTTCCCGCTCGCCGCCGTCGTCTCGCTTCAGCTCAAGCCGAAGCACATCGAGACCGTCCTCGAAACCCTCGGAGAACATCCCTCAGCCCGCATGGTGTCGATGGTCACCGGCAAGGCACCCATAGTGTTCCACGGCGTCTTCAGAGGCCCGCAGGAGTTCAGCCAGTTCCTCATGAAGGACGTCGGCGCCCTGCCCGGCATCCAATCCATGGACACCTGCGTGGGCCTCAGCATTCTGCGGCGCTACTGGATGGACCGCGACGGAATGCGGATCGGGGAACAGGTGGAGGGCCTCCTGAGGCGGTAGCGGCCCCCGCCCTACCGCTGCACCGGCTCCGTCGCGCCGAGCAGCGCGAGGTCCCGCCGCCGGGGCAGTCCCTCCCAGTCGCTGGGGACCATGCAGGCGAAGGCCCCGGTCGCGACGGCGGTCGCGAGCCGCTCGTCCACCCCGCGCCCCTCGACCAGCTCGGCCAGGTACCCGGCCACGAAGGCGTCGCCGGCCCCGACGGTGTCCACCACCGGGACCGGGATGGCGGCGCGCCGGTGCACCGCGCCGTCGACCAGCGCGAGCGCGCCCTCAGCACCCAGCTTCACCACGGCCTGGCCCGCGCCCAGGGCGACGAGGCGGCGGGCGGCGGTCTCGGCGTCGAACGCCTCCCCAGACTCCCCCGGCTCGCCGACGGCGAGCGCGGCCTCCTCGAGCCCGCCGAACACCACGCCGGCGAGCGGGATGACCTCGCGGTAGAGGGCGCGGGCGTCGGCGTCGCTCCAGAGGGACGAGCGGTGGTTCAGGTCGAACGAGACGGTGACGCCGGCGTCGTGCGCCACGGCCACGGCGTGCCGGAGGGCGGCCGCCGCGGTGGGAGAGATCGCGGCCGTGATCCCGGAGACGTGCAGGACCGCGGCACCGGCGATGAGGCGGGGGTCGACGTCGTCGGGCGTCATGCGCGACGCCGCGCTGCCCGCGCGGTAGTACGTGACCCGCTGCGAGACCGCGGTGCGGCGCTCCTTGACCATCAGGCCGGTCGGCGCGCCCGGGTCCAGCACGGCGCGCACGTCCACCTGCTCGGCCCGCACCTCCCGCGCGACCAGCTCGCCGAACGCGTCGTCGCCGAGCCGGCTGCACCACACGGCCTGCACGCCGAGCCGCTGCAGCCCGATCGCCACGTTCGACTCCGACCCGCCCACCCCCAGCCGCAGCGCCGACGCGTGCGCGAGCGGCCCCACCTCGTCCGGTGACATGAGCGCCATGGTCTCCCCCAGCGTCACCACGTACGGGACGTCCGGCACGGGACGCACGACGGCGTGCGGCTGGCTCACGCCGCACCGCCCGCCTCGGCGACGAGGCCGCGGAGCCGGCGCGCCCGGGCGGTGAGCTCCGACAGGTCCCCGCCCTTGAACGCGTCCCCGAGGAGCGGTCCGCCGAGGCTGACCGCGAGCGCTCCGGCGCGGATCCACAGGGGCGCGTCCTCGATCCCCACCCCGCCCGACGGGATCACCTGGATGTCCGGGAACGGTCCCCGGAGCTGGCCCACGTAGCCCGGGCCGACCGTCGCGGCCGGGAAGACCTTGACCGCGGTAGCGCCCGCGCGCCAGCCGGCGAGCAGCTCCGTGGGGGTCAGGCCGCCCGGGAAGACCGGCACACCCCGCGCCACCGCGGCCTCGACGATTCCCAGGTCCATGACCGGGGTGACGAGGTAGTCGGCGCCGAGGTCCAGTGCCGTAGCGGCCTCCTCGGGGCGGGTGACCGTCCCGACCCCGATCTCAAGGTCCGTTCCGAAGCGCTCCTTGAGCCGCGGCAGCTCGTCCCACACTCCGGGCGTGCTGAGGGTGAGCTCCATGCTGAGCACGCCGCCGGTCGCGAGGGCCTCGATCACGGCCGCGTACTCCGTGGCGTGCTTCGCGCGCAGGACGGCGACGACGCGGGTCCGCGTGAGGATCTCGGACGGCTGGGGGCGGAAGGCTGCGGGCTCGGCGGCTGTGGGATCGGTGGCTGGCATGCGGGTCCTTCCAGTGGTCCGGTGGGTTCGGTGTCAGGCTACCGGGGTTCCCCCTCAAGGCATCCCAGCCCCCTCTGGTTACCCGGCAGTAGCCTCGGCGCGCGCCACGCTCTACGCTTCTGTTGCATGACCACGCGCACGACGGCGCCCTCCCGCCCCCTGCCCGGCCTCGCGGCCCTCGCAGCGCTCGCCACCGGCACCGGACCCGCGCTCGAGGTGACGTCCCCGAGCGATGGGCGACCCCTCGGCGTCGTGCGCCAGGCAGACGAGCGCGAGGTGGAAGCGGCCGTCCGCGCCGCCCGCGGGGCCCAGAAGGGCTGGGCCGCCCGGCCTCCCCGCGAGCGCGCGGCCGTCGCGCACCGGTTCGCGCGGCTCGTGCTGGACCGGCGGGACCAGATCCTGGACCTCGTGCAGGCCGAGACGGGCAAGGCACGCGTCGCGGCCCTCGAGGAGGTCCTGGATGCCTCGCGCACCGCGGCCTACTACGGCCACTCCGCGCCCGGGCTGCTGCGCGCGCGGGCACGGATCGGCGCGCTCCCGTTCGTGACCAAGACGACCGAGCTCCGGCACCCCAAGGGCGTCGTCGGTGTCATCACGCCGTGGAACTACCCCTTCACCCTGCCGGCCTCGGACACGGTCCCCGCGCTGCTGGCGGGCAACGCCGTCGTCATCAAGCCGGACGAGAAAACCCCGTTCAGCGCGCTCCTCACCCTCCAGCTCCTCCGGGAGGCCGGGCTGCCGGAGGGGGTCGCGCAGGTGGTGGTCGGGCCGCGCGAGGTGACCGGGCCCGCCGTCGTCGACGCCGTCGACTTCGTCATGTTCACCGGCTCCACCGCCACCGGCCGGAAGGTCGCGGCGCGCTGCGGGGAGCGGCTCGTCGGCTTCTCCGCCGAGCTGGGCGGCAAGAACCCGCTCATCGTGCTCGAGGACGCCGACGTGCCCGCCGCCGCGGCCGGCGCCGCGCGGACCTGCTTCGCGAACGCCGGGCAGCTGTGCATCGGGCCCGAACGCATCTACATCCACGAGGCCGTGCGGGAGCGCTTCACCGACCTGTTCCTGCACGAGGTGTCCAGGCTGCAGGTGGGCCCCGGATCGTCGTGGGAGACGCAGGTCGGCTCCCTCGCCTCGCCCGCCCAGCTCGCCAAGGTGCGCTCCCACGTGGACGACGCCGTCGCGAAGGGCGCGCGGATCCTCGCCGGCGGCGCGCCCCGGCCCGAGCTCGGGCCGAACTTCTTCGCGCCCACCGTGCTCGCCGACGTCCCCGAGACCGCGGTGCTCTGCCGCGAGGAGACCTTCGGCCCGGTGGTAGCGCTCTACCCGGTGGCGAGCGAGGAGGAGGCGTTCGCCCGCGCCAATGACACCGGCTACGGCCTCAACGCGAGCCTGTGGACCGCGCCCTCGCGCGGGCGGGAGCTCGGCGCCCGGATCGAGGCCGGGTCCGTGAACGTCAACGAGGGATACGCAGCGGCCTGGGGCTCCCACGCGGCCGGGATGGGCGGCTGGAAGGAATCCGGAATGGGCCGGCGGCACGGGCCCGAGGGGCTCCTGAAGTACACCGAGTCCCAGACTGTCGCCGTGCAGCGGCTGCCGATCGCCCCCTCCGGGCGCATGTCCGCCGAGCGGTTCGCCGATCTTGTGACCGCCGGGGTGCGCATCATGAACCGCTTCCTCTGAGGCGACAGTCCCAGCGGCGGCAGTCCCACAGAACCCACGCTCGAGGAGGAGCACATGTACCGAGGAACCCGCCTGCGCGGCGCCCGCATCCTGATCACGGGCGGCGCGTCCGGCATCGGACGCCTCATGGCCCTCGAGGCCGCACGACGCGGCGCGGAGGTGGCCGTCTGGGACCTCGCGGACGACGGCGGCGCACCGGTGGCCGCTGAGATCGGCGCCGCCGGGGGGCTCGCGTCCGCCCACCGGGTCGACATCACCGACAGTTCCCGCGTGGCCGAGGCCGCAAGGGATACCGGGGACGTCGACGTGCTCGTGAACTGCGCGGGCGTCGTGGCCGGGAAGCCGCTGCTCGAGGCCACCGAGGAGTCGATCCGCCGCACGTTCGAGGTCAACACGCTCGCCCCGTACTGGGTCACCCGCGCGTTCCTGCCCGGGATGATCGGCCGGGGCGGCGGCACCGTGGTGACGGTCGCGAGCGCGGCCGGGCTGATCGGCGTCGCACGCCAGACCGACTACTCGGCGAGCAAGTTCGCCGCCGTCGGCTTCACGGAGTCCCTGCGCGCCGAGCTGCGGGCCGACGGGCACGACGTCGGAACGCTCCTCGTGTGCCCGTACTACATCAACACGGGCATGTTCCAAGGGGTCGAGACGAAGTTCCCGCGGCTCCTGCCGATCCTCGAAGAACACGACGTCGCCCTCGCTGTCGTCGACGGCATCGAGTCCGGGCGCGAGCAGATCATCCTGCCGCCGTTCGCCCGGCTCGTGCCGCTCATGCGGTTCCTCCCGACGCGCGCCTTCGACCGCGTGGCGGACTTCTTCGGGATCAACCACACGATGGACCACTTCGTGGGGCGGGCACCGCAGAGCGTGCGCTGAGCCGATCGGGCCTTCGGCCCTACCGCGCGGCGCTCCGGGCCCCTAGCCTGTCCGCATGACGACGGGGGTGCCGTTCGCTGGAAACGGGCAGGTCCATGGACTGCTCGTGGGCCTCGGCGTCGCGGCGGCGCTCGTGTTCTACGCCCTCGAGAAGCGCCGCCGCGGCATGACCGACCCGCGGCTGTGGGCCCTGGCCGGGTTCGCGATCTCGTTCGGGGCCATCGGGGCGCGCCTCCTCACGTGGAACTTCGTCCGCCAGCCCTCCCTCGAGGAGTGGTGGATCGACGGCGACCGGAGCATCCTCGCCGGCCTCGTCGGGGCATGGCTCGGCGTGCACCTGGGGAAGCGGCTGCTCGGGTACCGCGAGTCCACCGGAGACCTGTTTGCCCCCGCCGTCGCCCTCTCGATGGCGATCGGCCGCATCGGCTGCCTGCTCACGGAACTCCCCGGGACCCCGACCGGCGGCGACTGGGGGATAGTGCTCACGCCGGAGCAGGCCGCGATGTTCGGCGCGCAGGCCGGGGTGGGGCTGCACCCCTCGTTCGTCTACGAGATCGCGTTCCACGCGGTCGCGTTCCTCCTCCTGTGGCGCTTCCGCGACCGTCTGGGCCGGGCGGGAGATCTGTTCATCCTCTACGTCAGCTCGTACGCGCTGTTCCGGTTCGCGGTGGAGTTCGTCCGAGGCAACTCGATCCTCTGGCTGGGCCTGAGCGGCCCCCAGTGGTTCCTCCTCGTGATGCTCCCACTGCTCGCCTGGCGCGTCTGGAAGGTGTTCGCGGCGCTGCGCCGCGCACCGGCTGGGCAGGCGGCGTGAGCGGACCCGCAGAGCCCGCAGAGCCCGTGGTGCCCGGGCCCGAGAAGCGGGACCGGGGCGGCTTCCTCCCGATCGGCCTGGCGGTCGGCCTCGCATTCCTCTACCTGGTGGGCATCTTCTACATCGCGCCCCGGTCGATTCCGCGGCTCAACGCCGACGCCCCGCTGACGGAGAACGTGCTCCTCTGGGCTCCCCTCGTGCTGTACGCGGTGCTCGCGGTGGTGCTGACGCTGGTGCGGCGGACGTCGATGACGGGGGCGGGCCTGCTCATCGCCCTCGGCGTCTGGCTGCTGCTGGGAGGCGAGCTGTGCATCTCGGCGATGGTCGTGTGAGGAGGACGGCATGAACGACGACGAGCCTCCGCGCCGTTGGCGAGACATGTGGCGGGAGGCCCTCCTGGGCGTGCTGGGCGCTGCGCTCCTCATCGGCGCGGGCATCTGGCTTCTGGTCTTCGTGGCGGGCACCTGCGCCGGCGGTGTCGGGAATCTGAGGTAGGGCCGTGGAACCCGACGAGACGCCACTACCTGATGCTTCTGGGCCGCCCGAGGATGACGGCCGGGCCGCTAGGGAGTTCGTCGGCGCCCTCTTCGCTCTGGGGGCGTTCCTGGGCGGCGTCGTGCTGCTGTTCGTGTACGTCCTGATCTTCTTCGCGGCCGGACCTCCGCGCGGCACGGTCGGCTATCTCGCGTTCGTCCCCGTGGGGATCTATCTCCTGATCACGGTCCTCCTGATGATCAGCAGGCGGTGGATGAGCGCGGGCATCGGCATGCTTACTGGCCTCGGGATCTGGCTGGTCCTCGGCGGCGGCCCCTGCATCGGCGGTCTGGCCGGCGGAGGAGTCCTCGCATGAGTAGGCGCACACCACCCCAGACAGCAGGAGGAATCGCATGAAGCCCTCGACCACCCGCCGGGCGCCCCTCGGGCCGGGCCAGCCGCTGCGCGGCGACCGGATCCACCGGTACGTCACTGCGTTCTGCCCCGAGTGCCACAAGGAGAACCCGCCTCTCGCACAGGTGCGGCGGCTTTCGGGGGCGCTGCTCGTGCGGGACGGGCGGGTGTGGCTCGAGCGGGGCTGCCCCGACCACGGCCTCGTGCGGACCATGTACGACGAGTCCCCCGAGATCCTCACCTACCTCGAGAAGTGGCAGGCGCCCACCAAGCAGCACGTGCCCGACGCCGTCGGCAACTACCGGCCCATTCCCGAGGCCTACGCCTACGGGCTTCCGGCCATGCAGACCCAGCACACGTGCATCCTGCTCCAGGACGTGATCGAGCACTGCAACCTGCGCTGCCCCACGTGCTTCACGGCGTCAGGGCCGAAGCTGCAGGGCGTCGCGCCGCTGGCGGAGGTGCTCGCCAACGTCGACACGCGGCTGTCGCGCGAGAACGGCCGGATCGACGTCCTCATGCTCTCTGGAGGCGAGCCCACGCTCTACCCGTACCTGGCCGAGCTGCTCGAGGAGCTGGTGGCCCGGCCGATTGTGCGGATCATGGTCAACAGCAACGGCGTCCTCATCGCCACCGACGACCACCTCCTCGAGACACTCAAGAAGCACCGCGAGCGGGTCGAGGTCTACCTCCAGTACGACGGGCCCTCCAGGGAGTCCTCCGTGTACCACCGCGGCGGGGACCTCACACGGTTCAAGGACCTCGCCATCTCGCGCCTCTCCGAGGCCGGCGTCTTCACGACCCTCACCATGACCGCGACCCTCGGAGTGAACGACGGAGAGATCGGCGACGTCGTGATGCGGGCCCTCGACACCCCGTACATGGGCGGCGTCGCGCTCCAGCCGGTCTTCGGCTCCGGCCGCGGCCATGGCATCGACGCCATGGACCGGCTCACCCACGGCGGCGTCCTGGCCCGGCTCGAGGAGCAGACCGGCGGCGTCGTCTCGTGGCACGACCTCACCGCGCTCCCCTGCTCCCACCCGCACTGCGCATCGGTGGGCTACATGCTCAAGGACGACTCCGGCGTCTGGCGCTCCCTCACCCAGCTCATCGGCCACGACCGGCTGCTCACCTGGCTCCAGCTCGACCCGGACTCCCTCCCGAACCGGATCGCTGACAGCGCCCTGCCGCTGGGCATGCGCTCCATCATGAAGTCCTCCCTGCTGGACCTCCTGAGCGAGCAGTCCTCCCTCTCCCACCCCAGCACGGCCGAGCTCTGGAAGAACATCTGCACCCAGTGCGACCTCGGCATCGGCACCCTCTCGACCCTGGCCATCGGGTCCCTCCCCGGCCAGTACCAGCGGCTCCGGAAGCTGCTCGCCGAGCGCGTCACCCGCATCACCGTCAAGCCGTTCATGGACATCTCGACCATGATCGAGGAGCGGCTCATGCAGTGCTGCGTCCACGTGGGCACCAAGTCCGACGACGGCGCCCACCAGTGCGCCCCCTTCTGCGCCGTTCAGGCCTGGCCGCAGCTCGCCCGGCAGCGCATGAGCACCGCGACCGGGGCCGCCCTCCCGGAAGGCCACCGCCGCGAGCCGGTGCCGCTGACGCTGGGGTCGCGGGGGTCGCTGTGAGCGGCGAAGAGGACGCCCGGCGCATCGCTGCCGGCCCGCCTCCCTCCGAGCTGGTGGGCACAGCGCACGACGACGCGCCGCACCTGGGCGAGCAGCCGCCGTCGTCCGCTCCGGAATCCCAGGCGACGGCGCCGTATGACCCGCTGCGGCTGTGCATCTTCGCGACCATCGCGCTGCTGGGCTGGCTCGCCGGGCCCCTGGCACTCGTGGTCTTCGCGGGCGTGGGGTTCGCCGGCTACTGGAAGGCGCGCCGCGCGGGACTCACCCGCTCGAAGTGCTACCTGCGGGACACGCGGCTCGTCCTCGCCTACCTCGCGGCGCTGGCGGCGGCGGGCCTGTGGGGCATCTACTCGCTCGTGGCGTAGGAGGACGCGGTGGACGACAGCTCGCCGGGCGGGAGACGACGGTGGCGGATCGAGTGGGACCGGGGCTCGGTCCTGGTGGGCCTGATCGTCGGCACCGGGGTCCTCGGCCTGCTGGCGTGGGGCCTGTTGGGCAGCGGGCTGCCCGAGGCGAACACGGTGGTGACGGTCGCGGGTGTCGTGTACGTGTTCGCGGCCATCGGCCTGACAATCTCGAACAGGACCACCCGGTTCGGCGCGGGCCTCCTGTTGGCCATCGGCCTGTGGCTGCTCATCGGCGCCGGCCTGTGCTTCGCGCTCGTGGCCGGGGTGGGACGCTGACTCAGGCCGAATCGTTCGGCAGAGCTGACAAGGGGGGAACGCCGTGAGCCAAGGACCGCCGCAGTACCCGCCGCCGGGCTCCTGGCCGCCGCCGGGGCAATGGCCCCAGCGGGCCCCGGGGCCTCCGCCCAGGCCGCCCGGAGGCGGGTCGATCGTCCTCGGACTCGTGGTGGGGATCCTGGTGCTCGGCGGCCTCGGCTGGCTGACGTTCTACACGACGGCGACCTCGATCCCGGTCGTGAGCGTGGTGGCTCCCTGGCTCATCCCGGCCTACCTCGTGGCCGCCGTGACGCTGGCCCTGATCCGGACGACCACCCGCTTCGGCTCGGGCCTGCTCATCGCGGTCGGCACGTGGTTCGTCATCGGGGCGGGCCTGTGCGTGGCGCTCATCGCCGGCGTGGGGCGCTGACGGGCCGGCCCGCCCGGGCGACTACTGCTCCTTGCCGTTGAAGGCGGGGTCGTCGCTCGCGTCTCCCCCGCGGAGGTCCGCATCCGGGACGTCGATGCCGGCAGCGGCCTCGTCGAGACCGGGCACGCCCTCGGGGACGTCCTGCTTCTCCGCGCGAACGCCGTGCGCCTGCTCGCGGATGAGCCGCTGCTCCTCGGAGAAGCGGATGTCGTTGGCCTCTTCGCCCGAGTCCTGGGGCTCGACGGTCTCGGACTGGTAGTCGCTGTCGCTCGCGTTCCCGCCGGTGTTCTCAGTCATGGCCCACCGCTACCCCGAGCCTTCTGCGGTCAATCACTGCGGCCCGCGCCGTGTGTGCACGGAGGCGTGTTCCGAACTCCCCAGCTTCCAGTGCCGAACTCCCCAGCTTCGGACGGTCGTGCGCGCGACACGCCGGGCAGAATCAGCGACACGCCGGTACGTGGCGACTAAAGCTGGGGAACTCTGCACCCAATGCTGGGGAAGTCGGTACAGCCCACCCGCCGGGCGGAGGCGCGCAAGCCCCGTCAGCCGACGAGGTTCTCCGACGCGGCGTCCATGTGGGACAGGATGGTCTCCCGGGCGGTGACGGCGTCGCCGGACTCGATGGCGTCCACGATCTCGCGGTGCCGCGCGACGCTCATGTTGCTCGTGGCCCGTTCAAGGCCGGCGAACATGATGGACATCCGGATCGACCCCTCCAGGGACTGCCACTGGTGCAGGAGGGTCTCGTTGCCGGAGAGCCTGCAGAGGAGCCGGTGGAAGTCCAGGTCCGCCTCGATGCGGTCCTCAAGGGAGCGGTCGGCGGCGTCGGCCATGAACTCGAGCGCGTCGCGCAGCTCCCCGACGGCCTTGGCGCGGCGGGGCTGGTCGATGAGCGTGCGGGCGGCGAGGGATTCCAGCGCGGCACGCACTGAGAAGATGTCCCGGATCTCCTTCTCGTCGAGGTGGCGCACGCTCAGCCGCCCGCGGGGGCCGGCGGACGCCAGGCCCTCCTGCTCGAGCTGCCGCAGCGCTTCGCGGAGCGTGCCGCGGCTGATGCCGAGCATCTCCGAGAGCTCGGTCTCGACCAGGTGCCGGCCCGGCTCCAGCTCGCCGGACGTGATGGCGCGGCGCAAGGCGGTCACAGCCTGTTCGCGCAGGCTCTTCTTCTCGAGCCCCAGCAGTGACGCGGTCATGGCCACGCCCCCTCTCGTGTCGACTGTCATCCGACAGTCGTTGACATTGATGATACGGGCAGGCGCGGGGATCGCACCCGCGCCTGCCCGCAGCTCCCAGCCTGCTCGGCCCTGGACCGACTCGGCGGTCAGCCCAGCTCGGCCAGGACCTTCGCGACGATCCGGTCCACGCTCAGCCCGTACTTGGTATGCAGGGTGGGCAGGGCGCCAGCGTCGAGGAACTCGTCCGGCAGGCCCACGGGCACCACGCGCCGCGGCTGCCCGGACCTGACCAGTGCGGACGCGACCGTCTCGAACAGCCCGCCGACCACCGTGTGGTTCTCGAGCGTGACCGCAAGCCGGTCCCCCGCGAGCTCGGCGAGGACGGTCGCCTCGTCGAACGGCTTGATCGTGGGGGTGTGCACGACGGCGACGTCCACCTTGTGCTTCTCGAGCGCCTGGGCGGCCTGCAGCGCGCGCATGGTCATGAGGCCCGAGGAGACGAACACGACGTCGCGGCCGCCGCGCAGGACCTTGGCCTTGCCGAGCTCGAACTCGTAGTCGTACTCGTCCAGCACAGTCGGGACCTTCCCGCGCAGGAGGCGCAGGTAGGTCGGCCCGTCCGAGGCGGCCAGCTGCGGGACGGCCTGGGCGATGTCCACCGAGTCGCACGGGTCCACGATCGTCAGGTTCGGCATGCCGCGGAAGATCGCCATGTCCTCGGTGGCCTGGTGCGAGGGCCCGTACCCAGTGGTCAGGCCCGGGAGGCCGCCCACGATGTTGACGTTCAGGTTGGGCTCGGCGATGTCGAGGCAGATGAAGTCGTACGCGCGGCGGGCGGCGAACACCGAGTAGGTCGAGGCGAACGGGACGAGCCCCGCCTCGGCCATCCCCGCGGCGGCGCCGAAGAGCAGCTGCTCGGCCATGCCCATCTGGAAGAACCGCTCCGGGTGGGCCTGGGCGAAGATGTGCATGTCGGTGTACTTGCCCAGGTCCGCCGTGAGGCCCACGATCCGCTCGTCCGCCTCGGCCGCGGCCGCGAGGGCGTGGCCGAACGGGGCCGAGTCGGTCTTCTGCCCCGGGTCCGCGAACGAGGCGATCATCGCCGAGGTCTTCAGCTTGGGTGCCGCGCCCGTCGCGACTGCTGCCGTGCTCATGCCTTCTCCTCCTGACGGGCGGCCCAGCCCGCCTCGAGCTGCTCGTTGCAGACCGCCCACTCGTGCTCCTCGATCCGCATGAAGTGCGCCTTCTCTCGCGTCTCGAGCAGCGGCACCCCGTGGCCCACCTTGGTGTCGCAGAGCACGACGGCGGGTGCCCCCGCGCCGTCGTCCGTCACCGCAGAAGCCGACCCGGCGGCGTCGAACGCCTCCAGGAGGGCGCCGACGTCGTTCCCGTCGACCCGGAACACGCGCCAGCCGCACGCGGCCCACTTGTCGGCGACCGGCTCGGTGCGCAGCACGCCCTCGGTGGCGCCGTCCGCCTGGAGCGCATTGATGTCCACGACGGCGGTGAGCCGGCCGAGCCGGTGGTGCGCGGCGCCCATCGCGGCCTCCCAGGTCGAGCCCTCGTCGAGCTCGCCGTCGGAGAGGAAGTTGATGACGCGGGCGGGGTTGCCTCGGTGGCGCAGGCCCAGGGCCAGGCCGACCGCGATGGTGAGCCCGTGTCCGAGGGACCCGCCCGAGATCTCCATGCCCGGGGTGTAGGTGGACATGCCGGACATCGGCAGCCGGGAACCGTCCGAACCGTAGGTCTCGAGCTCCTCGACCGGGATGATCCCGGCCTCGGCGAGCGCCGCGTACAGGCCGATCGCGTAGTGCCCCGTCGAGAGGAGGAACCGGTCGCGGCCGTCCCACTCGGGGTCCTCGGGGCGGAAGCGCAGCTGGTCCGCGTAGACGGTAGCGAGGATGTCCGCGGCGCCGAGGGCCTGGCCCACGTAGCCCTGGCCCTGGACCTCGCCCATGAAGAGGGCGTGCCTGCGGATTCGGTGCGCGGCAGCCTCGACGGCGGCCCGGCGCTCGGCCGGCATGGCTGCGGCGCGCTGTTCGAGTGTCGGTGAAGTCATCGGTGTCAGGTCCTTCGGGTCCTTCAGTGGGTGTGGGCGGGCTCGGGGGTCTCGGCCTCGACCCGCTCGGCCAACTCGCGGTCGCGGCGACTCCAGGTCTCGCGGGTCGAAACCGCGGCCCAGAGGCCGATCGCGCCGTAGAGGCTGAAGAGCAGGGCCGGGCCGACCCAGCCGAACGCCACGAACAGGAGCGTGGTGATGAACGGTGTGAAGCCGGAGACCATCGCGGAGATCTGGTAGGCCAGCGAGGCGCCGGAGGAGCGGGTCTTCGCCTGGAAGAGCTCCGGGAACCAGGCGCCCTGGGCGCCGGCGAGGGAGTTCTGGCACACGGCGTACGCGATCACGATCGTGGCGACGATGAACAGGAACATCCCGGTGTTGACCAGCAGGAACATCGGCACGCCGAACACGACGGCGAACGCGGTGGACCAGACGTAGACGGGCTTGCGGCCGACCTTGTCCGTCAGGGAGCCCCACGCCCAGGTGGCGAAGATGCCGATCGCGGCGGCGATGCAGAGCGCGATGAGGGTCTGGTTCTTGTCCGCGAGCTTGGAGGAGTTGAGGTACGAGATCATGTACGTGACCGACACGGCATAGCCGGCCGTCTCGGCGATGCGCAGGCCGATGCCGCGCAGGATGTTGCGCCAGTCCTCCTTGACCACCTGCACGATGGGCGCCTTGGCGATCTCGCCGCGCTCCTTGACGTCCTCGAACACCGGCGACTCGGGCACCTTGGACCGGATGATGAGGCCCACGATCACGAGCGCGAGGCTCGCGAGGAACGGGATGCGCCAGGCCCACTCGTCGCCGAGGTGGACGCTGAAGAGGAAGACGAGGTTGGCCAGGAGCAGGCCCACGGGGAAGCCGGCCTGGACGATGCCAGTGAGGGCGCCCTTGCGCCGCCATGGGGCGTGCTCGTAGCTCATGAGGATCGCACCGCCCCACTCCGCGCCGAACGCGAGGCCCTGGATGATGCGCACGATCACGAGCAGCGTCGGGGCGAGGACGCCCACCATGGCGTAGGTCGGGAGGAGGCCGATCGCGAAGGTCGCGAGGCCCATGATGATGAGCGAGGCGACGAGGACCGGCTTGCGGCCGAGCTTGTCGCCGAGGTGGCCGCCCACGATGCCGCCGAGAGGGCGGGCCGCGAATCCCACCCCGAGCGTGGCGAAGGAGGCGAGGGTGCCCGTGACCGGGTCTGCGCCCGGGAAGAAGGCGGTGTTGAAGTAGAGGGCAGCGGCGGTGCCGAACCCGATGAAGTCGTAGGTCTCGATGACGGCCCCCACGCCAGAACCCACGGCCACGCGCTTGGCGTCCTTGGTGCCGTGGACCGGGCCGCGCATGGCCAGAGCCTCGTTGCTCATTGCGTTCCTTCCGAGTCGAAGAGATCTGCCGCTGTCTCTGTTGACAGTCAACATGATATGTCAGTGTGCGCCGCATCACCCGACACTGTCAACAGTCGACTTTCTGGGTTGACTGTTGACAGTTGCCCGCCGTACCGTGGTTGACGTCACACCTCTTCCGCCTACCTCCCCGGAGGGACCAACGATGTTCCACGACCGACTCGGCTGCTCCTCGATCAGCTTCCGGCACCTGCCGCTGGCCGAGGCCCTGGCCACGATGGCGGGGCTCGGCTTCGAGGAGATCGACCTGGGCGCACTCCCGGGCGTATGCGACCACGTCCCCTTCGAGCTCACCGCGCACGACGCCGGCCAGGTCGCCGACGCCGTCTCGGCCGCAGGGCTGCGGGTCCGGTCGGTCAACGGGGACATCGGGGACCTCAACGTCCCGCTCGACGCCGCCGCCCGGGCGGCGCGGGCCGAGCACCTCGACCGGCTCCTGGCCCTCACCCGCGCCGTCGGCGCGAAGGCGCTCGTCCTCCCGTGCGGCGCCCTCTCCCCCGAGCCAGTGCGATCCCTGGGCGAGGACCTCGACCTCGTCGCGGCCCAGCTCTCCGCCGCCGGCGAGCGCGCGGCGGAGCACGGCGTCGAGCTCTGGACCGAGTCCCTACACTTCTACCGCCTGTGCGGGACCCTCGACCGCGCCCTCGCCCTCGCCGACCGGCTCGCGGGCACCCGGGTGCGCCACGTCGTCGACCTCTCCCACGTCGTCGCGTCGGGGAGCCAGCCGCAGGAGGCGGTCTCCGCGTTCGCCGCCGGGGGTGCGGGCAGCATCGCCCACGTCCACCTGCGCGATGCCGTCCCCGGGAACATCAACCTCAGCATCGGCAACGGCTCCGTGGACTTCGCGGGCGCGCTCGCCGCGCTGCGGGAGACGGGCTTCGACGGGCACTTCTCGCTCGAGCTCGAGGCCCACGACCTCACCCACGCGGAGCGCCCCGCGGCCGCTGCCAAGGCCGCGAGCTTCATCACCGACCTCATCTGACCCCCAGAACCTGACCCCCAGAAACTCGCAAAGGAACCACCATGAGCACCATCCAGCGCACTGCCGTCCTCACCGGGGCCACGTCCGAGAGGGGCATCGGCCTCACCACCGCCCGCCGCTACGCCCGCGAGGGCTGGGCCGTCGTCATCCTGGACCTCGACGGCGAGAAGTCCGCGAAGACCGCCCAGGACATCGCCAACGAGTTCAACGTCCCCGCGTTCGGCCACCAGGTCGACGTCGCCGACGAGGCCTCGGTCGTCGCGGCCGCGGATGCCGTCGCCGCCGAGGTCGCCGCCGGCCGCCTGCCCGTGGTCGGCGCGCTCGCCAACATCGCCGGCATCACCTCCCCCGTGCCGTTCCTCGAGACGGACCTCGCCCTGTGGAACAAGGTCATGGCCGTGAACGCCACGGGCACATACCTCGTGACCAAGGCCTTCCTCCCGGCCATGATCGAGGCCGGCTGGGGCCGCATCGTCAACATGTCCTCGGTGTCCGCCCAGCGCGGCGGCGGCGTGTTCGGCAAGGTCCCCTACTCCGCCGCGAAGGCCGCCATCCTCGGCTTCACCAAGGCGCTCGCCCGCGAGATCGCCCCGACCGGCGTCACCGTCAACGCCATCACGCCCGGCGCCGTGGACACCAACATCCGCGTCGGCAGCACGGACGAGCAGGAGGCCGCCATCAACGCGGGCATCCCGATCGGCCGCAACGCCACCACCGAAGAGGTCGCGGCCCTGTTCACCTTCCTGTCCTCCGAGGATGCCGCGTACCTCACCGGCACCACGATGGACATCAACGGCGGCAGCCACATCCACTGACCACGGCAGTCGGGCGGCGCAACGGCGGTTGAGCGGAGCGAAGCGGAGTCGAACCTGCTCCTCCCGATCGGCACCCCGGCGGTTGAGCGGAGCGAAGCGGAGTCGAAACCTGCTCCTCCCGGTCGGCGCAACGGCGGTTGAGCGGAGCGAAGCGGAGTCGAAACCTGCTCCTCCCGGTCGGCGCCCCGGCCTCGACTCCGCTCAACCAGCGCCATGTCCGCTCAACCACCGTTCCAAGGAGTCACCCCATGACGCGCATCTCCAACGACCCCGCGGACTTCGCCGACGAGGCCCTCGCGGGCTTCTGCGACCTCCATGCGGGCCTGGTCCGCCAGGTGCCCGGCGGCGCCGTCCGCCGGCGCCGCCCCGCCCAGCCCAAGGTCGCCGTCCTCGTGGGCGGCGGCTCCGGGCACTATCCCGCCTTCGCCGGCCTCGTCGGCGCCGGCTTTGCCGACGGCGCCGTGGTGGGCAACATCTTTACCTCCCCCTCGTCGCAGCAGGCCTGCACGGTGGCCCGCGCGGCCGAGTCGGGCGCCGGCGTCGTGTTCACGTATTCATCGACATCGGCGTGCACCGCGAGGCCGAGGACTTCGCCCGGCCCTACCCCTACGTGGGCGTGGCGGCCGGGGAGATGATCAGCGAGGGCAAGGCCGACAGGGCGCTGCTGTTCTGCGGCACCGGGATCGGGGTCGCGGTCGCCGCGAACAAGGTTCCCGGGATCCGTGCCACGGCCGCGCATGACTCCTTCTCGGTGGAGCGCTCGATCCTCTCGAACAACTGCCAGGTCCTCACGATGGGCCAACGCGTGGTGGGCCTCGAGCTCGCGCGGCGGCTGGCCAGGGAGTGGATCGGGTACACGTTCGACCCGGCCTCGGCCTCCGCGGCGAAGGTCCAGGTGCTCAGGGACTACGAGGGCTGCTGAGCGCTTCCCCCCGGCGTCTGAAGGTCACCTCCCGAAGGTCACCTCCTGGGGGTCACCTCCTGGGGGTCACGTCACGCGACCCCCAGAACGTGACCCCCAGATGGGTGTGGTCGTCGTGCGGGCGTGAGGAGCGCGAACGCGGGTAAGTGACTCCTGTCCCCGCCCCGCGGCCAAGGAGAACACGATGAACCTGTTGGACGACGCCGTCACCCGGCTCGAGCGCTGGAAGGCCCTCGACACCGTGGCGGAGCCCGTGCGGACGGCAGCCCATGCCCTCGTGAAGCCCCGCTTGGTCCGGAACGCCCTCAGCGGCATCCCGACCGGACACCCCCTGCACCCCGTCCTCACAGACTTCCCGATCGGCGCCTGGAGCATGGCCGGAGTCCTGGACCTGTTCGGCGAGCCAACGGAGAAGGCGGCCGACATCCTGGTCGCCACCGGGCTCGTCGCGGCGGTCCCGACGGCGGCGGCCGGCTTCAGCGACTGGTCGGACACCCAGGGCGGGGAAACCCGGCTCGGGATCGTGCACGCCGCGCTCAACGTTGCCGCGCTCGGCCTCTACGGCGCCTCCCTCGCGGCGCGGAAGGCGGGCGCCCGCACCGCCGGACGCGGGCTCGCGTTCGCGGGCCTCGGGGTGCTGCTCACGAGCGGTTACCTCGGCGGGCACCTCGCCTTCACGAAGGGCGTGAGGGTCTCCCGGACGGCATGGCACGAGGGTCCCACCGACTGGCAGGACGTCGGCGCGGCCAGCGAGCTGTCCGTGGACAAGCCCACACTGGTCCAGGCCGACGACATCCCAGTGCTCGTCGTGCACGACGCCGGCCGCTTCCTCGCGCTCGACAACGTCTGCACCCACGCCGGCGGCTCCCTCGACGAGGGAACCATCGAGAACGGGTGCGTGACCTGCCCGCTCCACGGCAGCACCTTCCGTCTGGCCGACGGAGGCGTGGTGCACGGCCCCGCGAGCACGCCGCAGCCCAGCTACGACACCCGCATCCGCGACGGGCGCGTCCAGATCCGCGCGCGGCGGTAGGGCGGGCGCGCCGACGCCTCAGCCGGTCTTCCTGGTGCGCCGCTTCGGCGGCGCCTTCTCCTCCTTGGGCGACCCCTCGGCGTCGTCCGCGGCCTTCGCCTTCGCCGCCCGCGAGCCGGACGCCTTGGTGCCGGACCCCCTAGTGCCCGACGCAGTTGCGCCGGACGCGGCGCCCGACGCCTTCCGGCGGCTCTCCACACTGCGCCGCAGGGCCTCCATGAGGTCGAGGACCTCGGCGCCCTCGCCCTCCTCGGCGGGCGCGCCGAAGGTCTCCTCGGTGTCCACCGCATCGCCCTTGGCGAGCTTCGCCTCGAGGAGCTGGCGCAGCTGCTCCTGGTACTCGTCCGTGAACTGCTCGGGCTCGAATTCGGAGGAGAGGCTCTCCACGAGCGAGGAGGACATCTTGAGCTCCTTGTCGGAGATCTTCACGTCCGTGTCCTCGAGGATGGGGAAGGCAGCCTCGCGCACCTCGTCCGGCCACAGCAGGGACTGGAGGACCATGACGTCTCCGCGCACCCTCAGGGCCCCGAGCCGCGTCTTCTGCCGGAGGGCGAACTTCACCACAGCGGTCAGCTCGGTCTGCTCGAGGGTGCGCCGCAGGAGCTGGTAGGGCTTGACGCCGACCTTCTCCGGCTCGAGGTAGTAGCTCTTCTCGAAGAACATGGGGTCGATCTGCTCGTCGGGGACGAACTCGACCACCTCGATCTCGCGGCTGCGCTCCACCGGGAGCGACTCGAGGTCCTCGTCGGTGAGGACCACCGTGCGGCCGCCCTCCTCGTACGCCTTGTCGATGTCCGCGTACTCGACCACCTCGCCGCACACCTCGCAGCGGCGCTGGTAGCGGATCCGGCCCCGGTCCTTGTCGTGGACCTGGTGGAGCTTGATGTCGTGGTCCTCGGTGGCGCTGTACACCTTCACGGGCACGCTGACCAGGCCGAAGCTGATGGCGCCCTTCCAGATTGACCGCATGTGCCTAAGTGAACCGCACATTGGAGGGCTTGGATAGGCGGACGCCCCGAGCGGCGCGGCTTTCGGCCCTAGTGGAGTGGACGCGGAAGAAGCCACCGTGGAGTCATCCTCGAAAGGAACCCCTATGAACGTCCTCGTTGCCTATGCCAGCAAGCACGGGGCGACCGCCGGGATCGCCGAGCGGATCGCCTCCACGCTCACCGCCGAAGGGCTCCCGGCGACCGCCAGACCCGTCGGCGAGGTCGACGACCTCACGCCCTACGACGCCGTCGTCCTGGGCAGCGCGGCCTACGCGTTCCACTGGATGCGCGAGGCGACGGCGTTCGCGAAGCACCACGAGGCCGAGCTCGCGCGGCGGCCCGTCTGGCTCTTCAGCAGCGGCCCCCTCGGAGACGACAAGGTCGACAAGGAGGGCCGCGACGTCCTCGAAACGACGGCGCCCAAGGAGTTCGAGAAATTCGCGGACCTCCTCCGGGTCAAGGGCGAACATGTGTTCTTCGGCGCGTGGGATCCGTCCACGCCCCCAGTCGGGGTCATGGAGAAGGCCATGAGCCATCTCCCGGGGAATCCGCTCAGCGCGTTGCCCAGCGGGGACTTCCGGGATTGGGATGACATCGAGGAGTGGGCCCGCGGGATTGCCGAGGAGCTCCGCGCCCACCGGTCCTGATCCTCGAGGGGGGCGGACGACGGCGGGTGCGCACCCGCCGTCGTGCGCCCGCCGTCCGTGAGCGCGAACCGGCGTCAGCGGCTGTACGCGCCGGAGTAGATGTCCGAGTTGCCGAAGCGGGAGCCGGCGCCGCAGTCTGCAGGCGGGAAAGGCCGCGCCGGGACGGTGTCGGTGCTCGCCGCCTCGCTGCTGTCCTCGCCCCACTCGACCGTGCTCGACTGGCTCGCCGCCGACGGGGACCTGAGGGCGGCGCGGTAGGCGTTCACGGCGGCGCAGCTGTCGGCGTTGCGGACGTCGTTCCAGATCGGATAGACCGCGCCGTTGCTCGCGACCGCGGCGTTGTAGTCCCCGAGGAACTCGCTGACCAGGCTGTTCGCGCTGGAGCCGCGGGCGTCGCCGCTCGCGCCGCGGTGCAGCACGCTCACCGGGCCGGTGAGGTCGCCGTTGAGCGCGACCACGACGCCCTCCATGGGCCGGGGGGCACTGAGGTCGGAGTACACGGCATGGAATGCGTCGTACACGGCGTAGGCAGACCCTCCGTCGGGGCTGATCGCCACGGCGGTGAAGTTCGGCCTGTCGCCGGCCGCCTGCACGCCGCGCGGGGCCGACCAGCTCGCGCCGCCGTCGGCCGAGACCTGCAGGAGGGACTCCTCGTGGCCGAGGCCGTTCCTGGCGTCGCTCCACCCGAGGAGGATGCGGTCGGTCGCGCCGACTCCCGACGGCGCACCGTTGGCGATGTCCACGCTCGGGAAGCTGTCCGTGCGGGCCCCGGCGAAGCCGTCGAAAGTGTAGCGCCCGGCGAACGAGTCGAACACGCCCACATCGGTCACGTCGGCGACGGGCCGTGGGGTACTGAACTGCCGCCCGCCGTTCGCCGAGACGGCCATCATCTGCACGCTGCGCCCCTGGGCGCTGCCCTCGAAGAAGAGGTACACGTTGCCCTTGGAGTCGCTGCGGACCGTGGAACCCTGCCGGCCCCCATTCGAGGGGGTGTTGTACGAGGCGCTGACCTGGACCGGAGCGGACCACGTGGTGCCGCCGTCATCCGAGTACGCCGCCATGATCGGTTCGGCGTCCGCCACCGCCTGCGTCGCGTTCGCCGCCCGGAACGACGTCCATGCGGCGTAGACGCGCCCGAAGTAGGGGCTCGAGGCGGCGTTGTCCGCCCACAGGGTGTTCTTGTCGTTGAACACCACCGGGTTGAGCCGGCCGCTCGCGATGGCGGGGGCGCTCCAGGCTGCGTTGCTGCCCTTCACCGCATCGGTGGCGTTGTCGGTGTGCGAGACCGCCACGGCGTAGTGCGGGGTCACCAGCGTGGACGAGCCCGGGAAGTTGCTGACCAGGTTCGAGTAGTAGTACCGGCTGCCGTTGCTCCATGAGAAGTGGCCCTGTGCATCGGGCATGGGCCCGACGGCCAGGACGGGGTCGCCACCGGAGACGAGCCCGGCCTCGTAGTAATTGGGCAGGGTTCCGATGGGGCCTCCGGCAGCCGCAGTGCCGCTTCGCGCGGAGTAGCCGGTGTAGGTGGGCTGGACCCAGCTGGTCCCGTTGTCGGTCGAGAAGTACACGCCGCTGGAGCCCACGCCCGGCGTGAAGGGGCAGGATCCGGCGCCCGAGGCCTTCTGGGTGCAGGGCGCCATGTCGATCTCCTCGTTGACGCCTGCGATGAGCGTGCCGGAGACCGGATCGCGGGCGATCGAGGGCTCGTTCTGCTTGTTCTGCGGGAAGGGGCTGGCCGGACTGCCTGAGGTGACGAGCGCGTCACCGCTGCCTTTCGGCGTCGGCGGGGCGCCGCTGGCCGGCACAGCTGCCGCCAGTGCGAGGGCAGAGGCCGCGGCCAGAGCAAAGGCGCGCCTGAAGAGCGGGGGAAGTGTCATGGAAGGATGCTCCTCGCCTAGAGCCGTCGCCCGTGCCGGAGGGCACGCACGACGGCGGACCGGGTGCCTCAGGAGCGAACGGACCCGGCGCGCTGGGGCCGGGTGAACATCGCAAGGATAGACCCGGGTCCGAACAGGGACAACGGCCGGTGGGGTCTTGCGACTCTTACCGCCAGGCCGCCGTCATGCCTAGCGTGGGAGCATCGGCAGCGTCCAGTTGAGAGGAACGGTTCGATGACCGTCCACCAGCCTCCGTACCCAGCCGGCGGAGCAGTGCCCCCGCTCGAGCTTCCCTACTACGGAGCCCCGCCCGTCGAGGCGGTCAAACGCGTCTTCCAGAAGTACGCCGTCTTCTCCGGACGCGCGAGCCGCAGCGAGTACTGGTGGTGGTTCCTCGCCTCAGCGCTGGCATCCGCGGTCCTGAACTCCATCGGTCCAACCGTGGTCAACGGGCAGCCGACCGGTACGAGCGGGCTCGGCGGCCTCTGGTTCCTCGCCACGGTGGTCCCCGGGCTGGCGGTCGCGGCGCGTCGGCTCCACGACGTCAACCTCAGCGGATGGCTTCTGCTGCTCGCACTCGTGCCTGTGCTCGGATGGATCGCGCTCGTCGTGATGCTCGCCCAGCCGGAGAATCCGAGAGGCCAACGCTTCGACAGGCACCGCGCAAACTATGGGGCGGACTATGGGCAGGCACCCATGGCTCCCCCGTACCCGTCCCAGCAGCAGCCTCCGTATCCGCCAGAGCCGGGTGGCCCGGCCTCCGCGTAGCGCGGACGGCGGTCACCTCTGGCCCTGCCGAGGAACGAGTCGCACATGGCTCTCATCAGTGGCTCCATCACGATCAGACGTCCCGTTGAGGAGGTCTTCGACTTCGTGGCCGACGAGCGGAACGAGCCCATCTACAATCCGCAGATGCGCGCGGTCGAAAAGGTCACCCCCGGGCCCATCGGCGTGGGCACCCTCTGGCGGGCCACCGTCGCCACCGGCAGGAGGACCACCCCATTCGAGCTCGAAGTCACCGGCTACGCCCGGCCGTCGAGGCTCGGATCCGTGACCCGCATGGGCACGGCCGACATCGACGGCGGCCTGACGTTCGCCGCCGAGGCAGGCGGGACCCGGATGAGCTGGTCATGGGACCTGCGGCCGAAGGGAGTCCTGAAGCTTGCCGCCCCGCTGTTCGCTGCGGTGGGGCGGCGGCAGGAGCAGCGGATCTGGTCCGGTCTCAAGGCGTACCTCGAGAGGTCCTCCCCGGCGTAGCGCCCGGCGCGGTCGAGCCCCTGTGGCAGCGGGCATCGGTTCGAGCAGCCGCATGGCGGGTAGGTGCAGGGGGGCATCTTCCCCGCCCGAGGCACCCCATGGGAGGGTAACCGCATGGCTCCGCAGCGCGAGACCGTCGAGATCGAGGGCCGCCGACTCAGCCTGTCCAATCTGGACAAGGTGCTCTACCCGGACGCCGGGACCACGAAGGGCGACGTCATCGAGTACTACCGGAGCGTCGCCGCGGTGATGATCCCAGCGGTGCGGGACAGGCCCGCAACCCGCAAGCGCTGGGTGCACGGTGTCGGGACCGCGGAGGAGCCCGGAGAGGTCTTCTTCCAGAAGAACCTGGACGACCGCTCGACCCCGGAGTGGGTCCAGCGCGTCACGCTCCACCACCGCCGCTCGACCAACACGTACCCGCTGGTCAACGACCTGCCCACCCTCATCTGGCTCGCCCAGATCGCCGCCCTCGAGATCCACGTGCCGCAGTGGCGCGCGGTCGAGGAGGACGCGATGATCAATCCGGACCGGCTCGTGATCGACCTTGACCCCGGCCCCGGCGCAGGCCTGCCGGAATGCGTCGAGGTGGCCCACCTGGTCAAGCCCCTCTTCGACGACATGGGACTCACGTCCGTGCCCGTCACGAGCGGCTCCAAGGGCATCCACCTCTACGCGAAGCTGGACGGCACGCAGGAATGGGAGCAGGTCTCCGCGGTCGCGCGCGAGCTCGCGAAGTCCCTCGAAGCGGACCACCCGGACCTCATCGTCGCCGACCAGAAGAAGACCCTCCGCACCGGCCGCGTCCTCGTCGACTGGAGCCAGAACAGCGGCCAGAAGACCACGATCGCCCCCTACTCCCTGCGCGGCCGCGCCCAGCCCATGGTCGCCGCGCCCAGGACGTGGGAGGAGATCGGCTCCCCGGATCTGGCACACGTGCGCTACGACGAGATGGCGGCCCGGCTGGAGGCGTTCGGGGACCTGTTCGCCCCGCTGCACCCCCCGGCACTGTCGGAGCACGACGGCGCACGCTCGTCCCAGCCACGGTCCCGCGCCTCCGCCGTGGCCGCCTCGCGTTCGGGTGCGCGCGCGTCAGGCGAGGACGACGACGGCGGCGGCCGCGCGGCGTCGTCCGCCGACCCGCTGACCGAGTACCGCGCCAAGCGCGACGCCGCCAAGACCCCCGAGCCCGTCCCCCTCGAGGCGCCCACGCCCGGCCGCGGCGACGCGTTCGTGATCCACGAGCACCACGCACGGCGGCTGCACTGGGACCTGCGGCTCGAGCACGAGGGCGTGCTGGCCTCATTCGCGATCCCGAAGGGCATCCCCACGGACACCCGCGCGAACCACCTCGCCGTGCACACCGAGGACCACCCGATCGAGTACCTCACGTTCACTGGGACCATCCCGAAGGGCGAATACGGCGCCGGAGAGATGTCCGTGTGGGACACCGGGACGTACGAGGTCGAGAAGTGGATCGACGGCAAGGAGATCATCGTCGTGCTGCACGGGCGCGAGGGCGGCGGCCTCCGCGGGGTGGCCGCCGGGCTGGGGCGGCCCGGCGAGGGGGTCCGGCTCGCGCTCATCCACCCCGATGGCGGGTACGGCGGCGGCGACTCGGGCGGGAAGGAGAACTGGCTCGCACACCTCATGAAGGACCAGGAGAAGGGACACTGGCGCCACGACGCGAAGGGTTCCCGCCCCGCCGACGTCACCCCTGCCGACGCCGACGTCACCCCCTCTGGCGCAGAGGACACCCCCTCTGCCGCCGAGGTCACCCCCCGTGACGCCGACGTCACCCCTTCTGACGCCGACGTCACCCCCGCCGTGCGGACCGGCCCGGCGCCGTCGCCCATGCTCGCCCAGCAGGGCGCCCTCGGGATGGTGCGCGGCGACGACTGGGCGCTCGAGATGAAGTGGGACGGCATCCGCGCGATCGTCGACGCCCGCGCCGAGCCGCTGCGGCTCATGAGCCGCAAAGGGATCGACCAGATGGCCACGTACCCGGAACTGGCGGGCCTCGCCGAGCTCGGGCCGGCCGTGCTCGACGGCGAGATCATCGCCCAGGACAAGAACGGCCGCCCGGACTTCGGGCTGCTCCAGCAGCGCATGAACCTGACCCGGCCCGCCGACGTCGAACGCGCACGCCGCGACGTCCCGGTGCGGATCGTGCTGTTCGACCTCCTCGAGTACGAGGGCCGGGACCTCACCCGGCTCCCGTTCCGCGAGCGCCGCGCCGCGCTCGAGCTCTTGGCCGACGGCGGACTGCCCGCGAACGTCCAGCTCTCCCCCCTGTTCGACGGCGACGCCGAGCACGTCCTCGCCGCCTCCGCCGAGCACGGCCTCGAGGGGATCCTCGCGAAGCGGCTCGGCTCGCGCTACGAGCCCGGCCGGCGGTCCGGTGCCTGGGTGAAGGTCAAGAACGAGCGCACCCAGGAGGTCGTGGTGGGCGGCTGGCGCGAGGGCAACGGGAGCCGCGCCGCCACGCTCGGATCGCTGTTCGTGGGCATCCCGGACGACGCCGGGCGGCTGGTCTACGCGGGCAGGGTCGGCTCAGGCTTCACGGACGCGATGCTCGACGAGATCTCCTCGAAACTGCGGCCGCTCGAACGGAAGACCTCTCCCCTCGAGGAGATGCCGGCAGCGGACGCGAGGGACGCGCACTGGGTCACACCGAAGTACGTCGGCGAGGTGTCCTACTCGGAGATGACCTCGGGCGGGCGGCTCCGCCACCCCGTCTGGCGGGGATGGCGGCCGGACAAGACGCCCGAGGACGTGGTGCTGGAGCGCTGACGCCGAGCCGCCGCAGCTTCCCAAAGATTGTTGAACAATCCCGCCTCATAGTGCATGCTAGATGCAGCACACCGATGAGACGGAGATCACCATGGCCACCATCGACCTCAACAGCGACGTCGGGGAATCGTTCGGGAACTGGACGTTCGGAGACGACGCGGCGATCTTCGCGAGCGTCTCGAGCGCGAACGTCGCCTGCGGCTTCCACGCGGGCGACCCACGCCAGATCCGCGCCACCTGCGAGGCCGCGGCAGCCGCCGGCGTGACGGTCGGCGCCCACCCCGGATACCGGGACCTCGCCGGATTCGGCCGCCGCTTCATGGACGTCCCGGCGAGCGAGCTCACCGACGAGGTCATCTACCAGATAGGCGCCCTCCAGGGCCTCGCCCGCGCGGCGGGCACCGAGGTCAAGTACGTCAAGCCGCACGGCGCGCTCTACAACGCCATCGTCCACCACGAGGCGCAGGCCAAGGCCGTGGCGAAGGCCGTCGCCGAGGTCGCCCCCTCCCTCCCGCTCCTCGTCCTGCCCGACTCGGAGATCCGCCGCGCCGCCGAGTCCGCCGGACTGCGCACGGTCACCGAGGCCTTCGCCGACCGGGCCTACACGCCCGAGGGTCGGCTCGTCTCGCGGCGCGAGCCGGGCTCCGTGCTCCACGACATCGACGAGATCGTTGAACACGTCCTCCGCCTCCTCGACGGCAAGGTCCGCGCGGTCGACGGAAGCCACGTCATCGTCGTCGCGGACAGCATCTGCGTTCACGGCGACACTCCCGGTGCCGTCGCCATGGCCGCCAGGATCCGCGCAGCCCTCACGGACGCGGGCGTCGAGATCAAGAGCTTCGCGTGATGGCCCAGACCCTCGTGAACCCGATCGTCGGAGTGCGCCCCGCCGGGGACCGGGCCCTGCTCGTCGAGCTGCGCTCGCTCGGCAGCGTCCTGGCCTTGGCATCCCAGCTCACCGCGGCCCAGAGGGACGGCCGGCTCGACGTGGTCGACGTCGTGGCCGCCGCGACGACGGTCCTCGTGGTCGCGGAGTCCGCCGCCGGCGTCGCCCGCGCCGCCGACTACGTCCGCGGGCTCCACCTCGAGGACGCCGAACGGGAGCCCGGCCGGCTCGTGCGGATCGAGACCGTGTACGACGGCGCCGACCTCGCCGAGGCCGCCCGGCTCACCGGCTCGAGCCCCGAGGCCCTCGTCGCCGCCCACGCGGGGCAGGAGTGGGACGCCGCGTTCGGCGGCTTCGCGCCCGGGTTCACCTACCTGACGCACGACGGCGCCCCCTCCGTCCCGCGGCGGACCTCGCCCAGGACGTCGGTCCCCGCCGGGTCGGTGGCGCTGGCCGGAACATACACGGCGGTCTACCCGCGGGAGTCGCCCGGAGGCTGGCAGCTGATCGGGCGCACAGACGCGGTCATGTGGGACCTCTCCCGCGAGGATCCCGCGCTGGTCCAGCCCGGCGACCGGGTCCGCTTCGTCCCCGTCCGGGCGAGCGCAACGCTCACCCACGCCGCCTCCACCCCCGCGAATGGTCGGCCTACCGCGGGTGCAGACGCCGCGCACCCACGGGCAGCCGACAATTCCGGGGAGGGCGGGGGCAGGGCCGCGGAGGACGCCGACGCCTCGGCGACGCGGGCCGCGTCAGGAGGACTCGTCGTCGTGCGCGCCGGGCTCCAGACGACGGTGCAGGACCTCGGGCGGCCAGGGCACGCGGCGCTGGGCGTGAGCGTCTCGGGCGCGCTCGACCGGGGGGCGCTGCGGCGCGCGAACCGGATGGTGGGCAACGAGCCCGGGGCCGCTGCCCTCGAGGTCCTGCTCGGCGGACTTGAGCTCCGCGCTGAGGCCGACCAGATCCTCGCGATCACCGGCGCGGAGACCACCCTGACGGCGACCGCGCCCAACGGCGCTGCGCGGGAGGCGCCGCGGGACGAGCCGTTCGCGCTGCTGGCCGGCGAGACCCTGGCCCTCGGCACCGCTGGCGCGGGGCTGCGGGCGTACGTCGCGGTGCGCGGCGGCCTCGACGTCCCGCCCGCGCTCGGCAGCCGCTCGGCCGACTCGCTCTCCGGGATCGGACCGGCCCCTCTGGCCGACGGCCAGATGCTGGCGGTGCTGCCGGTGCGCGGCGCCCATGTCGTGGGGCATCCCGAGGTCCCGCCGCAGCTCCCCGAAGCCGTCACCGAGCTCCGCGTCCTGCCCGGCCCGCGCGACGACTGGTTCACCGACGCGTCCAAGGCGGCGCTGTTCGACGAGGAGTGGACCGTGACCCCGCAGTCCAGCCGCGTCGGCCTGCGGCTGGACGGCGCACCCCTGGAGCGGTCCCGCGAGGGCGAGCTCACGAGCGAGGGGACCGCCCGCGGCTCCCTCCAGGTCCCCGCGAGCGGCCTGCCCGTCCTCTTCCTCGCCGACGCCCCGGTGACCGGCGGCTACCCGGTGATCGGCGTCGTCGTCGATGCCGACCTCGATCTCGCGGCCCAGCTGCCACCGGGCGCCGCGGTGCGCTTCGTGCCCCAGCCCAGCGCCGCCCCCACGACCTCCGAAGGAAATGCCGATGCGTAAGGTCCTCATCGCCAACCGCGGCGAGATCGCCGTCCGAATTGCCCGCGCGTGCGACGACGCCGGGCTGGCCAGCGTCGCCGTCTACGCCGACCAGGACGCCGACGCCGTCCACGCCGCCGCCTGCACCGAGGCCTACGCCCTCGGCGGGACCTCCCCCACCCAGACCTACCTCGACGCGGGCAAGATCCTCGACGTCGCGGAGCGGTCCGGGGCCGACGCCGTCCACCCCGGCTACGGGTTCCTCTCCGAGAACGCGGACTTCGCCCAGGCCGTCCTCGACGCGGGCCTGATCTGGATCGGCCCGTCCCCCGAAACGATCCGGCTCCTCGGGGACAAGGTCAGCGCCCGCGAGGTCGCCGTGCGAGCGGGCGCCCCGCTGGCCCCGGGCAGCGACGGCCCGGTCGAAAGTGCCGAGGAGGTGCGCGCCTTTGCCGCCGAGCACGGGCTGCCGGTGGCCATCAAGGCCGCGTTCGGGGGCGGCGGCCGCGGCCTCAAGGTGGCCCGGACCGCCGGGGAGATCGAGGAGTCCTTCCATTCGGCGGTCCGTGAGTCCCGCGCCGCGTTCGGGCGCGAGGAGTGCTTCGTCGAGAAGTTCCTGGACCGCCCGCGGCACGTCGAGGCCCAGGTCCTCGCCGACACCCACGGCAACGTCATCGTCGTCGGGACCCGAGACTGCTCGCTCCAGCGCCGCCACCAGAAGCTCGTCGAGGAGGCCCCGGCCCCGTTCCTCACCCCGGAGCAGCGCGAGCGCATCCACTCCTCCGCGAAGGCGATCTGCCGCGAGGCGGGCTACGTCGGCGCGGGCACCGTCGAGTACCTCCTCGACAGCCAGGGGACCATCAGCTTCCTCGAGGTGAACACGCGGCTGCAGGTCGAGCACCCGATCACGGAGGAGACCTCGGGGATCGACCTCGTGGCGGCGCAGCTCGCGATCGCGGCCGGCGGGACGCTGCCCGTCCTGACGGATCCCGAGCCGCGCGGCCACTCGATCGAGTTCCGCATCAACGCCGAGGACCCGGGGCGCGGCTTCCTGCCTTCGCCGGGCACGGTGGCGCGCTTCGCGGTGCCGACCGGCCCGGGGATCCGGGTGGACTCCGGCGTGCGCGACGGCTCCACCGTGCCGGGCCAGTTCGACTCGCTCCTGGCCAAGCTCGTGGTCACCGGCGCGGACCGCCAGCAGGCGCTCCGGCGCGCCCGCCGTGCCCTGGCCGAGTTCGAGGTCTCCGGCCTCCCGACCGTCCTGCCCTTCCACCGCGCCGTCGTGGCGGAGCCGGCCTTCGCCGCGGAGGACGGCGCCGACGGGTTCCGCATATACACCACGTGGATCGAGTCCGAGTTCGCGGACGCGCTCGCCGCGAGCCCCGAGTTCGCGCCCGCGCCTCCGGACGCGCCGCGGCAGACATTCGCCATCGACCTCGACGGGCGCCGGGTCACCCTGGGCCTGCCCGCCGCGCTCCTCGCGGGGCTCGCCGCGGCCGGGGTGGGGTCTGCGGCGGGAGCGGCCGCCGCGCCGTCGTCCGTCCCCGCGCACGACGGCGCGGCCTCCTCCGCGGACCACCTCACCGCCGCGATGGGCGGCACCGTGGTGAAGTGGCTCGTGGAGCCCGGAACGGGCGTCGAGGAGGGGACCGCCGTGGTGGTGCTCGAGGCGATGAAGATGGAGACGACCCTGTCCGCCCACCGTTCCGGCACCCTCGGCGAGCACGCGGCCGCCCCCGGCGACGCCGTCGCGGCGGGCAGCGTCCTGACGACGATCGGCTGACCGCTCCCCCACTAGGCTGGGGCCATGACGTCCGAGGCAGTCCTCTCCTCCCTGCGCGCCGCCGCGAGGAACACGAAGCACGCCGAGACGAGCCAATGGGTCGCCGCCCAGCTGCGGCACACCATCACCGAGGGAAAGCTCGCCCCCGGGGCGAAGCTGGCCGAGGAGGAGCTGCGCGAGGCCCTCGGCGTCTCGCGCAACACCCTGCGCGAGGCCTTCGCGACCCTCGCGACGGAGCGCGTCGTCACCCGCATCCCCAACCGCGGCGTCTTCGTCTCGCATCCCACGGCCGAGGACATCCGGGAGATCTACCGGGTCCGGCGGTTCATCGAGCCCAGCTGCCTGCTCTGGGCGCCGGCGCAGACCGCGGAGGCGCTCGACGCCGTCGTGCGCCGGGCCCGGGCGGCCGCCGAGGCTGGCGACGTCCCGGCGATGGCGACGGCGAACCAGGAGTTCCATCGCGCAATCGTGGCCCGGGCCGGCAGCGGGCGGCTCGACGCGCTCATGGAGCAGATCCTCGCCGAGATGCGGCTCGTGTTCGCCACGATGGGCTCCGACCCCCGCTTCCACGCGCCGTACGTCGAGGAGAACGCCACGATCACCCGGCTGCTCGAGGCCGGGCGCAACACCGCCGCAGCCGAGGCCATGGTCACCTACCTCGACCGCGCCGAGCTGCAGCTGCTCGAGGCCGTCGAAGGACAGGCGCACGCCTCCTGACCCTTCCGCCTCTGCTCCTCGGGCGTTGGTTGTTCAACAAACCCGCCTTCGCGCCGGGCCGCGATGGTCGACGAACAGCAGTCGACGCCCTTTCGACGGGCGCACGGCCCTTGGCCGTCGAATCTTCCGCCCAGAATTGTTGAACAAACTCACGTCGTAGTGCATGCTTGATCTATGCGCTCGATGAGATGAGCGTCACAGCCGTCCAGAAACCGCCCCCCACGAAGGACACCAGCATGAGCACCCACGCACCGTCGCACGGTACTCCGCCAGCGGCCCGCAAGATCCCCCCGGGCGCCATCAGGGCCTACATCGCGAGCCTCACCGGAACCTCCCTCGAGTACTACGACTTCGCCATCTACTCCGTGGCCTCCGCCTTGGTCTTCCCGAAGATCTTCTTCCCCTCCGGGGACGAGTTCGTGGGGCTCCTGCTCTCCTTCTCCACCTTCGCGATCGGCTACCTCGCCCGCCCCATCGGCGGCATCATCTTCGGCCGCCTCGGCGACCGGATCGGGCGCAAGCACGTCCTGGTCGTCACCCTCCTGCTCATCGGCATCGCCACCGTGCTGATCGGCGTCCTGCCCACGTACGGCACCGTGGGCGCCGTCGCGCCCCTGATCCTGGTGCTGCTGCGCCTCGCGCAGGGCATCGGCGTGGGCGGCGAGTGGGGCGGGGCCGTCCTGCTCTCGAGCGAGTTCGGGGACCCGAGCCGGCGCGGCCTGTGGTCCTCCGCGGCGCAGATCGGGCCGCCGGCCGGAAACCTCCTCGCCAACGGCGCCCTCGCCGTGCTCGCCGCGACCCTCAGCAACGACGCCTTCCTCTCCTGGGGCTGGCGCGTCGCCTTCCTCGCCTCCGCCCTGCTCGTCGTCTTCGGCCTCGTGATCCGCCTCAAGCTCGAGGAGACCCCGGTCTTCAAGAACATCGAGGCCCACGGGGAACGGCCGAAGGCACCGATCGCCGAAGTGATCAGGACGCAGCCGCGCGGCCTGGCCGCGGCGATCCTGTCCCGCCTGAGCCCGGACATCCTCTACTCGCTGTTCACCGTCTTCGTTGCCGTGTACGCGACCAAGGAGCTCGGCATGACCACGGGCACGGTCCTGACAGCGATCCTCATCGGCTCCGCCTTCCAGCTCGTGCTGATCCCGGCCGCCGGCGCCCTCACCGACCGCTTCAACCGCCGCCTCGTCTACGGCATCGCGGCCGCGGCGACCGCCGTGTGGATCCCGGTCTTCTTCCTCACGGTCCAGAGCCGGTCCGTGGTCGTCCTGACCATCGGCGTCGTGGTCGGCCTCGCGCTCCACGCGTTCATGTACGGCCCGCAGGCGGCGTTCATCACCGAGCAGTTCCCGGCGCGGCTGCGCTACGCCGGCAGCTCGCTCGCGTACACGCTGGCCGGCGTCGTGGGCGGCGCCATCGCCCCGCTCGTGTTCACCGCCCTGTACCAGGCCACGGCGAGCTGGGTCCTCATCGCGGTCTACCTGGCCGTGGCGTCCGTGGTCACGATCGTCGGCCTCGCGATCGGACGCGACCCGAAGACCGAGGAGGAGATCGCCCTCGTCAGGGCCGACCAGGTCGGCTGACCGCCGGAGGCTCCGCCTCCCAGCACCCTTCCCCGCACGTGACCCCCAGAAGGTGACCCCCAGACCACTGCGGTCTGGGGGTCACCTTCTGGGGGTCACCTTCTGGGGGTCACTTCGTGCGCGGCTTCTCAGGCCGCCAGGGTGTGGCCCCTGTGGTGCGCGTCGGCGTCCTTGCGCTCGACTTCGGCGAACTCGTCCTTCGGCTTCATCAGCGCCATCACGACGACGAGGAGCCCGGAGAGCGCGACCAGCTCGGACACCACCGGCGCGGCCATCACCGCGGCACCCCAGTGCTCGAAGACGTCCCAGACCATCATGGCCCCGAAGAACGCGCCCGCGACCACGTTGGCCCAGCGCACGACGGTGTCCGTCAGGACGAACGTCAGGAACGCCAGGACCAGCGGGACCAGCACGAACGCCGCCATCTCCAGCGTCACAGGGCTGTCGACCGCCATCTCCATGATCCGGCCGTTGCGGAGCCCATCGATGAATCCGGGCTCCATGAGCACCAGCAGGAACAGGAGGATCATGCCCACCGCGTAGAACACCCACAGCGTGGCGATCCGTAGCTTCCACATCAACGACCGCATCGTCGCCACCTCCTCAGGTGGAGAGCCGCCCGCCCGGGCGGGCCTCCACCTTCAGGATGCGCCTCTTCTACATTGCGTAGAAGTGCCGAAGGTCCCCACTGCCTGAACCGGGCAGCCGCGCGATTCGTTTGACCCAGTGAGAGCGGGAGGACGGCATGGAACTCGATGGCATCGCGGTCACGACCCTCGACGGGCGCACGACGACGTTCGGCGAGTGGGCGGGAAAGGTCCGGCTTGTGGTCAACGTGGCCAGCCGGTGCGGCCTGGCGCCGCAGTACGAGCAGCTCGAGAAGCTCCAGAGCCTCTACGGGGACAGGGGCTTCACCGTCCTGGCCTTCCCCAGCAACCAGTTCCTCCAGGAGTACCGGGACGCGGAGAGGATCGCGCAGTACTGCTCGCAGACCTGGGGCGTGACGTTCCCCGTCATGGAGAAGGTCTGGGTGAACGGACGCGGGGCGCACCCGCTCTACCGTGAGCTCACGAGGGCTTCCGACGCCGCCGGGCGCTCCGGCCGCATCCAGTGGAACTTCGAGAAGTTCCTCGTGATGCCCGACGGCGGCGTGCACCGCTTCCGCCCGCAGACCCCTCCGGACGACCCGGCGATCGTCGCGCTCATCGAGTCAGCGCTGGCGCGCTGAGGAAGTCCGCTCCGCCTAACGCTCCGCCGAACGCTCCGCCGCCCAGACTGCGAGCGCGGACCGGCTGCGGAGCCCGAGCTTGGCCAGCGCGTGGGCGACGTGGTTCTCCACGGTCCGGGCCGAGAGCGTCAGCTGCTCGGCGATCGCGGCATTGCCCAGGCCGCGGCGCACCAGCTCTGCCACCTCGAGCTCGCGCGCGGTGAGGGCGGCGGGGCTCTCGGCGTCGTGCGCTTCCCAGACGGCGCGCAGCTCCTCCGCCGCGTCGGCGAACCGGAGCTTCTCCCCCGCGCCCCAAGCCGCGGCGAGGCCCCCGGGGCCGAGGAGGAGATCCGCGGTGGCGCGCACGCGGTCGAGGTCCGCGGAGGAGATCTCGTGGAACCGCCCCCCGGCGCCCTCCCGCCGCGAGACGGCCGCAGCGGCGCGCGCCGCCGTCGTCGGATCCCGCCGCACGGTCAGCGCCGCGAGCCGCGCGAGGGCGATCGCGCGCATCGTGACGTCCCCGATCCCCGCCAGCACCTCGACTGCGCGGAAGAGCCTGTCGCGGGCCTCGGCGCTGCGCCCCAGCGACGACTCGGCGAGGCCGCCATAGGTGAGCGCGACCCCCTGCGCGAACGCATCCCCGGCCTCGGCGGCGAGCGGGTACGCGGCCTCGAGGATGTCGAGGGCGTCCTGTTCGCGGTGGCCCCACACGGCGGCCATGCCGCGTGCGCACAGCGCCCGGCTCCTCCCCGCCGCGTCGCCGAGGGAGGCGTACGCCTCCATCGCCGCGACGGCCGCGCGGTCTGCGCCCTCCGGATCGTGCCCGAGGGCCCGGGACACCGCACGGTAGAACAGCGCCTCGGCGGCCTCCGCGGACCGCGGGTCGAGCAGCGCCAGTGCCTCGTCGACGTGCGCTCCCGCGAGCTCGGTCTCCTGCCGGACGGTGCGCAGGTTCGCGGCGACCACCAGCCCTGCGGCACGAGCCTCGTCCCGCGCGGGGTGCCGCTCGAGGAGCCTGAGGGCCCACCCCAGCCCCTCGTCCTGGCCGTTGCGGAACCAGAGCTCGCGGGTCGCCGCCATGAGCCGCAGACCCTCGGCAGGCGCCGCACGCACCGCGAAGTCCAGGGCCGCCCGCAGGTCGGGCAGCAGGTCAGAGCGTTCCCCCGCCCGCGACGCCTCGAGCACCGACGGGAACGTCGCGGCGCCGAAGACGGAGCCGAGCCAGGCGAGGTGACGCCGCTGCGCGCCCTCGAGCGTCCCCGAGGATTCGAGCCCTTCCCGGGCGAACTCGCGCAGGCTCTCGAGGAGCCTGAACGTGGTCCTGCCCCGGGCGTCCTCGCCCGTCTGCAGGAGGGACCGCAGGACGAGCTCCTCGAGGTGGTCCAGGGTCGCGTCGGCGACGGCGGCGGCGGCCTCGGCGTCGAACGGGCTCGCGAAGACGGCACACGCCTCGAAGACGGCGCGCTCCTGCGCCCCGAGCGTGTCGACACTCCCCGCGATGCACGCGCGCAGCGTCCGGTGGCGCGCCGGCGCCGTCGTCGGTCCGGTCCCCAGCGCGGCCAGCCGCCGGTCGAGCCGCGGGAGCAGCTCCTGCGGCGTGAGAACGGAGGCCCGGGCGGCGGCGAGCTCGACCGCGAGGGGCAGCCCGTCGAGGCGCGTGCACAGGGCGCGGGAGGCCTCGCGCGCCTCGCGTGTGTCCCGGAGCGACGGGCGCAGGGCGAGGGCGCGGTCCCAGAAGAGGGCTTCGGCGTCGTCCACGGGCAGGGGGCCGACCGCGAGGACCCGCTCGCCAGCGACGCGCAGCGGCTGGCGGCTCGTGACGAGGATCCGGCAGCCCTCCGACCCGGCCAGCAGCAGCGCCACGAGGGAGGCCGCGTCCTGGAGGACGTGCTCCGCGTTGTCCACGACGAACAGCACCTCCCCGGGAGCCCCGCCGGCCTCGAGCCACCAGAGGATCGCCGAGCGCGCGGACTCGTCGGTGAGGTCCCGCAGCCCCAGCGACTCCGCGACCGCAAGGGAGACCGGGGAGCCCTCCCCGATCCTGGTCAGGTCCACGAAGACAGGCCGGCCGAACCGCTCGGCGGCGGCGCCGACGGCGGCCAGCGCGACGCGGGTCTTGCCCACGCCACCGGGGCCCGTGAGCGTCACCAGCCGGCCGGCGCCGAGAGCCTCGACGACGGCGGCCACCTCGTGCGCGCGCCCCCTGAAGCTGCTGGCGGAAGCAGGGACGCGGCCGGGCTCGCGCGGGGGTGCGGGAGCTGATCCCGTGGCCATGCTGCCAGTATCCGCGCGCCGGCGAGGGGGGTCCAGCGGCGTCCGGATGAGTACGCACCTGGGTGGATGCACCGATGCCCGGGCCCCCTCCCCACGCCTACCGTGAAGGCATCAGCGACAGTCACCAGACCCGAGAGGAGCCCGCCATGCACACCGCAGCCCCCGCCAAGACCCCCATCCTCCTCAACGTCCACGAACGGGCGCTCGTCACGTGGGCGGCCATCTTCCCGCTCGTGCTGGCGGCGCAGGCGGTGCTCAGCCCGCTCGTCCACGCGTGGCCGGCCGTCCTGCAGGTGTTCGCGATGACCCTCGTGGTCGTCCCGGTCGCCTCGTATGTCGTGATGCCGCGGCTCATGGCGCTCTACGCGCGGCTCACACGTCGATGAGGGCCTTGCCCACCAGCCCTCCCTCGACGGCGTCGTGCGCGGCTGCCGTCTCCTCGAGCCGGAACCGGGTCAGCGGCAGGCCGTGCTCCTGGCCGACCCTGAGCGCGCCGTCGGCGAGGGCCGCGCCGACGGCGGCAACGGCGTCGTGCTTCTGGGCCCCGGTGACGGTGTAGGTGAGGATGAACTGGAGCCGCACGTTCTTCCCCATCGCGGCGCGGACCGGCAGGGTGAGCGTCTCGTCGCCGGTCCCGGCGTAGGCGGAGACGGTGCCGCCGGTCGCGACCGCGGCGAGGTCGGCGCCGATGTTCGCGGTGACGTTGACGTCCACGACCAGCTCCGCGCCGCCGCGCGCCACGCGGCGCACCTCTGCGGCGACGTCCTGCTCGCGGTAGTTGACGACGACGTCGGCCCCCGCCGCGCGGGCGAGCGCCGCCTTCTCGCCGCTGCTCACCGTGGCGACGACGGTGGCGCCGGCCCAGCGCGCGAGCTGGATCGCGGCATGCCCGACCGCGCCCGCGCCGCCCGTCACGAGGACGGTAGTGCCGCTCAGCGCGCCCGGGGCGAGCCGGGCCGGACCGCCCTCGCGCGCGGTGAGCGCACGGTGGGCCGTCAGGGCGGGGATGCCCAAGGACGCGCCCGTCTCGAACGACTCGCCGTCCGGGAGGGGCTGCGCCTTGTCCGCCGGCACGACGACATACTCCTGCGCCGTGCCCTCGGTGCCCCCGTACGCGACGTCCCAGAGCCAGACCCGTTGCCCGGGTTCGAGGCCCTCGACACCCGGCCCGACGGCGTCGACCGTCCCCGCAGCGTCCTGGCCGGGCACGTGCCAGCCCTCGAGGGCGCCCGGGTAGGTGCCGCCGGCGCGGGCCTTCCAGTCCGTCGGGTTGACGCCCGCGACAGCGATGCGGACCCGGACCTGCCCCTCGCCGGGCTCGGGAAGGGCGCGCTCGCGCAGGGTCAGGACGGAGGACGGGCCCGTCGCGCTGTACATGATGGCGCGGTAGGCGGTGCCGGGGGTGGGGTTGCTGGTCGTCGTGCTGTCGGTGTCAGCCATGGACCCATCCTGCCCCATCCCCTCAACCGCCCGGGGGGCTCGCTGGGCTCAGCCCTGGAAGTACTCGATCCGCGCGCCGATCGAGTTGAGCCGTTCGGCCAGGTCCTGGTACCCGCGCTCGATGACGTAGATGTTCCGCAGCTCGCTCGTGCCCCGCGCGGCCAGCATGGCCAGCAGGATGCACGCCGCCGGGCGCAGGGCGGGCGGGCAGCCCACCTCGGCGGCGCGCCACTTGGTGGGACCGTTGACGTAGATGCGGTGCGGGTCGAGGAGCTGCACGTTCGCGCCGAGCCGGTTGAGCTCCGTGAGGTAGATGGCGCGGTTCTCGTAGACCCAGTCGTGGATCATGGTCTGCCCGGTCGCGTTCGCCGCGATGACGGCGAAGAAGGGCAGGTTGTCGATGTTCAGGCCCGGGAAGGGCATGGGGTGGATCTTGTCCGCGGGCGAGTGGAGCTCGGACGGAATGGTCGTGACGTCCACGAGCCGCGTATGGCCGTTGCGGGCCGTGTACTCGCCCGAGATGACGAGCTTCTGGCCCATGGTCGCAAGCGTGGCGAGCTCGATCTCCATGAACTCGATGGGCACGCGCCGCACGGTCACCTCGGAGCCGGTGACGATGGCGGCGGTGATGAGGCTCATCGCCTCGATCGGATCCTCGGAGGGCCAGTAGTCGATGTCCGCCTCGATCCGGGCCCTGCCGCGGATCTTCAGCGTGGTGGTGCCGATCCCCTCGATCTGCACCCCGAGGGCCTGCAGGTAGAAGCACAGGTCCTGGACCATGTAGTTCGGGCTCGCATTGCGGATCACCGTCACGCCCTCGCGGTGGACCGCGGCCATGATGGCGTTCTCGGTGACCGTGTCGCCGCGCTCGGTGAGCACGAAGGAGCGGTCGGCGCGGTCCGCCTCCGGCGCGCGGACGGTGTAGAACCCGGCGGTGGCCTCCACGGCCAGTCCGAACTCGCGCAGCGCCTGCATGTGCGGCTCGACCGTGCGGGTGCCGAGGTCGCAGCCGCCGGCGTAGGGGAGCTTGTACTCGCTGCGCTCGTCGAGCAGCGGGCCCAAGAGCATGATGACGCTGCGGGTGCGGCGCGCTGCCTCGACGTCCATGCCGTCCAGGTTCAGGACGGCGGGGCGGCGGATCTGCAGGTCGCGCGGCTCGCCGTCGGCCGCGGGCAGCCAGACGCACTCGACGCCGATCGAGGTCAGGACCTCGACGATCCGGTTGACCTCCTCGATGCGCGCGAGGCTGCGGAGCGTCGTCGTGCCCCGGTTGATGAGGGAGGCGCACAGCAGGGCGACTCCCGCGTTCTTGGAGGTGTTGACGTCGACGGAGCCGGAGAGGCGGCGCCCGCCCTCGACCCTCAGGTGGGTCATCTTGGGCGCGCCGACGTTCACGATCTGGCGGCCGAGGATGTCCTCGATCCGCTGGATCATCTTCAGGCTCAGGTTCTGCTTGCCCTGCTCCATGCGGGCGACGGCGCTCTGGCTCGTCCCCAGCTCGGCGGCGAGCTGCCCCTGGGTCCAGCCCCGGTCGGAGCGGACGGTGCGGAGCAGCACGCCTACGGTCTCTGCGGTCTGTTGGGCCATGCCCACAAAAATATCATGCTTGCTATACGAAGCCCCAATTCAGGCCGTCCGACGAGTGAAAATCACGTCTGCACCGACGGGTAACAGAAATCCATGAGATAAGGTGCCCCGCTCGGGCCGTGTCAGCCGCTCGTGATCCCGATGACGTTCCCGGCGGGGTCCGCGATCCACGCGATGCCGTGGCCGGTCTCCGGGTCCCGCAGGACGCCCCGGTCGTCGACGGGCATCTCGGGAGTGCTCGGGTACTTCTGCAGGGAGAGGCCCATCGATTCGACCTCGGCCAGCGCCGCGTCGAGGTCCGGGACGATGAGGTTCAGGACGGTGAACGTGGCGGGCTGGTGGTCGGGTTTGGGATAGAGGAAGATCCTCTGGCCCCCCGGCGCGGTGACATGCAGGCCGCCCATCTGGTCCCGGACGTCGAATCCGAGGGTCCCGCCGTAGAACTCGCGGGCCTTCTCGAGGTCATCGACGCTGAAGCTGGACATGGAGGACGCGATTTCGAACATCTCAGGCTCCTTGCTGCAGGGTTCCTCCCCCGCCACGATCCCACCGCAGCGGCGGCCGCGCCAGTGGCCGCGCCCACTAGCCCCAGACCACGTTCCACGTGCCGAGCACGACGGCGGCCCCCACGGCGAGCGCCGCGATCAGCACGCCCGCGGCAACCACCCAGGCGTCGAGGCGGGAGAAGCTGGACTCGCGGGCCCAGGTGCGCGGGGCCGGCCGCCCGTCCACCATGCCCCCGAAGCCGCGCGCCTCCATGGCGACGGCGAGCCGCGTGGCCCGGCGGATGGCCTGCACGAGCAGCGCGAACGCCTGCCCGAGGAAGGCCCGGGACCGTGCCACATAGCTGTGCCCGGTGCCCACGCCGCGGGCCCGCCGGGCGAGGCCGAGCGTGCGCCATTCGTCCACGAGGAGCCCCACGAGGCGCATGCCCGCCAGGGCGCCGAGCACGAACCGGCTCGGCAGGCGCAGCTTCTGGGCCAGCCCGTCGGCGAGGTCGGTCGGATCGGTGGAGAACAGCAGGAAGACCCCGGGGAGGGCGATCGCGAGGCCGCGCAGGCCGATCGCGACGCCGGCGAGCACCGAGTGCTCGGTCATCACCACCGGGCCGAGCTGGAGCCAGACCGGGCCGGTCTTCGCGGCCAGCAGAGCCGTCGAATAGGCCGCGAGCGCCGCGGCGGCGGCCAGCGGCCAGGTCCGCCGGGCCAGCGTCCACGGCCGCACCCCGAGCAGCGGCACGAGGGCGAGCTCGCACGCGAGCGCCACGGAGGCGGAGACCCAGTCGACGCTGAACAGGAGCGCCACCGTGATGCAGAGACCGGCCGCGAGCTTCGCGACGGGATTCGCCCGGGCCAGGACCGAATTGGGGGTCACCGGGGTGAGGATGTCGGCGCTGCCGGCGCCCGGCGTGCCCGCGCTCATGCGGCGGCCTCCACGAGGGCCGCCCGCCCGCTGTCCACGCGGTACACGGAGTCGGACAGGGCCGTGGTGAAGTCTTCGTCGTGCGTCACGGCCAGCAGGGCTGTGCCCTGGTCGAGCAGCTCCGCGAGCAGCTTCACGAGTTCGGCCCACGTGAGGGCGTCCTGGCCGAACGTCGGCTCGTCCAGCATGAGGATGCGCGGGCTGGTGGCGAGCATGGTCGCCACGGAAAGGCGCCTCTTCTCCCCGCCCGAGAGCGTGAACGGGTTCGCGCCGGCCAGCTTGGTCAGGCGCAGCCGCTCGAGGAGGGGGTCGACGGCGGCGCGCACCTCGGCCTCGCCCATGCGGGCCACACGGCGCGGGCCGAATTCGAGCTCGTCGATCACGCGCGGCGTGAGGAACTGGTGCTCGGGCTCCTGGAACACGCTGCCAATCCGGGTCACGAGCTGGGCCGAGCGCCACTTGTAGGGGTTGGCCGAGGCGCCGGCAGCGAGCGGGGCGAGGGCGTCGACGCAACCCCCGAGCGCCGGGAGCAGGCCGGCGAGGGTGAGCGCGAGCGTGGACTTCCCGGCCCCGTTCGGCCCGGTCACGCTCACGGCGTGCCCCGCGCGGAGCCTCAGGTCTACCCCGGTCACCGTCGGCGGGGCCTTCGTGGAGCGGCCGACGGCGAGCGCCTCGCCTGCGAGGAGGACGCCTGGGTTTCGACTGCGCTCAACCGCCGTTCGGCTCCGGTCGCGGAGCGGCCGTGCAGGCTCCTCCCCGGTGAGGGGGTGCCAGCCCGGCACCCACACGCCCGAGGCGGCCAGCCGGCGTCGTGCGCCGCGGTCGGCGAGCACGGCGTCCGGCGGCCCGTCGGCGAGGAGGCTCCCCACGGAGGACGTGGAGGGCCCGTGGGGTGCGTCGAGCACCACGACCCGGTCCACGAGGTCCGCCCACACCGAGACGCGGTGCTCGACGACGACGAGCGTCGCCCCGGTGCGCTCGAGGCTGCGGCGCACGGCGTCACGGACCTCCTCGACGCCGGCAGGGTCGAGGTTGGCGGTCGGCTCGTCGAGCAGCACGAGGCCCGGCTCCATCGCGAGGATCCCCGCGAGGGCGAGCCGCTGCTTCTGGCCGCCGGAGAGGGACGACGTCGGGTGGTCGAGCGGGACGGCGAGGCCCACGTCGTCGAGGGCGCGGTGCACGCGGGGCCAGATCTGCTCCCGCGGCACGGCGAGGTTCTCGCAGCCGAACGCGACCTCGTCCCCCACGCGGGCCATGGCGATCTGCCCCTCCGGGTCCTGCAGGACCAGGCCGGCGCGGCCGCGCGCGAGGGGCGCGGGCACGCCGTCGACCGTGAGCGAGCCGTGCTCCTCGCCCTCCTCCGCGGCGCCGAGCACTCCGGCGAGCGCGTGCAGGAGGGTGGACTTCCCGGCCCCGGACGCGCCCAGGAGCAGGACGCGCTCCCCGGGCGCGATGTCGAGGTCCAGGCCGCTCACCGCGAAGGCCTTGCGGCCGGCGTGCCGCCAGCCCCAGCCGCGGGCCGTCACCCCGGCCGGACCGCGACGGGCAGCGCCCGAGGCCCCCGGCACGTCAGACGTCCGCAGTGCGGCCGGCCGCGAACGCGGACAGCGCGCCCGTCCTGGCGAGGCCCCGGACGGCGAGCCAGCTCAGCAGCCCGGCGATGACGGCGCCGGAGATGACAGCGAGCACCGTGTAGAGCGCCTGCCAGCCGAACTCCCACTCCGGGAAGTAGATGATGACCTCGGAGACGCCGAGCGCGAGGCCCGAGAGGGCGCCGGCGAGCAGCGCGACGCCGAGGTTCCAGCGGCGGTAGCGGAGGGCCGCGAAGGCCAGCTCCGCGCCCGCGCCCTGGACGAGGCCCGAGAGCAGCACGGCGAGGCCGAACTGGGACCCGAGGAGCGCCTCGACCACGGCCGCGAGGATTTCGCAGAACAGCGCGGCTCCGGGCTTGCGGATGATGAGGCCGCCGAGAACGCCGGCGATGACCCAGCCGCCCGCATAGAGGCCGCCCAGCGGCGCGAAGGCGGCCGTCGCCGCCTGCACGCCCACGTACCCCTGGTCCCACAGCCAGAAGATGACGCCGCACGCCACCGAGACGACTGCGGCGACGACGATGTCGACGACGCGCCAGCTGTACGAGTGCTTGGCCGGCGCCGCATTGATTGCAGACATTGCTGGTCCTCCTGTGACTCAGGAGGGGAAGGCAGCGGCTGCTGCCTTGAGATGCTCGACTCCCTTCGCCGGTACTAGCCGGAGCAGGTTCGAGGGTCTGCGGTATCCCGCACTCTCAGCGTCCTTCGCCTTGCCGCCCGGCCCTGTGCCGTGCGTCGGGGCGACGCTCCCCTGTCGTGTGTACGGTCCAGTCTACCCGCGGGGCGCTAGGCTGGCGGTCATGAGCATCCTCATCAAGCTCCTCGGCACGGCCATCAGCATCGGCGCCGGAATCCTGGCGACGAAGCTCGTCGACTTCGCCTGGCAGAAGAGCACCGGCCATGCCCCTCCGAAAGACGCGACGAACCTCGAGGAGAGCCTGAGGGACACGCTCGTGTTCGCGCTCGTCTCCGCGGGCGTCGGCGCGGTGATCCAGACGCTCGCCCAGCGGTACACGCAGCGCGCGATCGCCCGCTACAAGTCCACGCCCGAGGTCGTCTAGCCTTCAGGCGCCCTTCAGGCGCGCGGTGGGGAGCCGCCGTCGTGCCCTGCGCCCGCGGCCCCGGCTGCCGCGCCGCCGTGGGCGCCATGGGCGCCGTCTGGCCCGCCGCGCTCCACGCGGGCCACGACCTCCTCGAGCTCGTCGACGGACAGGCGGGCCTTGTCCAGGTGCTTGGTGCGGTAGCCGGAGCGCCCGAGCATGTGGGCCGACACGGGCACGGTGAGCAGCTGGAAGATCCACGCGACGACGAGCACCGGCACGAGCGCCCACGTGCGCAGCTGGAGCCCGACGGCGGTGAGCAGCATCAGCGACCCGAGCACCTGCGGCTTCGTGGCCGCGTGCATGCGGGTCAGGAGGTCGGGGAAGCGCAGGATGCCGAAGGCGGCCCCGAGCGAGAGCGCGGAGCCCACGACCATGAGCACGCCGGCGGCCCAGGTGAGGGCGGCGTCGAGTTCGGGGGTCATGGCCGCCTCCGGTCCTGGACGAAGCGGGCAACGGTCACGGACCCGATGAAGCCGATCAGCGTGATGGCCACGATGAGCGCGAGGTGGTCGGTGTGCCGGTTCGCCGCCATGTCGATGGCCAGGGCCGAGGCCAGGACGACCAGCAGGACGTCCGCGGCGAGCACCCGGTCCAGGAGCGCCGGCCCCTTGATCATGCGGACGATGGCCCCGAACGCGGCGAGGGACAGCAGGACGCTGCAGACCACGAGGACCACGGGCATGACCGCGGAGGCGGCCCCGCTCATCGGATTCCTCCCTGGCCGGGCTCTGCGGAGGCCATCCGCTCCAGGTGCTGTTCTTCCCGCAGCAGCTCCAGTTCCTCCTTGGTCCCCATGATCCGGATGAGCTCGGCCTCCGCAGCCAGGACGTCGCGGCGGACGCGCTCAGCGCCCGCGGCGTCCTCCACGTTGATGTAGTGGACGTAGAGGGTCGCGTTGGCGCGGTCGACGTCGACCACGAGGGACCCCGGGACGAGCGAGATGACGTGCCCGGTCGCGGTGACCATCAGGTCGGCGTGGCTGCGCAGCGGCACGGCGACGACGGCGCTGCGCACGTTCGGCCCCTTGGTGGACGCGAGCCAGATCAGCTGCGCGCTGGCCACCACCACCTGCCACACGAACACGAAGGCATAGCGGAGCGCGTGCAGCACGTTGAACCGGCCGCTGAGCTCGACGGGGGGCAGGTAGAACAGCCGGGTCACGACGAGCGCGATGAGCGCACCGAACACGAGGTTGCCCGCCGAGAAGTCCTGCCACAGCCCGCCCCACACGACGACGAGCCAGGCGAGGAGCGGGAGCTCCTTCTTCAGCGAGATGCGGCTCCGGCTCACGGTGCGCCCCCTGTCCCGCCCGGGGCGGCTGCTTCGGCACCGGACTGCAGGTTCGCCGCCGCGCGCGCGGCGGCATCGGGGCCCAGCACGGCGGTGATGTAGCCCGTGCGGTCGAGCATCTCCTGGGCCGACTGCTCGCTGAGCCGGAACAGCGGCCCCGCGAACACGGTCAGGGCCAGGCCCACGACGACGAGCCCCGCCGTCGCGCCGACCATCGACCGGGGCAGGGTGCGGGCCGCCGCGGGGGCGAGCAGCGCCGGGTCAGGGTTCTCGGCGTCGTCGGGCCGCCGCCAGAACACGCGGCTCCACACCCGGGCCATCGCGAGCAGCGTCAGCAGGCTCACGACGACGCCCGCGGCGACAAGGACGAGCGCGAGCGGCGTCCCGAGCTGCACTCCGGCCTGGAGGAGCCCGAGCTTGCCGAGGAACCCCGAGAGCGGCGGGATGCCGGAGAGGTTCATCGCGGGGAGGAAGTACAGCAGCGCCAGCAGCGGTGAGAGCTTCGCGAGCCCGGCGAGGCGGTCGGTGTTGGAGGAGCCGCCGCGGCGCTCGATCAGGCCGGCGACGAGGAACAGCGACGTCTGGACGGTGATGTGGTGCGCCACGTAGTACACCGCCGCGGCGAGCCCGAGCACCGAGCTCAGGGCCACGCCGAAGACCATGTACCCGATGTGGCTCACGAGGGTGAAGGACAGGAGCCTCTTGATGTCCGTCTGCGCGAGGGCGCCCAGGATCCCGACGACCATGGTCGCTAGCGCGACGACCATGAGCGGGACGTTGAGCGTCTCCCCGGGGAACAGGAGCGTCTCGGTGCGCACGATCGCGTACACGCCCACCTTGGTCAGCAGGCCGGCGAACACGGCGGTGACCGGCGCGGGCGCCGTGGGGTAGGAGTCTGGGAGCCAGAAGGAGAGCGGGAACACGGCGGCCTTGATCCCGAACCCGACCAGGAGCATGGAGTGCAGGAGCGTCTGCATGCCCGGGTCGAGGTCGCCGAGCTTCACCGCGAGGTCGGCCATGTTCACCGTGCCCGTGGCCGAGTAGACCATCGCGATCGCGACGAGGAACAGCAGCGAGGACACCACGCTCACGACGACGTACGTCACCCCTGCGCGGATGCGCGGCCCGGTGCCGCCCATCGTCATGAGCACGTAGCTCGCGGTCAGGAGGATCTCGAACCCGACGTACAGGTTGAACAGGTCCCCGGCGAGGAAGGCGTTCGAGACGCCCGCGACGAGGATCATGTAGCTCGGGTGGAACACCGAGATCGGCCCGTCCTTGTCCCCGTCGGCCATGCCCTGCCCGGTGGCGTAGACGAGGACCGCCAGGCTCACCGTGGTCGAGACCACGAGCATGAGCGAGGAGAACTGGTCCACGACCATCGTGATGCCGAACGGCGGCGCCCATCCGCCGATCATCACGGCGGCCGTGCCGCCCTCCCACACCGATACCAGGAGCAGCGCCTCGAGCGCGAGCGTCAGGCTCAGCACCGAGATCGTGACGATCCGCTGGGCGCGCTCCTGCCGCAGCAGGAGGAAGGCCAGGGCCGCCCCGAAGATCGGGAGGGCGACGGCGAGCGGCGCGAAGCTTGCGATGTTCACTCGCGCTCGCCCTCCTTGCGCAGGGCCGAGTGGGCCTGCGCAGGCTCGGCGTCGTCGCCATGGCGGCGGGGATCCGGCGTCGCGAGCGCCGCCTGGTCCGCCGCCGCGGCCTCCTCGGGGCTCACGAACTCGGACAGGTCCTCGGGGACGTCCGCGTCGTCCTCGGCGTCCCAGCTGGACTGCGCGGCCACGCGGCGGTCCTCGATGTCGTCGGGGACCACGTCGAGCCGGCCCAGCTGCCACGTGCGGTAGATGAGGGCGAGCATGAAGGCCGTGACCGCGAAGGAGATGACGATCGAAGTCAGGATGAGTGCCTGCGGGAGCGGGTCGTTGTACTCGGCGGGGTCAGTCCCCTTGGAGAAGAACGGCGCGAGGCCGGCACTGCCGCCGGAGGCGAGCAGGAGCACGTTCGCTCCGTTGGTCAGGAGCATGAGGCCGAGGAGCACCCTCGTGAGGGAGCGCTCGAGGAGGAGGTAGATCCCGGTGGCGAAGAGCAGCCCGGCCAGGATCAGGAGGGTCAGGTTGGCCGTCATCGCTGGTCCGTTCCGTTCTGCTCGGGGCCTGCAGGTGCGCCCGAGCGGCCGGGCCCGAACGGGGCCGCCATGAGCGGCGCCTCGCGCTCGGCACGCTTCGCGGCGGCCTTGGCCTCACGGCGCTGGTCCTCGTCGATCTGCTCGTCCACGCGGGCGCCCAGCGACCGCAGGACGTCCACGACGAGGCCCACGACGACGAGGTAGACGCCGATGTCGAAGATCGTGGACGTCACGAACTTCACGTCCCCGAACACGGGGAGCCACAGCTCGATGATCGCGCTCTGGAAGACCTGGCCGCCGAAGGCCAGCGGCACGGCGCCGGAGAGCGCGGCGGTTGCGAGGCCCGTGCCCAGGATCGCGCCCGGGCTCGCCGAGGCGGCCTCGCGCAGCTCGAACCGGCCGCCCGCGAGGTAGCGGACGGTGAGCGCGAGGCCCGCGAGCAGGCCGCCCGCGAAGCCGCCGCCCGGGAAGTTGTGGCCCGCGAGCAGCAGGTACACGGACACGATGACCATGCTGTGGAACACGAGCCGGGTGACGACCTCGAAGATGATGGATCGGCGCTCGGGCGCGAGCGTGCGCCCCGCCACGAGCCACGCGTCCCGGGCCACGGTCGCGAACGTGCGCGCGACGGAGAGCTCGGCGGCGTCGCGCGAGAGGGCCTCGACGCCGCGGACCCTGCCCACGCTGCCGGTCTCGACGGAATCGACCGACCCGAGGTCGCGGTGCCGCACGCGGACGAAGATGAGGCTCGCGATCCCGGTTGCCGCGAGCGCGAGGACGGAGATCTCGCCGAACGTGTCCCACGCGCGGATGTCCACGAGCGTCACGTTGACCACATTCAGTCCGCCGCCGCCCGAGTAGGCCAGCTCGGGGAACCCGAGCGAGACGGGGGTGGCCGTCCGCGCGGCCATGGCCGCGAGCCCCGCGAGGACCGCCGCGCTGCCGAACGCGAGGGCGACGACGATCCGCACCGCGCGGTAGCGCCCGCCCGTGCGGTCGCGCAGCTGCGGCGGGAGCCGGCGCATGCCGAGGATGAACGCGACGAGCACGATCGTCTCGACGAGCATCTGGGTCAGGGCGAGGTCGGGGGCGCCCTGGAGCGCGAACAGGAGTGCGATCCCGTACCCGGTGATGGAGACCATGAGGACGGCGAGGAAGCGCTTGTTGGCCCGGACGGCCGCGAGCGCGCCCACGGCGACGGCGAGGGCGATCACGGGCTGGAGCGGGGACTTCGGGTCCAGCAGGACCATCTGCCCCTGACCGGGCATCCTCACGGTGCCGGTGACCAGCACAGCGAACGGCACGGCTGCGGCGACCGTGAGGATGACGGCGAGGTAGAAGTACAGCGAACCGCGCTGCGTACGGCCGGTCACCCAGATCGCGGCGTCGTCCAGGGCCCCGATGATGGAGCGGTAGGACCGCTCAGCGTCGACGGGCGGGCCGAGCAGCTCCTGCGCGCGGGCCACGGCCGACCGGGCGGCGAACAGGACCGCGCCCACGAGCCAGGACACCGCGGAGAGCGCGAGGGCGAGCCCGAGGCCGTGGAACACCGCGAGGTGCGGGACGGCACCCGCTGAAGCGCCGCCGTCGTGCGCGCCCGCACCGAGGGCCACCTGCTCCGCGTAGGGGCCCGCCCACGCGTCCACGGCCGCGGGCCACACGCCGTAGGCGAGCCCGGCGAGCGCGAGCACCGCCGGCGAGGCGACGAAGAGCGGGGTGATCGGCGTGAAGGGGATGTCCTCGACCCCGGGCTTGCGCGCGAAGGCCCCCCACACGAACCGCGCGCTGTAGGCGACCGTGAGCGCCGAGCCGGCCACGGCGCCCGCGAGCACGACGCCGGCCCACGCGCCTCCCACGGGGGCATGCGCGAACGCCTCGAGCACCGCCTCCTTGGCGACGAAGCCGCCGAACAGGGGCAGCCCCGCCATGGAGGCGGCGGCGAGGACGGCCGTCCAGCCCAGCGCGCGCGAGCGCCGGAAGACGCCGGACAGGCGCCGGAGGTCGCGGGTCCCGGTCTGGTGGTCGATGATGCCGACCACGAGGAACAGGGCGGCTTTGAAGAGGGCGTGCGCGACGACCATCGCGAGGCCCGCGAGCGCCGACTCGGGGGTGCCGAGGCCCACGACGGCCACGAGGAACCCGAGCTGGCTCACGGTGCCGAACGCGAGGATGAGCTTGATGTCGGTCTGGCGCAGGGCGCGGTAGCCGCCCAGCACCATCGTCGCGATGCCGAATCCGAGGACCACCGGGAGCCAGAAGTCGGTGCCGGCGAGCCCCGGCGCGAAGCGCGCCACGAGGTAGACGCCGGCCTTGACCATCGCCGCGGCGTGCAGGTACGCCGAGACGGGGGTCGGGGCCGCCATCGCGGCGGGCAGCCAGAAGTGGAACGGGATGAGCGCCGACTTGCTCAGGGCCCCGACGAGGGCCAGCAGCGCGCCGACCGCTACCGGGGCCGCCGTCGCGGGCTGGGCGGCGAGCTCCGGGGCGCGCTCGAGCATCGTGGAGATGCGGTACGTCCCGGCGCTCTCGCCCAGCAGGATGAAGCCGACGAGCATCGCGAGGCCGCCCGCCGTCGTGACGACGAGTGCCTGCAGGGCCGAGCGGCGCGCTCCGAGGCGGGTGCTCGCGTACCCGATGAGCAGGTACGAGAGGACGGTCGTCAGCTCCCAGAAGACGAAGAGGGCGATGAGGTCGTCCGCGGTGACGAGCCCGAACATCGCGCCCGCGAACGCGAGCATCTGGCCTCCGAAGCCGCCCAGGCCGGCGTCGCCCGGCTTGAAGTAGCGGGAGCAGTAGAGCAGGACCAGCGCGCCGACGCCGAGGATGAGCAGGGACATCGTCCACGCGAGCGGGTCCAGCCGGAGGGCTATCTCGACGCCGAGCTCCGGGATGAACGGCCAGGTCTCGCTGATGCCGGAGGAGTAGGCCGCCGGGTACTGGAAGGCCAGCCACGCGAGCGACCCGGCCGGCACCGCGGCCAGTGCGAAGAACGACCCACGGCCCCACCGCCGGAAGATCCACGGCGCGCCGATCGCCACCGCGAAGTGCAGGGCGAGGACTGGCAGCACGGGTCGACTCCGCTCATTAGAAGTTCAGTTGTCTCAGCGTTGGGTGCGGCGGCACATCAGTTGGGGGCACATCAGTTGGGTTCAGTCCCAGCAGTCTATCAACCGCTAGAGTGCCGAGTATGACGTCCGGGGTCTCCGAACTCTCCCGCCATACCGCTCCCCTGCGGCGCCGCCAGGTCATGGCCTGGGCGGCCTGGGACTGGGGCTCGGCGGCCTTCAACGCGGTGATGACCACGTTCGTGTTCACCGTCTACCTGACCTCGAAGGCGTTCGGCTCCGAGGACCACGCCTCCTCGGTCCTGGGCGCGGCGCTCGGGATCGCAGGGCTCGCGATCGCGCTGCTCGCGCCCGTCACAGGGCAGAGGTCGGACTCGGGGGGCCGGCGCAGGCTCTGGCTCGGGGTCAACACCGGAGTCGTGGCCGTCCTCACGGGGGCCTGCTTCTTCGTCTACCCGCGCCCGGAGCTGCTCGTCCTCGGTGCGTCCTTCATCGCCGCCGGGCACGTGTTCAGTGAGTTCGCGGGGGTGAACTACAACGCGATGCTCGACCAGATCGCGACACCCAGGACCATCGGGAAGGTCTCCGGCTTCGGGTGGGCCGCCGGGTACCTCGGCGGCATCGTGGCCCTGCTGCTCGTGCTCGTCCTCTTCGTCCAGCCCGCGTTCGCCTGGTTCGGCGCCTCGACCGAGGAGTCCCTGAACATCCGCCTCGTCGCGGTGTTCTCGATGCTGTGGATCATCGTGTTCTCGCTGCCGGTGCTGTTCGCCGTGCCGGAGGTGCCGCGCCGGCGCCAGGCGCGGCTCGGGTTCTTCGCCTCCTACGCGCTCCTGTGGCGGCGCATCCGGGCCATCTGGGCCACGAGCCCGCACACCATCTACTTCCTCCTCGCCTCCGCCGTGTTCCGGGACGGGCTCGCGGCGGTGTTCACCTTCGGCGGGGTGATCGCGGCCGGGACGTTCGGGTTCTCGCTGAGCCAGGTGATCTTCTTCGCGATCTTCGGCAACGTGGTCGCGGCGGCGGGCGCCGTCCTGGGCGGTGTGCTCGACGACGTGGTCGGCCCCAAGCGCGTCATCGTGGGCTCGCTCGTGGGCCTGCTCGTCGCCGCCGGCGCCATCCTGGCCCTTGGGAACCAGACCCATTCCCTGGCAGGGATGGAGTGGACCGGGCCCCTGACGTTCTGGGTGTTCGGACTGCTCCTGTGCCTCTTCGTGGGACCGGCCCAGTCCTCGGCCCGCGCGTACCTGGCGCGGCTGGCGCCGGACGGCGAGGCCGGGGAGCTGTTCGGCCTCTATGCCACGACCGGCCGGGCCGTCAGCTTCCTCGCCCCCTCCCTGTTCAGCCTCAGCATCGCGATCGCGGCGCCGCTCGTCGCCCCGGGGCAGGCGCAGCGCTGGGGGATCGTGGGAATCATGGCCGTGCTGCTCGCGGGCCTTCTGGTCCTGCTGCCCGTCAAGCCCCCGGCAAAGGTCGCGACGGCCGTCGTCCCCGCCGCCTGATCCGTTTCGGGTACACCAAAGACCCCCCACCCCCATCTCGGGTACACCAAAAGCGCCCCACCGCCGTTCCGGGTACACCAAAGACGTCCCACCGCCATCTCGGGTACGCACGACGCCGCGTGGGTCGGCAGCGCGCGCCGCTCACCCGGCGTCGTGCGTACCCGAAACCGGCTGGGCGTGGATTTGGCGTACCCGAAACCGGCTGGGCCTGGATTTGGCGTACCCGAAACCGGCTGGGCCTGAATTTGGCGTACCCGAAATGGGTGGGGGGCGGGAGGCAGCGGACCCGAATCGGACAGCCCGGAGCCGCGGCCCAACAGACTAGAGTTGTCCCATGAACGTTGACGAGACCGACCTCCCGGGGTTCGGGGTCCGCAAGGACTTCATGACCCAGTCTGGTCGGCGGATCGGGGTCGTGACGCACCGCGACGGCGAGACCGAGCTCATCATCTCCGACTGGGACGACCCTGACACCTGCCAGGCCTCGATCCCCCTCACCGGCGACGAGGCGACGACGCTCGGCAACCTGCTCGGCGGCCAGCGGATCGTCATGCAGCTGACCGAGGAGCACCGCGAGGTGCCCGGCATCACGACCCGCCAGTTCCACATCTCCGCCGACTCGCCCTTCCGGGACCAGCCCATGGGCAAGGCCGCGATCCGCACCCGGACGAGCGTCTCGATCGTGGCGATCATGCGCGAAGGAGAGGTGCTCGCCTCGCCGGCGCCCGACGTCGTCCTCCGCACCGGCGACCTCATCGTGGCCGTGGGCACGCAGGAGGGACTCGACCAGACGGCCAAGATCCTCCGCAACGGCTGACCGGCGATGGACCGCCTCGCGCTGACCCTCATCGAGCTGGGGGCGGTGGTGTTCGCCCTCGGGCTCCTGGCCCGTCTGGCCGGGAGGATCGGCATGTCGCCGATCCCGCTCTACCTCGTGGGCGGGCTGCTGTTCGGCGCGGGCGGCGTCGTGGACCTGGGGGGCGTGCGGGACTTCGCGCACCTGTCCGGCGAGATCGGCGTCATCCTCCTCCTTCTTATGCTCGGGCTGGAATACACGGCGCAAGAGCTCGTCACCGGGCTGCGGCGGTCGTGGCAGGCCGGCGTCATGGACCTCGTCCTGAACTTCCTCCCGGGAGTGGGGGTGGCCCTGCTTCTCGGCTGGGGTGGGGTCGGGGCGCTCGTCATGGGAGGCGTGACGTATATATCTTCCTCGGGAATCGTCGCCAAGGTCATCACGGATCTGGGCCGGCTCGGCAACCGCGAGACCCCGACCATCCTCGCGATCCTCGTGTTCGAGGACCTCGCGATGGCCCTCTACCTGCCGATCCTCACCGCCGTGCTCGCGGGGGTCAGCTTCCTCGGGGGGCTGCAGACCGTGGGCATCTCGCTCGTGGTCGTGACCCTCGTGCTGCTGATCGCGCTCCGGCACGGGCACCACGTCTCCAAGGCCGTGCACAGCGAGAACTCGGAGGTGTTCCTCCTGAACGTGCTCGGCCTTGCGCTCCTCGTCGCCGGGGTCGCCTCGGCGCTGCAGGTCTCGGCAGCGGTGGGGGCGTTCATGCTCGGCATCGCCATCTCGGGCACGACGGCGCACAACGCCTCCCGCGTCCTCGAACCGCTGCGGGACCTCTTCGCGGCGATCTTCTTCGTCGCGTTCGGCCTGAACACGGACCCCGCGACCATCCCGCCAGTCCTCGGCTGGGCGCTCATCCTCGCGGTGGTGACCGCGGTGACCAAGGTGGCCACCGGCTGGTGGGCCGCCGCCCGCGCCGGGGTGGCCGTGCCCGGCCGCGCGCGCGCCGGCGCTGCCCTCATCGCACGCGGGGAGTTCTCGATCGTCATCGCCGGTCTCGCCGTCGCCTCGGGTGCCGTCAACGACGAGCTCGCCGCCCTGGCCACTGCCTATGTCCTGCTGATGGCCGTCATGGGCCCACTCGCAGCCCGGTTCGTCGAGCCGATGGTGCGGGCCCTCCGCAGCCCGCGCGGCCGCAAACCCGCGCAGGCCAAGGTCCGCTTCTGAGGCGAGCACGCGGCGTCGAGCTTAAACGGCCCGGCAACCCGGGCGAAACAGGCCTCAGCTTGGATGGGTGCCATGAGCACCTTCACGCACACTCCCCCGCCCTCGGAGCTGGCCTGCGAGGTCTGCGGCCGCTTCCCCGAGCCGACCAAGCTGCGGCTCACCCTCGCCAATGTCGCTGCGATGCTGCCGATCGAGCTCGCGGTGCACGCCGCGGTCGTGGGAACGGGGTGGCCGCTCCTGCTCAAGGTCGCACTGCTCGCGGTGACCGCGACGGCGCTCGTCATCTGGGTCGCCGAGCCCGGCGCGCGACGGCTGTTCCGGTCCTGGCTGCATGCCCCCGCGCTGCGGAGGCGGCGGCAGCTCGACGTCGCACCCGCTCTGTGGCGGGCCCGCACCACCCTGCCTGACACCCCGGGCGCCCTCGAGCACCTCACGCATGAGCTGGCCCGGCTCGAGGTGAACATCCTCGGGATCCAGGCGCAGCCGGTGCGCAGCGGCGTGGTGGACGAGCTGGTGCTGTCCGCGCCCGGCGGGCTCAGCGAGCAGGACCTCCTGCACGCGATCGGCGACGGCGGCGGGGCGGCCGCCCGAGTCTGGCCAACGACGCCGCTGGCCCTCGCCGACGGACCGACCCGCGCGCTGTCCCTCGCGGCGAGAGTCGCCGCGGCCCCGGCCGAGCTGCCGTACGCCGCGGCGGAGCTGCTGTCCGCGCGGCGTGTGCCGGCCGACCGGGCGGTACCGGACGAGTGGCACGCCACGGGCACGGTCCTGAAGATCCCGACGCCGTGGGACGCGCCGCTCGTGCTGATCCGGCCCGGCATGCCGTTCACCCCGGCGGAGGCGGCGCGGGCGAGCCGCCTCGCGGAGCTCGCCGAGGTCGTCGAGCGGCAGCGGGCCACCTGAGCGCCGAGGTCACCCCCTCTGCCGCCGAGATCACCCCGTGTGGCGCCGAGGTCACCCCTGGCCATGCTCAGTCGCGCTGCGTCTGTCGGGCAACCGGCGTCAGGATAGGGACCTTCCTCAGCACCTCAGCGAACGATGATGACGTCCAGCGTCCTCGGCCCGTGGACGCCTTCGACGCGCTCGAGCTCGATGTCGCTCGTCGCGGACGGGCCAGAGATGAACGTGAGCGGACGCGTGATGTCGAGACGCGCAAAGCCCTCGGGCACAATGCCCACAACTGTCTCCACCGGCACCACGCACACGTGGTGGTCCGGCACGAGCGAGATCGCCCGCCGCCCCTGGTCCGGGGAACCGTCCAGCACGATCGTCCCGGTCTCGGCGATGCTCACCGCGGAGCTGGTCACCACGGCGTCGAGCTCGTCGAGACGCACGACGGCGAGCGGCGCCTCGCGCGAGTCGGTCACCCTGCGCTCGCTGAGGCCCGGGTGGAGCCAGTGGGCGGGAAGGCCGTCGGGGGCGACGAAGGCCTTGCCCTCGAGCCGTGCGCGGATGGCCTCGGCCAGGCCTTCCGCGGCGACAACCTCCACGCGGGCCTTGTAGTCCTCGAGTCGGTCCACCAGGAGGGCGACGAGCTCGTCCTCGGTGAGGCCCGACGTCGTGCGGTACAACGGGGTGACCTCGGCCCCACCAGAGGTGACCTCGGCGCCACCCGGGGTGACCTCGGCGCCACCCGGGGTGACCTCGGCGCCACCCGGGGTGACCTCGGCACCACCCGGGGTGACCTCGGCGGGGGCGGGGGTGGGGGTGGTGCCGAGGGCCGCGTGGACCCTGGCCAGGATGTCGTCGCGGGCGCTCACTTCGCCTCCCCTTCCTCGGACGTGTTCAGCTTCTCCCGCTTGGCCCACTGGTGCCGGAACGACTCCGCGGGGGGCGCCGGGATGTCGCGGCTCTGGGTCCAGCCGGCGCCGAGGCCCGGGAGCTTCCCGATGACCCGGTCCCGCCCCGCCGCAAGCCGCCCCAGCGGGAGCCCGCGTTGGAGCAGGCCCATGCGCGCGCCGTCGGACATGGCCCAGGAAGCCCCCGCCATGGCAAGGTCGAACTGTGAGGGCAGGTGCCGCGCCCCCGGCTTCGAGCGCCGGGCCTCGACGTCCTCGCCGCGCAGGTGCACGAGGATCTCGGGGATGTTGATCTTCACCGGGCATGCGTCGAAGCAGGCCCCGCACAGCGAGGACGCGTACGGCAGAGACTTGTTCTCCTCCGCCTCGACGCCGGTGAGCAGCGGCGAGAGGATCGCGCCGACCGGCCCCGGGTAGGTGGAGCCGTAGGCGTGGCCTCCGGTCCGCTCGTACACGGGGCACACATTCATGCACGCCGAGCAGCGGATGCAGTGCAGGGCCGAGCGGCCGTGCCTGTCCGCGAGCGCCCGGGTCCGCCCGTTGTCCAGCAGCACGACGTGGACGTCGGAGGGCCCGTCCCCCGGCGTCGCGCCGGTCCACAGGGACGTGTAGGGGTTCATCCGCTCCCCGGTCGAGGAGCGCGGGAGCAGCTGCATGAACACTCCGAGGTCCTCGGCGCGCGGCAGGACCTTCTCGATGCCCATGACCGTGATGAGCGTTTCCGGCAGCGTCACGCACATGCGCCCGTTGCCCTCGGACTCGACGACGCCGAGCGTGCCGGTCTCGGCGATGCCGAAGTTCGCCCCCGAGATCGCCACGCGGGCGGAGAGGAACTTGGCGCGCAGGTGCGCGCGGGCAGCCATCGCCAGGCGGCGCGGCTCGTCGGTGAGGGCGGGGTCCACGTCCGGCATCTCGGCGAGGAAGATGTCTCGGATCTCGGTGCGGTTCTTGTGGATCGCGGGGACGAGGATGTGGGACGGCTTGTCGTGCCCGAGCTGGACGATCAGCTCGGCGAGGTCCGTCTCATAGGCGGCGATGCCGCGCTCCTCGAGGTACTCGTTGAGCCCGATCTCCTGGGTGGCCATGGACTTGACCTTGACCACTTCGGTCGCGTTTCGCTCCCGGATGAGGCCTTCGACGATTTGGTTCGCCTCCGCGGCGTCGCGGGCCCAGTGCACCGTGCCGCCGCGGGCGGTGAACTGCTCCTCGAACTGCGCCAGCAGCTCCGGCAGGCGTTCCATGGCCTCGGCCTTGATCGCCGAACCGGCCTCGCGCAGCTCTTCCCAGTCCGGCAGCTCGGAGACGACGCGGAGTCGCTTGTCGCGGATCGTGTGGGTCGCGTGGCCGAGGTTTGCGCGCAGCTGGGCGTTGCCCAGCTCGCGGTGGGCGGCCTTCGGGAAGGATTCGAGGGCGGAGATGTTGCCGAAGCCGCGCGGCGGAACAGCCGGGATCCCCAGACTCACCGTGGTCATCGTGCACCTCCCTTCGCGCCGGCCGGCTGGCCGGCGAGCGCGAGCTCGCCGTCGACCCTGAGCGGGTTCTCCCTCGTCGAGGCGAGCACCTCCGCGAGGTGCACGGTCCGCACGGGGCGGCCCTGCGCCGTCGTGCGCTTCTCCCGGGAGAGGCCGCCCCCGATGTGCATGAGGCAGGACGCGTCCCCGCCGGCGCACGCCTCGGCGCCGGTGCCGCAGATGTTTGCGACCTTGTCGGCGAGCATCGCGGAGGAGACATCCGCGTTCTTCACGGAGAACGTGCCGCCGAAGCCGCAGCACTGCTCGGCGTCGGGGAGGTCGACCACGTCCAGCGCCTCGACCGTGGACAGCAGGGCGCGCTGCCGGTCGCCGAGGCGGAGCAGCCGCATGCCGTGGCACGACGGGTGGTACGTGATGGTGCCAGGGAGGTAGGAGCCGAGCTGCGCGGCGGCGTCGGTGACGCCGAGGACGTCGGTGAGGAGCTGTGCGAGCTCGTAGGTGCGCGCGCCGACTGCGTCGGCCCGCCCGGCGAGCGTGCTGTCGGCGCCCTTGACCCCGTGCTCCACCGCCCAGTCCGCCACCATCGCGTGCTGGTGCTTCACCGATGCGACGCACGAGCCGGAGGGGGCGACGGCGACGTCGTACTCCCCCGCCTCGAAGCCGGACTCGAAGGTGCGGACGTGGTTCGCGACGACGGGGAGCGCCTCGGGGAAGTAGCCCGAGTTGACGTGCATCTGGCCGCAGCAGGCCTGACCGGACGGGAACACGACCTCGTGCCCCAGCCGCTCCAGGATCTCCACCGTGGCCTGCGCGACGCGGGGGTACATCGCGTCCACGATGCAGGTCGCGAAGAGCGCGATTCTCATGGTGTCCTCTCTCAGCCCGGGATGACCCCGGACCATGTGGTCTGACCATAACATAGCGATGTGTGGGCAATCACACCACACCTTCCGGCCGGACGGCGTGGCGTGAGGGGCGCGTCAGGGGCGCGTCGCCGCCGCCAGCAGCTCGAGGACGTGGCGGTAGGGGCGCTCGGTGGCGCGGGTGAGCCCGATCTCGCACGTGCGGTTGCTCGAGGCGTACTCGGCGAAGCGGCCCCCGCGCTCCCGCTCGGCCTCCTCGATCCCTGCCGCCTCGGGCGTCGTGGCCGAGGCGGTCAGCTCGGGGTGCAGGAGCCCGCGGTCGCCCGCGAAGCCGCAGCATCCGGCCGCGAGGGGCGTGAAGACCTCGTCGGCGATGTGAGCGGCGATCGCGGCGAGCGACGGCGTCGTCCCAGCGATCGTTCCGGAGCAGGTCGGGTGCAGGGCCATCGAGGGGATGGGGGAGCGCACCTCGAGCCGGGGCAGGAGGCCGGCGGCGAACTCGATCGCGTCGACCACGCGCAGGGCCGCGGCCGCCGGCAGGGCCTCCGCGGCAGAGCGCAGCATGACCGCGAGCCCCTCCGCACAGGAGGAGGCGTCGACGACGACGGGGAGCCGCCCGCCGTCGCTCGCCTCGACGAGGGCGGGCACGACGACCGAGCGCATGTGCTCCCAGCCCGAGGTCATGCCCTTGGACTTCCACGGGGTGCCGCAGCACATCGAGCCGAGGCCCTCAGGGGTGCGCAGGCGGACGCCGGCGCGGTCGCAGACGTCCAGGAACGCCCCCGACGCCCCGCCGGGGTGGCCGCCGTCCTCGGGCCCGAACATCGTGCCGATGCACGCCGCGAACAGGACCGCCTCCGCGGCGTCGTCCCGCCGCCGGGGACGCGGGGAGCCGCCGCCCGGCAGTGCGCCGTCGTACATCGGGATCCCGTCGCCCAGGAGCTTCCGCGCCAGGCGCGTCGCACCCTCGATCGGCGCGGAGGGCAGGGCGGCGGCCGCGCTCAGCGCCGCCCCGCCCACGCGGGAGGCCGCGCCCCAGGAGTGCGCCGCGCCGTTCCAGGCGGCGGACTCGACGCGGCCGGCGGCGTCGGCGCGGAGCCGGCGCACGAGGTCGCCGGTGTTGATGCCCACGGGGCAGGCCGTGCCGCACATGCCGTCGACGGCGCAGGTCGAGACGCCGTCGTAGTCGTAGCCGTCCATGATGGCCCGCGCGAGCTCCTCGTTGCCCTCCGCGCGGGCCTGCTCGGCGTCGCGGCGGAGGGTGATCCGCTGGCGCGGGGTCAGGGTCAGGGAGCGGGACGGGCAGACCGGCTCGCAGTACCCGCACTCGACGCAGCGGTCCACCTCCTCCTCGACGGTCGGGGTCACCTTGAGGTCGGCCAGGTACGAGCGGGGGTCATCGGAGAGGACGGCGCCGGGGTTGAGGATGCCGCGCGGGTCGGCGAGGCGCTTGACCTCCTTCATGACCTCGTAGAGCTCGTCGCCGAACTGGCGGCGCACGTAGGGGGCCATGATGCGCCCGGTGCCGTGCTCTGCCTTGAGCGTGCCGCCCGCGCCGAGCACGAGGCTGACCATCTCCTCGGTGAAGTCCTCGTACCGGCGCGTGTCCGGCGTGGAGAAGTCCTCGTTGATCATGAAGTGGAGGTTCCCGTCCTTGGCGTGGCCGAAGATGACGGGGTCCGCATAGCCGTGCTCGGCCAGGAGCCCGGCGAGGTCATGGGACGTCTGGGCGAGGGCCGGGACGGGGACCGCGATGTCCTCGAGCAGCTGGCTCGTGCCGGACGGGCGGGCGCTCGCCACAGTCGAGTACAGGCCCTTGCGGACCTTCCACAGCGCCGCCCGCTCTGCGGCGTCCCTGGTCATCGCCACGGGCAGGGCGAGGCCGAGCCCCGCGAAGAGCGCGTCCGCGGAGGCGGCGCGGTCCGCGAGCTCTTCTGCGCTCCCCGCCGTGAACTCGACGAGCAGCGCGGCCGGGTCGGCGAGGTCCAGGGCGCGGATCTGTTCGGGGCAGTCGGGCAGGCGCGCGGAGACGCGCAGGGACACCGCGTCCATGAGCTCGGCGGTGTCCGCACCCGCGGCCACGAGCGCGGGGACCGCGGCGGCGGCCGCCCGCACGCCCGGGAAGACGAGCAGGCCCGCCGCGACGTGCGGCTTGACCTCCACCGTGTCGAACACCGCTTCCGCGACGAACGCGAGCGTCCCCTCGGACCCGACGATGAGGTGGACGAAGATGTCCAGCGGGTCCTCGAAGTCCAGGAACGCGTTGAGGCCGTACCCCATGGTGTTCTTCATCGAGAACTGGTGCCGGATCCGCGCCACCGAGTCCGGGGAGGCGAGGATCCGGCGCCGCAGCCGCGCGAGCCCCTCGTGCAGCTCGGGCTCGCGTGCGGCGAAGACGGACGACGCCGCGGGGTCCCCCGAGTCGATGACCGTCCCCGAGGGCAGGACGAACCTCAGGGACGCCAGCGTCCGGTATGTGTTGGCCTCGGTGCCGCAGTGCATGCCCGAGGAGTTGTTCGCCACGACGCCGCCCACCGTGCAGGCGATCTCGCTGGCGGGGTCGGGCCCGAGCGCGCGGCGGTGGCGGGCCAGGCGGGCATTGACGGCGCGCACCGTCGCGCCGGGCTCCACCCGCACGCGCTTCCCGCCGTCGAGCACCTCGATGCGGCCGAAGTTGCGCCGCGTGTCCGCGAGGATGCCGTCGGTGATCGCCTGGCCCGAGAGGCTCGTGCCGCCGGAGCGGAACGTGACCGGGGTATCGTGGCGTGCGGCCGCCGCGAGCAGGCGCGCCACGTCCTGTTCCGTGCGGGGGGCCGCGACGACGCTGGGCACTAGCAGGTAGTGCGAGGCGTCGTGCGCCTTGGCGTGGAGGTCCAGGGGCCGGGTCGTCACGGCATCGGCTCCGAGCGCGGCGGCGAGGTCGTCGGCGAGCAGGTTCCGGGGTGCGGCCGCGGGGGAGGCGGCCGCGGGGCGCGAGTCTGCGAGGCGGGCGCTCGTCGTCGTGCGCATGGTCATGGAGGTCCTCCCGGACGGGCGGCGGGCATGTGGTCAGACCATGCAACCACACCTGTGCCCCTTGTCACAAGGGCGGGAATGTGTGCTAGGTTACGTGGTCGGACCACGAAGGTCCGACCACATCGGCGCCAGCGTCGCCGTCGCCCCGGTTACCACTCCGCAGGAGCCCGCATGACCTTCACCCCCGTGACCGATCCGGTAGCCGGCAGTGTTGCCGTCTCCGCGCTGATCGGCCTCATCCCCCTCCTCACGTTCTTCGTGCTGCTCGCCATCGTGCGCACCTCCGCCCATGTGGCCGGGGCGTTCGCCCTGCTCGCGGCGCTCGTCGTCGCCGTAGTGGCCTACCGGATGCCTGCCCCGCTCGCCGGACTCGCCGCCACCCAGGGCGCGGTCTTCGGCGCGTTCCCGGTCTTCTGGATCGTCCTCATGGCCGTCTGGCTGTACCAGGTGACGGTCCGCAGCGGGCGGTTCGAGGACCTGCGCCGCATCTTCGACCGGATCGGCAACGGGGACCTGCGCATCCAGGCGATCCTCATCGCCTTCTGCTTCGGCGGCCTCCTCGAAGCCCTCGCCGGGTTCGGCGCGCCCGTGGCGATCACCGCGACCATGCTCATGGCCATCGGCCTCAAGCCGCTGCGCGCCGCCGCCACCGTGCTCGTCGCCAACACCGCGCCGGTCGCGTTCGGCGCCATCGCGATCCCGATCACCACCGCCGGCGCCCTCACGGGCATCCCCGCGGACCACATCGGCGCCGTCGTGGGACGCCAGACCCCGCTCCTCGCCTTCGTCGTCCCGCTCCTGCTCCTGCTCCTGGTCGACGGCGTGCGGGGCCTCCGCGACGCCTGGGCCCCCGCGCTCGTGACCGGCATCGCCTTCGGCATCGCCCAGTTCCTCTGCTCGAACTACTTCTCCTACGAGCTCACGGACGTCGTCGCCTCCCTCGTCGGCCTCGGCGCGGCGATCGCGTTCCTGCGCGTCTGGCGGCCCCGCGGGGCCGCGGAGGCCCGCGCGCGCCTCGGCGTCCCCGCCGCCGTCCCCGCCGGACCCGGCGCGGCAGACGCCACGCTCACGCGCGCCCGCACGTGGATGGCGCTGTTCCCCTACCTCCTCGTCATCGTCGTGTTCTCCGTCTCGAAGCTGTGGCGATTCGGCCTCGACATCCCGGCGGCCCTCGCCGCGACCGACGTCAAGGTCAACTGGCCCATCCTCCACGACGCCGTCCTCGGCATCGACGGGAAGCCCCTCTCCTCGACCGTGTACACGTTCCAGTGGCTCTCGGGCCCCGGCACCATGCTCTTCATCTCGGGGCTCATCATCGCGCTCGTGTACTCGCTCAACGACGGCCGCGGCCGGTTCCGCCTCAAGGTCTCCGACGCCCTCGCCGAGCTGTGGCGCACGGCGGTCAAGATGCGCTTCGCGGCCCTCACGATCGTCCTGGTCCTCGCCCTCGCGTACGTCATGAACCTCTCCGGCCAGACCGTCGCGATCGGCACGTGGCTCGCCGGCGCGGGCGGGGCGTTCGCGTTCCTCTCGCCGATCCTCGGCTGGATCGGCACCGCCGTGACCGGCTCCGACACGTCCGCGAACGCCCTGTTCGCCAAGCTCCAGCAGACCGCGGGCCAGCACGCGGGCATCGACCCCGCGCTGCTCGTCGCGGCGAACACCTCCGGCGGCGTCGTCGGCAAGCTCATCAGCCCGCAGAACCTCGCGATCGCCGCGACGTCCGTGGGCATGGACGGGCAGGAGTCCACCATCCTGCGGAAGGTCGTGTGGTGGAGCCTGGGCATGCTCCTGGTCCTGTGCACGCTCGTGTTCCTCCAGTCCACCCCGGTCCTCGGATGGATGCTGCCGTAGCCCGTCCGGCGTCCTCCCCGCACGACGGCGAGCCCCCGCTCCCGGTGCCCAACGCGCCGGTGGCGGGGGCCGGCGTCGTCCGTTCCCGGGCGCGCGTGCGGAAGAATGGACCCCATGTCTGAAACCGCCACCGGCCGCGCCCACGACGTGGTGCTGCGCCACATCGAGAACAGCCTCCGCTCGGGCGAGCTCAAGCTCGGCGACCGGCTGCCGGGCGAGCGCGCCCTCGCGGAGCAGTTCGGGATCTCGCGGGCCTCGGTGCGGGACGCGATCCGCTCGCTGGAGGTCCTGGGCGTCCTTCGCTCGGCCACGGGGTCGGGGCCGAACTCGGGCACGATCGTCGTCTCGGACCCCTCCTCGGCGCTCGGCGTCGCGCTGCGGATGCACGTCGCCAGCCACCACCTGCCGGTCAACGACGTGGTCGAGGCCCGCATCATGATGGAGACGTGGTCCCTCGAGCACGCCGCCGCGGCCCCCTGGACCCCTGACCAGCTCGACGACGCGCGCCGCCTCCTCGACGCCATGGACGACGACGCCCTGCCGTCGCAGATCTTCACCCTCCTCGACGCCCAGTTCCACGTGGCCCTGAGCGCCCTCGCCGGCAACGTCGTGGTGAGCACCATGATGGAGTCGCTGCGCGAGGCCATCCGGGGCTACATCGACGACGCCGTCACGCGCCGCGGCGGCTGGGACGCCGCCGTGCACGTGCTCCGCGAGCACCACCGGGGCATCTTCGAGGCCGTCGAGGCCCGCGACGGCGAGCGCTCCGCACGCCTGGTCCGCGAGCACATCGAGTGGTTCTACCGCCAGGCCCTCTGACGCGGGCCCGCCCGGGCCCGCGCCTGCCCCCGGCCCCCCCGAATTGTCGACTTCGCGTGGGTCACCAGCCGTCGCACCCGCGTCAAGCCAACAATTCGCGGGAGGGGCCATTGTCATTGGTCCTCCACACTGTGGATAAGTCGGCCACGTGGACCCGCGGAAGTCCCGGCCGGGCGAGGATGCTCGCATGACAACGCGACGCCCACTGCCCGAGCCGCTGAGGGGCCGGTCCTTCTCGCTCGAGGAGGCCCGTGCGCTCGGCGCGTCGGGCAGCCGCCTCCGCGCCTCCGACCTCGTCATCCCCACGCGAGGAGTCCGCGTCCCCTGGGACGCCGCCCCCTCCCCCGAGGCCACCGTACGGCCGCTCCTGGACGTGATCGCAGGAGGCGTCGCCAGCTTCACGACCGCGGCGCGGATCTGGCGGTTCCCCCTGCCGCTGGCCTTCCAGGACGACTTCTCCGTCCACGTGACGCGGCTCCCGGGGAGGTCCCGGACCGAACGGCCCGGGGTGGTGTGCCATCGGATGAAGCTCGGCCCGGAGGACGTGGTGGACTTCCATGGTCTGGCCGTGACGTCTCCCCTGCGAACCTGGCTCGACCTGTCCGGGGTCCTCTTCCGCGATGACCTCGTGGCGATCGGCGACCACCTCGTCTGCGCCCATCCACCGGACTTCCCGCGGCCCCGCGAGCCCCTCTTCTCCATCGAGGACATCACGGAGTTCCTCGACCGCAAGCACCGCGTCCGCGGGCTCCCGGCCGCGAGGGAAGCGCTGGCGCTGGTGAGGGTCGGCGCCGACTCGGTCCCCGAGACCAAGCTTCGCCTCGCCGTCGTGGACGCTGGCCTGCCCGAGCCCTCTCTGAACCACGTGATCCGCAGACCCGACGGCCGGGCCGTCGCGTGGCCGGACCAGGCGTTCGTCGAGGAACGGGTCGCCCTCCAGTACGACGGCGGCCATCACCGGAGTGCCGACCAACAGGCGAACGACAACTGGCGCAACCGCGCCGTCACGGATGAGGACTGGGACAACGTCGTAGTCTCTGCCCGAGACGTGACGCAGCGCGGGTGGGACGGAGTGGCCCGGTTCATCGGGGAGCGCCTCCGCCTGGCGTCGGCGAGGGCCCGGCGAACCGGGGCGGCTCGGCCGAGGACGGCCACTGCCTCGCAATTGTCGGCTTGACGTGGGTGAGGCGCCCTCGCACCCGCTGGAACCCGACAATTGCGGGGGTGGTGCGGGTGCGGGGGCGGGGTGGTGCGGGGGAGGGCTCGGGCGCCGGGGATGGGGGCGGCGGGGTGTGCCGCCCCGGCGCCCCTAGATGCTGGTGCGGTGGAAGTTGAGGTGGCTCCGCGACGCCGTCGGGCCGCGCTGGCCCTGGTACCGGTTGCCGTACTCGCCCGAGCCGTAGGGGTGCTCGGCGGCGGAGGAGAGCCGGAAGAAGCACAGCTGGCCGATCTTCATGCCCGGCCACAGCTTGATGGGCAGCGTCGCGACGTTGGAGAGCTCGAGGGTCACGTGTCCCGAGAAGCCCGGGTCGATGAAGCCGGCGGTGGAGTGGGTCAGCAGCCCGAGCCGGCCGAGGGAGGACTTCCCCTCGAGCCGCGCCGCGACATCGTCGGGGAGGGTCACCGTCTCGTACGTCGAGCCGAGCACGAACTCGCCGGGGTGCAGGATGAACGGTTCGTCGCCCTCGACCTCGACGAGCCGGGTGAGCTCCGGCTGCTCCTGGGCGGGGTCGATGTGGGCGTACTTGTGGTTGTCGAAGAGCCGGAAGAACCGGTCGATCCGCACGTCCACGCTGGACGGCTGCACCATGGCGGGCTCGTACGGCGCGAGCTGGATTCGCTGGGCGTCGATTTCCGCGCGGATGTCGCGATCTGAAAGGAGCACGCCTCCCAAAGTACCGCAGGCCGGGCGCCTGACCGCTCCCCTAGCACGGCTGTGACAGGAGCGCGAGGATTGCCGCCTGCGACACGCGGGACTAGTGTTGCAATCGTGACGCAGGTGATCGGCCTCCCGGTCGGTCCGGGGAAAGGACGCTTGCGAATGCCACGATTCCTGACAGCCGTCACCGTGCTGGCCGCCGCGGCCCTCGCCGCCGCAGCGCCGGCCGCGTCCCCGCCGTCGTCCGTCGCCACAGCGCCGGCGGTCGCCGCCCAGCCTGCCGCCGCGCACGACGCCGCCGCGTCGCCGCCGGGGGCAGCGGACCCCGGCGGCGGGTCGAGAGCCGTGCAGCTGGCCGCCGCCGAGGAAGCCCCACAGGCCGCTCTCCAGACGGCCCCGACGCCCCCACCCGTGAAGTCGGTCGACGCCGCGCGCGGCCCGGCTGCCATGGACGCGGGGGTCACTGCCGTCTCCCCGCTGTCTGCGCCCATGGGCGACACGAGCAACCTCGTCCGGGACGACAACTCCGCCCAGGTCCGGGCGGTCTTCGACGCGATCAACGCCTACCGCGCGCAGAAGGGCCTCAATCCGGTCAAGTACCACCTCTCGGTGCAGGACCTCGCGCAGGAGTGGTCGGACAGCATCGCGAGCCGAGAGGTCATCGAGCACCGGGCGTCGTTCTGGACGGACCCGCGGGCCATGAACCCGAACAACGGCGCGGGCGAGGTCATCGCCGTGCGCTGGGACCGGGATGCGGCGCAGCTCGTCGAGTGGTGGAAGACGTCACCCTCGCACAACGCGATCCTGACCGACCCGCGCCTGAACGTGATCGGCATCGGCATCACGTTCACGAACGGGACCTACCCCGCGACTCCGAACCGGTACGCGATGTGGGGCGTGGTGGACTTCTTCGGGTACACCTCCTTCCCCTCGGGCACGATCGACGCGCCGAACGGCTCGAGCACCCCGGCGCCCGCGCCCTCGCCGAGCCCAACCCCGAGTCCGACCCTCTCAGCCGGGGGCGTGGCCGTGGCCCAGGCGGACAAGGCCCTGTGCACCCCGCCGGCGCGCTTCATGCCGACCGCCCAGGACATGTCAAAGGCCGCGCTGACGAGCACCGCGGACCTCGTCGCCGTCACCTCGGACGGGACCCTGCGCGCCTACCCCGCGCGCGGCGGCGGCTACGGGGCGCCCACCGACCTCGGGACCGGATATGCGAACGCGATCACGGTCAACGTCACGGACTGGGACCGCGACGGGCTCCTGGACCTGCTCGTGCAGTGGAAGGACGGCAGGCTCACGCTCCTGCGCGGCCTGCCGGGCGGCGGCTTCGCGGCGCAGGTGACGCTCGGTTCGTCCGGCTGGGAGACCATGACGATCAGCCTCGGCGAGTGGTGCGCCGACAACCGGCTCCCGCAGATCCTCGCGGCCGACGGCGCGGGGAACCTGTGGCTGTACCCGAACCGCGGGCTCGGCGACCTCGTGGACCGCGGCCGCCTCGCGACCTCGATGCCCGCCGGGCAGGGGAATGTCGTGGACTTCAGCGGCGACGGGTTCGAGGACCTCGTGGTGCGGCGTTCGGACGGTGCGCTGCTCCTGCACCGCTCGCTCGGGCAGCAGGGCCTCGTCGACGAGGCACGGGCCACGATCGGGACTGGGTGGTCCTCGATGGGCCCGATCCGGGTGCTGCGCGGGCTCGACGGGCTCAACACGGTCGGCGTCGCCTCGGTCCGCCCGGATGGCGCGCTCGTCTACTGGCCCGTGGCCGGCGGCGCCTTCGGGGCCTCGCGCGTGATCGGCGGCGGCTGGGCCGGGATCCGGCTCGCCCAGTAGCGGGCGTCGGCGCGTTCGGCTGCTCACCCGGCGCGCGCCGGATCGCTTCAGCCGGCGGGCGCCCCCTCGAGGACGGCCTTGAGGCTGTCGAGCTCGTTGACCTCGGACTGCATGGTCTTGTGGATGAGGCCGCCCATGAGCTTCATGACTCCGGTGGGCTCGAAGGTGAGGCCGAAGCTCACGGTCGTGGCGCCGTCGTCCGCGGGAACCAGGAGGAAGACCCCCTGCGGGCGGGCTGGGCCGGCAACGACCCGGAACCGCAGCACCTCCCCCGGGCGCGCCTCGGTGATCTCGTAGTCGCCGTCGATCTCGCGGCCGCCGGGCCCGGCGAGGCGCTGCGCGTACACCGCACCGACCGTCCCCGGGTCCCCGGAGGTGTGGGAGACCGAGCGGACGCTGCGGCGCCAGCGGGCGTTGTTGAGCCCGTCCGCGAGGAAGGCGTAGACGTCTGCTGGGGACCGGCGGATCGTGACTGTGTGCTCGGCGGCGACCATGCGTGAACCCTAGGCGCCGCAGGGACCCCCGGCAAGGCCGACCGCCGAGGTCACCCCCACTGCCCTCGACGTCACCCCCACTGACGCCGCCCGCCGCCTCCTCGAATCCACGGAGCTCCCCGTGGAGCGGATCGCCGAGGGCACCGGCATCGGCTCGGCGGCGGACCTGCGGTCCCACTTCGCGCAGGCGGTGGGCATGTCGCCGTCGGCCTACCGGAGCGCACGACGGCGCATCGCCGCCTGAGCGCGCCGCTTCCCCGCGCGGTTCACACGGACCACGGTCGTCGCACCGGTTGCGCAGACCACCCCCGACGGTGTTGTAAGCTGGGGGAAGCCTCAGGGCAACGCGGCCGTAGCTCAATGGCAGAGCGCTCGCTTCCCAAGCCAGATACGCGGGTTCGATTCCCGTCGGCCGCTCCACGAACCCCCGATCCCCCGGACCGGGGGTTCTTTCATGTCCGCGCTGCCGCCGGCCGTGCGGCATTGACACTTCTCGGGGACCGCGGCCTACTGGAACCGTTATGGGCGTCATCGAGCACTCCGTATGGATCAAGGCGGCCCCCCAGGCGGTCTGGCACGTGTACACAGACCCACGGCGCATTCCGGAGTGGGAGACGGGCTCGCCCGTGATCGAGGACCTCGGTGGGGACGGTGCTTCCGCAGGCTCGGCCTACACGTCCCGGCGAAGAGCTCTGGTCGCCCGCACATCCGTCATCGAGTCGGAACCCCCTCGACGGCTCGTCACCCACACCGACGCCTCCCTCGGGCTTCGCTTCGACGTCACGTCCGAGCTCAGCACGGACGGCGACGGCACCCGGCTCCGCCTCCGCGTTGTGACGTCGTGGCCCCGCGGGCTGGGCGTCCTCGGCCGAGTTGTAGAGCACGCGCTTCTGGGCGGACGCGAGGCCGCCAAAGAGCTCGGCAATCTCAGAGCGCTCATCGAGGCACCATCGCCTTAGCCCTGCACGCTGCCCGGCAGGTCAGGCCGCCGAAGCCGTCCCGCGGGTGCGTCCCCGTCGCCTCCACAGGACCAGCCCGAGCACCCCCGCGGCGAGGGCCGGCACCCCGCCCGAGACGAGCATCGCGGCGTGGGCACCGATATGCTCGGCGAGCCAGCCCAGGAGCGGGCCCCCGAGCGCCTGTCCGCCGATGAGCACCATCGTGTACAGGCTCATGACGCGGCCGCGGATCCCCACGTTGGAGCTGGTCTGCACGAGCTGGTTCGCGCTCGTGAGGAACAGGAGGGCGCAGAAGCCGGTGACGGCGACGAGCGCGCAGAAGACCGGGAGCGAGGGCGCCAGCGCGGCGAGTGCCAGCATCGACCCGTGCAGGCCCGCGCCGAGGACCACGGTGCGCAGGCTCAGCCGAACCCTCCGCGCCGAGGCGATCGCCCCGCTGAGCGCCCCGACGGCGACCATGGTGTTGAGGAGCCCGTACCCTGCGGCGCCCACGCCGAAGACGTGCTCGGCGTAGGCGGCGAGGAGCACCGGCAGGCTCATCGCGAACACGGCCACGACGCCGGCCAGGGTCCAGGGCCAGCGGATCGTCGGCTTGCGCCACGCGTAGGCGAACGCCTCCCGCAGCATGCCGGGCGACTTGGGCGTGGGCGGGGCGACGGTGAGCTCGTCGCGCCGGAGGGCGCCGAGCGCGCATGCGGTGACGAGGCACGCGACGGCGTTCATCGCGAATGCCCACCCGCCGCCGACGGCGGTGAGGAGCCAGCCGGCCACCGCGGGTCCGATGAGAGCGCCGAGCTGGAAGGTCGTGGAGTTCACGCTGATCGCGTTGCGGAGGTACGCGGGCCCGACGAGCTCGTTGACGAAGACCTGCCGTGCCGGCTGGTCCAGCACGGTGACCATCCCGAGCAGGAGCGCGATGCCGTACACGTGCCAGACCGCGAGCGAGCCGGTGAGCGCCAGGGCCCCGAGGGCAGCGGCGCACAGCGCGGAGGCCACGGCGCAGCCCTGGAGGAGACGGCGCTTGGAGAAGCGGTCCGCCATGAGGCCGCCCCAGGGCCCGAGCAGGAGCACGGGCAGGAACTGCAGCGCGACCGTGACGCCGACGGCCGTCACCGACCCGGAGAGCTCGAGCACGATCCAGTCCTGCGCGATGCGCTGCATCCACAGCGCGACCACCGCGACGAAGTGCGCGGCGGCGAAGATGCGGAAGTTCCGCACGGAGAGCGAGACGAAGGTGTGCCGCCACGGGAGCCGCTCGGGCACGACGGCGATGGGTCCGGTCGGCGGGATCGCGGCGGGACGGCCGTGGGCCGTGGAGGCGGTGCAGTGGTTGTCCGACGTAGTTGAGGGCAGGGCTGTGCTGGGCGAGGTCACGGAGGAGTCCTGGTGTCGTTCGGGAGCGTTAGGCCTGGAAAGTCGACTGCCTCCACGCTAGGCAGAGCCCATTCAATTGCGGAAGATTATTCCTCCTCTAACTGCTATTGCGGTCCGCAATGCTTTCGGGGAGCATTCCCACCATGTTCGACCCGACCCACCTGCGCAGCTTCCTGGCCGTCGCGGAGAACCTGAGCTTCACGCTCGCAGCCGAGCGGCTGCGCCTGGCCCAGCCCACCGTGAGCCAGCATGTCGCCAAGCTCGAGAAGGCCGCCGGCCGCCTCCTCCTCGTCCGGGACACGCACGGCGTGCGGCTGACGGACAACGGCGACGCGATGGCCGGCTTCGCCCGGACGATCCTGGCCGCGCACGACGACGCCGCGCGCTACTTCCGCGGTGAGGCCATGCGCGGGCGCCTGCGCTTCGGCACGGCGGACGATCTGGCGATCACCGGGCTGCCCCGGATCCTGCGCGAGTTCCGGCGCGCGTACCCCCAGCTGAACCTCGAACTGACCGTGAGCCAGAGCGATGACCTCCACCGCCGGCTCAAGGCCGGCCAGCTGGACCTCGTGTTCATCAAGTGGGTGGCCGGGGCGCAGGAGGGCACGGTGGTGCGGCAGGACACCTTCTCCTGGGTCGGGGTCGAGGAGACCGCGCTGGACCCCGGCGACCCGGTCCCGCTCGTCGCCTATCCCGCGCCGAGCCTGTCCCGCACACTCGCAATCCAGGCGCTCGAGGCGAGCGGGCGGCGGTGGAAGGTCACCTGCAGCACCAAGCAGATCGCGGGCGTCCTCGCGGCGATCCGCGCAGGCCTGGGCGTGGCCGTCATGCCCACGACGCTCGTGCCGACGGACCTGAAGATCATCACCCACCGCTTCGACCTGCCGCCTGTGGGGGACGTCGACTTCACGCTCATCCGCAACCCCCTCGCGAACTCGGCGGCCGTCGATGCCCTCACGGAGGCGATCCTCGGACGCACACTCGGACGCACGTGAGGCGCACGCCACAGAGCCGGCGCGGCGTCCGGAGTAGAATTGGGCGCGATGAACCGCACAATGTTCAAGTCCAAGATCCACCGCGCCACGGTCACGCACGCTGACCTCCACTACGTCGGCTCGGTGACGATCGACCTTGACCTGCTCGAGGCCGCCGACATCCTGCCCGGCGAACTCGTCTCGATCGTCGACATCACCAACGGCGCCCGCCTCGAGACCTACACGATCGCGGGCGAGCGCGGCTCCGGCGTCATCGGCATCAACGGCGCCGCGGCCCACCTCATCCACGAGGGGGACCTGGTCATCCTCATCACCTACGCCTCGATGTCCGACGCCGAGGCGCGCGAGTTCGTCCCCACGGTGGTCCACGTCGACGCCGAGAACAAGATCGTCCAGCTCGGCACCGACCCGGCCGAGGGGAACGGGGCCGGCATGCTGCGTCCGCCCTTCGCCATCCAGGCGCACCTGAACTAGTCCCCCCGCCGGGCACCGCGGGCAGGCGCTAGGCTGGGGGTCATGCCCCCGAGAAACCGCTTCCCATCCACGCGCGCACGGGGCCGCCGATGCTAGGCGTCCTCGAGGGCTTCGCCGTCGTCTGGGCCATCATCGGCGTGGGGTGGTTCTGCGCCCGCCAGGGAATCCTGGGCGACGGCGCGCAGGCAGTGCTCAGCCGGCTCTCCTTCTTCGTGGCCAGCCCGGCGCTCCTGCTGGAGACCCTCGCGCGCTCCGACCTGCGGGCCGTCTTCTCCACCCACCTGCTCGTGATCGCGGTCAGCTCCACCGCGATCGGCCTCGTCTCGTTCGTGGTGTTCCGCTGGCTTCGCGGGCGCGGTACCCCCGAGGCCCTCATTGCCTCCATGAGCGCCTCCGTCGCGAACTCGGGGAACCTGGGCATTCCCATCTCGGTGTTCGTGCTCGGCGACGCGAGCTTCGTCGCGCCGCTGCTGATCTTCCAGCTGGCCCTCTTCACGCCGTCGTACCTGCTCCTCCTCGACGGCACGACGGCGACCGCGAAGCCGGGGCTGGCCCGCGCGGCGCAGTTCGTGCTCCCCATCGTGACGAACCCGAACATCATCGGCTCGATGATCGGCCTCGTGCTCGCCGGAACGCGGTGGACGCCGCCGGAGCTCATCATGCAGCCGATCCACCTCATCGGCGGCGCGGCGATCCCGGCGATGCTCATGGCGTTCGGCATCTCCCTGCACGGCTCGCGGCCCCTGCGCGCGGACGACGGGCGGCGGCTCGACACGGCCCTCGCCTCGACGCTGAAGGTCGTGGTCCACCCCCTCATCGCCTTCGTGTTCGCCCGGTTCGCGCTGGGGCTCGGCGGGCACGAGCTCTTCGCCGCGGTCGTCACGGCCGCCCTGCCCACCGCGCAGAACGTCTACATCGCCGCCCAGCGCTACCGCCACGGGATCGTGGTCGCGAAGGACACCGTGCTGATCACGACCGTCGTCGCCGTCCCGGCGATGGCCGGCATGGCGGCGCTCCTCTCCTGACGGCGCTCCCACCGTTGCGGGGTCCCGTCCCCACCGTTGCGGGGTCCCGTCCCTACGGTGCCGCCACCAGGTTCGCCGTGAGCGTCCGTGCCACGAACTCCCCCAGCCGCTCATGGCTCCAGCCGCGCTTGAGGACGAGCGTCTCGTAGAGCTCGGCAGAGGTGCAGGCGAAGAAGACGTCGGCGACCTCGGCCTCGCTGAGCCCGGGGCGCAGCAGCCCACGGGCGAGCACGTGCCGGGCGTTGTGCAGCATGCGCCGGTACCGCGCGCCGTCGACCTCTTCCAGGAGCGCGGCCATCGCGGCGTCCCCGCTGGCCGCGGCGTCGCGGACGAGAAGCACGACGGGCGAGCCGATCGGGCTGACCTCGGCGACGAACCGCCCGAACTGCTCCATGAGCGCGCGCGGCTCCGTCGCGGCCTCCTGGGCGGCGTCGGAGCGCACTTCGGCCGGCACGTCGCCCGAACCGAGGAGGCTCTGGTCCCAGATCGCCCGGACCAGACCGGGCTTCCCGCCGAAGTTCTTGTACACGAACTCGGCCGAGACGCCAGCGGCCCGCGCGATCTGCGCGATCGTCGTCGCGCCGAACCCCTGGGACAGCAGCAGCTCGCGTGCCCGCGCGAGGACCTCGCGCCGCGAGGCCTCGGCACGCTCTCGCCGGAGCGACGCGTCGTACCCGCGGGCGCGGCCCGAGCCGTTGACCGCCTGTGGCACCGGATCTATACTCCAATCAATACAGTGAACTGTATTCAATTGAGCGTACCAGCCTCCACCTTTCCCAGCACACAGGAGCACGTCATGGACGCCTCAGGAATCGACCTCCTCCCGGCAGGTCCCGTACGCCGGGTCTTCGAGGCCATCAGCCGCCACGACCTCGACGGCATGGTTGCCTGCTTCGCCGAGGACTACCTCAACGAGACCCCGATCCACCCGGACCGCGGCTTCAGGGGCCGCGAGCAGGTCCGGAAGAACTGGACCTCCATCCTCGCCGGCATCCCGGACCTTGTTCCCTTCGTCGTCCGCGCGACGACGGCGCCGGACGGCATGGTCTGGGTCGAGTGGGGGCAGCGGGGCACCCGACGGGACGGCGTGCCCGTCGATCTCGCCGGCGTCTCGGTCTTCACCCTCGACGACGACCTCATCTCGGCCGTCCGCTTCTACCTCGAGCCTGTCGAGCACGCATCGGGCGACGTCGACGCCGCCGTCCGCGAGACCACCGGTGTGGGGACGGGAGGCCGGCCATGATCCTCGTCGTCGGCGGCACCGGCCGCCTCGGCCGCGAGCTCGTCGCCCAGCTGCTCCGCAGGGGCGAGCGCGTGCGCGTCATGGCGCGCGGCGCCTCCCAGCCGTTCCCGGCCCCCTCCCCCGACACTCCGGCAGGAAGCGGGGCGGACGACGGCGCCGAGTACGTCCGCGGGGACCTCACCTCCGAATCCGACTGCCGCCGCGCGGTCGAGGGATGCAGCCAGGTCGTCTTCGCCGCCTCGGGCTTCGGCATCCCCAAGGGCGCCGACGAGCGCAGCGTCGACCGCGACGGCGCGATCCGGCTCGTGCGCGCGGCGGCACAGGCCGGCGTCGGCCACCTCGTGATGATGTCGATGCACGGCGCCGCCCAAAATGCCCCCATCGAGTACCTGCGCTGCAAGGCGGCAGCCGAGGAGGCCACCCGCACCTCCGGCATTGCGTGGACCATCGTGCGCCTCGGAGCCATCCTCGAACAGCGCCTCGACATCATGGGCGAGGGCCTGGCTTCCAAGGGCAAGGTGCCCGTCTTCGGCTCGGGCGAGGCCCCGGTGACCTTCACGTCCGCGCACGACGCCGCGGCCGTCGTCGTGCGCGCCCTGACGGACCCTGCGCTGAGGAACCGCGTGATCGAGTGGGGCTCCGAGACGCACACCGCCAACGAGGTTGCAGGGGCGATGATCGCGAAGGCGGGCCGCGGGTCGGTGCAGCGCGTGCCGACGCCGGTGCTCCGCGTCATGGCTGTGGCCGCGAAGCCGTTCTCGCCGTTCCTGGCCCGGGTGGCCGGGGCGGGGGTGTGGGAGGACTCGGGCGACGAGTCCTTCGATCCCGCCCCCGGCCGCGCCGAGTTCCCGGACCTTCCGCTCACCAGCCTGGAGGAGGCTCTCGCTGACATGATGCCCGCCGAGCAGCGTGGCGCGGGTCACTCCCCGCTAAGCTGAGCCGCATGGCTGAATCGAGCGCGGCGAAGACCAGCACGGCGAAGACGACCGACGAGAAGCTGTCCACGATCCAGAAGGGCTACGTCTTCGAGGGCGCGACCGTGGCCCTCGGCGCGGCGATCGTGGACGGCGAGGTCCGCCCGGAGGCGCAGGTGGGCCTTCCGCTGGCCATGATGAACCGGCACGGGCTCGTGGCCGGCGCGACCGGCACCGGCAAGACCGTCACCCTGCACATGATCGCCGAACAGCTCTCCACGGCCGGCGTCCCGGTGTTCCTTGCGGATATGAAGGGCGACCTCACCGGCCTCGCGACCGGCGGGGAGGGCAGCGAGAAGCTCCTGGCCCGTACCAAGGGCCTCGGGCAGGAGTGGAAGTCCTCGACCTTTCCCGTCGAGTTCCTCGCGCTTGGCGGCGAAGGCACCGGGGTGCCCGTGCGGGCGACCATCACCTCGTTCGGGCCGATCCTGCTCTCGCGCGTCATGGAACTGAACGAGACGCAGGAATCCAGTCTGCAGCTCATCTTCCACTTCGCCGACAAGAACCAGCTCGAGCTGACGGACCTCAAGGACCTGAGGGCCGTCATCCAGTTCCTCACCTCCGCCGAGGGCAAGGACGAGCTCGAGAACCTCGGCGGGCTCTCCAAGGCCACGGCCGGGGTGATCCTCCGCGAGCTCGTCGGGCTCGAGGCCGCCGGGATGGAGAAGTTCTTCGGCGAGCCCGAGTTCGACACCTCGGAGCTCCTCCGGACCGCTCCCGACGGGCGTGGGGTCATTACCTGCCTCGAGCTTCCGGGGGTGGCCAGCAAGCCGCTCCTGTTCTCGACCTTCCTGATGTGGCTGCTCGCGGACCTTTTCGAGGACCTGCCCGAGGTGGGCGACGCAGACAAGCCCAAGCTCGTCTTCTTCCTCGACGAGGCACACCTGCTGTTCAACAACGCGTCCAAGGCGTTCCTCGACGCGATCACGCAGACGGTCCGGCTCATCCGCTCCAAGGGCGTGGGCATCTTCTTCGTGACCCAGACCCCCAAGGACGTCCCGGCCGATGTGCTCGGGCAGCTCGCGAACCGGGTCCAGCACGCCCTGCGCGCGTTCACGCCCGAGGACGCGAAGGCACTCAAGGCCACCGTCTCCACGTTCCCCGTGAGCGACTACGACCTTGGGGAGGTCCTCACCTCCGCAGGGATCGGCGAGGCCGTCATCACCGTGATGAACGAGAAGGGCGCCCCGACCCCGGTGGCCCTCACGCGCCTGCGCGCCCCCGAGTCGAAGATGGGCCCCTCGGACCCCGCGCTCGTGGCGAGCACGGTCCAGGCCTCGCCGCTCCTCGGGCGGTACGGGACCGCCGTCGACAATGTGACCGCCTACGAGAAGCTCCAGCAGGCCGCGGAGCAGAAGCAGGCGGCTGAGCCCGCCGCACAGACCGGCGCGCCCCTGCCACCCCCGCCGCCGCTCCCCTCGCCGAACCTCGAGCCCCCCGCCCCGCGGGACACGGACCGACGGGACGGCGAGGGGCACGACGGCGGCGGCGTCCTCGGCGACGTCGTAGGCAGCCTGGGCGGTGCGCTGGGCGGCGGGCTGAAGTCGATGGCCCGCTCCTTCGGGACCCAGCTGGGCCGCGAGCTCATGCGCGGGATGTTCGGCACGTCCTCCCGCCGGCGGCGCCGCTAGCCGCCCGCGCCCCGGGTGTGCGCTGTCCTGGGTGCGGGTCGCCCTGGGCGCGGTCCCGCCCCCGCGTTCGTCGGCCCCGCCCGCGTTGGTAGGCTGGGGCGAGTGCAGAAGAGTCCCGCCCTCCTCAGGGTCGCCGCCGCATGGCTGCTGGCCCTCGTGGTGGCGATTGTGGGCTCGGTCGTGGCCGTGCGGACGGTGAAGTCCACGGTCTCCGGGCCCGAGCAGCCCGTGCGAAGCTACGTCGCCGCGCTCCAGGCCGGCGACGGCGCCCGCGCCCTGGGCGTCCTCCGCGCCCAGGTCCCGCCCGGCAGCCCGGCGCTCCTCGACGGGACGCCGCTGCGCGACTCGATGAGCCGGGTGCAGGACCTCGCGTTCGAGACCACCGAGTCCGACGATGACCACGCCTCCGTGACCGTCCACTACACCGTGGACGGCGGCCGGCACGACAGCACCTTCCGGCTCGAGCGGACGGGCACCGACTGGCTGTTCTTCCCCCGCTGGCAGATGGTCCGCGGCACGCTCCCCACGCTCCAGGCGACCGTGGTGAACTCCGCGCGGGCCACCGTGAACGGCGTGGCCGTGAACATGCCCGGCGGAGCCAACGCGTTTCCCGTCTTCTACCCCGGCTCGTACGTGGGATCGCTCCCGGGCGAGCAGTTCGCCGCCGAGCCGAGCGCCGTCGTGGTGAGCGGCACGAGCGGGACGCCGGCCATGAGCCTTGCGACCAAGGCGACGCCGCAGCTCGTCGAGTCGATCGAGACCAAGGTGCGCGGCTACCTGGACGAGTGCGCCCGCACGGCCACGCAGCAGCAGCGGCTCCAGCCGGACTGCCCCTTCGCCCTGGCCACGAACAGCCGCATCCAGGACGGAACCATCCAGTGGAGCGTCGAGACGTACCCTATGGTGTCCGTCGAGCCGTTCGAGGGCCACTGGGTCGTGGCCCCGCTGACCGGCACGGCGCGGCTCAAGGCCACCCAGATCAACCTCTTCACGGGCGCGCGCCAGCCCCTCGACGAGGAGCTCGGCTACGAGTTCTCGGCCCGCCTCGACGTCACCGACACGGCCATCACGGTCACGCCCCAGTTCAAGTAGCCCAGTCACGCAGCCGCCCCTCTGAGGGGCACCTTCTGGGGGTCACCTCCTGGGGGTCACCTCCCGGAGGTCACCCTCTGGGGGTCACCTCCTGGAGGTCACCTCCCGCGTCAGTCCATGCCGCGGAGGTCCAGCGTGAGGGCCGAGTCCGCCCCGTCCTGGAGCACCACCGGGATGCCCCAGTCCTGCTGGTACAGGTGGCAGGCGGCGTGGTCCGGGATGTCCTCGCCGGGCGCACCGTCGCAGGCCGCGGCACGGGCCGTGATGTGCAGGACGCCCTCGGCGATCGCGGGGTTGAGCTCGAGCGTGCGCGCGAGGCCCTGCGACGTCCCGGTGCCGCCGAGCAGCAGCTCGGGCGGGGTCGAGGACACCTTCAGCTGGGTCGGGTCGCCCCACCGGTCGTCGAGCTTCTGCCCAGTCGGAGCGGCGAAGCGCACCTTCAGGTCGAGTGGGCCGGCGGCGACGGCGGTGCGGGGGCGCTGGGTCTGGCGCTCGCCCTCGTCGACCTGCTGCGCCTCCTTCGGAAGCGGCACGAGGACCAGCTCGTGCCGGTTCGTCTCCGTCACCAGCAGCAGCGGCTCGCCCTCCTCGGGCACGACGACGACCACGTCCGCGGGCTCCGCGAGTCCCCTCGCGAGCGTGGAGACCGCGCCGGTCGCGGGCTCGTACCGGCGCACGGCGCCGTTGTACGTGTCGGCGATGGCGACCGATCCGTCGGGAAGGACCGTCACGCCGAGCGGATGCTGGAGGCGGGCGGTGTCCGAGTCGCCGTCGCGGAAGCCGAAGTCGAAGAGCCCCTTGCCCACGGCCGTCTCGACGACAACGTCCCCGTTCCGCCCCGATGCGCCGAGGCGCAGGCGGCGCAGGGCGGACGTCTCGGAGTCGGCGACCCAGAGGTCCCCGGTGGGGTCGACGGCGAGCCCGGACGGCTGCGCGAACCACGACTGCGGCCCGGAGCCGTCGAGGAGTCCTTCGAGGCCCGAGCCGGCGAGGATCGCGACCTCGTTGGTGAGGGGGTCGAACGTGAAGATCTGGTGCGTGCCGGCCATCGCCACGACCGCCTTGCCGAGCTTCTCGCTCCACACGACGTCCCATGGCGAGGAGAGCGAGACACCGGTGCCGTGCCCGAGGTAGCCGATGTCCTCGGCGTCGCCGGCGTACACGTCATGGGGTGCCCCTGAACCGTCCGACGGCGAGCCGGCCGCCGCGGTGGCGGGAGCACCGGCGTCGTCCTTCCCGGCCTTGGCCCACGTGCCCGCGCCGTCGCCGTCCACCCGGGCGGGGCCCGCGTCGAGGAGCCGCTGGACGCCGTTCCCGGCGAGGGTCTGCACATAGCCGGAGCTGAGGGTCACGCCGCGGAGCCGGTGGTTGACCGTGTCCGCGACGATGGCCTCGTAGCCGGTCTGCCACGCGACCGACGCCGGCAGGACGGCGATGCCCTGCGGCTCGTTGAACTGGGCGACCTCGGCCTGGCCGTCGAGGTGCCCCTTCGTGCCGGAGCCGATGACCCGCTCGACCGTGGTGAGGTCCGGGCGCAGCTCGACGAGGCGGTGGTGGCCGGTGTCGGCGACGAGGTAGTTGCCGTTGGGCAGCGGCACTGCCTGGCCGGGGAAGCGGAGCGTGCCCGCGGTGGGCTCGGGTGCGACGTACGGGCCGTCGCCGCGGTGGAGCGTGCCCTTGGCCTCGTGCTCGGCCACGAGTTCCTCGACCAGCACGCCGAGGCCGCCGCCGTGGCCCTCCCCGGACAGGTGCGCGACGATGTAGCCCTCGGGGTCGACGACGACGAGGGTCGGCCACGCGCGCGCCGTGTACGCCTGCCAGGTGAGCAGCTCCGGGTCGTCGAGGACCGGGTGGTGGATCTCGTAGCGCTCCACTGCAGCCGCGAGCGCCACCGGGTCCGCCTCGTGCTCGAACTTGGGCGAGTGCACGCCGACGGTGACCAGGACGTCGCTGTACTTCTCCTCGAGCGGGCGAAGCTCGTCGAGGACGTGGAGGCAGTTGATGCAGCAGAAGGTCCAGAAGTCGAGGAGCACGATCTTGCCCCGCAGCGCCGCGAGGTCCAGCTCCTTGCCGCCGGTGTTGAGCCAGGCCCGGCCGCCGAGCTCGCTCGCGCGGACGCGACGGGCGGTGCGCACGGAGTCAGCGCGCAGGGTTCCGGCGCTGTGCTGGTCCTCAGTGGATTCTGCGGTCACGGGCACTCCTCATGCATGGTGGAACGGGGCCGATAGGGGCAACCCCATTATCCCGGGCTTTCTTCCCCACGTTACGCCGCGCGTCGCCGGCACCCACACGCCGAAGTCACCCCGTGCGGGCCCGAGGTCACCCCGTATGCTCCCGAAGTCACCCCCACCGACGCCGAGGTCACCCCCCACCGACGCCGAGGTCACCCCCTATGCGCCCGAAGTCACCCCCACCGACGCCGAGGTCACCCCCTATGCGCCCGAGGTCACCCCCCCGACGCCGATTCGGCGCCACACCCGGTGACCTCGACGCCACACCCGGTGACCTCGGCACCACACCCGGTGACCTCGGCGGGGAGGTCGCCTACTGCCCCCGGGAGCGGTCGCGCTCGTTGAGGCGCGAGAACATCGCGTTGTACGCCTCGAGCTCGGCCTCGTGGTCGCGGTCCGCGGCGCGGTCGCGGCGCCGCGTCTCCCGGGCGTCCGCGGTGGACCACATGACCGCCACCCCGATGGCCACGAAGAGCGTCGGGATCTCGCCGATGCCCCAGGCCACGGCGCCGCCGGCCTGCTGGTCGGCGATCGCGGAGGGCCCCCACGTCCGCCCGAGATTGCCGAAGTACCCGGGCTCGAGCAGGATGTCGGAGCCCATGATGGCCACCCCGAAGAAGGCGTGGAACGCCATGGTCGCGAACAGCAGCAGGAGCCGCAGCGGGTACGGGGCGCGGCGCGGGAGCGGGTCAGAGCCGATCATCGTCAGCACGAAGATGTACCCCGTGAGCGTGAAGTGCAAGTTCATGAGCTCGTGGCCCACGTGGTCGCGCATGGCGTACCCGAAGATGTCCGAGTAGTAGAACAGGATGATCGACCCGGCGAAGTTCGCGGCGGCGAAGAGCGGGTGCGTCACGAGCTGCGACCACTTGGAGTGCACGAACACGAGGATCCACTCGCGCAGCCCGCGGCTGCCGTCGCCGCGGGGCGTGAGCGCCTTGAGCGCGAGCGTGATCGGGGACCCGAGCACGAGGAAGATCGGCGCGACCATCGTGAGCATCATGTGGTCCACCATGTGCGCGGAGAACAGCACGCGCCCGTACACGGCCGGCGGCCCGCTCGTGATGTAGGTGAGCGCGGCAAGCCCCACGAACCACGTCAGGGCCCGCGCCCACGGCCACGAGTCCCCACGCCGCACCACCTTGACGATCCCGAGCGCGTACGTGACGGCGCCGAACAGTGCGACGGCGACCCAGAGCCAGTCGGCGCGCCACTCGGTCAGCCAGCGTGCCGGGGTGAGCTCGGGCGGGAGCTCGTAGCCGGTGAGGATGAAGGCCGGCGAGGCGTCCGGGGCATAGGTCGTCGGCTCGGGCGGCGCGGAGCGCGACAGTGCGACCGCGACCCCGGACACCGCGCCCATCACGGCCAGCTCGACGCCGATGAGCTGCCACAGCACCCGGCGCGCCGACGCCCCGCGGCCCAGCTGCGGGATGACCCACTGGCGGTGCATGAAGCCGATCCCGCCGAGCACGAGGGCGAGGGCCGTCTTGACGAGGATCAGCTGCCCGTACGCGGACCCGACCAGGTCGCCGAGGTTCGGGAGCCGGATCAGGGCGTTGATGACGCCGGACGCCACGACGAGCAGGAATGCGAACAGCGCGAGCGCGGAGAACCGCCGCAGCGCGGCCTCGGTCGCGTCGGTGGCACGCACGACGGCGCGTCCTCCACTCCCGTCGGCCGCGGAACCCGGGCGGTCCGCACCGCCGGCGAGGGTCCGTCCGAGCAGGGCCAGGACGCCGACGCCTCCGAGCCAGAGCGAGGCACCGACGAGGTGCAGGCCGAGGGAGTTGATGGCGCCCTCGTGGTCGCCGGCGCTGGCAGAGTGCCCGATCAGCGCGAGCGGGACGAGGCCCCCGAGAGCGAGGAGCCCGGTGAGGGCAAGGCCCGTGAGCGATCGGACCGCGAACAGGAGGGTCGCCACGACTGCCGCGATGATCACCATGCTGAGCCAGGCGCGCCCGACGTCCAGATCGGTCATGAAGAAGACCAGTTGCTTGGTGTAGTCGGCGCTGCCGGAGAGGGGCTGCCCCACGAGGTCCGAGTGGGTCAGGACGAGGACGGCGATCGCGCTGATCGTCCACACGATGGCGCCCGCGGTGGCGATGCGGAGGGACCGCGTGAAGGCCGGGTGCTCATCGGCGTCGTCGTGCCCGTGGTCGGTACGCCGTCGCGAGGGGTAGCGGGGCAGGACGCCCACGGCGAAGGTGATCCCTCCGATCACCAGCGCGAGGGAGACGTTGAGCACCGCCTTCGCGACGGGGAGGCCCCACCGGACGAGGGCGCCCGGGTCGAGCACCTGGCGCGGATCGGCCGCCCCGGAGAACAGGAGCCCTGCAGCGAGCGCCACCAGCACCGCGACGCCGGCTCCGATCGCCCAGCCGCGCACGGGTCCGCCCGTGGCGGTGTCGTGGGCGGGCGGACGGACGGGAAGAGCAGAACGAGGCACCTGTCCATTCTCCCCCACCGGCCCGGGACGGATCTCCACCACCGGGTGGGGGCCTTAACGCCCTCAGGGGGCAGCGGTGTCTCCCGCCGCCCCCTGAGAAGGGAAAAGCCTTACTTGCCGGACGCTGCGGCCTTGAGCTTCGAGCCCGCGGTGAGCTTGACGCTGTAGCCGGCCGGGATCTCGATGGCGGCGCCGGTCTGGGGGTTGCGGCCGGTGCGGGCGGCACGCTCGGTGCGCTCGACGGCGAGCCAGCCCGGGATGCTGACCTTCTCACCGTTCGCGACGGAGGTCTCGAAGACCTCGAACAGTGCGTCGAGCACACCGTTGACGGCGGTCTGGCTCAGGCTGGTCTTGCCAGCAACCTCTGCAACCAGCTCGCTGCGGTTCTTAGCCATGTGTCCTCCTGGACGTGTGGATTGTTCGTGCCAGTCCCCGCGCGGCTTTCGCCCGGGGCCTGCTGTTACCGCAACTTACCAGTTGAGAGTCGTGACGCCAGCAGAAACCCGCGTGTTTCCGCGGTTTTCCGGGCACTTTCCCCTTTCGAGCCCGCCCAGCACCCCTTAACCGAGTGCCAAAGTCCCATATCCGGACCCGCCCGGCGGGGGACAGTACCGTGGGAGGGTGACCGATTCCACGCCCCTGAACGCCGGGCAGATCGCCCTCCTCGAGGCATGGTTCGGGGCCTGGGACGTGCTCGAGGACCTCTCGTGGGGGGTCCAGGGCATCCACGTCCTGCGCGTGCGGACGGCGCGCGGGACCGTCGTCGTGAAGGCGTCCGAGACCGGCCACCACATCCAGCGGGAAGTCCGGGCGCACCGCCGGATGACGGCGCCGCTCGCCTCGCTCGACCCGCCGCGGGCGTCCCGGCTCCTCCACGCCGACACCCGCGCGGGCGTCCTCGCCACGACGTGGCTGCCCGGCCGCATCGTCGAAGGGAGTGCGCACGAGCGGTCCGAGGAGGCGTTCCGCCAGGCCGGCCAGCTCCTCTCGCTCGTCCACGTGCCCGGCGAGAAGACGGCTAGCTATGACCCCGCCGCGCTGAACAAGGTCGGCGACTTCCTCACCCGCGCCAGAGGCCTGGCCCCGGCCGCCCATCTGCGCGCCGTCGAGCGCGCGGCGCACGCGCACAGGCCGGAGCCGCGGCGCCTGTACGCGACCCACGGCGACTACACGCCGCGCAACTGGCTCGTCGACGGCGATCCGTCCGCCGGCGGGAGAGTGTCAGTCATCGACTGGGGCCGCGCCGGGTACCGGCCCTGGGTCACCGACCTCGTCCGGCTCGAACACCAGTGGTTCGAGCCGGACCGGCCGGGGACGCACGACGCCGCCCGGCTGCGGGCGGCGTTCTACGCCGGCTACGGCCGCGACCCGGCCCAGGAGCCGGGCTCATGGCGCCTCGACAACATCCTGCAGTCGCTCGGAACGATCGTGTGGGCCCACGACGTCGGCGAGCCCGCGTTCGAGGAGGAGGGCCGGCGCATGCTGGCGCGTGTCGTGGACCGGCTCGCCTGAGCCTGCTGTCCCGGGTCCAGCGCACCGGCCGTCGCCCCGGGCGTCACCTCGCGTCGGGACGGTGTCCCTGCTTCGCCAGCTGGATCTGCTCGTACACGTGGTGCCGGAGCTCGGTGAAGCGCGGCAGGGCACGGGTCTCGAGCTGGTCGCGCTCGGCGGGCAGGTCGATCACGAGGTCCTCCTGCACCACCGTCGGCGAGGACGAGAGGATGATCACGCGCTGGCCCAGGTACACCGACTCGTCGATGTCGTGGGTGACGAACAGGACGGTGACGCCGAGGTCCTTCCAGATGCGCCGGATGAGGTCCTCGAGGTCGGCACGGGTCTGGGCGTCGACTGCTGCGAAGGGCTCGTCCATGAGGAGCACCTCGGGCTGGTACGCGACCGCACGCGCGATGGCCACGCGCTGCTGCATGCCGCCCGAGAGCTGCCAGGGGTACGACCGCGGGACGTGCGCGAGGCCCACGGCCTCGAGGGCCTGGCTGACGAGCTTCTCCCGCTCGGCCTTCGGGACGCCGGCGTTCTTGAGCGGGAGCTCCACGTTGTCCTTGACGCGCAGCCACGGGAACAGGGACCGGCCGTACTCCTGGAACACGACAGCCATCTTCTTGGGCGGCCCCGTGACCTTCTTCCCGTCCAGGACCACCTCGCCCTCGGTCGTGGAGAGCAGGCCGGCGATGCACTTGAGCAGGGTGGTCTTGCCCGAGCCGGACGGCCCGACGATGCACGCGAGCTCGTTGTGGCCGAGGTCGAACGTGAGGTCTCGGACCGCCTCGACGGGGCCGGCGTCCGTGTGGTAGACCTTCTTCACGCCGCGCACCGAGAGGAGGGCCTCGCCCTCGGGGAGGGTGCGCCCGCGGGGGACGGTCTGGGTCTGGTCAGGCTGCATTCTCTACCTCTTTAAGGCCGTTGTACCAGCGGAGGACGATCCGCTGGATCCACTGGAAGATGAGCGACATGGCCACGCCGATGAGGCCCAGGACCACGATCCCGGACCACATCTCGGGGATCGCGAACGAGCGCTGGAACTGCACGATGGTGAACCCGAGGCCGGACGAGGATGCGAACATCTCGGAGATCACCATGAGGATCAGGCCGATCGAGAGGCTCTGGCGCACACCGGCGAAGATCTGCGGCGCGGCCGAGGGCAGGATCTGGTACCGGACCCTGCTGAAGCCCGTGATCCCGTAGGAGCGGGTGGTCTCGTTCTGCACCGGGTCGATGGCGCGGACGCCCTCGATGGTGTTCAGCAGCACCGGCCACACGCAGCCCGACACGATCACGGCGACCTTCATCGAGTCGTTGATGCCGACGATGAGCATGAGCACCGGAACGAGCACGGGCGGCGGGATGGCGCGGAAGAACTCGAAGACCGGTTCGGTGAGCGCCCGCAGCACCGGGCTCAGGCCCACGAGCAGGCCGAGCACGATGCCCAGGACGATCGCCACGGCGAGTCCCGCCAGGAGCCTCAGGATGCTGGGGAGCACGTCCGTGAGGAGCCGGTCCCCGAACCAGGTGGCCGGGAACTTCTCGACGAGCGCGCCCGGGGTGGGCACGAAGAAGTTCGGGGCGCCCGAGGTCGCCGCCCACCACAGCGCGATGAGGAGGACCGGAAGCCCGATCCCGTAGAGGAAAGCCTTGAGGATCTTCATGCCGCGACCTCCCCGCGGATCGACGGATGCCAGGCCAGGACGCGCCGCTCGACCCACCGTGCGGCGAGGTTGACGAGGACGCCCAGCAGGCCGGTGGCGAGGATGAGGGCATACATGCCAGAGATGGCACCGCCGGACTGTGCGAGGGCGATCTCGCGGCCGAGGCCGGGGGAACCGATGACGAGCTCGGCCGTGATCGCCAGGATCAGCGCCACCGAGGCGGCCAGCCGCACGCCCGTCATGAGGTACGGGAGGACGGTGGGGAACACGACGTCGCGCACCCGCTGCCACCACGAGAACCCGTAGCTCTTCGCGGTGTTCATCGCCACCGTGTCGACGTCCGCGACCCCGTACAGGACCTGGATGAGCACCTGCCAGAAGCTCGCGTACACGACGAGCATGAGCGTCGACTCGATCTTGATGCCGAACAGCAGCACCGCGAGCGGGATGAGCGCGACCGACGGGATCGGGCGCAGGAACTCGATGGTCGAGTTCGTGGCCCGCCGCAGGAACGGGAACATCCCGATCACGAGGCCCAGCACGGTGGCGAGCACGACGGCGATCGCGAGGCCGACGGCCCACGCCGACATCGTGTCCGCCACGGCCTTCCAGAACAGCGCCAGGCCGAAGTCGTTCGCGAGCGCGGCCAGCACCTCCGAGGCCGGGGGGAGGTACTTCGCTTGGATGATCCCGCTCGCCGGCGCCAGCTCCCACAGCGCGAGGAAGGCGAGGATGCCGACGACGCCGAGCACCGGCGTCGTCCACCCGCGCCGCCCTCCGCCGGCCCGCGGCCTCGAGCGCCGCGGGGCCGGCACGGACGCCGCGGGGCGCCCGCTGGCCTGCGTTGCCTCGGTGCTCATCGCGGCAGGAGGTCGTCGAGGTTCACGGGCTTGCTGAGGGTGCCGTACTTCTGCGCGGCGTCGCCGAGCTTCTGCACGGCCGCCCGGTCGAACGCGCTGCGGTACAGGGGCAGGTTCATCTTCGCGCGCGTCGCGGCGTCGATCTTGGTGTACGTGCCCACGATGTCCCGGACCTCCTGGGGGTGCTCCTGCGCGTACTCGAGGGACTTGTTCATCGCGCGCGTGAACTTGCCGACCAGCTCGGGCTTGTTCTTCACAGTGTCCCCGCTCGTGAAGTACCCCGCGATGTCGAGCTTCGGATCGAACTCGACGAAGTTGTTGCTGATGATCCGGTCGCCCGCCTCGACGCCTGCGGTGCGGAACGGGTCCAGGATCCACGCGGCGTCGACCACGCCCTTCTCGAGCGCCGCCTGGGCGTCGGGGAAGGCGACCTCGACGAACTGGACGCTCGACGGGTCCCCGCCCGCCTTCTCCACGACCGACTTGATGGTCGTGTCGCCGATGTTGGCGAGGTTGTTGACGGAGACCTTCTTGCCGGCGAGGTCCTTCGCGGTCTTGATCGGCGAGTCAGCCTTGACGAGCACCGCGCCGAACTCCTTGGCGGGGTCCCCGGTGGAGGACGCGCCGTCGGCCACGAACCGCATGTCGAGGCCCTTGTCGCGAGCGACCATGACGGAGATGAGGTTGGAGAACGCGAAGTCGTAGCTGCCGGACTGCACCCCGGGCACGATCGCCGAGCCGCCTGTGGCCGTCTGGATGTCGAGGTCGAGGCCCTCCGCGGTGAAGAAGCCCTTGGACTTGCCGAGCCAGATCGGAGCGGTGTCCACGATCGGGATCACTCCGACCGTGATCTTCTGCGTCTGTCCGCCTCCGCCTCCGGCGGCGGTCTGCGACCCGCCGCTGGGCGAGCCCGAGCCGCAGGCGGCGAGGGAGAGGATGGTGAGCGCTGCGGCTGCTGCCGTCGCGATGCGCTTCATCATGGGTGCGTTCCTTTCAGGTCCCCGGGTGCGGGCGGGGCTACTTGACGAGGAGGGAGTCGACCGAGGGCTGCTTGGAGACGAACTTGTACTTCTGCATGAGGCTGCCGAGATCGGTGAGCTGCTTCTCGCGCAGTTCCGCGGACATCTCCTCCATGTTCAGCTTCTGCGCGGCAGCGGCGTCCATCTTGAGGAAGGTGCCGGCGGAGGCCTTGAAGCCCTGCTGGTCCTTCTGCACGGCGTCAAGCGTGGTCTGCATGGCCTTCTTGAACTTCTGCACGGTGTCCGCGTTGGACTTGGCGAAGTTGCCGGAGGTGAACGAGACCATCGTGGGCAGCCCGGGGATGACCTCCTGGTAGGGGTAGCCGAGGAGCCGGTAGTTCGGGTCGCCGAGCATCTTGCTCATGAACGGCTCGGGGACCCACGCCGCGTCGATGTTGCCCCGGTCGAGCTGCGCCTGGGCGTCGGGGAACGCGACCTCGCTGAACTTGATGGCCTTGGGGTCTGCGCCCTCCTTGGCGGCGGACTCCATGATGGTCAGGTCGCCCTGCGTGTTGACGGCGTTGACGGACACCGTCTTGCCCGCGAGGTCCTTCCAGGACTGGATCGGCGAGTCCTTCTTGACGATGACCGCCTCGATGTCGTTGCCGCTGGCGATCGAGTTCGAGAAGCCAGTGACGATCTTCATGTCGAGCCCCTTGTCGGCGGCGACGAGCACGGAGAGCGGGTTGCCCACGGCGAAGTCCATGCTGCCCGACGAGACGGCCGGCAGCATGGCAGCGCCGCCCTGACCGGTCTGGAACTGGACGTCGAGGCCCTCCTGGGAGAAGTAGCCCTTCTCGACGCCGTACTGGACTGCGGCCGAGGGCGCGATGCTCAGCAGGCCAACCGTGACCTTCGTGAGCGGACCCGAGCCGCCGCCCTGCTGGCTGGCTCCGCCGCTCCCCGACGGCGATCCTGAACCGCACCCCGTGAGGGCGACGGCGACGACGGCGGCTCCGGCGAGCGCCTTGGCAACAGTCTTCAACATGTCTCAGCTCCCTGTCGGGGGTGCCGGGTCACCGTTGGCCCGATGTGATCCACCCCACGTTAAGTGCACACTATCTTCAATCATTGAGAACATCAACTATTGATCATTCGGAGTGCCTGTGCTCCTCCAGTGCCGTGGAGCCCTAGACCGCCACGTCGCGCCGTCGGAACGCGACCACCGCGAGCACCACGAGCACCACGGCCGTCCCGAGGGCGATCCAGGCACTCGGCCAGTCCACGCCGTTCACGAGCGGGTCGTGCCCCGAGTACTGGTAGAGGGGCGAGTACTTCTGGACCGGCTTGAGCCAGTCGACGACACCCCCGAGCCCGTTCACCACGTACGCGAGGACGGCAAGCGCGGCGGGGAGCCCCTTGCTCAGGCCCGCTCGCCCCGTGGCCGCGGAGAGGGCCAGGCCGAGCCCGCCGAACACGAGCCCGAGGAGTGCGAGGTGGCCCATGGCCGCGAAGACCTTGTCCGCGGGGAGGTCCATCCCGGTCCACGAGCCTTCGACCATGAGCGAGGCTCCCATCGTCGCTGCGAGGAAGACGGTGCCCACGGCCATGGCCCCCGCCTTCTCCAGCACGATCCGGGCCCGGCTGAGGGGCGTTGAGAGCAGGAGTTCGAGGGTGTGGTGGTCTTCCTCGCCCGCGACGGCGGCGACGCCCGTGCCGATCGCGTACAGGAGCACGACGATGGGCCCCATGAAGGACAGGAGCTCGATCTTGATGTAGCCGGTCGGCGTCGTCATGTCCGCGCCCGACATCGCGAAGAGGCTGCGGAGCGCCTCCGGCATCTGGTCGAGGAACGCGTTCATGGATGGCTGGTCCCGGATGCTGGGCCATATCGCCGCGTACATCGCCACGAGGACGGCAATCGCGACCGCCCAGCCGGCCAGTGCCCGCAGCTGGTCACGAAGCGTCTTGAGGAACACGCTGGTCAGCATGGTCGGCCCCTCCTCCGTAGTAGGTAAGGAACATCTCGTCGAGCTCGGCCTCCGCGCACTCGAAGTCGATCACGGGGTGGGCGCTGACCCTCTTCAGGAGGGCGTCGAGGGCTGACTGGGGAGCGCTGCAGGTCATGGAGTGGGTGTCGACGGCGAGGTCTCGCACGTCGGGAACGCCCGCGAAGTCCTCCGGCCTGACCTCTGCGCTGAACGATGCCCTCACGTGGTGCAGCGACTTCTGGCTCAGGTCCGCGAGCCTCTCCACCGCGACGAGCCGCCCTTCCCGCACGACGCCGATCCGGTCGGCGACGCGCTGGACCTCCCCGAGGATGTGGGAGGACAGGAGGATGCTGCCGCCGCCGGCGGTGTGCTCGCGCAGCATGGCATGGAATTCCCTCTGCACGAGCGGGTCCAGGCCGCTGGTCGGCTCGTCCAGGATGAGCAGCCGCGGCTGCGACATGAGGGCGAGCACGATGGCGAGCTTCTGCCGGTTGCCCCGGGAGAGCGTGCGGCTGCGCTTGGCGAGGTCCAGGCCCAGCCTCTCGGCCAGTGCGCGGCCCAGCGCATGGTCCTTGCGGCCGCGCAGATGGCTCAGGTACTCGATGTGCTCGTGGCCCGTGAGCCGGGGGTAGAGCGACGGCTCCCCCGGGACGTACCCGACGAGGCGGTGCACCTCCATGGCCCGGTCCCACACGTCGAGGCCGAAGATGGCCGCGCTGCCCGCCGTGGGGCGGATCATCCCGAGCAGGAGCCGGATGGTCGTGGTCTTCCCCGCCCCGTTGGGGCCCAGATACCCGAACACCTCGCCCGGCTCTATCGTGAAGCCCACCCGGTCGAGGGCCAAGGCGCGCCCGAATCTCTTGGTCAGAGCGTCAATCACGACGGGCTGGTCTGCACGCATGCGGCCAGTATCAGCGGCGGCAGCAGGGCCGACCAGAGGCCAAAGGACCGTCTGCCGCCGGCTCCGGGAGTCCGACCCGAGTTGGCTCATTTGCTTAGTGCGTGAGGTTCGGGCGGTGGATGGCGTCGAGGATGGCCTGCTGCTGGGCTGGAACGTCGGGTGCGAAGGTCTGTGCAGCGCCGTTGATGGCGATGGTCGCC
>NZ_JBCHVF010000013.1:0-128264 GCF_050474465.1 Sinomonas sp. B1-1 | reverse complement strand
CGACGACCCCACAGGGCAGCTGCGCTCCGCGTGGGAGGCCAAGGAACAGCTGCGCACCCTCCTCGCCGCCGGCTCGCTCGAGGAGGCGTGGGAGCACCGGCGGATCCTGGAAGGCCTCGTCGAGGCTACCCCCACCGTGGAGACGAAGCGGCTCCTGCGCACCGTGAAGCGCTGGTGGAACGAGATCGAGGTCCTCATCACCACCGGGGCGACCACGGCCAAGGTCGAGGCGAACAACACCGCGATCAAGAACATCAAGCGCACCGGCCGCGGATTCCGCAATGCCGACAACTACAAGTCGCGTATCCTGCTCAGGAGCGCCGCACAGACAGCGGCGTGACACTCACTCCAGCAGGCCAATTCCCGCTGAACCGCGAAGAGCCAGTAAAGGCTCTGATCTCCGACGAGCGCAAGGACGTCTGGGACTTCTGCGTATGCGAGCACTGTCGTAATCTCGGCCACGTGACCTTAGCACCGGCAGAGCACATCTCCTGATCTTGAGTACGTCAGGACGATGACCACATGACGCCAGAGCAGAAGCTCGCCCAAGCCGGGTTGGCCTTGCCGCCACCGCACCCAGTGGTTGGAACGTTTGCCCTGGTCGCTCGACGTGGGAAGGTCCTCTATGTTTCCGGACACGGAGCGTTCGCCGACGGACAGCCGATTCATTGCGGCAAGCTGGGAGATGACCTTACAACAGCGGAAGGAAAGGAAGCCGCGCAGGCCGTCATGCTCGCGCTGCTCGGCACGGTCCGGAGCCACGTCGGCGGGCTAGACCGAGTCAGCCGCGTCCTCAAGGCTCTCGTCTTCGTGAACAGTACGCCAGAGTTCACCGAGCACCATCTCGTTGCGAATGGCTCGACCGAAGTGCTGGCAACCGCGTTCGGCAGGGAGCTGCTGCCGGCTCGGTCCGCTATCGGGGTCAGTTCCCTTCCGCTTGGCTTCGCAGTTGAAATCGAGGCGGTCGTCGAGATCTCCGATGCGATCCGTTGAGCGCTCCGAGCAGCATACGTAAGGTAGGACCGTGGACCTCGGACTTAGTGGAAAGAGGGCTCTCGTCACGGCAGCGAGCCGCGGTTTGGGTCTGGCGGTGGTCGAAGCACTCGCCGCCGAAGGTTGTCGACTCTGTGTCTCGTCGAGCTCGCAAGAGCGAATTGACGCGGTCGCAGCGAACCTGCCCGCCTCGGCCGAGGTGCACGCGATGGCTGCCGACATCGCAAATCCAGGCGATTGCGACCGCTTGTTCACATGGGCAGTGGATGCACTGGGCGGGCTTGACATCCTGATCAACAACACGGTTGGGCCCGATCCTGGAAGTGTCCTGGAATTGGCCGACGACCAATGGCGTTACGCCTTCGAGTCGATCTTCATGAGCGCTCTTAGGCTCAGCCGCGCCGCAGTTCCGGTCATGCGAGAGAGCGCCGGGGGTTCGATCGTCAATCTGGCCTCACTAACCGCGAAGCAGCCGATCGACGGAATCGCGTTGTCCAATGCGATGCGCGCCGCGCTCATCGGAATGGCGAAGACGCTCTCCCGGGAGGCGGCCCCAGAAGTGCGCGTCAACAGTATTGCTACGGAGCACATACTCACTGATCGCATTCGTGATATCGCCCAACGGGTGTGGCGTCTCGATGAGGAAAGCGTCGAACAAACGCTTCACCGCATGGCGATGACGGTCCCACTCGGCCGCTACGGAACGCCGCAAGAGCTAGCGAACGCCGTTCTGTTCCTTGCCAGCGACGCAGCCAGCTATATCACCGGCGTCACGCTGGCCGTCGATGGCGGTCTCGACCGAGGCCTCTTCTAGGGCCTCGTGCTGTCGATCCCAACAGCGCCGACCGCATGGTCGACGAATCAAAGAGGTGTCCCGGTGAGGGATCCCTGACCGGGTGCTGCGTGAGGTCCGGTTGGGCGTCGGGGGCTGTCAGCTGTGGAGGCGTGTGTGGTTGAGGCGGTAGGAGTCGGTGCCGGTTTGGATGATGGTTCCGTTGAAGGTGAGGCGGTCGACGATGGCGGCGCAGAGGCGGGGGTCGGTGAAGGTCTTGGTCCAGCCGCTGAACGCCTCGTTGGACCCGATGGCGACGGAGGCCTTCTCCTCGCGTTCGGTGAGGACCTGGAAGAGGAGCTCGGCGCCGCGGCGGTCGAGCTCCATGTATCCGAGCTCGTCGATGACGAGGAGGTCGGCGCGGCCGTAGCGGGCGATCGTGCGGGCGAGCTGCTTCTCGTCGGCGGCCTCGACGAGCTCGTTCAGAGCTTGGTCGCAAGCGTGTACTTGACCCTGAAGCCCTTCTCCGCCGCCGCGGTGCCGAGGGCGATGAGCAGGTGGGACTTGCCGGTCCCGGAGTCCCCGATGAGGCAGAGCGGGTCGCCCCGGCGGATCCAGTCAGTCTGGGCCAGGGTGTGGATGACCGCACGGGTTGACGTTCGGGTTGGCGTCGAAGTCGAAGTCCCCGAGCCACTTCTGCCGGGGGAACCCGGCGCCGCGTACCCTGCGCTCGACGGAGCGGCGGTCGCGGTCGTCGCACTCTGCCAGGAGCAGCTCGGCCAGGAAGCCGGCGTAGGAGAGCTGTTCGCGTTCGGCGACCTTGACTGCCTCATCCATGACCGTGCGCATGGTCGGCAGCCGGAGCCGGCGGCAGGCCTGGTCGACGGCGGCCTGGGCTGCTTCCTCGGTCATGCTCCGCTGCCTGCGCAGGCTCGCGGTGACCTTCGTCGTGGTGGTCATGATGCGCTCGTCCCTTCCCTGCCGGTGGTTGCGCCCTCGTCGGTGGCGGAGCGTCGTTGGAGGAGCTCGTCGTAGGCGGCCAGGCTCGGCAGCGGCCGCGTAATGCTGGCTATCACGTCCGTGGCCTGCATGCTTCGGTGCAGCAGGAGGACCTCGATCAACGCCCTGGTCCCCGCGGCGTCGCCCTCGACCTTGCGTGCCTGCTGCCAGAACGCCTCGTGCGCCGCCGTGAACACACCGGCTGCCCGGGCCTGCGCGAGGGCAGTGGAGCCCGGGAGGGCTCCGGGCTTGGTCTGCAGGACCTCGAGGTAGTGGTCCAGGACGATGGAGGAGCCGCCCATGGCCGAGACGCGCCCGTGCCGGGCGACCACGGCCCGGCCGTCGAACACGACCAGCTCCGAGGCCCGGAGCGAGACCCGCACCCGGTGGCCGATGAGCCGGGCCGGTACAGAGTACTTCGCCATCCGCACGGTGATCAGGGCCGAGCGGTCCACCCGAGGGTGCAGCACCAGTCCCGGGTCGAACCGCTCGGTCGGCAGCGGGGCCAGCAGGGGCTGCTCGTCGGCGAAGTCCTCGGCGACGGTGGGTCCGATGCCGGGGACTGGGCAGGCCACGGGCGGCAGGGCCGGGGCCTTGAGCCTGCCCGCTTCGGAAGTGCCCTCGGCGCCGGCCGGGCGACGGTGTGCGGTATCAGGCACTCAGCCGCAGCTGACGCCTTCTCGATGCCTTGCAGACAGGGCGGTGGCGAAACGGGTCCAGGGTGAGCGGAGCACGCCGTTCATGGCGAAGCTCTGGGCGGTGACCGAGCGACAGTGCCAGACCAGGCGGCGACCGCTGAACCCGCTCTCGGATCTTCTTCCGCTGTGTGCCCCCGTTCACAGAACGCCCCGGCCGCGGTGCGTAGCGTCGGAGGTGTCAGCATCCCTCCGCTGGAAAGGCAGCCACGATGTCAGCCTCAACTTCTGCCGCCCACGCTGGATCCTCCTCTTCGTCCCTCGGGTCGCGGGCAGCGGCCGGGGTGCTGGGGGGCTTGGCCGGGGGCGTCGTCTTCGGCATGCTCATGGCCATGATGGGCATGTTCACGACCATCGCGAGGATGATGGGCTCGAACTCTCCTTGGGTGGGGGCGGGGATTCACCTGGTGATATCGGTCGTCTACGGCCTGGTCCTGACCCTGCTCTTGGCCCGTTTCCTGCACTCGTGGGGACGGGGCAGCGCGGCCGGGATCGCCTACGGGGTGGTCCTGTGGGTCATCGGTCCCCTGCTGGCCATGCCGCTGATGCTCGGGATGCCCGTGTTCACCCTGGCCCCTACTGTCGTGATGTCCCTCATGGGGCATGTGGTCTACGGGCTCGTCCTGGCACTGGTCGCCGTCTGGGTTCTGAAGAGGGCCCGGGCGTGAACGAGGAGTGCCGGCCGGGGATCTGGGCCGGGGCGGGAAGGCCCCGGCCCTGGTCCCCCGAGGCGCGCGATACCGACCCGCTGGATGCCGTCCTGGGCGGGGGCGGGGCGTTCGCGTGCCTGGACGAGGTCGACCTGTTCGCCGACCTCTCCGCGGCGGAGATGCGCGAGATGGACATGATGGCCCCCGCGAAGCTCGTCCGCCGCGGCGAGCTCCTCTACAGCCAGGCCCAGCCCGTCGATGCGCTGTTCGTCCTCAAGGCCGGGCGGGTGCGCGTCTTCCGGGTCGCCGAGGACGGCAAGGCCCTGACCATGGCGATCCTCGAGCCCGGCGCGGTGTTCGGCGAGATGGTCCTGGTCGGTCAGCGCATGCATGACAGCTACGCCGAGGCCATCGAGGACTCCCTGGTCTGCCGGCTCGGGGTGGACGATGTCGAACGGTTCCTGCTCTCGGACCCCCGCATTGCGATCAGGATCTCCCGGCTGCTGGGCGAGCGCGTCGCCGAGCTCGAAGGCCGCCTTTCCGACCTGGCCCTGCGGCCCCTGCCGGCCCGGGTCGCCTCGACCCTGCTGGACATGGCCCGGTGGCCCTCCACGGCCCGGTTCGGGCGCGCCCCCACGATCCGGCTCACCCACGAGCAGGTCGCCGGGCTCCTGGGCGCCACCCGGGAGGCCACCAGCAAGATTCTCTCCGAGTTCGCCTCGCGCGGCCTCATCCGACAGGGACGGGGCCGGATCACCCTCACCGACCCCGCCCAGCTCCGGGCCATCGCCCGGGGCACCGCATGAGAGAGGAGGAGGCCATGGCACCCGCCGCACAGGAACCCCAACCACAGACCCTCGTCACCGCCTGGTACCGGGACACCTGCATCGCCCGCTCCGATGCGACCGTCCGTCTGGAGGGCAACCGCTACTTCCCGCCCGACTCCATCCGGCCCGGGATCCTCTCCGACAGCCGGCTGCGGACCCTGTGCATCTGGAAGGGCATCGCCCGCTACAACCATGCCGAGATCGACGGCATCAGGGCCCCGAACGCTGCCTGGTCCTACCCCCGGCCCTCCCTGCTGGCCCGGCAGATCAAGGGCATGGTCGCCTTCGAGCAGGCCACCGGCATCACCGTCCGGGAAGAGCCCGGGTGAGCGGACCAGCCCACACCGGCGCCCTGCCACCTCCGTCGACGACACCGGCAGCGCCCAGGGCCTGAAGCTCCAAGCAGGACCCCGTCGCCGCGGCGGACGCGTGGCTGAAGGAGAGCGAAGAGAAGGGGCTGGCCGGCTGAGCGTAACCTCGGAGGGGCCGGCATGGCCTCCGGAGAGGGCAGGGAGGGAGACGGTGAACCCCCTCATCCGAACCAAGGCGCCCTCGTCTGAGTTGCCGCGGGCGTCCGCAGCCGGCGACGCCGGCACCGCTGCGGCGAACGCGCCCACCGGCCCGGACATCGCCCGGACTCGCGGCCGGTTCAGCTCCTGCACTCCTGGGCGCACGAGTGCGGCTCGGCAGCCGAGGCGGCCGGCAGCACGTGGAGCATGAAGGAGAAGGACCCCACGTCGTGCCCGCAGGTGCGCCGCCGCGCGCTGCTCCGGGTTCGCCCGACCTCCGGGGCAGGGTCGCCGGGCCTTCCCTCATCGGGCTGCCAGTTCGGCGGCGAGGTGCGTCAGGGATGCCACGGTCAGCTCGGGGTGGGCGAGGTAGGACGGGTATGTGCCGCCGGTGCGGTTGACCCAGGCGGTGCGCAGGCCCGCGCGGGCGGCGCCGTGGATGTCCCAGGGGTGCACCGCGACCAGCAGCATCCCCTCCGCCCGGGTCCGGCACTGCTGGGCGGCGTACCGGTAGGAGGAGGGGTGCGGCTTCCAGGCCGGGGCGTCCTCGACGGAGAGCAGGGCCTCGAACTGGTCGCGGATCCCGGCCGTGCCGAAGAGCTTCTCGGCGACCTGCGCGGAGCCGTTGGTCAGGGTCACGAGCCGGCGCCCGGCCGCCCGCAGGGCCCGGACCCCATCCGGGACGTCCGGGTGCAGGGGGAGGTCCGCGACGGAGGCGGCCAGGCGCCCGGCCGTGCCTTCTGGGTCGGGCACGCCTGCCCCCTCGAGGAGCCCGGTGAGGGCCTCGGCGCCGACCTGGCCGAAGGGGGCGGCGTCCCCTGCGGCGGCAAGGGCAAACCCGTCCCGCAGCAGGGTCGCGAACCACAGCTTCGCCAGGTGCTCCGGGGCTCCGGCCTCGGCGAACCGGGTCCCCATGGGGGACATGTCGGAGAGGGTCTCGTTGACGTCGAAGACGATCACTTCGGGTGCTTCGGCCATGGCTGGTCCTTCCTCGTGTGCGGTGCTTTGGGGGGTTTCAGGCGGTGAGGGGCTCGGCGGCGGGGACGTCGAGCTCGGTGTGGGCGTAGTGGTTGAAGTAGTTGGTGAACAGGTTCACGGCGATGTGCGCGAAGGCCTCGGTGAGCTCGGTGTCGCTCCACCCGGCGTCCAGGGCGGCCTGCCAGGCCGGCTCGGGGACGGTGCCGGTGTCGGCGGCGGCGGCCCGGGCGACCTCGGTCAGGGCCGCGAGCCTGGGATCGAAGTCGACCTCCCCGGCCCGGAGGGCGAGGATCTGCTCGTCGGCGAGCCCGGCCTTCCTTGCGGAGACGGTGTGCGCGGCCTGGCAGTAGTCGCAGCCGTTCTGGTTGCCCACGGCCAGGGCGATCGCCTCCCGGGTGCGCGCGTCGAAGGTGCCGTGCTCGGCGATGGCCTTCTGCATGCCCTGGTAGGCGGCGATCACGACCGGGGAGTGGGCCATCCCGGCGTGGATGTTCATGAGCCGGCCCATCCGCTTCTCGAGCCGCTCGGCGTGCTCGCGGGAGGCCTCCGGGACGGTGTCGGGGGTGTGGGCGGGGATGCGGGGCATGGGTATGGCTCCTTCTTCGTTTCCTCGCGCGGGGACGTCCCGTTCTGGGGCCGGCCGGCCGGCCGCGCCTGTTCTTCTTCTCGTTGCCCTCGCGGGCGGTCTTCCACGTTACGGCCCGGCCGGGGGTGTTCTGTGTGCCTGCGCACAGGACACCCGCTGAATCGGTACCCGCGGCGGAGGTGGTTCACACGGCGCAGCAGGAGAGGCGGGAGACGTCGGAGGTGTAGGACTGGGCGGCGATCTTCAGCCCCTCGGCCATGGTCAGGTACGGCGCCCACCGGGAGGCGAGCTCGTGGACGGTGGTGCCGGAGGCGATCAGGTGCACCCCGGCCGCGGCGAGCTCGCCGGCGTCCTGGGCGACGGCGGTGATGCCCAGGATCCGCCCGGTGCCCTGTTCGGCGACGATCTTGATGAACCCGCGGGTGTCCCGGTTCACCAGCGCCCGGGGCACGAACTCCAGCGGCAGCACCCGGCACTCGCACGCATGTCCTTCGCCGTTGGCCTGCCTGTCGGTCAGCCCCACTGCCCCGACGGCGGGGCTGGTGAACGCCACCCGGGGCAGCTGGGAGTAGTCCACCTCCAGGCCGGCACCGGTGAAGGCGTTCTCCACGGCCAGGGCGCCGTGGGCGGCGGCGACGTTGACGAACTCGCGGTGCCCGGTGACGTCCCCCGCGGCCCAGATGCGCGGGTTCGTGGTCCTCAGCCCGGCGTCGACCAGGACCTCGCCGAGGCTGCCGGTGGCGGCCCGGACCCCGGCCAGGCCGAGCCCGGCGGTCACGGGGCGTCGGCCGGTGGCCATCAGGACCCGTTCCGCGCGGTACTCCTGCACCGCGCCGGCGACGTCGGCCGTGACGACCGCCTCCCCTGTCGAGGGGTCGGTGCGGACCCCGGTGGGGACGGCGCGGCGGACGACCCGGATGCCCTCGTCGTGGAAGACGGATGCCAGGGCCATGGAGACCTCGGGCTCCTCGCCGGAGAGCAGGCGCGAGCGTGCCAGGACGGTGACCCGGGTCCCGAGTCGGGCGAACAGCTGGGCCTGCTCGACCGCGACGTACCCGCCGCCGACGACCAGCAGGGACTCGGGCACATCCTGGAGCTCCATCGCGGACTCGGAGGTCAGGTAGCCCGCCTGCCTGAGTCCGGGCAGTTCCGGCACCCACGGCGCCGACCCGGTCGCGACGAGGTGGTGTCGCCCCCGCAGCACAACAGCTGCCCCACCGTCGTCGCCGGCCACCTCCAGGACCGGGTCCTCCGGGGTCCCGACGAATGACGCGGTGCCCCGGTGGATGTCCCAGCCGTAGTCATCGGCCAGATCCAGGTACTTCTGCTGGCGCATCCACCCCACCAGCGCGTCCTTCCCTGCCATGAGGGCAGGCAGGTCCAGGCCCATCTCCGCCGGCTCCAGCCCCGGGAAGCGGCCCGCGTCCGCGCCGGCGTGGCGGGCGCCCGCTGCGGCCAGAAGGGCCTTGGACGGCACGCACCCGGTGTTCACGCAGGTCCCGCCCACCGTCCCCGCCTCGGCCATCGCCACCCGCAGTCCCAGGCCCGTGGCCCGGATCGCCGCCGCGAACCCGGCACTGCCCGACCCGACGACGACCAGATCGTACTCCTGAGCAATCGGCACCTTGGTCTCCTCGACTTCGTACGCATGCTGCTGTTCGTCCCCGACTCTGCGCCTTCCAGCCGCTGGAAGGTCAAGGGCGGGCATACCGGAGAACCCGCGGCGGTTGAGACCGTCAGGACCGGATCGGGAATGAAGGGAGCACTTGATGCGCATCTCCGAGGCCGCGGCCGCCGCGGGCACGACCGCTAAGACACTGCGCTTCTACGAGGACATTGGACTCTTGCCGGGAGTTGGCAGGACCCCGTCCGGGTACCGCGACTACCCTGACGAGGCCGTCCAGCGGGCCGCCTTCGTCCGCCGCTCCCGCGCCGCCGGTCTCAGCCTGGAGCAGGCCGGGGCCCTCCTGGCCGTGCACGACACCGGGACCCGCCCGTGCTCGCACGTCCGCGACCGGCTCGCCGACCAGCTCCAGACCGTCGACGCCCGCATCTCAGAGCTCCAGGCCCTCCGCAACACCCTCGCCGCCCAGCTCCGCGCTGCGGATTCCGGGCCGGACGGCTGCGACCCCGGCCAGGTCTGCAGCTACCTCTGACCCGCCTCCCGAAGCGACCCTCGGCCGTCCGTCCCACAGCCCTCCATGACACGGCAGAACACCCGCCTCCCTTGCCCCTGGCGCCCGGACCCCTCGGCAGTGGCCCGGGCCACGAGCAGGGACGCCTCGGGACAGAGGACTTCCGAGGAGACGACGGAGGCGGATCAGTTCCCATGGGTTCCGCGAGAATCCGGCATGCCCCCGGAGGACGGGGCGGGTCTCATGGCCCTACCACCGGAACCCCTGCCCCACGAGAATGGGACCAAGGCGCATGGGCCCTCAGCAGACCCCGAAGGCCCCTAAGGGCAGCCGAGTCCTGTCCATGCTCCCAGACGCGTCCGCGAGGCCTTCTCGACGGGGGCCGCAGAACCGCCCGGAAGGGCCGCGGACGCGCCGCACCCACACCCGCTGAAGGCTCACGGCCCTCGCTTCAGGACCGGAACCGGCCTAGCGCGATCAAGACAGCCGCCGCGGCAAGGAACAGGATCCCGACCAGCCGGGCGCCTACCTCGCGGACCTCCGCAAGCGGCTGGACGCCGGGGACGCCGAGGGGGCGTCGGACGCCGGGGAGCCAGCGGACGCCGAGGGGGAGGGCGAGCGCGGTCCCGCTGCCGCACAGTGGGGGATGCTCTGCCCCTCGCCCGTCGAGGCCGACGTGGAGCCGGTGGCAGACCTCCGCGACGGCCTCGCGGCCGCACTCGCGGAACCGGACGGCGCGCGGCGGGCGGCGCAGCTCAATGAGATGAGCCGGCAGTACGGGCTCTTCCCGGCGGTCGACGACGAGGGCCGGCCCCGGGTCCTTCCCACGAGGGTCGACGTGGTCTCCTGCCTCGCCGCCGTGCTCGTCCCCGCGGCCATGCTGCTCGCCCCGGCGGAGCGGCGCGAGCGGATGCGCACGTGCGCGGACCTCGAATGCGGGACCCTGTTCCTGGACCGCACGCACCCCGCCCGCCAGCGCTACTGCTCCGCGAGGTGCACCTCCCGGGCGAGCACCCGGAGGCACCGGGAACGCCGTGCCAGGATCGTCTCGGAGGGCCGGGGGCCCGGGCCGGGCTGAGCGCTACGGCTGGCCGTTGACCGTGGCGATGGAGACCATGGTCCAGTTCCCGAACGTCATGACGGACTGTGTCGCGAGGTGCTCGGCGCCGGCGTCCTGACGGTGGCCGTGGAAGAAGCGGTGCAGGTGGCCGTGGACGCTCGAGCCGACCACGAAGCCGCGCCCGTGCGTGCCGTCCGAGCCGCGGCGCTCCTTGTCCCAGTCGATCATCGTGTACTCGGCCGAGGTGCCGCCCTCGAGCGGACGGCTCAGGATGACGATCCGGTGGTCCGGCGAGACCGCTCGGACGTTGAAGGGCTCGGGGCCGGCGTCGTGGAACACCACCTTGTCCCCGAGGGAGAGGACACGGAACTCCATCGTCGTCCTCCTGCTGGAACGAGTGCGTGCCGATCAAGCGTAAGCGCTTACACTCGCGGAATCCCTATGTGTCGCCGCCCACGGCAAATGTGACGCAGATCACGAACAGGGCTAGTGGCAGAGGCCCTTCGGGGCAAGGACGCCGGACTCCTCGGCCGCCTCGCAGAACTTCTCCTTCGCCCCGGCGGGAAGCTTCCCCCATCCGACGTTCTGCACGACGCTCTGCTCGACGGGCAGGGGTGCGGGATCCGGGATGGCGACAGGTGCGGGCTCCGGCGCGGGCTCCGGTGCGGGGACGGGCGCGACGACCGGGGCGGGTGCCGGTGCCGGTTCCGGGGCCGGGGCCGCCGGCTGGACAACCGCCGCTGCCACCACCTCGGGGGTGGGCTCGGCGGGGGCGGGAGACGCCTCCGGCGGGGCTGGCTTGATGTCGGCCGCGGCTGGGAGCGGGCGGGCGGGGGAGGCCGCTGCCGCGACCGGCGCGGGGTTCGCGGAGAGCTCGCCCACCGCACGGTCCGAGACCTTGTGCGTCGCGGCGAGGTGGGCCGTGTAGGCCCCCTGGGCCTGCGCGGCGAGCGAGGCCGCCGAGGCGCCCAGGGTCACGAGCGCCACGACGGCGGCGACGACGAGGGGGCGCCGGGCGCGTTCATCGCCGGCCAGCACGGCCAGCGGAACCGCCGCCAGCACCACGAGCCCGGAGGCGAAGGCGATCTTCGGAGCGAGCACGAAGAGGACCAGCAGCAGTGCGGCCACCCCCACGACGCCGAGCCAGAGGCGAAGGTGCAGGGGCGCGGGAGCGTCCACTTCCTCGAACTCGAAATCGAAATCGACTGCAGTGCCCATGTCAGAGCCTTTCCCTCCTATGACGCCTCACGCTGTGGACCGGCGGAGACCCGGGACAGCCCAAGATCATCTCTGAACCTGGACCTGTTCACCCTGAACTGTCGATGCCGTCCATTATCGTCCTACCCATGACGACGGGTGGATACGCAGGAACGGGTTCTTTCCGGACAGATTCCTTCTGGGGGGCCCAGCCTACGGCACACGGAACCCGCTTCGCCCTCGCGACCGCCCCCGAGGCCGAGCGGGTGGAGCTCTGCCTCGTCGACGCGGACGGCCGGCAGCGAACCGTGGACCTCACCCGGGCCGGAACGGGCGACGGCGGCGACGTCCGCTGGGAGACGACCGTTCCCGACGTGCGGCCCGGCCAGCTCTACGGCTACCGCGTCCATGGGCCCTGGGAGCCGTCCCGCGGGCTGCGCTTCAACCCGTCCAAGATCCTCCAGGACCCCCGCGCACTCGCCGTCTCCGGCCGCAACGAGTGGGGCCAGGAGATGCACGCCTACCGGTTCGGCGACCCCGCCGCGATGGACACCTCGGACTCGCTGGGGCACAGCATGCTGTGCGTGGTCGTGGACCACGGCGAGTACGACTGGGAGGGCGACGCCCCTCCCCGCACCCCGTACAACGAGACCGTCATCTACGAGGCCCACCTCAAAGGGCTCACGCAGCTCCATCCCGAGGTTCCCGAAGCGCTCCGCGGGACGTACGCGGGAGCCGCCCACCCCGCCGTCGTGCGTCACCTCGCCGACCTGGGGGTGACCGCGCTCGAGCTCATGCCCGTGCACCAGTTCGTCAACGACGGCACCCTGCGCGAGAGGGGGCTGGTGAACTACTGGGGCTACAACACGATCGGGTTCTTCGCCCCGCACTCCTTCTACTCGTCCCTGGGGGACCGCGGGCAGCAGATCTACGAGTTCAAGGAGCTCGTCAAGGCCTACCACCGGGCGGGCATCGAGGTGATCCTCGACGTCGTCTACAACCACACCGCAGAGGGGAACCACCTCGGGCCGCAGCTGAGCTTCCGCGGGATCGACAACGCCGCGTACTACCACCTGGTCCCCGGGGACGAGTTCCACTACACGGACTACACCGGCACCGGGAACTCCCTCAACGTGGGGAACCCGCTGGCGCTCTCGCTCGTCATCGACTCCCTGCGCTACTGGGTCACGGAGATGCACGTGGACGGGTTCCGGTTCGACCTCGCGACCGTGCTGGCGCGCGAGGCGGGGGACGTGGACATGGTGTCCCCGTTCTTCGAGCTCGTGGCGAAGGACCCGGTCCTCTCCCGCGTGAAGCTCATCGCCGAGCCGTGGGACATCGGCCCGGGCGGGTACCAGGTGGGCAACTTCCCCGCACGGTGGACCGAGTGGAACGGGCGCTTCCGCGACTGCGTGCGCGACTTCTGGCGCGGCGAGCCGGGCACGCTCCGCGAGCTCGCCATGCGCATCACCGGCTCCGCCGACCTCTACCAGGACGACGGCCGCAAGCCCAGCGCCTCGATCAACTTCGTCACCGCCCACGACGGCTTCACGCTGCGCGACCTCGTCTCCTACAACGACAAGCACAACGAGGCCAACGGAGAGGACAACCGCGACGGCGAGAGCATGAACCGCTCCTGGAACTGCGGGGCCGAGGGCCCGACGGACGACCCGGAGGTGCTCGAGCTGCGCGCCAGGCAGCAGCGCAACCTCCTCCTGACCCTCGTCCTCGCGCAGGGCGTGCCGATGATCAGCCACGGCGACGAGCTCGGCCGCACCCAGGGCGGCAACAACAACGCCTACTGCCAGGACAACGAGACCACCTGGATCGACTGGGAGCGCGCGGACACGGAACTGCTCGACTTCACGAGGCGCCTCGTGCGGCTGCGCGCCGACCACCCCGTCTTCCGGCGCCGGCGATTCTTCGACGGCTGCGCCGTGGACCCGGCCGACGGCGACGCCCTGCCGGACATCGTCTGGCTCGACGCCGACGGGACGGCCATGGGGACCGAGGACTGGGACAAGGACTGGGCCCGGTCCCTCGCGGCCTTCCTCAACGGCAACGCCGTCCCCGGGGCCGGGCGGCACGGCTCGGGCGGGGACTCGGACTTCCTCGTGATCCTCAACGCCGCGGCGAACGACGTCGAGTACCGGATCCCCGGCGGGGACTTCCCGTCCAAGTGGTCCACCGTCCTGACCACGTGCGCACACCACCTGGTGGGGGAGACCACGGCGGCGGGCGAGGATTTCGTCGTGCCGGCACGCAGCGCCGTCGTGCTCGAGGCGGTCGCGCGGCACTAGGGGGAGCCGCTTCGGGCGGCCGCTATGGGTGGGCGGCGGGGTCGATCGTGTCGACGGCCTCACGCATGCGGGTCAGGAAGGCCAGGACGGTCTTGGCCTCGTCCTCGCTGAGGGACCGGGCCACCTCGATCATGCGCTCGTGCATGCTGCCCAGGGTCTGGCGGACCTCGTGGTCCGAGCCCGGGGTGGGCCTCAGGATGAGCGCGCGGCGGTCCGTCGGGTGCGGCTCGCGGGTCACGTGGCCGCTGCGGACGAGGCGGTCCACGAGGCTGGTCATCGACGCCGAGGTGATGCCGAGGCGCCCCCGCAGGTCCTTCGGGCTGACCGAGACGCCGCGGGCCTGCGCCTCCAGCAGGTACCGCAGCGCCAGCAGGTCCGTCTCGCCCATGGACATGGCCTCCCGCGTGCGCCGCCGCATCGCGGACTCGGAGGCCCGGTAGTCGCGCAGCGCGTTGAGCACCGCGACGGGGAGAGATCCGCGCGGCGGGTCCTGCTCGTACCAGTAGCCCCCGGTGTGAGGCGTCTCCATCCGGGCTCCCTTCGGATAGCTAGAAGAACTAGCTAATCATACGCGGCCCGCGGCGCGCCGCTGATCGGTGCGGTTGGACAGCGATTCCGAGAGTCGGATATAAGTAAGTAGCTCGACACGCTACTAAATAATCTAACTAGCGAGGGATCCTGATGATGCTTGAGTCCGACGCCACCGTCCACGTCCTCGCGACCCCGTCCCGGATCACTGCGGGGAGCGGAGCACCCTTCCACTGCCAGGCTCCGATGCGGCTCGTCTCGGAACCCGTGGCGCCCGGATCGACCCTCGGGGCGGGCCTGCTCGAGTGGCGCTGCGCCTGCGGACTGCGCATGGACGCAGGGATGATTCCCCTTCCGTTCACCGGTCAAACCGACCTGCTGGCAGCCTCCGCAGCGTGAGCAGAGCGGTCACATAGACTCGCTAAGATGCCCACACGGCCACTCTCGGCCGCACAGCAAGGAGCTGATTCATGGACAAGGACATCTGGCCTGGCACCGCCTACCCGCTCGGCGCCACCTTCGACGGGACGGGCACCAACTTCGCCCTGTTCAGCGAAGGCGCGGAGAAGGTGGAGCTCTGCCTGTTCAGCGCCCGGCGCAAGGAGACGCGCGTCCAGATGACCGAGGTGGACGGGTTCGTGTGGCACTGCTACCTCCCCAACGTCCAGCCCGGCCAGCTCTACGGGTACCGCGTGCACGGCCCCTACGACCCGGACAGCGGCGCGAGGTTCAACCCCAGCAAGCTGCTCCTCGACCCGTACGCGAAGGCCGTCATGGGGCAGCCGGACTGGGCCCAGCCGCTCTTCTCGTACAACTTCGGCGACCCGCGCAGCCGCAACGACGAGGACTCGGCCAAGCACCAGATGCTCGCCGTGGTCACCAACCCGTTCTTCGACTGGCAGGGCGATGCGCAGCTGCGCATCCCGTACCACCGGACGGTCATCTACGAGGCCCACGTCAAGGGCCTGACCCAGCTCCACCCCGACGTCCCGGAGGAGCTCCGCGGCACGTACGCCGGCGTGGCCCACCCCTCGGTCGTCAACCACCTCACCAAGCTCGGCGTGACCGCCATCGAGCTCATGCCGGTCCACCAGTTCGTGGACGACAGCACCCTGCAGGACAAGGGCCTGCACAACTACTGGGGCTACAACACCATCGGCTTCTTCGCCCCGCACGCCGGCTACTCCTCCAGCGGCAACACCGGCCAGCAGGTGCAGGAGTTCAAGGCCATGGTCCGCACGCTGCACCGCGCGGGCATCGAGGTGATCCTCGACGTCGTCTACAACCACACGGCCGAGGGCAACCACCTGGGCCCCACGCTGTCCTTCCGGGGCATCGACAACGCCGCGTACTACCGGCTCGTCGAGGACGACCAGCAGTACTACATGGACTACACGGGCACGGGCAACTCGCTCAACGTCCGCCACCCGCACGCGCTGCAGCTCATCATGGACTCGCTGCGGTACTGGGTCACGGAGATGCACGTGGACGGGTTCCGGTTCGACCTCGCCGCCACCCTGGCCCGCGAGTTCTACGACGTGGACCGCCTCTCGAGCTTCTTCGAAATCATCCAGCAGGACCCGGTCATCTCCCAGGTCAAGCTCATCGCCGAACCGTGGGACGTGGGCCCCGGCGGCTACCAGGTGGGCAACTTCCCGCCGCAGTGGACGGAGTGGAACGGCAAGTACCGCGACACCGTCCGCGACTTCTGGCGCGGCGAGCCGGCCACCCTCGGCGAGTTCGCCTCCCGTCTCACCGGCTCCGCGGACCTCTACCAGAACACCGGGCGGCGCCCCGTCGCCTCGATCAACTTCGTCACGGCGCACGACGGCTTCACCCTGCGCGACCTCGTCTCCTACAACGAGAAGCACAACGACGCCAACGGCGAGGACAACAACGACGGCGAGAGCCACAACCGCTCCTGGAACTGCGGCGCCGAGGGCCCCACGGACGACCCGGCGGTGCTCGAGCTGCGCGCACGCCAGCAGCGCAACTTCATCGCCACGCTCCTGCTCTCGCAGGGCGTGCCGATGATCGCCCACGGGGACGAGCTGGGCCGCACCCAGGACGGCAACAACAACGTCTACTGCCAGGACAACGAGCTCTCCTGGCTCGACTGGAAGAGCGCCGACGGCCCCCTCGTCGAGTTCACGGCCGCGGTGACCCGCCTGCGCGCCGAGCACCCGACGTTCCGCCGCAGCCGCTTCTTCGACGGCCGCCCGGTGCGCCGCGGCGAGGGCCAGCCCCTGCCGGACATCGAGTGGATCCGCGCCGACGGAGAGCCGATGGTCCCGGAGGACTGGGACATCGCCCTGGGCCGCAGCGTCGGGGTGTTCCTCAACGGCAACGGGATCCGCGGCCAGGACGCCTACGGGCGCCCGATCAACGACGCCCACTTCCTCATGTACTTCAACGCCGACGACACCGACGTGGACTTCCGCCTCCCCGGGGACGAGTACGCCCCCGGGTGGGACGTCCTGCTGGACACCTCGGGCGAGACGGCCGGGGAGATGGAGATCCCCGCCGGAGCCCAGCTCAGGGTCCCCGCCAAGAGCACCGCGGTGCTGAGGGCCCACGAGCCGGTCGTGGAGGAAGTGGACCACTCCGTGGCCGCGTCCCTCGCAGCCCAGGCCGGATCGTCGTCGCCCAACCAGCCCTCGACGAGCCTCAGCGGCATCTGAGGCGGGGACAAGGAGCGCCATGAAGACCCCCGCCTCGACCTACCGCCTCCAGATCCGCCCCGGCTTCACGCTCAACGACGCCGCGGACCTGGTGCCCTACCTCCACTCCCTCGGCGTGGACTGGCTCTACCTGTCCCCGCTGCTGGAGTCCGTGGGCTCCTCGGAGCACGGCTACGACGTCTCCGGCCCCTACCGGGTGGACCGGGAACGCGGCGGGCGCGAGGGCCTCGCGGCCGCCGCCGCGGCGGCGCACGACGCCGGCCTGGGCGTCCTCGTGGACATCGTGCCGAACCACTTCGGCGTCGCGTCTCCCGAGGAGAACCCGTGGTGGTGGTCCCTCCTGCGGGAGGGACGCTCCTCGCGCTACGCCGACGCGTTCGACGTCGACTGGGACGCCGGGGGCGGGAAGGTGCTCCTGCCCGTGCTGGGCAGCGCCGAGGACGTGGACCTGCTCGCGATCGAGGGCAACAGGCTGCGCTACTACGAGCACCTGTACCCGCTCGCGCCCGGCTCGTGGACCGAGGGCGACTCCGCGCAGGAGGTGCACGCGCGCCAGCACTACCGGCTCATCCCGTGGCGCGAGGCGGACACGAAGCTGAACTACCGGCGCTTCTTCGCGGTGAACACCCTCGCTGGGGTGCGGGTCGAGGTGCCGTGGGTGTTCGAGCAGAGCCACGCCGAGGTGCGGCGCTGGATCGAGGAGGGGCTCGTCGACGGCCTGCGGATCGACCACCCGGACGGGCTCTTCGACCCCGCCGAGTACCTCGTCCGCCTGCGGGAGCTCTCCGGCGGGGCGTACACCCTCGTGGAGAAGATCCTCGAGGACGGCGAGGAACTGCCCGAGGACTTCGAATGCGAGGGCACCACCGGCTACGACGCCCTCGGCCTCATCGACCGGGTCTTCGTGGACCCGGCGGGGGAGGCGCCGCTGACCGACCTCGACACCAAGCTCCGCGGCGAGGCCGCCGACTACGCCGCCATGACCCATGGGACCAAGCGGTGGATGGCGGACGGCCTCCTCAACGCCGAGATCCGCCGGCTCGCCCGCCTCGCCGCGGTCCCGGCGGCGGCGGTTGAGCGCAGCGAAGCGGAGTCGAAACCCCTCGGCATCGACACCCTCGCCGCGGTCCCGGCGGCGGCGGTTGAGCGCAGCGAAGCGGAGTCGAAACCCCTCGGCATCGACACGGCCGCGGCGGTTGAGCGCAGCGAAGCGGAGTCGAAACCCCTCGGCATCGACACCCTCGCCGACGCGCTCGCCGAGATCGCCGCTCAGTTCCCCGTCTACCGGACCTACCTGGCCCCCGGGCGCACCGGCGCCGGGGACGGAGGCGAGCACGACGCCGCCATGCTGGCGCGCGCGTGCGAGCAGGCCGCCGTCGTGCGCCCCGACCTTGCCGCGACGATCGAGGGGCTCGCGCCGCGGCTCGCCGACCCGCGCGAGGAGCTGTGCCGGCGCTTCCAGCAGACCACGGGCATGATCATGGCCAAGGCCGTCGAGGACACCGCGTTCTACCGGTACTCCCGTCTCGGCACGCTCACCGAGGTGGGCGGGGACCCGACCCGGTTCGCCCTCCCGCCAGCGGAGTTCCATGCGGCCGCCGCCGAGCGCGAGCGCCGCCAGCCGCACTCCATGACCACCCTCACGACCCACGACACGAAGCGCAGCGAGGACACCCGCGCCCGCATCACCGTCCTCGCCGAGCTCGCCGACGAGTGGGCCGCGCTGCTGCCGCGGCTCATCGCGGCGACCCCGGACGCCGCCGCCGTGGACGGCCCCCTCGCGAACCTGCTGTGGCAGGCGGTCCTCGGCGCATGGCCGGCGGACCGCGAGCGGCTCCAGCAGTACGCCGAGAAGGCCGCGCGCGAGGCCGGGGTACACACGCTCTGGACCGACCCGAACCAGGAGTTCGAGGACGGCCTGCGCGCGCTCGTCGACGCTGCCACCGAGCCCGGCGAGGCGCACACCCTTCTCGCGGAGTTCGCGGACCGGATCGCCCTGTTCGGCGCCTCCAACGGCCTCTCCGCCAAGCTCGTCCAGCTCGCCATGCCCGGGGTCCCCGACGTCTACCAGGGCACCGAGTTCTGGGACCGGTCCCTGTGCGACCCGGACAACCGCCGCGAGGTCGACTTCGCCGCCCGCGCCGAGGCCCTCGCCGCGCTCGACGCCGGCGCGCCCGTGATCTCGCCCCTCGCCGATGAGGCCAAGCTTCTCGTCGTGTCCCGGACCCTGCGGCTGCGCCGCGACCGGCCCGAGCTCTTCTCCGGCTACGCGCCCGTCGAGGCGTCCGGCCCCGCCGCAGCGCACCTGTTGGGCTTCCGGCGGGGGGAGCGCGGCGTCGTCGCCCTCGCCACGCGCCTGCCCGCCGGGCTCGCCGCTGCGGGCGGCTGGGGCACGACGACGGTGCGGCTCGCCCGGGACGCGCGGTGCGCGTTCACCGGCGAGCTCTTCGAGGCCGGCGAGGTGCCGGTCGCAGACATCCTGCGCGCGCTCCCGGTCGCGCTGCTCGTCCCCGAGGAGGCCCACCATGACTGAGCGGAGCGCAGCGGAGTCCACGGTGGTTGAGCGGAGCGCAGCGGAGTCGACGGTGGTTGAGCGGAGCGCAGGGGAGTCGACGGTGGTTGAGCGGAGCGCAGCGGAGTCCACGGTGGTTGAGCGGAGCGCAGGGGGAGTCCACGGTGGTTGAGCGGAGCGCAGGGGGAGTCGACGGTGGTTGAGCGGAGCGCAGGGGGAGTCCACGGTGGTTGAGCGGAGCGCAGGGGGAGTCGACGGTGGTTGAGCGGAGCGCAGCGGAGTCGAAACCCCCGCTTGGCAGCGTCTGGGCTCCGGTCCCGGAGGACCTGGAGCTCGTGCTCGGCGACGAGCGGATCGAGCTCGAGCCCGTCCCGACCGGCCCGGCCAAGGAGTCCGACCCCACGGGCGGACCCGGCTCCGGCTGGTGGGCCCCGCCGGCCGCGGACCGCGACCGTGTGGCCCGGGCTCTGGCGGCGGGGGAGCGGTACGGCTACATCGTCGACGGGGCCGGCCCCTTCCCCGACCCCCGCTCCCGGCGCCAGCCCGAGGGCGTCCACGCCCTCTCGGCGGGCTTCGACCCCCACGCGCACGAGTGGGCCGACGAGGGCTGGGCCGGCCGCGAGCTCGCGGGCTCGGTCGTGTACGAGCTGCACGTAGGCACCTTCACCCCCGAGGGCACGCTCGACGCCGCGGCCGCCCGGCTGCCGTACCTGGCCGAGCTCGGGATCGGCTTCGTGGAGCTCCTGCCCGTGAACGGGTTCAACGGCCCCTACAACTGGGGCTACGACGGAGTCCTCTGGTACACGGTCCACGAGGGCTACGGGGGCCCAGCGGCCTACCAGGGGTTCGTCGACGCCGCGCACGCGGCGGGGATCGCCGTCGTGCAGGACGTCGTGTACAACCACCTCGGCCCGAGCGGGAACTACCTGCCCCAGTACGGGCCTTACCTCGTTCCCGGCGCGGCGACCGGGTGGGGCGACGCGGTGAACCTCGACTCGGCCGCCTCCGACGAGGTCCGCGCCTTCATCCTGGGCAACGCCCGGATGTGGCTCGAGGACTACCGGGTGGACGCCCTCAGGCTCGACGCCGTCCACGCGTTCGTGGACCGGCGCGCGCTGACGCTGCTCGAGGAGCTGCAGCTGCTGGCCGAGGACATCGAGGCGCGGACCGGGCGGCGCAAGGTGCTCATCGCCGAGTCCGACATGAACAACCCGCGCCTGCTCGAGGCCCGGCCCGCGGGCTACGGGCTCGGCGCCCAGTGGAGCGACGACTACCACCACGCCCTGCACGTCGCCCTGACCGGCGAGACGTCCGGCTACTACGAGGACTTCGCCGACCCCGACGCGCTGCCGAAGGTGCTGCGGGGCGGCTTCTACCACGACGGGACCTACTCCAGCTTCCGCGGCAGAGTGCACGGGCGCCCCGTCGACCCCTCGCTCGTGGACGCCGCGCAGCTCGTGGTCTGCAGCCAGAACCACGACCAGGTGGGCAACCGCGCCACCGGCGACCGCCCCAGCGCGACCCTGTCCCGCGACGGGCTCGCCGTCGCGGCCGTGCTGACGCTCGCCTCGCCGTTCACGCCCATGCTGTTCATGGGGGAGGAGTACGGGGCCACGACCCCGTGGCAGTTCTTCACCTCCCACCCCGAGCCCGAGCTCGCCGAGGCCACTCGCAAGGGCCGCATCGAGGAGTTCGCGCGCATGGGCTGGGACCCGGCGCTCGTGCCCGACCCGCAGGACCCTGCCACGCGGGAGCGGTCCGTCCTGGACTGGTCCGAGGCCGAGACGCCCGACGGTGCCCGCATGCTGGAGCTCTACCGCCGGCTGATCGCGGTGCGCGCGGAGCTGCCCGGGCTGTGGCAGGGGCGGCTCGACGAGACCGAGGTGACCTCCGGCGGGGGAGATACTGGCGCAGGCGACGTGGACGGCGGGGCACGGTGGGTCGCGTGGCGGCGGCCGGGTGCCATGGTGTGCGTCGGCTTCGGGCCCGGGCCGGTCGAGGTCCCGCTGCCCGCAGGCGCGCAGGCGCAGATTGCCGTGGCGACCAGCGAGGACTGCTCCGTCGAGGCGACGCACGACGGCGGCGAGGCCGTCCGCCTGGCCGGCCTCGCCGCCGTCGTGCTCGCCCTCCCTCCTTCGGTCTAGGGTCACTTCCTGAAGGTCAGCTCCTGAAGGTCACCTCCTGAAGGTCTCCTCCTGAAGGTCACCTCCTGCGGGTCCGGATCAGGCCGAGACCGACTTCTGGCCGCCGGCTGCGCCCTGGTCCCCTTGGCGCTCGCCGAGGTCCTGCGGGGCGGCGTCGCCATTCCTGTGGCCCATCACCTTCATGTCGCCGCCCTGGTCGGTCGCGACGGGGATACGGCGCGGTCGGGCTCGTTCGGAGACGGGGATGGTCACCGCGAGGACGCCGTTGCTGTAGTTCGCGGTGATGTTCTCCGTGTCGATGCCCTGGCCGAGGGTCAGCTGGCGCAAAAAAGTGCCGCCCTCGCGTTCCCGCGCGATCCAGGCCACGCCCTCGCGCCCGCGGACTGTCCGTTCCGCGCGGATCGTGAGGAGTTGGCCGTCGACGTCGATGTCGACGGACCCCGGGTCGATGCCGGGGAGGTCGGCGTGTACGATGTAGTGGTCGCCCTCGCGGAAGAGGTCGATCGGCATGAGCCTCATGCCGCTGCGCTGGCCGAGCAGGGCGGTGGCGAAGCGGTCGAGCTCGCGGATCGGGTCGAAGTCAGCCATGGGAATCACTCCTCAGGTCTGCCCCAACGGGCGTGTTGTCTCTCCTTGTCTTCGGGTGTCGGGCACGCTCCCGACACACACTTAATTAGCACTCTCCGCCGGCGAGTGCCAAGACCTTTCAGGCCGCGTTTTTTCCGGGTCCGGGCGGCCGACGCGCGGGCACGCGAAGAGGGGCCGCACCCGGCGGGTGCGGCCCCTCTCGTCGGGATGGGGGACTAGGCGCGGCGCCGGGTGACGAGGCCCCAGATGAGCAGGACCACGAGGGAACCGATGATCGCGGTGATCCAGGCGCTCAGGCTCCAGAAGGAGTTCATGAGGTCCTGCTTGAAGATCATGCCGCCGATCCAGCCGCCGAGCAGCGCTCCGACGACTCCGAGGACGAGGGTGGCAAGCCAGCCGCCGCCCTGCTTGCCCGGCAGGATCGCCTTGGCGATAGCGCCGGCGATGAGGCCGAGGATGAGGAAACCGATGAAGCTCATGTCAACTCCTTGTGTGGTGCGATCATGTCCGGTGCTTGCATGGTGCCCAAGCTTCCTCATTACTAACACCGATGCAGGACGCCGTCACGACCCGGGAGCGCGCCGTCACCACATCTTTACCCGGCTTCGGTTCGGTAACGTAGCGGTCATTGGCGCCGACCGGGAGGGGAAGACCGCGTGGAACGCTGCGCACTCATCGTGAACCCGAGCAAGGCCGGAGCGGAACCGCTGGCGGCGGACTTCCGCAGCCGGTGCGAGGCCGAGGGCTACGAGCCGCTCGTCCTCGAGACGACGGTCGAAGACCCGGGCGGGGGCATGGCCCGCGAGGCCCTCGAGCGCGGGGCGGGGCTCGTCGTCGTGGGCGGCGGGGACGGGACGGTGCGCGCGGCGGCCGGCGAGCTCGCCGGCAGCGGTGTCCCGCTCGCCGTCGTGCCCCTGGGGACCGGCAACCTGCTCTGCCGCAACCTCGGGATCCCCGTGGACGACCGGAGCACGGCGCTCGACGCCGCCTTCGGGACGGCGACCCGGGACGTGGACGTGGCCTGGGCGCGGGTGGACGACGGCGACGAGCTCGCCTTCGCGGTGATGGCCGGGATGGGCCTCGACGCGACCATCATGGCGAACACGAACGACGACCTGAAGGCCAAGGCGGGCTGGTTCGCCTACATCGTCGCGGCGGCGCAGACGATCGTCGGGGACTCGTACCTCATCAAGGTCTACGTGGACGGCAAGCTCAAGCTCCAGCGGCGCCAGCGCGGCGTCATGATCGGCAACTGCGGGAAGATCCAGGGGGATGTCGAGGTCTTCCCCGGTGCCACCGTGGACGACGGGATCCTCGACGTCCTCGCCGTCGCGCCGAGCGGAGTGGTCGGCTGGTTCCGGATGGCCGGCTCCCTCCTGTCCCGCTGGCGGCGCCACACGCCCCCGGACCTCGGGCACTACACCGGCAACGCCATCCACGTCGCCGCGTCCCGTCCCCACGACATCCAGATCGACGGCGACCACCTCGGCACCGGGCGGACGCTCGCCGTGCGGGTGGACCCCCGGGCGCTCACGATGCGGATTCCGGCCTAGGACGCCCGCTGGCCGCTGCGGCTAGGATCGTGGACTGTGACGTACACCGCAGCGGCTGACCGCTACCCCTCCATGCAGTACCGGCGCGTGGGCCGCAGCGGCCTCAAGCTTCCGGCCATCTCCCTGGGCCTGTGGCACAACTTCGGGGACGACAAGCCCTTCGAGGTCCAGCGCGACATCCTCCGGCGGGCCTTCGACCTCGGCGTGACCCACTTCGACCTCGCCAACAACTACGGCCCGCCCCCGGGAAGCGCCGAGCGGAACTTCGGCCGGCACCTCCGCGAGGACTTCCGGCCGTACCGGGACGAGCTCGTCATCTCGACCAAGGCCGGCTACCTCATGTGGGACGGTCCCTACGGCGAGTGGGGCTCGCGCAAGTACCTCATCTCGAGCCTCGACGCGTCGCTCGCCCGGATGGGCCTCGAGTACGTGGACATCTTCTACAGCCATCGCTTCGACCCCGAGACGCCCCTCGAGGAGACGATGGGCGCCCTCGACTACGCCGTGCGCTCGGGGCGGGCCCTGTATGCCGGCATCTCGTCCTACTCGCCGGAGAAGACGCTCGAGGCCGCGGCGATCCTGAAGGACCTCGGCACGCCCCTGCTCATCCACCAGCCGCGCTACTCGATGCTGGACCGCTGGACCGAGCAGGGGAGCCCCGACCTGTACCAGGCCCTCGACCAGGCCGGCGCCGGGTCCATCGTCTACAGCCCGCTCGCTCAGGGCCGGCTCACCGACCGCTACTTCGCGGGCATCCCCGAGGGATCCCGCGCCTCCCAGGAGCACTTCCTGACGACGGCCCAGACCGAGGAGAGCCTCGGCACCGCCCGGAAGCTCAACGACCTCGCGGCCGAGCGCGGGCAGACGCTCGCGCAGATGGCCATCTCGTGGGTCCTGCGCCCGCGCCCCAACGGCGCGCCGCCGGTCACGTCCGCGCTCATCGGGGCATCGTCAGTCCAGCAGCTCGAGGACAGCCTCGGCGCCCTGCGCACCCTCTCGTTCAGCACCGAGGAGCTGGACCGCATCGACGCGATCCTGGCGGACTGACCTCCGGAGGTGACTCCCAGGAGGTGACCCCCAGACGGAAGGGGGAGGGGCGCACGACGGCGACCACTCGCCGTCGTGCGCCCCTCCCCGTCGCCGTGCCGTCCTGAGCCCGAAGGCGGGTCAGCCGATGCGCTTGCCGATGTTGACGCCCATCGACGTCTTGAGGCCTGCCGAGGACGCGCTGTCCCCGGTGCCGCGCGACGCGGCCGACTGGCCGTACTTCCGGCCGAACAGGAAGTACGCGATCGGGCCGATCGTGTTCACGAAGGACCCGAGCACCCACGCGATCTTGGGCCCGTTGACCTGGTCCGCCGGGCGCTTCTTGAGGTCCCGCAGGGCTGCGGCCTGGAGCGCGATCTGGATGACCGCGCCGACCACCACCCCGAAGCGCTGTCCGCCGGAAAGCTCACTCCACTTCTTCTTGCGTGCCATGCGGCCAGTGTAGGCAGGTGACACACGGGCTGGGGAAGGGCGCCGCGCCGTTAGGATGGCTGTGCTCTGGCGTCGCAGCAGCGCCGCTGGGCCCAGTGAACGCAAGGAGTGACGTGTCAGAGAAGAAGATCCGTGTTGCCATCGTGGGCGTGGGGAACTGCGCCGCCTCCCTCGTGCAGGGCGTGCACTACTACCGGGACGCCGACCCGGCGGGCACCGTCCCCGGCCTCATGCACGTCGAGTTCGGCGATTACCACGTGGGCGACCTCGAATTCGTCGCCGCGTTCGACGTGGACGGCAAGAAGGTCGGCTTCGACCTGGCCGACGCGATCGTCTCGAGCGAGAACAACACGATCAAGATCGCGGACGTCCCCCCCACGGGCGTGACCGTCCAGCGCGGCCACACCCTCGACGGACTGGGCCGCTACTACCGCGAGACCATCGAGGAGTCCGCGGAGGAGCCCGTCGACGTCGTCGCGGCCCTGCGCGAGGCCCGCGTGGACGTCATGGTCTGCTACCTGCCCGTCGGCTCGGAGCAGGCCGCGAAGTTCTACGCGCAGTGCGCCATCGACGCGCACGTCGCGTTCGTCAACGCGCTGCCCGTGTTCATCGCCGGCACGCCGGAATGGGCCGAGAAGTTCCGCGCGGCCGGGGTGCCCATCGTGGGCGACGACATCAAGAGCCAGATCGGCGCGACCATCACCCACCGCGTCCTCGCGAAGCTGTTCGAGGACCGCGGCGTGACCGTGGACCGCACGTACCAGCTCAACGTCGGCGGCAACATGGACTTCAAGAACATGCTCGAGCGTGACCGCCTAGAGTCGAAGAAGGTCTCCAAGACCCAGGCCGTGACCTCCAATGTCGAGGCCGAGCTCGCGGCCCGCGACGTGCACATCGGCCCCTCGGACTACGTCCAGTGGCTCGACGACCGCAAGTGGGCGTTCGTGCGCCTCGAGGGCCGCAACTTCGGCGACGCGCCCGTCTCGCTCGAGTACAAGCTCGAGGTCTGGGACTCGCCCAACTCCGCCGGCGTCATCATCGACGCGGTCCGCGCGGCCAAGATCGGCCTCGACCGCGGGATCGGCGGGCCGCTCACGTCCCCGAGCGCCTACTTCATGAAGTCCCCGCCCGTGCAGAAGAACGACGACGCGGCCCGCGCCGACGTCGAGGCCTTCATCCGGGGCGAGCTCGAGCGCTAGGCATTTCTGCCCAATCCGCCGGATGGGCAGTCCTGCCGTCGCCGCGCCGCTGACCGCCGGCGTAGACCGGAGGTGTCAGCGGCGCGGCCGATCTGGGGGCGTGCGAGGCGCGGTGTGCGTCGGAGAGTGAGTCTCGCGAGATCCTCATCAGGAGGATTCCATGTCCACCCCAGCCTTCAACGCGCTCCGCGAGAGCGTCCGCGGCCCCGTGATCGAGCCCGATGACGAGGGCTACGAGGCCGCCCGGCGCGTCTACAACGGCATGGTCGACAAACATCCCGCCGCGGTGCTGCGCGTCGCGCAGACCGCCGACGTGATCACCGCGGTGCGGTTCGCGCGCGACGCGGGGCTCGACCTCGCCATCCGCGGCGGCGGCCACAGCGCACCCGGCTTCGGAACGGTCGACGACGGACTCGTCCTGGACTTCTCCGCGCACCGCGGCGTCTGGGTCGACCCGCAGGAGAAGCGCGCCCGGGCAGAGGCCGGCGCGACGTGGGGCGACTACAACCACGCCACGCACGCGTTCGGGCTCGCGAGCACCGGCGGCATCCTCAGCACGACCGGGGTCGCCGGGCTCACGCTCGGCGGCGGGATCGGCTACCTGGCGCGCAAGCACGGCCTCGCGTGCGACAACCTCCTCTCCGCGGACGTGGTCCTCGCCGACGGCCGGTTCGTCCGCGCCAGCGCCGAGTCCGAGCCGGACCTGTTCTGGGCCCTGCGCGGCGGCGGCGGCAACTTCGGCGTGGTGACCTCGTTCGAGTTCGCGCTGCACGACGTCGACACCGTCCACGTGGGCATCGTCGCGTTCCCCGCGGCCGAGGGCATCGCCGTCGGGGAGTTCTACCGCGACTGGATCGCGTCCCAGCCCGAGGAGTTCGGCGCGTTCTTCGCCTACCACCAGGCGCCGCCCGTCCCGTTCATCCCCGAGGAGTGGCACGGCCGGCAGGTGGCGCTGATCGTGGGGATGTGGACCGGGGACCTCGCCGAGGGGGAGTCGCGGTGGGCCCCTGTGCTCAAGGCGGCGCCGACGGTCGGGTCCCTCGTGGCCCCGATGCCGTACCCGTTCCTCAACGCCGCATTCGACGCCGCCAACCCGCCGGGCCTGCAGGGCTACTGGAAGGCGGACTTCGCCCGCGAGCTCAGCGACGACATCCTGCGCGTGGCCCAGCAGTTCGGATCGACAGTGCCGAGCCTCTCCACCGCCAACCACTTCTACCCGATCGACGGCGCGGTGCAGCGCGTGCCGGCCGGCGCCACCGCGTTCCCGTACCGGGACGTGAACTTCGCGCCCGTCATCGCGGGGGCGTGGGAGGACCCGGCGGACAACGAGGCCAACATCGACTGGGTGCGCCGCTACTGGAGCGCCCTGCACGAGTTCACCGAGCCCGCCGGGTACATCAACTTCCAGGACGCCGACGACCAGGCGCGCATCGAGACGAACTACGGCCCCAGCTTCGCCCGGCTGGCGCAGGTCAAGTCCGTCTACGACCCGGACAACTTCTTCCACGTCAACCAGAACATCAAGCCCGCGCACGCGAGCGAGGGCGCGGAGGCGGCACCGAGCGAGCCGGCGCCGGCCTGACAGCCGCCCACGACGGCGCGTGCCCGGCCCGCGGGGGCAGGACACGCGCCGTCGTGCGTCACGGGCCCGGCGCCGGGGGGCTCAGGCGGCTCGGGCCGGGGGCCGCCCGGCCGTAGCTCATGATCGACCGGCTCGTCTGCGCGAGCGCGAGCAGGCGCTGGACCAGCTCGGCGTTCATGTGCATGCCGACCGCGGCGCGGACCACGAGCTCCTCGAGGTCCTCGGCCTCGACCGCGTTCGCGACGTCGGCGGCAGCGATGTCGTCGACGGCGCGCGCGTACGCGGTGAGCTGGGCGTCGGTGGGCATGACCCCGAGCGCCGCCATCGCCTCGAGGTGCGCATCCAGCGCGGCGCGGGCCCCGGTCGGGACGTCCGGCCACCCCACGGCCGCCACGACTTGGTTCCCCGCCGCGGTGCGCCCGGGCCGGGGCGCGTCGAGGCGCTGGATCACGGCCTGGAGCGCCTTCATGACCTCGATGCGGTCCGCGCCCTCGTCGATCAGGCCCACGACGGCGCGCACCTGGGCCACGCTGAGTCCGACGGCCCTGCGCAGCGTGCTGATCGTGCCCAGCCGCGTGAGATGGGCCGGGCCGTAGTCCGCGAGGGTGGCGGTGACGGGCTTCCCGGGGCGCAGAAGTCCCTCCCGCAGGTAGAACTTGATGGTGGGGACAGGCGTCCCCGACCGGTCGCTGAGTTCGCTGAGCTTCACGGTCCCTCCCGCGGCTCCCTCGGTGCCGATGAGTCGGTGGAGGAGCCACACGTCATTGGATAGTGACGGCGCATGTTTCTATCCCTATGGCGCCTCCGTGGATAGCAACACTATCTTGGATCTTGCGTCCGCGCGGACGCCGAGGGAGCGTTGATGGGCTGATTTGGGGGGCGCTCCCTCGGCTAGGTGCTTCGCCGGCGCGCGTCAAGAAGCGGCGCGCGTCACACTCGCGTCAGAACAGTCCGACGACCTCGCCATCGTCGTCGAGGTCCATGCGCATCGCGGCTGGCACCTTCGGCAGGCCGGGCATCGTCATGAGGGTCCCGGTCACGGCCACGATGAACCCCGCGCCCGTGCGCGGCCACAGCTCCCGCACGTGCACCGTGAACCCCTCGGGGGCGCCGAGCAGCGCCGGATTGTCCGAGAACGAGTACTGCGTCTTCGCCATGCACACCGGCAGCCCGTCCCAGCCGTTCTCGTGGATCTGCGCCAGAGTCCGCCGCGCCTGCTCCGAGAACTCGACGCCGGCACCGCGGTAGACCTCCCGCACCACCGTGGCGATCTTCTCCTCCACGCTCAGCTCGAGCGGGTACAGGGGCCGGCACGTCCCGGGCTCCTCGAGCGCCGCGAGCACCTCGCGCGCGAGGTCGTCGCCGCCGTCGCCCCCGCCGCCGCGGCCCCACACGTCCGCCACCGCCACGCGGGCGCCCGCCGCGCCGCACAGGCGCACGACGGCGTCGAGCTCCTCGGGCGTGTCGGTCCCGAACCGGTTGACCGCCACCACGGGCTCGAGCCCGAACTTGCGCACGTTCTCCAGATGCCGGGCGAGGTTCGCGAAGCCGCGCTCGACCGCGGCCGCGTCCGGCACGGCGAGCCCGCCCTTGGGCACGCCGCCGTGCATCTTGAGCGCCCGCACGGTCGCCACGAGCACGACGGCGGACGGCGCCACGTCCGCGTACCGGGCCTTGATGTCCATGAACTTCTCGGCGCCAAGGTCCGCGCCGAACCCCGCCTCGGTGACCACGATGTCGGCGAGGCGCCGCGCCGTCGTCGTGGCCAGCGCCGAGTTGCAGCCGTGCGCGATGTTCGCGAACGGTCCGCCGTGCACGAGCGCCGGCGTGCCGGCGATGGTCTGGACGAGGTTCGGCTTGATCGCGTCCTTCAGGAGCATCGCCATGACGCCGGCCGCGCCGAGGTCCGCGACGGTGAGCGGCCTGCGGTCGTAGGTGTAGCCGAAGGTGATGCGGCCCAGGCGCTCCTTGAGGTCCTCGACCGAGGATGCGAGGCAGAACACCGCCATGACCTCCGAGGCCACGGTGATGTCGAAGCCCGCCTCGCGCGGGACGCCCTGGGTGGGGCCGCCGAGGCCGATGACGATGTCGCGGAGGGAGCGGTCGTTCATGTCCATGACCCGCTTGAAGGTCACACGCCGCGGGTCGATCTGCAGGGCGTTGCCCTGGAAGACGTGGTTGTCGATCAGGGCGCACAGTGCATTGTTCGCTGCCGTGATGGCGTGGAAGTCCCCCGTGAAGTGGAGGTTGATGTCCTCCATCGGCAGCACCTGGGACCGGCCGCCCCCGGTCGCGCCGCCCTTCATGCCCAGGATCGGGCCGAGGCTCGGCTCGCGGATCGCGATCATGGTCCTCTTCCCGGCGCGGGACAGGGCGTCGGCGAGCCCGACGGTGAGCGTGGACTTGCCCTCCCCGGCCGGGGTCGGGGAGATCGCCGAGACGAGCACGACGTGGCCGCGGCGGTCCTGCCGGGGGAGGCGGGCGACGTCGATCTTCGCCTTGTACCGCCCGTACAGCTCCAGCGCGTCAGCGGGGATCCCGGCCCGCTCGGCGATCTCCTCGATGGGGCGGAGGGTCGCCGCGCGTGCGATCTCGAGGTCTGTGGGGGCTGCGGTGGACGCGGAGCTCCCGGAATCCCGGGCGCCCGGCGACGATGCCAAGGCGGTCATGGCGTCACCCTACCCCGCGCCCCGCCCATTCAGCGCGAACCTTCTGGGGGTCACCTTCTGGGGGTCACGTGCTGTGTTGGGGGTGATCTCGGGGTCAGAGGGGGTGACGTCGGCGGCAGAGGGGGTGACGTCGGCGGCAGAGGGGGTGACCTCGGCGGGTCAGGGGACGACGGCGTGCTCCGCCGCCATCGCGCGCTCGCGCAGCGCCGCGCGGTACGCCTGACGGGTGGCCTCGGCGGTCTGCTCCCAGCCGAACCGCTCGGCATAGATCGACGCCGCTCGCCCCAGGTCGGTGCGCGTCTCCGGGTCGTCGTGGAGCTGCTCGAGCACGGCGGCCCACGCCTCGGGCTCGTGCCCGTCGACGAGGAATCCGGTGCGGCCGTCGCACACCGCGCGCGTGAGCCCGCCGACCCGGGCCGCCACCACGGGGGTCCCGCACGCCTGCGCCTCGAGCGCCACGAGCCCGAACGACTCCGAGAAGCTCGGCATCGCCACGACGTCGGCGGAGCGGAACCAGTCCGCGAGCTCCGCCGCGGGCGCGGGCGGGAGGCGGCGCACGACGCCGTCGAGCCCCTCCTCGCCCACGAGCACGTCGAGGTCCAGCCCGGCCGAGCCGCTCGGCGCCCCCACGATCGACACGCGCAGCGGGATGTCCGGGCGCCGCCTCCGAAGCACCCCCGCCGCGGCCACGAGCACCTGCGGCCCCTTCAGCCGCTGGATCCGACCCGCGAACAGCACATGGAACGTCCCGGGCGCGATCCCTCGCCCGGCGCGGGAGCCCGTGCGGAACGCCGGCCGGAACACGGAGAGGTCCACACCGGGGGAGACCACGTCGATCCGGTCCTCGTCCACCCCGTAGTGCCGCTCGAGCTCGTCCCGCTCGGCCGGCGTGTTCGCCGTCAGCCGGGCCGCGGCGTCGGCGATCCTCTGCTCGCCGCGCTCGCGGTTGCTCGGCTCGGGCGTGTCGCCCGCGGCGAGGTGCAGGTTCTTCACCCGCGCCATGGTGTGCATCGTGTGGACCAGCGGGATGCCCAGCTCGTCCGAAACCCGCAGCCCCGCGATCCCGGACACCCAGTAGTGCGAATGCACGACGCCGGTCCGCTCGCCTCCCGCTGCGAGGCCGGCGCGCATCCGGCGCAGCACCCCGGCCGCGAACTCCTCGGCCAGCGGAGGCATCTGCTCCTTCGCGAGCCGGCGGCGGGGGCCGGCCTCGATGTGGTGGACCAGCGCGCCCTCCGCCAGCGCCACGACGTCCGGCTGGGCCGGATCGGTGGCGCGCGTGTAGATGTCCACCGCCAGGCCCGCTGCCGCGAGGGCGCGGGCCAGGTGCGAGACGTAGACGTTCATGCCGCCGGCGTCCCCGGCACCCGGCTGCTCGAGCGGAGACGTGTGGAGGGAGATCATCGCCACGCGGTGGAGGTGCTGCACGCTCCCAAGGCTACGTTGCCGCGGAAGCCGGCCCGGCGGCGTCGTGCGTCCCTTGTGCGCCGCCGGGGGCGGGCGCACCATGGCGGCATGAGCAACCTCGAGCGCCTGCGGGCAGCAGCCAAGGCGGCCTTCGTCGACCGGGACATCGATGCCGTGGACGACTACTGGGCCGAGGACTACATCCAGCATTCGCTGTACGCGCCAGCGGGCCGGGAGGGGTTCAAGGAAGCCCTCCGCACGCTTCCCGCCGATTTCGCGTACACCCCGGCGCGCGCGTTCGAGGACGGCGACTACGCCGTGCTCCACGGGACCTACGCGGGGTTCGGCCCCGCGCCGCTCGTCGCGTTCGACCTCATGCGCATGGAGGACGGGAAGAACGCCGAGCACTGGGACATCCTCGTCCCGGTCGTCGAGCCGACCGCGAGCGGCCGTTCGCAGACCGACGGGCCCGCGGACGTCGAGGACCTCGACCGGACCGGAGCCAACAAGGCGCTCGTGGCGGAGTTCGCGGAGAAGGTCCTCATCGGCCGCGACTACTCCGCCCTCGCCGACTACATCTCCTCCGAGGAGTACCACCAGCACAACCCCGAGGCCGCCGACGGCCTCGACGGGTTCGGTGCTGCGGTCGCGAAGTGGGCCTCGGAGGGCAAGGAACTCGTCTACCGCACGGTCCACCACCTCGTGGGCCAGGGCAACTTCGTGCTGACAGTCTCCGAGGGGGAGTTCGGCGTGCCCGTCGCCTACTGGGACCTGTGGCGGCTCAAGGACGGGAAGATCGTCGAGCACTGGGACGCGATCCAGCCCATCCCGGAGGCCACGCCCCACGGAAACGGCGTGTTCTGAGCCCCGAGTAGACTGCTGGCGTGACTTCCGAGCCCACCCCAGCCCCCTCCAGTCTGCCCACCGCCCGCGTGCCCGAGCGCGCCGCCGTCGTCGACCTCGATGCGATCCGCCACAACGTCGGCGTCCTGCGGCAGGTGGCGGACCCCGCCCGGGTCATGGCGGTCGTGAAGGCGGACGCCTACGGGCACGGCGCCGTCCAGGTGGCCCGCGCCGCGCTCGCGGCCGGGGCGGCGTGGCTCGGCGTCGCCCACATCTCCGAGGCCCTCGCCCTGCGCGCCGCCGGCATCGACGCGCCCATCCTCGCCTGGCTGCACACGCCCGACTCGAACTTCTCCGCCGCCGTCGCCGCCGGGATCGACCTCGGCTGCTCCGGCTGGGAGCTCGACCGGATCGTCGCGGCGGCCCGCGAGCAGCAGCGGCCCGCGCGGGTGCACCTCAAGATCGACACGGGCCTCGGCCGCAACGGAGCCACCGCCGAGCGCTGGGACTCCCTCGTCGGCGAGGCCGTCGAGTACCAGGACGAGGGGCTCCTGCGCGTCGTCGGCGTGTTCAGCCACCTGGCCGTGGCCGACGAGCCCCACCGCCCCGAGACGGACACCCAGCTCGACGCGTTCCGCGAGGCTGTCGCCGTGGCCGAGGACGCCGGCTGCGACCTCGAGGTGCGCCACATCGCGAACTCCCCGGCCGTGTTCTCCCGCCCGGACGCCCACTTCGACCTGGTCCGGGTGGGGATCTCCGTGTACGGGCTCTCGCCGTTCCCGGACCAGAGCTCCGCGGACCTCGGCCTCCGCCCGGCCATGACCCTCCGCGCGACCCTCTCCCAGGCCAAGCGCGTGCGCGCCGACCAGGGCGTCTCCTACGGCCTGCTCTACCGCACGCGCGACGCCGCGACGCTCGCCCTCGTCCCGCTCGGCTACGCCGACGGCGTGCCCCGGACCTCCTCCGGCGGCCCCGTGCAGATCGCGGGGGAGACGCACCGCGTCGCCGGGCGGGTCGCGATGGACCAGGTCGTGGTCGACCTCGGCCCGGACCCCGAACCCGCAGCGCTCGCCGGCGCCGAGGCCGTGCTGTTCGGCACCGGCGACAACGGCGGCCCCACCGCCGACGACTGGGCCCGTGCCGCCGGCACCATCAACTACGAGATCGTCACGCGCATCAGCCCGCGCGTGCCGCGCGTCTACGTCGGGGAGGGTGCGTGAGCGCTGCCGGCGCCCCGGCGTGGGAGCTCGCCTTCGCGCCCGCCTCCGCCGAGGAGACGCAGGCGCTCGGCGCGGCGCTCGCCGGCGCGCTCGCACCCGGTGACCTCATCGTCCTCACGGGTGAGCTCGGCGCCGGCAAGACCACGTTCACCCAGGGCCTCGGCGAGGGGCTCGGAGTGCGGTCCGGCATCATCTCGCCGACGTTCGTGCTCGTGCGGATCCACCCCAACCTGCCCGACGGGCCCCGCCCCGGCGGCCCGGACCTCGTCCACGTCGACGCGTACCGCCTCGAGGGGGAGGGCGAGATCGACGACCTCGACCTCGAGAACTGGGCGGACACCGCCGTCACGGTCGTCGAGTGGGGCCGCGGGCGCGTCGAGCACCTCGTCGACTCGTGGCTGGACATCGAGCTGGTACGGGCGGGGGCGCCGGCGCCCGGGGCCGACCACGCCGCGCCCGTCCTCGACTTCGACACCGAGGACGACGACGAGCCGCGCCTGCTGAGGATCCGCGCCTTCGGCCCGCGGTGGGCCGAGCACCCGCAGGTGGCGTGGCCTGCCGTCGACCGCCCCGCCTCCGCCGAGGTCACCCCGTCTGGCGCCGAGGTCACCCCTGGTGGCGCCGAGGTCACCCCGTCTGCCGCCGAGGTCACCCCTGGTGGCGCCGAGGTCACCCCTTCCCAGCGGGAGGCAGGCTGATGATCGTCCTCGCCATCGACACGTCAGCCATCGCATCGGCGGCGCTCATCCGCTGCCACGAGTCCTTCAGTGACGCTGCCGTCCTCGCATCGTTTGCCACCGAGGACACCAAGTCCCACGCCGAGGTCCTCGCGCCGGGCATCCGCGCCCTCCTCGACGAGCAGTCCGTGGGCGGGGCGGACATCGCCCGGATCGTCGTCGGCGTCGGGCCCGGCCCCTTCACCGGCCTCCGCTCCGGGATCGCCACCGCCAGAGCCCTCGCCTTCGCCTGGGACACGCCGCTCGAGGGCCTCATGAGCCTCGACGCCCTCGCGTGGGACGCCGTCGCGGAGGGCGCGCCGTCGGGCGAGTTCCTCGTCGCGACCGACGCGCGCCGCAAGGAGCTCTACTGGGCCCGGTACGCCGCGGACGGCACGCTCCTCGACGGCCCTCACGTGACCTCGCCCGGCGAGCTGCCCGCACTCCCGGTCTACGGGGCCGGGGCCGGGATCTACCCGGAGCAGCTCGCCTCCGCCGGCGCCCGGCCCGTGGCAGCGTTCGACGCCGCGCAGCCGACCGCCGCCTCGCTCGGCCTCGTCGCCGTGGCCCGGCTCGCGGCAGGCTCCCAGCTCGCCGACACGACCCCCCTGTACCTCCGCGAGTCCGACGCGCAGGTCCCCGGCCCCCGGAAGCGCGCCCTGTGAGCGGCGCGCGCGAGCTGCCCGCCGGCGTCGTGCTCCGCGACATGACCGAGGCGGACGTGCCCGCGGTCCACGCCCTCGAGACGGCGCTGTTCCCCATCGACGCGTGGCCCAAGCAGATGTTCCGCGACGAGCTCGCGCAGCCCGAGACGCGGCGGTACTACGTCGCGCAGGGGCCCGCGGGAGAGATCGTGGCGTATGCGGGGCTCATGTGCGTCGAGCCGATCGCGGACGTGCAGACGATCGCCGTCGTGCCCGAGTTCGAGGGGCGGGGGATCGGCTCTGCGCTCCTGACCGAGCTCATCGCGGAGGCACGACGGCGGGGCGCCGCCGACGTCCTGCTCGAGGTCCGCGCCGACAACCCGCGGGCCCAGGCGCTGTACCGGCGCTTCGGCTTCCGGCAGATCCACGTGCGCCGGCGGTACTACCGCGACGGCGTCGACGCACTCATCATGCAGCTGGCACTCGCACCCGTCGGGGCGGAAGGGGAACGCGAATGAACCGCGACGAGCCGCTGGTCCTCGGCATCGAGTCTTCGTGCGACGAGACCGGCGTGGGCATTGTGCGGGGGACGCGCCTGCTGGCCAACACCGTCTCCTCCTCGATGGACGAGCATGTGCGGTTCGGCGGCGTGATCCCCGAGATTGCGTCTCGCGCGCACCTCGACGCGCTCGTGCCGACGCTGCGCGAGGCGCTGGAGACCGCCGGCGTCACGCTCGACGAGGTCGATGCCCTGGCCGTCACGTCGGGACCGGGACTCGCGGGCGCGCTCATGGTGGGGGTGTGCGGCGCGAAGGCGCTCGCCGTCGCGACCGGCAAGCCGCTCTTCGCCGTCAACCACCTCGTGGCACACGTGGGGGTGGGACTGCTTGACGGAGGCGTGTACGGGGGAGCGCTGCCGCCGGACCTCGGCGCGCTGCTGGTCTCCGGCGGGCACACCGAGGTGCTGCGGGTGCGGAACATCGCGGGGGATGTGGAGCTGCTCGGCTCGACGATCGACGACGCCGCCGGCGAGGCCTACGACAAGGTGGCCCGACTGCTCGGGCTCGGCTACCCCGGCGGGCCGGCGATCGACAGGATCGCGCGCGAAGGCAACCCCAAGGCCATCCGGTTCCCCCGCGGGCTCACGCAGCCCAAGTACATGGGGACCGCCGAGGACCCCGCGGCGCGCCGCTACGACTGGTCCTTCTCCGGCCTGAAGACCGCGGTGGCGCGGTGCGTCGAGCAGTTCGAGGCGGCGGGCGAGCCGGTCCCGGTCGCGGACATCGCGGCGTCCTTCCAGGAGGCCGTCGTGGACGTCGTCACGTCCAAGGCCATCCTCGCGTGCCGCGAGCAGGGCATCGAGAACCTGCTGCTCGGGGGCGGCGTGGCGGCCAACACGCGACTGCGGGAGCTCACGGCTGAGCGGTGCGCGGCCGCGGGGATCTCCCTGGCGGTCCCCGAATTCTCCCTGTGCACCGACAACGGCGCGATGGTGGCTGCCCTCGCGGCCCGGGTCATCATGGACGGCGGCCAGCCGAGCGACCTCGATTTCGCGCCCGAGTCCTCACTGCCGGTGACCTCCGTGACCGTATAGCGGCTTCCGCGGGGTGCTGGTTTCAAAGTGCACAACTCGTGGGCGCCCGCGCACCTTGGACGCCTTCTGGCCGTCCGGGTTGTGCAGTTCCTGACACTGACCCCTCCCGAGTTGTCCACAGATGGCCAACGGGGCCTGCTCCCGCCTTGGACCACCGGGAGGATGTGAGGGTGGAACATGTCGCTGAGTACCTGGCTGCTGTCGGCGGGAGTGCCCGGGCGGCCCAGCTGCTGCAGCATTTCCCCGCACGCAGTGTGGCTGCGGCCGTCGCGACTGGAGACGTCCTCCGGGTAGGGCAAGGGCTCTATGCGCTCGCTTCCGTTGCAGCGGCAGAGCAGTTGGCCCTTAAGGCCAGGGGCGTTCTCTTCGGCAGGTCGGCCGCGCTCGCCCACGGGCTCGGAGTCCTGCATCGACCTGAGCTCGTCGAGGTGGCGGTTCCTCGGGGACGCCGGGCCCGGGTGGTCCCAGGCACAAGGGTCGTCACTCGGCTCCTGCCCCCGCGTGAGCTGGTCGCAAGGGGTGCTGTCCAGGCTACATCCGTGGTCCGTACCGTGCTCGACTGCGCTGCAGGCCTCCCATTCGCCGAGGGACTCGCCATCGCCGATTCCGCACTTCGTCTGGGCAGAGCCACACCAAGCCAGCTGCGGGATGCAGCACGCGACTGGGTGGGCAGGAACCGGAGGGCTCAGCAGATGGTCCTCGCTGCGATGGACGGACGGGCGGCGAACGCCTTCGAGTCAGGGCTCAGGGCCGCGTGCCTCGAAGCAGGCGTGGTGATGGAACCTCAGGTGAAGATCGCAACGGAAGGCGGCGAGTATCGGGTGGACCTCGCCAAACTGAAGCTGCTCGTCGCCGAAGCAGACAGCTTCGAGTGGCACGGCGGACGTGAAAGCCTGCACCGGGACTGCACCCGCTACAACGAGCTCGTCCGTGAAGGCTGCACCGTCCTGCGTTTCAGCTGGGAGCACGTGATGTTCGAGCGGGCATGGATCGGCGAGGTCGTATCAGCGGTCGACAGGCGTCTGAAACTGCACAAGTCGGAGTACAAGACAGGCGAGATCGTGCCTTCTGCGGCCTGACTTGTGTAGTTTCACACCTCAGGCCCGTCGCCGCCACCTCAGCACACCCTCCACCGCCGCATAGACGCCAGCGGCGCCGGCGACCCAGAGGGCAGGCTGCGGGTGGGAGGTCAGGGCGAGCACGAGGGCTGCCAGCGCGAGCACCAGCACGATCCGCAGGGGCGAGCGGCGGCGGCCACTCCGGCCGCCCCGGCTGGCGGGGTTCACGCCCCGTAGCCCTCGCGCATGAGCCGCGCCTCCTCGAGCACCACCGCCCGCAGGTCGCCCCCGTGGTCCGCGGCGACCCGGCGCTGGCGCTGGTACCCGGCACCGCGCCGGATGATCCCCTCGATGTCGCGCAGCTCGGCTTCGCACCCGAGATCCCGCGCGATGGGGGCCAGCCGCTCCATGGTTTCGGTGAGGTGCTCGGTGACGAGCTTCTCGTTACCGGCGGCATCGAGGATGATGATGGCGTCCATGCCGTAGCGGGCGGCGCGCCACTTGTTCTCCTGCACGTGCCACGGCGGCATGGTGGGGATGGTTCCGCCGGCGTCGAGGGCCCTCGAGGCCTCCTCGACGAGGCACTGGGTCAGCGCCGCGATCGCGCCGACCTCCTCGAGCGTCGAGAGCCCGTCGCAGACCCGCATCTCGATGGTGCCCAGCCGGGGGACGGGACGGATGTCCCAGCGGATCTCGCTGATCGTGTCGATGACCCCGGTGGTGAGCATGTCCTGGACGTAGCCCTCGAACCCGGCCCAGTCGGTGAACTGGAACGGCAGGCCGGCGGTGGGAAGCTGCTGGAACATGAGCGCGCGCTGGGAGGCGTAGCCCGTGTCCTCGCCGCCCCAGAAGGGGCTCGAGGCCGAGAGGGCCTGGAAGTGGGGGAAGTAGTTCACGAGCGCGTCCAGCACGGGCATGGCCTTGTCCCGCCGGTCCAGGCCCACATGGACGTGCACCCCGTAGATCACCATCTGGCGGCCCCACCACTGCGTCCGGTCGATGAGCTTGGCGTACCGCTCCTTGTCGGTCACCGGCTGGAGGCGCGGGGGGCTGAAGGGATGGCTTCCGGCGGAGAAGAGCTCGACCCCGATGCGGTCCGTCACCGTCCGCACCGCGGCGATGGACTCGGCGAGGTCCGCTGTGGCGTCGGCGACGGTGTGGTGGACGCCCGTGACGACCTCCACCGTGTTGAGCAGCAGCTCCTGGTGGATGCGGGGGCAATCGTCGGAGAACAGCTCGGCGTGCTCGTGGCCCAGACGGTCGAGGACCTGCGGGGCGACCGAGACGAGCTCGCCGCCGTGCTTGTCGACGAGGGCGAGCTCCCATTCCAGCCCGATGGTGGACTGCTCGGACTGCGCGAAGTCGATCTTCAGGTGTCTACTCCCGGGTCATGCCGGCGGTCCGCCGGCGGGCCGTACAAGTCCTCCCCAGTCTACGGGTCGGGCGGGCACCGGCCGGCGTCGCTGAGTCACATCACGCGGGCCAGGATCTCCTCGGCGCGCGCCGTATCGGAGAGGCAGCCATAGCCGAGGCGGCGCTCGCGCCCCAGCCGGGAGGCGATGAACGCCTCGGCGACGCACGACGGCGCGCCCTCCACGAGCAGGACGGCCTCCAGAGCCAGGGCGAGGGTCTCGGCCAGGGCCCGCGCCCACCGCTGGGCCTCCTCGGGCTCCCGTGCCGCGTCCGCCATGAGTGCGAGGGCGCGTTCGAGGTGGGCGTCGAGCTCCGGGTCTGCCCCGCGCGGCCGTTCGAGCTCCTCGGCCAGGGCCTCGGCGGTTTCGGGTTCGCGCGCGAGCGCCCGCAGGACGTCGAGCGCCACGACGTTACCCGACCCTTCCCAGATGGCCATGACGGGCTGCTCCCGGTAGCGCAGCGCCAGTGGGAAATCCTCCGTGTACCCGTTGCCCCCGAGGCACTCGAGGGCCTCCGCCGCGTGGCCCGGGCCGCGCTTGCATACCCAGTACTTCGCGACCGCGGTCGCGATCCGCGCGAAGGCCCTCTCCCGGCCGAGGTCACCCCGTGTGGCGCCGAGGTCACCCCGTGTGGCGCCGAGGTCACCCCCTGTGGCGCCGAGGTCACCCCCTGTGGCGCCGAGGTCACCCCCTGTGGCGCCGAGGTCACCCCCCGGACGCGGCCACACGGCGTCGTCCGCGGCGGCGAGCCGCATGCCGAGAGCCACCGCGCCCTCGTACTCGAGCGCGAGGTCGGCGAGCACGGCTGCCATGGCCGGCTGGCCGGCGAGGAGCCGCCCGAACGCGCGCCGGTGCCGGGCGTGCCACACCGCCTCCGCGACGGCCTGCCGCATGCCCGCGGCGGTCCCGAGGACGCAGTCCAGACGGGTCTCGTGGACCATCGGGATGATCGCCCGCACGCCCCGGCCCGGCTCGCCGAGCCGCCACCCGAGTGTGTCGTCGAACTCGACCTCCGCGGAGGCGTTCGAGCGGTTCCCCAGCTTGTCCTTGAGCCGCACGAGCCGGAACGGGTTCCGCGACCCGTCCTCGAGCACGCGCGGCACCAGGAAGCACGAGAGCCCGGCGTCCTCCTGGGCGAGGACCAGGAACGCGTCGCTCATGGGCGCAGAGCAGAACCACTTGGCGCCCGTGATGCGGGCGGTGCCGTCGCCGGCGTCGACCGCTCGGGTGGTGTTGGCCCGCACGTCCGAGCCGCCCTGCCGCTCCGTCATCGCCATGCCCATGAGCACCCCGGGCTTTGCCGCGGGCGGGACGAGCCGGGGGTCGTAGACGTCGCCGAGGAGCCGGGGCAGCCACTCGCGCCCGACGGCGGGTTCGCCCACCACCGCGGGCACCGCGGCGTGCGTCATGGAGACAGGGCACGCGTGCCCGGGCTCAGCCTGGGCGAAGAGCATGAACGCCGCCGCCCTCGCCGCGTGGGCGCCCGGGCGCGGGTCCGCCCACGACGACGTGTGCGCGCCGTGGGCGACCGCCGCACCGAGGACGTGGTGGTAGGCCGGGTGGTAGTCGACCTCGTCCGTGCGCTCGCCGTAGCGGTCCAGGGACCGGAGCACGGGCGGGTGGACGTTGGCGAGGCGCGCATGCTCGGCGAACTCCGCGGAGCCGGTCAGCCGGCCGATCCCCGCGAGCTCGGCGGAGGCCCACCCGGCGCCGTGGCGGCGGACCGCGTCCACGAGCGCGGCGTTGGAGGAGAACTCGTCGACGTCCGTGCGCGGCGGCGGCTGGTTGGCGCTCGCGGGAGTGGGCTCCATGGTCCCATTGCACACCCCGGCCCCCGCGGGGACCAGAGACGCGGAATATGAGAACAGTTCTCACTGTTGAGGGGTGCGAGGCCCACGAACCTCACAGACCGACGAAAGGAACCACGATGAAGGTCCGCAACTCCCTCCACGCGCTGAAGAAGATCCCGGGCGCGCAGGTGGTGCGCCGCCGCGGCAGGACGTTCGTGATCAACAAGAAGAACCCCCGCGTCAAGGCGCGCCAGGGCTGACGACACCGGGACCGGCGCGGCACTAGCCTTGTGCCGTGCCGATCCTGAACAAAGACATGACGCTGTGCATCTCGCTCTCGGCCAGGCCGAGCAACAACGGGACGCGCTTCCACAACTACCTCTACGAGGCCCTGGGCCTGAACTGGATCTACAAGGCCTTCGCGCCCACGGACCTCGCCCAGGCGATCGCCGGGGTGCGTGGGCTCGGGATCCGCGGGTGCGCCGTGTCGATGCCGTACAAGGAGGACGTGATCGCGCTCGTGGACCGGATGGACGCCTCGGCGGCCGCGATCGACTCCGTGAACACGATCGTCAACGACTCCGGCGTCCTCACCGCCTACAACACGGACTACACGGCGATCGCCCAGCTGATCGAGCGCAACGCGCTCGACCCGGAGTGGAGCGTCATGCTGCGCGGGTCGGGCGGCATGGCCAAGGCCACCGCCGCGGCGTTCCGCGACGCCGGATTCCGGAACGTGACGGTCGTGGCGCGCAATGAGGCAGCCGGGCGCGCGCTCGCGGACCTCTACGGCTTCGGGTGGAAGCCCTCGGTGGAGGCGGCGCTCCAGGACACAGCCCCCGGCTGCGCCGCGGCGGACATCCTCGTCAACGTCACGCCCATCGGCATGGCGGGCGGCCCCGACGCGGACTCGCTCGCGTTCCCCCAGGAGGCGATCGACGCCGCGCGCGTGGTGTTCGACGTCGTCGCGCTCCCGCCCGAGACCCCGCTCACCCGCGCGGGCCGCGCCGCGGGGAAGACCGTCATCTCCGGCGCGGAAGTCATGACGATCCAGGCCCTCGAGCAGTTCGTCCTCTACACCGGGATCACGCCGTCGCCCGAGCAGGTCGCCGCGGCCGAGGAGTTCATGCGGGCCCAGTGACGTCTGGCCCAGTGACGTCGGACCCCGCAACGGGTGGGGGGGAGCTCAGGCGGGTTCGACGACCGCCGCCACCCGCTGCTCGCCGATGCGCGTCAGCACCAGGGTCGCCTTCTTCGAGGCGCCCTTCTTCTGCCCGACCAGGAGCATCTTCCTCAGCTCCTCGGGCGTGACGGAGGTGCCGCGCTTCTTGATGTCCAGGACGCCGATGCCTTCCTCGCGCACCCAGGCGCGCAGGGCCTTGACGCTGTACGGCCGCACCTCGAGCACGCGGTAGGCGCGCGCGAACGGGGTCGCGACGAGGTCCGGCGCGCAGATGTACGCGATGTGCTCGTCGACGAGGTGGCCGCCGAGCCGTTCGGCCAGCTCCGCGACGAGGCCCGCGCGGATGACGGCGCCGTCGGGCTCGTAGAGGTAGCCTTCGAGCGGCCCGATGCGCGGCTCGGTGCCCTCGTCGAAGTCGGTCTCGGCGACGAGCTCGGACGCGCCCGCCGCGGAGAGCACGAGGGCGGCGCGCCGCACGGTCGGGCGCCGGAGGGCGTTGAAGTACAGCGCCACCTCGGCCACGTCGCCGTCGACCGACGCCCACTGCGCCTCGCAGCCGTCCGGGATGGACTCGTGCGGCACCCCCGGGCCGAGCTTGACGCCCACGGGCAGGCCGCGCGCGGCGAGGGACTCCACGAAGGACAGCGGCGGCGAGAACTCCTCCGGGTCCCAGATCCGCGTGGTGCCCGACGACGACGTCTCGCGCCGCGCCGGGTCCAGCCACACGCCGTCGAACGCCTCGAGCGGCACGGACTGGGCGTCCGCGTGCACCACGCGCGCCTTGGGGAACGGCATGAGGTTCATGGTCGCGCAGGCGGCGGTCGTCTCGTCGAGCTCGACGGCGGTCACCTCCAGGTCGAGCGAGGCCATCGCGAGCGCGTCGGCGCCCAGCCCGCAGCCGAGGTCCGCGACATGCGACACGCCGGCGTCGACGAACCGCCGCGCGTGCCGGGCGGCCACCGACAGGCGCGTCGCCTGCTCCAGGCCGGCCCGCGTGAAGAGCATGTGGGCGGAGAACTCCCCGAACTTGGCCTGCGCCTTGGCGCGCAGCCGTGCCTGGGACAGGACGGCCGAGACGAGCTCGGGGGAGTGACCCTCCTTGCGCAGCCGGGAGGACAGCGCGAGCGCGTCGTCCTCCCTGTAGGGGCCGAGGGAATTGAGGAGGGCCCAGCCCTCCGGCGTCAGCAGGGGCGCCAGCTGCTCCGGGGTGTGCTTGTCATGGGGCATCCTTCCAGCCTAAATGGGCGCCGTCCGGAGGTGCTCATTGGATAGGGTTGACGTATGGAGTCCACCCCAGCCGCTGACCCGTCGCCCGCGCGCCCGGATCGGGGGCGCAGCCTCATGCGGCTCCGCCCCGCGGCCCGCACCCTCCTGATCGCAGGCATCGCCGTCGCCCTCGTCGCCGGGGTGCTGCTCGCCGTCGTCCTCGGCCTCGACGCCTTCAACGCCGCCGTGTACTCCATGGGCGGGGACAAGAACATCAACGACGCCACCGCCGAGGCGCAGGCCCTGCGGGACCAGTACGCGGGCGTGAAGGCCGCGTCCATCGTGGGGGTCATCGTGGGCCTCGTCCTCCTGATCGGCTCGCTCGTCGTCCTCTACCTCTCGCGCCCGCAGAACGGCGACGACGGCGAGGACCTGAGCTTCGACGAGCTCGCGGGGGAGTAGGGCCGGCGAGGCCAGGCCCGGCCGGCCCTCGCAGGAGCGCCACGCTGGCACTCGCCTTGACCGAGTGCCAACCTGCTCACTAGAGTCGGCGGTAGCACTCGGCAGCGTCGAGTGCTAACCATGTCAGGCACGCTCCCGGCACCCGCGACGACGGTTGCTTGCCCGGCTCCCCAACCCGTGACCCGTTCATGAAAAGGAGAGATCCGTGTCGGTCTCCATCAAGCCCCTCGAGGATCGCATCGTCGTCAAGCCGCTCGAGGCCGAGCAGACCACGGCTTCCGGTCTTGTCATCCCGGACACCGCCAAGGAGAAGCCGCAGGAGGGCGAGGTCGTCGCTGTCGGCCCCGGCCGCGTTGACGACAACGGCAACCGCGTCCCGGTCGATGTCGCCGTCGGCGATGTCGTCCTCTACTCGAAGTACGGCGGCACCGAGGTCAAGACCGGCGGCGCCGAGTACCTCGTGCTCTCCGCCCGCGACGTCCTGGCGATCGTCGTCAAGTAACGCTCTGCGCTGCGCCCCGGCCGCCCCAGGCGGCCGGGGTGCCGTGTTTGGCCCACTCAGGAATCACAGGAGTACTGCATGGCTAAGCAGCTCGCATTCAACGACGACGCCCGCAAGGCCCTCGAGGCCGGCGTCGACAAGCTCGCCAACACCGTCAAGGTGACGCTCGGCCCGCGCGGCCGCAACGTCGTCCTCGACAAGAAGTGGGGCGCGCCCACCATCACGAACGACGGCGTCACGATCGCCCGCGAGGTCGAGCTCGACGACCCGTACGAGAACCTCGGCGCCCAGCTCGCCAAGGAGGTCGCGACCAAGACCAACGACGTCGCCGGCGACGGCACGACGACGGCGACCGTCCTCGCCCAGGCCCTGGTCAAGGAAGGCCTGCGCAACGTGGCCGCCGGCGCCGCCCCGGGCGAGATCAAGCGCGGCATCGAGGCAGCGGTCGAGGCCGTGGCAGGACGCCTCGTCGACAACGCCCGCGAGGTCTCGGGCCGCCACGTCGCGAACGTCGCGGCCATCTCGGCCCAGTCGGAGGAGATCGGCGAGCTGCTCGCCGAGGCCTTCGAGAAGGTCGGCCAGGACGGCGTCATCACGATCGAGGAGTCCTCGACCACCCAGACCGAGCTCGTGCTCACGGAGGGCATGCAGTTCGACAAGGGCTACCTCTCGCCGTACTTCGTCACCGACGCGGAGCGCCAGGAGGCCGTCCTCGAGGACGCGCTCATCCTCATCCACCAGGGCAAGATCTCCTCGCTCACCGAGTTCCTCCCGGTGCTCGAGAAGGTCCTGGCCGCCTCGAAGCCGCTGTTCGTCATCGCGGAGGACGTGGAGGGCGAGGCCCTCTCGACCCTCATCGTCAACCGCATCCGCGGCACCGTGAGCGTCGTGGCCGTGAAGGCGCCGGGCTTCGGCGACCGCCGCAAGGCCATGCTCCAGGACATCGCGACCCTCACGGGCGCCCAGGTGGTCTCCCCGGAGGTCGGCCTCAGCCTGGACCAGGTGGGCCTCGAGCAGCTGGGCACCGCCCGCCGCATCACGGTGACCAAGGACAACACGACGATCGTCGACGGCGCCGGCTCGGCGTCCGACGTCGAGGCCCGCGTCGCGCAGCTGCGCGCCGAGCTGGCCCGCACCGACTCCGACTGGGACCGCGAGAAGCTCCAGGAGCGCCTCGCGAAGCTCGCGGGCGGCATCGGCGTGATCAAGGTCGGCGCGGCCACCGAGGTCGAGCTCAAGGAGAAGAAGCACCGCATCGAGGACGCCGTGTCCTCGACCCGCGCGGCCCTCGAGGAGGGCATCGTGGCCGGTGGCGGCTCCGCGCTCGTCCACGCCGTCCGCGCCCTCGACGAGGACGAGGCCGTCACGGCCCTCACGGGCGACGCCGCGGCGGGCGTCAACATCGTGCGCCGCGCGCTCGTCCAGCCGCTGCGCTGGATCGCCCAGAACGCCGGGTTCGACGGCTTCGTCGTCGCCGCCCGCGTCCAGGAGGCGGAGGTCAACCACGGCTTCAACGCCAAGACGGGCGAGTACGAGGACCTCATCGCGGCCGGCGTCATCGACCCGGTCAAGGTGACCCGCTCGGCGCTGCGCAACGCGGCGTCCATCGCGGCCCTCGTCCTGACCACGGAGACCCTCGTGGCCGAGAAGCCGGCCGAAGAGGACGACGAGCACGCCGGCCACAGCCACTGACGCTCGTTCCCGCCGCGCGCACGACGGCGCGCGGTGACCACGGCGGCGGGCCTCCTTCCAGCGGAAGGGGGCCCGCCGCCGTCGTCCGCGCGGGCCTACCGGCGGCGGCGCCTGCCGGCCGACCAGTGCGTGCGGTCCCTCAGCCGCGCCAGCGCCTGCGGGGGCATCTCCGGGGTGAGTGTGCGGTAGACGACGAGGACCACGACGGCGGCGACCACGATCCCGGTCAGGTTCAGCGCGAGCTGGAGCGCCGAGCCCAGCGCCTTCTCCGGCTGGCCCAGGACGAGCGCGACGGCGACGTACCCGGCAGCGGGGACGGTGGTGACCGAGATGAACACGCCCACCAGCGCCGAGGACTTGTTCCCGACGAGGGAGACCATGCCCACCGCCCCCGCGATGACGGCGACGATGAACGAGTACGGGCCGGGCTTGTAGATGAACTCGACGGCGGAGTCGGGCGCCGCCACGACCGCCGGATCGAAGAGCCGGAGCGGCACCGAGACGGCCGCCGCGGCCGCCACCGTCAGCATCGCGGCCGGGAAGCCGACCAGGAGCGCGAGCGCGGCCTGCCGTGCGAGCACCCACCGCCGCTCGACCAGGGCCACCGCCACCGCGGCAAGGGGGCCGAATTCGGGCCCGACCACCATCGCCCCGACGATCGCGATCGTCGAATCGGTCACGATGCCGATCCCGGCGAGGTTCGTCGCGGCGACGAGGAACACGAGGAACTGCCACGTGAGCCGCGAGTCCGAGCCGGTGCGCTGCTTGAGCTCCTCCCAGATCACGGCGTCCGACCCCTCGCCGGGGGCCTCCGCGACCGCCTCATCGGCGCGGGCGCCGAGGACGGCGTCCGGGGTGAACAGTGCCACCGAGCCGGCGTCGCGGACCCCGAGGGCGTCGAAGCCCTCGAGGAGCTGCTCGACCGACTCCCGGGCCACCTGGAGCTCGATCAGGTCGCCCGGCGGCTCGAGGGAGGCCTCCGAGACCACGACGACCTCGGCCACGCCGCGGTGGTCCCGGGCGACGCCGACCACGGCCTCTGTCATCCCCGTGGGGACCTGCACCCGGATCATCATCATGGCCGAGACCCTTCCCGCCAGTGGACAGCCCTCACAACGGGGAGCAATGACCTTCACAACGTACACACAGCTTCCCCGGAATGAATGGACGCTGGAAGCGGCCCGAGCTGCTCTCCGGCCGCGATAGCATGAACGTTCTGCCCAAAGCCCCGAGGAGGCCCTCGACCGTGATGTCCGCGCGTCCTGAGTCCGTCACCGCCACGTACCAGCCCCGGCACATGGCGGCCCCCGGGGGACCCGCGCACGGTTCTGCCCAAGGGCCCGCGCAGCGGAAGTTCCGCCCCGAGATCCAGGGCCTGCGGGCCGTGGCCCTCGGCCTCGTGGTCGCCTACCACGTCTGGCTCGGCAGGGTCTCGGGCGGCGTCGACGTCTTCCTCCTCATCTCGGCCTTCCTCATGACCGGCCAGTTCGCGGACCGCTACCGCCGCGGCGTGCGGGTGCACCTGGGCCGGCACTGGATCCACACCTTCCGCCGGCTCCTCCCCGCCGCGGCCGTCACGATCGCCGGCACCGTGTTCGCCGCGCTCGTGTTCCTGCCCGGGACGCGCTGGGCGTCGGTCCTCGAGCAGGCGTGGGCGTCGCTCGCGTACGTGGAGAACTTCGTCCTCCAGCGCGACGCCGTGGACTACTACGCCGGCAACCACGCTGCCGCGAGCCCCTTCCAGCACTTCTGGTCGCTGTCCATCCAGGGCCAGGTCTTCCTGCTGTTCCCGCTCCTCTTCGTCGGGATGGCCGCAGTGTGCCGGCGCCTCCGCCTCCACTACGAGCGCGTCCTCTTCTGGCTCTTCGCCGCGGTTTTCCTCGTCTCCCTGGGCTACTCGGTGTACTTCACCGCCGTCTCCCAGTCCGAGGCCTACTTCGACACCCTCGCGCGGCTGTGGGAGTTCGCCCTCGGCGCGCTCCTGGCCCTCGTGTCCCGCCGGATCACCCTCCCGCGGCGCGCGGCCGCCGTCGCCGGCTGGGCGGGCCTCGCGTCGATCGTGGCGTGCGGGCTCGTCCTGCAGGTCGACGGCGCGTTCCCCGGCTTCGCGGCGCTGTGGCCCACGCTCGCCGCGGGTGCGGTCATCCTCGCGGGGGTCGACGGCGGGCCCGCCGGCGTCCACCGGATCCTCACGCTGCGCCCGCTGCAGCGGCTCGGCGACATCTCCTACGGGCTGTACCTGTGGCACTGGCCACTGCTGGTCATGGCCCTGGCGGTGTCGGGCAAGGAGCGCATGGGCTGGCTGTCAGGCAGCGCGGTGGTGCTTGCCGCGTTCGTGCTCGGCTACCTCACCACCCGGTTCGTGGACCGGCCGTGGCGCGCCTGGTCGTGGCCCGAGTCGAGCCGCCGCCGAGGCCTCGTCGCGGTCGCGGCGTGCGCCGCCGTCGTCGCGCTGCCCGTCGCAAGCGTGCAGGTGTCGCTCCAGGCGGCCAACTACAAGGCACTTGCCAACGCCTCCCGGGACAACCCGGGCGCGGCCGCCCTCGTCCCGGGCTACTCGGGGCGCCCCGACCCTAGCGCGAGCCTCCTGCCCCTGGCCTCGACCGTGAGCGAGGACTGGGCCCGCCTGCCCGAGGAGTGCTCGGCGGACCTCGGCCTGCCGTCCGAGCTCGCGGCGGTGTGCACGCAGTCGAGCCCCGCCGACCCGGCGGCGATCACCAAGAACGTGCTGGTGCTGGGGAACTCCCACTCCCAGCAGTGGCTCGCGGCGTTCGAGCCCATCGCGGTGCAGCACAGCTGGCGGCTCTACCAGCTGGCCAAGGGCGGCTGCTTCTACGATCCGGAGGCCGTCGTGGAGTGGGACGAGTGCAACGACTACAACAAGGTCGTCGCCGAGCACCTCGCGGCGAACCCGCCGGACGCGGTGGTGCTGGTCGGCACGGTGGCGGCGCCGTCGTCGCCGGAGGAGACGCTCACCCCCGGCCTCGAGCGGCTCGTCGAGGGCTTCCTCGCCCGCGGCATCCAGGTCGTCGCGATGCGGGACAACCCGCGCTTCACGTTCAACATGGCCGACTGCGTCTCCCAGCACGGCGCCGATGCCCTCGCCTGCCGGCCGCTGGCCTCGGCGGTGCTCGCGGAGCAGGACCCGCTCGTGCCGTTCGCCCAGATGTTCCAGGAGGGCTTCTTCCCGATCGACATGACCGACTACCTGTGCCCGGCGGGCGACTGCCGCGGCGCTATCGGGAACGTCTTCGTGTATTTGGACGACAACCACCTGACCAACACGTACACGGCGTCCATGTCGCCCATGCTCGAGCAGCGGCTGCTCGAAGCCACCGGATGGTGACGGCCGCGACCGGTGTGGGCTTGGTCACCGGCGCCCCGGGACGGAATACCTCGGGGCCCGGCGGAAGTTTAGGATAGAAGCTACCCGCAGCAGACCAGACCCGTAAGCACTGGCTGGTCATCAGCGCATCCCGTCTCACCATGCCCACCCGGCACACGGCCAAGGAGCACTCATGACCACGTCCCCCGAGCACGATCCCTTCGGCTTCCTCGGACTGACCTACGACGACGTCCTGCTGCTGCCCGGCCCCACGGACGTCATCCCGTCCGAGGCCGACACCTCCACGCGCCTCACCCGGCGCATCCGCCTCGGCATCCCGATCCTCTCCGCCGCCATGGACACCGTCACCGAGGCCCGCATGGCGATCAGCCTCGCCCGCCAGGGCGGGATCGGCATCCTGCACCGGAACCTCTCCATCCAGGACCAGGCGGACCAGGTGGACCAGGTCAAGCGCAGCGAGTCCGGCATGATCACGAAGCCGGTCACCGTGGGCCCCGAGGCGACGCTCAAGGAACTCGACGACCTCTGCGCCCACTACCGCGTCTCCGGGCTGCCCGTCGTCGACGAGAACCGAAAGCTGCTGGGCATCATCACCAACCGCGACACGCGGTTCATTCCCGGCGACCAGTTCGCGACCCGCAAGGTGCACGAGGTCATGACGCCGATGCCGCTGATCACGGCCAAGGTCGGCGTGGCCCGCGAGGAGGTCATCGGGCTCCTCGGCAAGCACCGGATCGAGAAGCTGCCGCTCGTGGACGAGATGGGCATCCTCCAGGGCCTCATCACCGTGAAGGACTTCGAGAAGGCAGACCAGTACCCGAACGCCACGAAGGACGACTCCGGCCGCCTCCGCGTCGGCGCGGCGGTCGGCTTCTTCGGCGACGGCTACGAGCGCGCCATGGCGCTCGTCGAGGCGGGTGTGGACGTGCTCGTCGTCGACACCGCCAACGGCCACTCACAGGGCGTGCTGGACATGATCGCGCGCCTCAAGAAGGACCCAGCGGCCGCCCACGTCGACGTGATCGGCGGCCAGGCCGCGACCCGCGAGGGCGCCCAGGCGCTCATCGATGCCGGCGCGGACGCCATCAAGGTCGGCGTGGGCCCCGGCTCGATCTGCACCACGCGCGTCGTCGCCGGCGTCGGCGTCCCGCAGATCACCGCGATCTACGAGTCGTCCAAGGCCGCGATCCCGGCGGGCGTGCCCCTCATCGCCGACGGCGGCCTCCAGCACTCGGGCGACATCGGCAAGGCCATCGTGGCCGGCGCGGACTCTGTGATGCTCGGCTCGCTCCTGGCCGGCACCGCCGAGGCCCCCGGCGACCTCGTGTTCATGAACGGCAAGCAGTTCAAGTCCTACCGCGGCATGGGCTCGCTCGGCGCGATGCAGACCCGCGGCAAGAACACGTCCTACTCGAAGGACCGCTACTTCCAGGCCGACGTCCCCAGCGACGAGAAGCTCATCCCCGAGGGCATCGAGGGCCAGGTGCCGTACCGCGGCCCGCTCTCCGCGGTCGCCCACCAGCTCATCGGCGGCCTGCGGCAGACCATGTTCTACGTGGGCGCCCACACCGTCGACGAGCTCAAGGCCAAGGGCAAGTTCGTGCGCATCACGGCGGCTGGCCTCAAGGAGAGCCACCCGCACGACATCATGATGACTGTCGAGGCACCCAACTACCGCCGGTAGCCGCACCAGACGCACGACGGCGCCCCCTCCTGGGTGGGAGGGGGTGCCGTCGTGCGTGGGGCCTGGTCGGGTCGGGCCGGGTCAGGGGAGGGTGAGGCCGTTCCAGCCCCAGCCGACCTGGGTGCGGGTGAGCCAGCCGCCGGTGCCGTTGCCGGGGTAGAGGTAGAGGCCTCCGGAGGCGGTGTCGCGGGCGAGGATGTCGTTCTTGCCGTCGCCGTTGAAGTCGCCGATGCCGAGGATGGCGTTCATGACGCCCCAGCCGGAGCCGACCTGGGTGCGGGTGCCGAAGCCGCCGGTGCCGGTGCCGGGGTAGAGCCAGAGGGCGCCGTTGGCGTCGCGGGCGAGGAGGTCGGTCTTGCCGTCGCCGTTGAAGTCCCCGGTGCTGGTGATGGCGTTCATGGTGTCCCAGCCCCAGCCGACCTGGGTGCGGGCGCCGAAGCCGCCGGTGCCGTTGCCGGGGTAGAGCCAGAGGGCGCCGGTGGAGTCGCGGGCCAGGAGGTCGCTCTTGCCGTCGCCGTCGAAGTCTCCCACGCCGGTGATGGCGTCCATGACGTTCCAGCCGGTGCCGATCTGAACGCGGGCCTTCCAGCCGCCGGTGCCGTTGCCGGGGTAGAGCCAGAGGGTGCCGTTGGTGTCGCGGGCGACGAGGTCGCTGATGCCGTCGCCGTCGAGGTCGCGGGTGGCGGTGGTCAGGGACAGGCCGGTCCAGGTTCCGGAGCTGATGCGGGTGAGCCAGCCGCCGGTGCCGTTGCCGGGGTAGATGTAGCCGTTGGCGCTGGAGTCGATCGCCACGACGTCGTTCTTGCCGTCCTTGGTGTAGTCCTTCCACGGAACCACCGCGGGCACATTCGGCGCGGGGACCGGCGCATTGATCAGGGCCATGGTCGCCGTCGCGTCGGAGAGCCCGGCCCCGCAGCCCAGCGAGCAGCCGGCCGGCAGGGGACGGGTCCCCTGCTTCAGGGTCGCCTTCACCTGGGCGGGCGTGAGGGAGGGGTTCGCTGACCTCAGGAGCGCGGCGAGGCCGGCGACGTGCGGTGCCGCCATCGAGGTGCCCTGGTAGAACGCGTAGGCCGGGTCCGCGGGGACCGTCTTGCCTGTGTTGAGGGTCGAGAGGATGCCGCCTCCCGAGACGCGCACGTCGCCGCCGGGTGCCGTGAGGTCCACGGTCGCGCCGTAGTTCGAGTAGTAGGCGAGGCCTCCGCTCGGGTTGCTGGCCGCGACGGCGACGACGTTGGAGCAGTTGGCCGGGCGCACGTTGGAGGCGTCCTGGGCTTCGTTCCCCGCAGCGACGACGACCGTCGTGCCCCGGTTCACGGCAGCGTCGATCGCATTCTGATAGGTGGCCCCGCAGGTGCCCGCGCCGCCGAGGCTCATGTTGACCACGTCGGCAGGGAAGGGGTTCGGCGGCAGGCCGGTCACGTCCCCTCCGGCAGCCCACACGATTGCATCGGCGATGTCCGAGAGCATTCCCCCGCACTTGCCGAGCACGCGGACCGGCTCCACCCGGGCGTTGGGTGCGACCCCGGCGACTCCCGCGCCGTTGCCCGTCACGGCCGCCACCGTTCCCGCCACGTGGGTGCCATGCCACGACGAGTTCGCGGCCGCCGTCCCACCGCATTCCCCGGCCGCGTACCAGTCGCCCTCGTCGCGGGGGAAGGGGTCGCGGCCGTCGCCGTCGCGGGAGGTCGTGGGATCGGAGATGAAGTCGTAGCCCGGCAGGACGTTGGCGTCGAGGTCGGGGTGGGAGGTGATGCCCGTGTCGAGGACAGCCACCACGGCGCCGCTCCCAGTGGAGACGTCCCAGGCGCCGGGGATGCGCATCCCGTTGGTCCCGGTGAACTCCCACTGCTGGGGGTATCCGGGGTCGTTCGGGGTGAGGCTCGCCGTCATGCGGGCGTCCGGCTCGACATAGTCGATGGCTCCCGAGGCGGCGAGGTCGTTCATGAAGGTGGTCGCTTCGACTTCGTCGAGGGTTCTGTCGGTCGCGATGAGGGTGGCGCCAGTGGCGAGCGTGCGGATCTCGCGCGGGCTGATCCCGAGCCGCTGGGCAGCGCGGCCCCAGGCCTTGGCCCGCTCGCTCGCGCTGGCACTCGGCGGGCCGGGCCTGTACTGGGCGATGAACTGCGAGTAGCGCTGCCCCGGGAGGGCGTTCTGGACGCTGGCCGCCGGCGCGGACGACGGCGGGGGCGTGCCTCCCGCGTCCGGCGCGGCCGTCGCCGGGGTGGCCGAGACGGCGCTGCCTGCGGCGAGTGCTGCGGCCGCGATCGCGACCTGGACACGACGTGCGATGTTCCCCATGGCTCTCCTCGTGGTGGTGGCCTCGGAACAGCAGACCACACTACGCACCCTGTCATATTCTGTAAATGGCTCTTCGCCTTCTGTCATCTTGCGCGGCCGGATGCCTCGACGCGGCGAGGAGCCGGCTGGGACCGGGGCTGGGCGGGCCGCTCACGTAAGCTAGGGCCGTGACTTACGAGATCGAGATCGGCCGCGGCAAGCGCGGGCGCCGCGCCTATTCCCTCGACGACATTGCGATCGTCGCGAACCGCCGGACCCGCGACCCCCAGGACGTGTCCGTCTCGTGGCAGATCGACGCGTACCGCTTCGAGATGCCGGTGATCGCCGCTCCGATGGACTCCGTCATGTCGCCGGCCTCGGCCATCACCATGGGCAAGCTCGGCGGCCTCGGCGTGCTCGACCTCGAGGGGCTGTGGACCCGCTACGAGGACCCGCAGCCTGTGCTCGAGGAGATCTCGGGCCTGAGGGGAGAGCCCGCGGGCTCGGCCGTCACGCGCCGCCTCCAGGAGATCTACACGCAGCCCGTGAACCCGGAGCTCATCACGGCGCGGCTGGCAGAGATCCGCGCCTCCGGCGTCACGGTCGCAGGCGCCCTCACGCCGTCGGGCACCGTCCAGCACTACAAGACCGTCCTCGCCGCCGGCGTCGACCTCTTCGTGATCCGCGGCACCACCGTCTCGGCCGAGCACGTCTCCAAGAACCAGGAGCCGCTGAACCTCAAGAAGTTCATCTACGAGCTCGACGTCCCCGTGATCGTCGGCGGCGCCGCCGGCTACACCCCGGCCCTGCACCTCATGCGCACCGGCGCCGCGGGCGTCCTGGTCGGCTTCGGGGGAGGCGCGACGACGACGACCCGCCGCGCGCTCGGCATCCACTCGCCGCTCGCCTCCGCGATCAGCGATGCCGCCGCCGCGCGGCGCGACTACATGGACGAGTCCGGCGGCCGCTACGTGCACGTGATCGCCGACGGCGGGATGGGCACCTCGGGCGACATCGTCAAGGCGATCGCGATGGGGGCGGACGCCGTCATGCTCGGCTCCGCGCTCGCCCGCGCCGAGGAGGCGCCCGGCCGCGGATGGCACTGGGGTGCGGAGGCGCACCACCTCGAGACGCCGCGCGGAGAGCGCGTCAACGTCGGCACGGTCGGGCCCATGGAGGAAGTCCTCTTCGGTCCCGGCCACCACACCGACGGCACGAGCAACCTCATCGGGATGCTCCGCCGCGCCATGGCCACCACGGGGTACTCGGACCTCAAGGAGTTCCAGCGGGTCGACGTCGTCGTCTCGCCGCACTCCGGGAGCTGACGGACCCGACCACGCGAACCAGGGGGCACCGACCATGACAGGACAGCTCAGCCCGGAATACCGCGACGCCTCGCTCGCCCGTCTGCGGGAGAGCGTCGAGCCCGGCAAGGAACTCGATGTCCTGATCGTCGGCGGCGGGATCGTCGGTGCCGGCGCCGCCCTCGACGCCGCGACGCGCGGGCTCGAGGTCGGGATCGTCGAGCAGCGCGACTGGTCCTCGGGGACGTCGTCGCGCTCGTCGAAGCTCATCCATGGCGGCCTGCGCTACCTCGAGATGCTCGACTTCGGGCTCGTGCAGGAGGCCCTCCAGGAGCGCAGCCTGCTGCTGACCCGCATCGCGCCGCACCTGGTCCGCCCGGTGCCGTTCCTGTACCCGCTCACGCACCGCTTCTGGGAGCGCCCCTACGTCGGCATGGGGATGCTCCTCTACGACACGCTCGGCCTCACGGGCGGGCGCTCGAACGGCGTCCCGGTCCACAAGCACCTGTTCAGGCGCGGCACCCTGCGCGCGGCTCCGAGCCTGCGCGACGACGTGATGGTCGGCTCCGTGCGCTACTACGACGCGCAGGTCGACGACGCCCGCATGGTCGTGAACGTCGTGCGCACCGCGGCGCACTACGGCGCCCACGCCGTGAACCGGCTCGCCGTCGTCGACTTCCTCCACGAGGGCGAGCACGTGGTCGGGGCCCGCGTGAAGAATCAGGAGGACGGCACGGAGTTCGACATCCGGGCCAAGCAGGTCATCAACGCCACCGGGGTGTGGACCGACGAGACGCAGGCCCTCGTGACCGACCGCGGCCAGCTCAAGGTCCGGGCGTCCAAGGGCATCCACCTCGTCGTCCCGCGCGACCGCTTCCAGTCCACCGTCGGGCTCATCCTGCGCACCGAGAAGTCGGTGCTGTTCGTCATCCCGTGGGGCCGCCATTGGATCATCGGCACCACCGACACCGACTGGAGGCTCGACAAGGCGCACCCGGCGGCGTCGAGCAAAGACATCGACTACGTCCTCGAGCGGGTCAACAAGGTCCTCAAGCGGCCGCTCACCCGTGAGGACGTCGAGGGCGTGTACGCGGGACTCCGGCCGCTCCTCGCGGGCGAGAACGACTCCACCGCAAAGCTCTCCCGCGAGCACGTCGTCGCCCATCCCGTGCCGGGCCTCGTCGTCGTCGCCGGGGGCAAGTTCACCACCTACCGGGTGATGGCCCGGGACGCCGTGGACGAGGCCACCCGGGCCATGGACGAGCGCGTCCCCGCCAGCTGCACCGACCGCATCCCGCTCCTCGGCGCGGACGGCTTCCGCGCAGTCTGGAACCGCCGCCAGCGGCTCGCCGACCGGGCCGGCGTCCACGTCGCGAGGGTCGAGCACCTCCTCAACCGATACGGGTCGCTCGCGGGGGAGGTCCTGGACCTCATCAAGGCCAGGCCCGAGCTCGCCGAGCCGCTTCCGGGGGCCGACGACTACCTCGGCGCCGAGGTCGTGTACGCCACCACCCACGAGGGCGCCCGGCACGTCCACGATGTCCTGACCCGCCGCACGCGGATCTCCATCGAGGCCTGGGACCGGGGCGTCTCCGCCGTCCCGGTGGTCGCCGACCTCATGGCGCCGCTGCTCGGCTGGAGCCAGGTCCAGCGGGACAACGAGGTGGCCCACTACCTCGCGCGAGTCCGCGCCGAGCGCCTGAGCCAGCAGCAGCCGGACGACGAGTCCGCCGACGCCGCCCGGATGGGGGTCGACGACATCCTCCCGGTAAAGTAGGCCCATGCCCCAAGGACCGTTCGACCGCTATGACGCCCAGCTCACCACGCCTGGCCTGGTCATCCTCGAAATGGTCGCGGAGGACCGGGTGGATGCGGCCCGCCAGCTGGCAGCGAGGCTGCACGCCGAAGGGCGGATCGACGACCTCGACGCGTTCCTGGCCGACGTCAGCGCGCGCGAGCACCAGCTCGCCACCGGCCTCCCGGGAGGGATCGGGCTGCCCCATGCCCGGAGCCAGCACGTCACCATGCCCTCCATCGCGGTCGGGGTGACGAAGTACGGGCACGCCATCGACTTCGGGGCCCTCGACGGCCCCGCCAATGTGGTCCTCCTCATCGCGACGCCCGCGGCGTCCTTCTCCGCGCACCTGGAGGTCCTCGCGGACCTCGCCCGCTCGCTGTCGAAGGAGGGCTACCGCGAGTCCCTCCGGCGGGCGAACGACGCGGACATCATCTCCGAGCTGATCAACTCCTCGCTCGTCTTCGCCGACCACTAGGGGATCCCCCGGGGCGGGGCCATTTGGGTTTTCTACAGCTTGTCGGAGTACCGTTAATGGGTGCTCCGTACCGCCCTCAAGCCCAAGTGGATCGCGGCCCTTGTGGGAGCGCTCCTCGTCTCGTGGGTTTTTGTGGCCCTGAGCCAGTGGCAGTTCTCCCGCTCCGTGTCGGAGGCGCCGCCGGCCGTGTCGACGACCGAGGAGACGCGCCCGCTCACCAGCGTCCTCGACCCCGGGCAGTTCTTCCCCGCCACCGCCGCGGACCAGATGGTCACCGCGACCGGATCGTTCGACGCGTCCCGCCAGGTCCTCGTCCGGGACCGGCTGCAGGACGGCCGCAAGGGATGGTGGGTCGTCAGCGCATTCACGGTCGACGGCGCGCCTCAGGTCGGGGGCGAGGGCGGCACCGTCATCCCGGTGGCCCGCGGCTGGATTGCCTCCCCCGAGCAGGCGGGCCCGCCGCCGTCGGGCGCGGTGCGCCTCACCGGGAGGCTCCTGCCCTCGGAGGCACCCAAACCGGTCCAGGACGCGTTCGACCGCGAGGTCGGCGCCCTCTCGGTGGCCCAGCTCATCAACCTGTGGGACGTGCCCAGCTACCCGGGCTTCGTGACCGCCACCGAGACCGTTGCGGCGTCCGACGGGCACCCCCTGCCCGCGCAGGGCAGCCTCGAGCCGCTCTCGGTGGCCGCCCAGCCGGTCGAGCAGCCGGTGAACTGGCTCAACATCTTCTACGCCGTCGAGTGGGTCGTGTTCGCAGGCTTCGCCCTCTTCCTGTGGTGGCGCCTCGTGCGGGACGACTACGAGCGGACCCAGGACGCCCTCGCCGATGCGCGGGCAGACGCAGAGTCGGCGGGAAGCCCCCAGCCGACCGAGACCGGAGGAACACCGTGATCGAACCCAAGCCCGCGACCGGCGGCACCACGGGGCAGCGCCGCTTCGGCGGAACCGTCGCCCAGATCCGCTCGGCCCTGAAGTTCTACCGCGTGCTCGCCTACGCGACGGGCACGATGCTGCTCCTGCTGTGCGCCGAGATGATCGCCCGCTACGGCTTCGGGAAGTTCCTCTACGCCGGCGGCACCGACGCGTTCACCGGCGCGCCCTTCGGCTTCGGATTCGCGGACGCCGAGCCGGCCGGGGTCCTCGGCGGGCTGAACGTGTCCCTCGCGATCCTCATCGTCCACGGCTGGATGTACGTCGTGTACATCATCTCGGACTTCCGCCTCTGGTCGCTCATGCGCTGGCCGTTCGGCCGCTTCGTGCTCATGGCGCTCGGCGGCGTCGTGCCGTTCCTGAGCTTCTTCGTCGAGAAGCGCATGCACGCCGAGGCCGAGCGCGAGCTCGAGGCGCACCCGGACGCCGGCCAGCGCTACTGACGATCCCGGTCCGCCAGACCCCTGCGGGGATGAGACGCAGGCCACCGGGGCCACGGGCGGGCGCGGCTGTTCCGCTACCCTAGATAGGGTGACTACAGCTTCCCAGACCTCGGCGGAATCGCACCCGGTGCAGACCGCCCACAGGCCGGTGCTGGTGGTGGACTACGGGGCCCAGTACGCGCAGCTCATCGCGCGCCGCGTGCGCGAGGCCAACGTGTATTCGGAGATCGTCCCGCACACGCTGACCACCGAGCAGATCCTGGCCAAGAATCCCGCCGCCATCATCCTCTCCGGGGGACCCTCGAGCGTCTACGCCGAGGGCGCCCCGCGCGTCGGGGCAGACCTCTTCGAGGGCGGCGTGCCGGTCTTCGGCATCTGCTACGGGTTCCAGGCCATGGCCAATGCCCTCGGCGGCACCGTGGCGCAGACGGGTCTGCGCGAATACGGCTCGACCGTCGCGACCGCCGTCGGCGACCCGCATTCCCTCCTGGCCGGCATCCCGGCGGTCCAGAACACGTGGATGAGCCACGGAGACTCGGTGCACACCGCGCCTGAGGGCTTCGAGATCCTCGCCACCACCGCCGGGGCCCCCGTCGCCGCGTTCGTGAACCCCGAGAAGTCCCTCGGCGGTGTCCAGTGGCACCCCGAGGTCAAGCACTCCGAGTTCGGGCAGAAGGTCCTCGAGAACTTCCTCTTCGAGGTGGCCGGGCTCGAGCCCAACTGGACCACGGGCAACATCGTCGAGGAGCAGGTCGAGCGCATCCGCCAGCAGGTCGGCGACGCGCGTGTCATCTGCGGCCTGTCCGGCGGCGTCGACTCTGCCGTCGCCGCCGCGCTCGTCCAGCGCGCCGTCGGCGACCAGCTCACCTGCGTCTTCGTCGACCACGGCCTCCTGCGCGAGGGCGAGGCGGAGCAGGTCGAGCGCGACTTCGTCGCCGCTACGGGCGTCAACCTGTATGTCGCGAACGAGCAGGAGCGCTTCCTGTCCGCTCTCGCGGGCGTCACGGACCCGGAGCAGAAGCGCAAGATCATCGGGCGCGAGTTCATCCGTGCCTTCGAGGAGGCCGAGCGTGCCATCATCGCCGAGGCCAAGGCCTCCGGCGAGCAGATCAAGTTCCTCGTCCAGGGCACGCTCTACCCCGACGTCGTCGAGTCCGGAGGGGGCGAGGGCGCGGCCAACATCAAGAGCCACCACAACGTCGGCGGGCTCCCCGAGGACCTCCGCTTCGAGCTCGTCGAGCCGCTGCGGACCCTCTTCAAGGACGAGGTCCGCGCCGTGGGGCGCCAGCTGGGCCTGCCCGAGGAGATCGTCGGCCGCCAGCCGTTCCCGGGGCCGGGCCTCGGCATCCGCATCGTCGGAGAGGTCACGGCGGAGCGGCTCGAACTCCTCCGCAAGGCCGACGCGATCGGCCGCGCCGAGCTCACGGCCGCCGGCCTCGACAATGAGGTCTGGCAGATGCCCGTGGTCCTCCTTGCCGACGTCCGCAGCGTGGGCGTCCAGGGCGATGGCCGCACCTACGGCCACCCGATCGTGCTGCGCCCCGTCTCGAGCGAGGACGCCATGACGGCCGACTGGTCCCGGCTCCCCTTCGACCTTCTCGCGCGGATCTCGAACCGCATCACCAACGAGGTCGACGGGGTCAACCGGGTCGTGCTGGACGTCACGAGCAAGCCCCCGGGAACCATCGAATGGGAGTAGGCCCCTCGGGGCCCGGACGGCCGGCACACCGCCTCTGGGGTGCCGGCCGTCGCTCTGTGCGCTGGCCGTCCGCCCGTTTCCGACTGCGGCCGCGGACCTGTTTCCGCAACCCACAGCGTTGCACGGCCCGGGAGCGGGTCTTGACAGGCTAACCTCGAAGCTATGCCGAGATGGTCCACAGGCAAGCGAGCCAGCGCCCTCGCTGGCGCGGAGGAGAGCCCAGACGTGTCCGAGACGACGAATCCGGAGGCCGACGCCCGCCTCGAGACGTGGCTGTCCGCGCTGCCCGGCGTCACGGGCCCGGACACGATGCTCTCCTACTACCCGGGCGCCGACGGAAGCATCGACCTGACGCACGCACACGCCTCGGGGCTCGCGCAGCTCCTGGCCGGCCGCCGGACCCGCCTCTCCACGCTGCTGCGAGACCGGCAGGAGTACACCCGTGCCGCCCGCGCGGCCCGGAACCTGCGGGCGAAATCGTACGAACTCGCCAACGAGCGCGGAGTGGACGCCGGCCACCTCGCCGCCGGCCTCGCGAGCTGGACGTCTGCGGTCGGCGGGCGCCCCCGCCGGGTCAGCGCACCCTTGCTGCTCGCCGCCGTCGCGCTCACCGTCCGGCCAGAGCAGGACGACTTCGAGCTCAAGCTCACCGAGCAGGCACGCCTCAACCCCGCCCTCGTGCGCCACCTCCGCTCGGTGCACCGGATGGAGGTCGACGTCGCGGCGATCGAGCGCTCGGCCTACAGCACCGCACGTCTCGACCCGCAGCCTGTCATCGAGCGCGTCCGCGCGCTCCTCCACCCGATCGCCGGCGCCCAGGTCGACCCGCGGCTCCTCGTCTCGACGTTCGCCGACCTCGAGGAGTCCCTCGAAGACCCGTCGATCACCTCGGCACACCCCGTCCTGGCTGCGCTCGCCTCCACGGATGGCTCGCTCCATCCTGCCCCGGAGCCGCTCGATGTGGACGGCTTCCCGGGACTGGACGAGCGGGACCCGGCGGACGAGTTCCTCGTCCTCGACGCCGACGAGGACCAGCAGCTCGTCGTCGACGCGGTCAGGGACGGGCAGTCGCTCGTGGTGGAGGCACCGCCCGGGACGGGACAGACCCAGACCGCCGTGAACGCCCTCGCGGCCCTGGTCGATGCCGGCCGGTCCGTGCTGGTGGTGGCCGAACGGCGCGCAAGCCTCGCCGAGCTGCACCGCGCGTGCGAATCCCTCGGGCTCGGCTCCCTCGTGCTGCAGCTCGGGGCAACGATCACGGCAGGCCAGCTGCGCCAGCAGATCGTCCGCGCGATCGTGCGCAACGAGAAGTCGGAGAAGCCGCGGCTCGAGAACATCCACCGCGTGCTGCGCGAGCGCCGGCACCAGCTGGTCGACCACGTCGCGTCCCTCCACAACGTGCGCGAGCGCTGGGGCTGCTCGCCCTACCAGGCCATGCAGTCCCTCGCAGCCCTCACGTCCCTCCATCCGGCTCCCGCCACGACCGTGCGGCTCAAGCGCAGCGTGCTGGACAGCATCAGGGACCGGGCCGAGCTCAGCGAAAGGCTCCGCAGGGCCGCCGAGCTCGGAAGCTTCAGCCCCGAGGCTGCGGAGAGCCCCTGGCACGGCGCCCGGCTGCTGACCCGGCGTGAGACGGACGACGCGCGCGGGCTCGCCAGCCGCCTGGCGGAGGACGTTCCCGCCCTGGGAGAGCGCATGGCTGCCGTGGCGGAGCATGCGTCGATCCGGCTCGAGACGACGGTCGGCGGCTGGGGCGAGCAGCTCGAGCTCCTGGTCGCGGTCCGGGAGAGTCTGGACAAGTTCACCCCGGACATCTTCGACAGGCCGGTCAACGACCTGATCGCCGCCACGGCACCCTCCGCCTGGCGCAGGGAACGCGGCATCGAGGTGACCGCGATGCAGCGCTCGCGCCTCCGCCGGGTGGCGAAGGAGTACGTCCGCCCGGGCGTCCATCTGGCCGACCTCCACAGCTCGCTCATCCTCGTGCAGGCCCAGCGGGAGCGCTGGGCCGCATACGCGACCTCGCAGCGGCACCCCTCGGTGCCCTCCGGCCTCGCGGAGCTCCGGGAGGCGTACGTCGCCGCTGCCAAGGGCCTCGACCGGCTCGGCGCCGTGCTCCGCCCCACGGCGCGCGGTGGACGCCTCCTCGAGGCCCCGGTCGAGCAGCTGAAGTCCCGGCTCACCGCCCTGGCCGAGGACTCGCCGACCCTCCAGTCGCTCCCGGAGCGGACCCTGCTCGAGGACCAGCTCCGCGAACGCGGGCTCGGAGACCTGCTCGCCGACCTGTCCGAACGTGAGGCGCCGGCATCCGTCGTCGCCGCCGAGCTCGAGCTCGCGTGGTGGCAGTCCGTCCTCGAGGCCATGATCAGCGGCGACGACTATCTGGCCATGTCCGACGGCGAGCAGCTCCGCAGGGCCGAGTCCGAGTTCCGGCGCGCCGACCGCGCCCACATCGCCAGCGGGAGCGCCAAGCTCAGGTGGAGGCTCGCCCGCGAGTGGGCGGATGCGATCGAGCGGCACCCGCGGGAGGCCGACGCACTGAGGTCCCTGCTCAAGGACGGGCGCATCAGCCTTGCCGCACTCGAGCGCCAGTCGCCCCGGCTCCTGCGTCCGCTGGTCCCGGTCTGGACCTGCAGCCCCTATGCCCTCTCGGCCGCGCTGCCGGCCGACCACCGGTTCGACGCCGTCGTGATCCTCGACGCGGACTCCATGCCACTCAGGGCGGCCCTCCCGGCCGTGGGCCGGGCCACCCAGGTCGTGGCCTTCGGCGACGCGCAGGTGGCCAATCCCCGTCCGTTCTCCGTGGGCGTCGAGCAGCAGCCGGGCCAGGCGCCGACGGCCCCGGTCGAGAGCGCCCTCGGAGCGCTCAAGCGCGTGCTTCCGCGGGGGGCCCTGCGCACGGTGTACCGCGGCGTCGACGAGGACCTCGGGCTCCAGCTCAGCCACCGCTTCTACAACGGCGCCCTCCGCGCGCTCCCGGACGGGCCCAGCGTGACGGGCCTCGACCGTCCGTTCGTGCTCGAGTACCTTCCCGACGGCACGGGTCTGCCCAGCGGGGAGGACGGCGGCGTCGAGTCCGTGGCGGCGGAAGTGAACAGGGTCGTCGACCTCGTCTTCGAGCACGCGTACCACCGCCCGGGAGTCTCGTTGGGCGTGGTCACGGCGAGCGCCCACCATGCTGCCCGGATCGGGGAGGCAATTCGCCTCCAGATGGCCAACCACCCCGATCTGGGGGACTTCTTCAGTGGGGGAGACGAGCCGTTCCGGGTCGTGCACGTCGACCGTGCCGGGGGGCTCGTCCGGGACCACGTCATCTTCTCGCTCGGGTTCGGCCGGACGCCCCATGGCCGGGCGATGCACCACTTCGGTCCCCTCAGCGAGCCGGGAGGCCGCCGCCGCTTCGCCCTCGCCATGAGCCGTGCGCGGCACAGCATGCACGTGCTGAGCTGCTTCCAGCCCTCCGAACTGGATGTCACCCGCCTCAGCGAGGGCGCCGTGGACTTCTACGAGTTGCTCGACCGTGAGATCGCGGGCACCACGGATCTCGGGACGAGGGCAACCCGTGCCGCAGCGAGCGCTGAGGCGCTCGGTGCCGACCCCCTCGTGACCGACCTCGGTGACCGGCTTGCCTCCCGCGGGGCCCGGGTCTGGCACCACTACGACGGTGCGGTCGACATGGCGGCGGCCATAGACCCGCTCCTGACCATGGGCCGCGACGACCACGAGGCGAGCATCCCCGTGGCCGTGGAGTCCGACGGGACAGAGCGCTACCGGCGCATGAGCGTGCGCGAGCGCACCCGGCAGAGGCCGGAACTGTTCGAGCGGCTCGGCTGGAAGCACATGACGCTGTGGACGATCGAGGTGTTCACGGACCCGAGCAGCTGTGCGGACATGATCGCGGCGGACCTCGGCCTCGAGACCCACGCCGACGAGGGCGGTTCCGCCGGTTTCCTCCTCGGGACGCCCGCCGACATCGCCTCGCGCGTCGACAGTGCCATCGAGGCGCGCACCGGCAGCGACCCCTATGGGCCTCGCGAAGGGGAGTCCACCCCGTCCGAGGCGCACACGCGAGGCGGCCACGCCGCCGTCGACACCGACCAGGCCGCGCCGCTGCACGCGGCCCAGCACGGGGCCCAGGGAGAGGAGGCCAGCGGCATGGACGCTGAAGCCAGCGAGCCGAGGCCGGACGAGCGCGAGGCTCCTGGGGAGCCCGGGGGGCCGGAGGAACCCGACGCCTCCGCCGACGCAGCCCCCGAAGCCGCCGAGGCCGACTCGGCCGACTCCGGAGCGGCGCCCGAGGGCGGTGCGCCGTCCGAGGACGGGATGCCCGACGACGCCGAGGCGCCGCTGCGCAGGCCCCGCGGCCAGCGCCGGGTCAGTGTTCCCGGGACGGGCCCGACCTCCGCGGACGAGGACGAGACACCGGCCGAGTCCGGCCGACGACGCGCCGACTGGTCTGCGTCCCGTGAACGCGACCGCGACAGGTGGCTCAAGGAACAGCGGCCCCCTCACTGGGGGTGAACTCGCGCCGGGACTGAGGAAACCTCCGGCTGCCGCCGGGCCTGTCACCTCGGGCCAGCCTCGACGAGCACGAAGAAGACCTTTCCGCGCGTCGACGCCCCCGCGATGCGGACGGCCTGCTCGGGCGAGGCCGCGACGACCAGGAGGCCCTCCGCCTCCCGTTGTCCCAGCCACGCCCCGGCCGCGCTTCCCTGGGCTCCGGCCCCCGTGGACAGTACCGGGACGCGCGCGGCGAGAGTCGTCCCCGCGCCCGCCTGCCCACCGGTGTCAGGGCTCAGCACGAGGTCGACAAGCTGGCCGGGGCTCAGGAGGCCTATGGACGCGGGATCTGCGATGCGAACGGGCACTGCCGCGGTGCCCGGTGGAGTTCCCGTCAGCAGCCCCGGGCCCACGAGCGAGGCGTCGGTGATCGGCTCGCCGCGCCGCACCGGGCCAGCCATCCGCTGCCCCGAAAGCCGCGAAGGGTCCGGCTCGGCGCCTTGGGGCACAGAATCGGCCGGGACGCGCGAGAGCGTGAGGTCAGCGGGGGAGAGGGTCGCGCCCGAGGCCAGGTCGCGCGCTGCGACCGCCACGGGGACCATCGCGGCGGAGGCAGGGGTCAGCTGGTAGACGGCGGCGCCAGCCGCAAGGCACAGGAACGCCGCGGCGAGGGTCCGCCGCCGCCGGTCGACGAAGCGTCGCAGCGGACCACGGTCAGCAGCGGCCCACAGCGTGGGTCGTGTCCTGGCCGAGCCGCGGACAGGCGCGTGGGCCCGGGGAGCGTGTGAGTGCGGAGCGCGGCCGCTACGGGAGGGGGCGGGTGGGTTCATGCACCGACGCTAGGAGCGCAGCGCTGCCCGAGGCGACTGCCCGCCGTCGTATGTGGACGACACGCCGGCCGCGGAACCTGTGGAGGAGATGTGCGTCAGCTGGCGGCCGCGGCCGGTGCCTTGTCCGACGAGCCCGCGGACTTCTCCGAGGAGCCGGAGGAGGCCGGAACGCTGCTGCTCCCGCTGCGGGAATCCGTGCGGTAGAAGCCGCCGCCCTTGAAGACGACACCCACACTGTTGAACTTCTTGCGGAGCGTGCCGCCACACTCGGGGCAGACAGTCAGCGAGGCATCGCTGAACGACTGGACCGTCTCGAATGCGTGGTTGCAGTCTTTGCAGGCGTAGGCGTACGTAGGCACTAGAACTCCTTCATGGGCACGGCGGAGGCCATGGACCACCGCTGCGGCGTCGTCGCGCTCATTGGCAGTCATAGGCCTCGACTGCCAATTCTAACAGCCGGGGAGCTTGCTCTATTCCGGCTATCCCGGGCCCCGCGGCTCAGGAGGGCTTCGGCCACAGCGCCCGCAGCGCCGAGGGCGTCACCGCAGCGCCGACCCGGCGGTCGAGCGCCTCGACGGGCACCGCCTCGGCCGGGAGCACCTCGCTGTCGAACACCACGGCCGCGGTCGGCGGGCGCAGGCCGAGCCCCTCGAGCCGCGCGAGAAACCGGTCGTAGTACCCGCCGCCCTGCCCGAGGCGCCGGCCTTCGGTATCGAGGGCCGTCGCCGGGAGGAGCACGGCGGCGAGCGGCGAGCGCGCGCCGTCGCCCGCGGCGAGTTCCTCGGTCGTGAGCACCGGCCCCACAGGCTCCTGCACGGGCGCGAACCGGCTCCGTGCGAACAGGATGCCCGGCTGCCACTGGACCCATGCGAGCTGCCGTTCCGGCAGGCACACGGGCAGGAAGACGCGCAGCCCCGCGCTGTGGAGCCGCTCCAGGAGCGGCGCGGTGGGCGGCTCCGCCCCAACCCCGAGGTACGCCGTCAGCGTTCCCCCCTCGGGGACGTGGGCGAGAGCCCATTCGAGCCCGTGCGCCGCGAGCGATTCGCCAGCGGCGGCACGGCGTTCCGGATCCGCTGCGCGGCGCTCGGCCCAGATGGCTGAGCGCAGGGCGGACTTCTCCTCTGCGGCCTGCATGCCCCGACTCTAATCGAGAGTCGTCGTATAGAGTGTCAGCGTGTCTACAAGCTCTGCCGTGAAGAAAGCCGTCATCCCCGTGGCCGGCCTCGGCACCCGCTTCCTGCCGGTGACGAAGGCGATGCCGAAGGAGATGCTGCCTGTCGTCGACAAGCCCGCGATCCAGTACGTGGTCGAGGAGGCCGTCGGAGTCGGCATCGAGGACATCCTGATGATCACGGGGCGCAACAAGCGCGCCCTCGAGGACCACTTCGACCGTGTGCCCTCGCTCGAGGCGACACTCGAGGCCAAGGGCGACAGCAAGAAGCTCGCGGCGATCCAGCAGTCGAACAACCTCGGCGACATCCACTACGTCCGCCAGGGCGACCCGAAGGGACTCGGCCACGCGGTGCTGTGCGCCGAACGCCACGTCGGCAAGGAGCCCTTCGCGGTGCTGCTCGGCGACGACCTCATCGACGAGCGCGACGAACTCCTCGCAGAGATGATCCGCGTCCAGCAGGCCACCGGCGGGTCTGTCGTGGCTCTCATGGAGGTTCCCCAGGACCAGGTCTCGGCGTACGGGTGCGCCGACGTCGAGCAGGTCGAGGGCGAAGACTACGTCCGCGTGCACGGCCTCGTCGAGAAGCCCGCGCCGGAGGACGCTCCGAGCAATCTCGCAATCATCGGCCGCTACGTGCTGCACCCCGCCGTCTTCGAGGTGCTCCACCACACCGAGCCCGGGCGCGGCGGGGAGATCCAGCTCACGGACGCACTCCAGACCCTCGCCCGGCGCGAGGGCGACGGCGGTGGCGTGTACGGCGTGGTGTTCCGCGGGCGGCGGTACGACACCGGAGACAAGCTCTCCTACCTCAAGGCCGTGGTGACCCTGGCGTGCGGGCGGGACGAATTCGGCTCGGAACTGCGCTCGTGGCTCGAGGGATTCGTGGCGGACGGGGCGGACCAGCCCACCGCGACGTCCTGACCGGCTGATGTGGGGTTCGGGCCTGTGGCCCGTGACGCTCCGCAGCGGCGACCTCGCGCTCAGGCCCCTGCGTCAGGCGGACAGGTCGGAGTGGATGGCGCTGCGGGGCCGCAACAAGGAGTGGCTCGCGCCGTGGGAGGCGTCGAATCCGCAGCCTGAGGGGGGCCTGCCGACCTTCCGTGAGATGGTCCGCTCCCTGACCCACCAGGCCCGCGAGGGTTCTGCCCTTCCCTTCGTCATCACACTGGACGAGCCGCGCGCCCGGCGAGCTCCCATCGTCGGCCAGCTGACCGTGTCCTCGATCGTGTGGGGCTCGGCGCTCACTGCGACGCTGGGCTACTGGGTCGACAAGGGGCACGCAGGGCGGGGAATCGCTCCGACCTCCGTCGCGCTCGTCACGGACCACTGCTTCGGTGAGCTCGGGCTGCACCGCATGGAGATCAACATCCGGCCCGAGAACGCGGCCAGCCTCCGCGTCGTGGAGAAGCTGGGGTTCCGCTACGAGGGACTCCGTCCGCGGTTCCTCCACATCAACGGTGCCTGGGCCGACCACGAATCCTTCGCCCTGACGGTCGAGGAAGTCCCGCCGGGCGGCCTCCTCGGCCGGTGGCTGGCCTCCCGCGGCTGACCGACGCACGACGCCGCGTGCCCGCCGTCACGCCGGATCGCGGCGGCACGCCCGGGGTGCCCCCTCAGCCTGCGGGGGTTCTCGCGACACACCGAAGGTAATCCGGCACCGGCCCCGAGGATACTCCTACGGTTTCAGATATGGATTTCGCCCTCAGCAGTTCGATGGTGTTCGGCGCGGCCGTGCTCCTGTGGCTGCTGTGGGTTGCCCCCTACCTCCTCAAGAGGCGCAGGCCGCCCCGCGCCGCCGCCGAGGCCGCCCTCCTGTCCGAGGCCGCACCGGGGGGCCCTCAGGACGGAGGCCTGGCTGGCGCAGCTTCCTCCCTGAGCCTTGACCCCGCTGTCCGGTCGGCAGGGTCGGAGCGGACCGGTAAGCCCGAGGACCACGATGCCGGGGATCACGCCGCCTCCGCCGCGGCGAGCAGGCCAGCTCCGCGCCCGTTCCGGGTCCGGTGGGGACGGGTCGTCCTCGCCGGCATCGGCCTGGCGATGCTTTTGGCGTCGGTCGTCTGCCTGGGCCTCCTGGTCCTCGGCGTGCCGCTCTGGCTCCCGCTCGTGTTCGCTGCCGGGACGGCGGCCTCAGCCACCGTGCTGCGCTCCCTCGCCGTCCGCGACCAGCGCCGGCGCGTCGACGCCGCGTTCCGTGCCGCCATGAGGGAGCCCGGACCCGCACCGGCCCAGCGCCAGCGTCCGCCCGCTCCGAGCGAGGTGTTCGACGGGGGGGACACCCCCGCGCCCGCTCCGAAGGTCCTCACCCGGGAGGAGCTGCGCGCCGTCGCCCTCGAAGTGGCCCGTGCGTCGCAGGCGAGTGCCGATGCGGCGGCCAAGGCCAGCGGTGCCGACTCGGAGGAGACCTGGGAGCCTGTCGGCGTGCCCAAGCCGTCGTACATGGACGCGGCCAAGGCGGAGCGTCCCGAGCCGGAGCCGCTCCCTGCCCAGGAGGATCCGAAGCCCGAGGGCCGTCCCGTCCTGAAGCCCAAGCCCGAGATTCCGGAGCCCGGCTCCGTGCCCGGCGTCCCCGCGCTTGCGCCCCGCCCCACCGGGCGGGCCGGCGCGCTGGGCAACCTCGACGACGTGCTGCGCCGACGCCGCGCCTGACTGTCCTACGTCTGCCCGTCCAGCGTCTGAGCCGACCGGCTGAGTCCTGCACCCGGGCCGCGGGGCGGACTGGTTCGGAGCCGGGTGCGCGGGTAGCTTCGACACATGGCTCTCCTCCTCGTTGCCGGCGGAACCGGTGCCGCCGGGCGTGCAGCGGCACGGGAGGCACTCGCACGCGGATGGCAGGTGAGGTCGCTCAGCAGGACCCCGCCTCCGCCGGCGAAGGCGCTCGACGGCGTCGAGTATGTGCGCGCGGACGCCGCCTCGGGTGCAGGCCTTGCGGCGGCCCTCGACGGCGTCGAGGTCGTCATCGACGCGCTCGAGGCGCGCCGCGGACGCGCGGTCAGGGGCTATCCCCACACCGGCCGGAGGCTGCTCGACGCCGCAAGAGGATCAGGCGCGGACCGTGCCGTGTCGATCTCGATCATCGCCTGCGACCAGTTCCCCTTCCGCTACTACCGCTCCAAGGCAGCCAAGGAGCGTGTCTATGCCGAGCACCCGCTGCCCACGACTGTGGTGCGGTGCGCCCAGTTCCACGATGTTCTGGGCTCCGTGTTCGAGGCAGGTGACCGCTTCGGGTTCGTTCCCAGCCTCCGGCAGGCCCGGCTGCAGCCGATCGACCTCTCGGACGTGGCCCGGGCGCTCGTGGACGCCGCCGAGGCTCCGGCCGGCGGCTTCCTCCTGACCGCCGCATGCGGGCCCGAGGTGCGCTCACTGCGCTCCCTCGCCGAGGCCTGGCGCTCTGCGACAGGATCCACGTCGAGGATCCTGTCGCTGCCTGTTCCGGGCCGGATCGGCCGCTCCCTGGCCGAGGGCCGCAACCTCATGCCCGAGGCCGCGTTCGGGACCGTGACCTTCGAGCAGTGGCTTCGGCGGAGAGCCGTCGGGACCGCCAACTGGCCCGGTTGACGGGCCCAGTTCACGGCCTCGGGTGGCTTCCGCAGGATTTGGATTTTGGCCCCCTGCCCAGTAACGTAGTTCCCGCACCGAGGGGTCTTAGCTCAGTTGGTAGAGCGCTTCGTTCGCATCGAAGAGGTCAGGGGTTCAAATCCCCTAGGCTCCACAGCTGCCCGCAGAAGGCGCACAGGAAAGGGCCTCAGCCTGTATGGCTGAGGCCCTTTCGCGTGCCCGGACGTCCGTCCGCGCCCGCGCCGGTGTTCAGCCCAGGAGGCCGAGCTCCCTGACGGCATCGCGCTCGGCCTCGAGCTCGGCCACGGACGCGTCGATCCGCTCCCGGGAGAACGGCGGCACCTCGAGGCCCTGGACGATCTCCCACGCCCCACCGCTGCTGCGCACGGGGAATGAGCTGACGAGGCCTTCGCGAACGCCGTACGACCCGTCCGACACGACCCCCGCCGACGTCCACCGGTCCGGCGTCCCGAGGACCCAGTCTCGGACATGGTCGATGGCGGCGCTCGCCGCAGAGGCTGCCGACGACGATCCCCGCACCTCGATCACCTCGGCACCGCGCTTCGCGACCCGCGGGATGAAGTCGCCCTCGATCCATTCCTCATCGACGAGCGAGGGCACGGGCTGGCCACCGGCGGTGGCGTGGGTGAGGTCCGGGTACTGGCTCGCCGAGTGGTTCCCCCAGACAGTCACCCCCTCGATCTCCTCAGTGCGGCAGCCGAGCTTGACCGCGAGCTGGGCCAGGGCCCGGTTGTGGTCCAGCCTCGTCATCGCGGTGAAACGGTCGCTGGGGACATCGGGCGCATGGGCCGCGGCAATGAGCGCGTTCGTGTTCGCCGGGTTGCCCACGACGAGGACGCGGACGGAGTCCGCCGCATGGTCGTTGATGGCGCGCCCCTGCGGGCCGAAGATGCCGCCGTTGGCGGCGAGGAGGTCTGCCCGTTCCATTCCCCCCGTGCGGGGCCGGGCACCGACCAGGAGTGCCACGTGGGCGCCGTCGAATGCCGTCGCTGCACTGTCCGTGACATCGACGGAATCGAGCAGCGGGAACGCGCAGTCGGCGAGCTCGAGCGCCGTTCCCCCGGCCGCGCGCACGGCGGCCGGGACCTCCAGGAGCTTCAGCCGGATGCGGGTGTCGGGACCGAGCATTGCGCCGCTCGCGATCCGGAACAGCAGCGCGTAGCCGATCTGGCCGGCGGCGCCGGTGACGGTCACCGTCATGGCATGGGGTGGTGCGGCTGACTCGGGCATGGTCCTCCTCGCTCGCGGGGCAGACGCGGCGCGGTGCGGCGCCGCACCGCCAGCCTAGCCGCCCCGGACGGGCACCGGGAGGACGCCGACGGCGCTCACAGCCACTTCTTCCGCTTGAAGATGAGCCAGAGGGCGAAGCCCGCCACCACCATGAGCGCGAGGGCGTAAGGATAGCCCACGGGCCACTCGAGCTCGGGGATGTTCTTGAAGTTCATCCCGTAGATGCCGGCCACGAGGCTCGGGGCGAAGAAGATCGCGGCCCACGAGGAGATCCTCTTGACCTGCTCGTTCTGTTCGGCGGCGGCCTCGTTCTGGCGGTTGGTGGTGAGCGTGCCGTCGAGTACGAGGGCGTTCTGGAGGATCTCGCGGAAGCCGTCGGCGCGGGAGATGAGCTGCTCGACGTGGTCGTGGACGTCCCGGAGCCTGCGCCGCAGCTCGACGTCCACCTCGTACTTGTCGAAGCCGCGCTCGAGCCCCTGCACGAGGGGGCGCAGGGGGTGGATCGCCCGCTGGAACTGGAGGACCTCGCGGGCAAGCTCGTAGATGCGCCGCGAGACCGTCGGATCGTTGGCGAAGAGCTGGTCCTCGATCTCGTCGATGTCGTTCTCGAGCCCCGCGACGACGGGCTTGTAGTCGTCGACCACCCGGTCCAGGAGCGCGTAGAGCACGGCCTCGGGCCCGCACCGCAGCAGGTCGGGCTCGGCTTCGAGCCGCTTGCGCACGAGCCCCACGCCGGCGGTCTCGGCGTGGCGGATCGTGACGACGTAGTTGGGGCCGGTGAAGACGTGGAGCTCGCCGAACTCGACCGTCTCCGTCTCGTCGACGTACCGCGCTGGCCTCAGGACCGTGAAGAGCATCTCGTCGTAGCGCTCCATCTTGGGGCGCTGATGCGCATGGATCGCGTCCTCGACCGCCAGGTCGTGGAGGTTGAACTCGTGGGCGACCTGGGCCATCTCGTCCTGGGACGGCCGGTACAGCCCGATCCACGCCATGCTCCCGCCAATGGCCTCGAGCGTCTCGAAGGTCTGCTCGAGGTTCTCCGGGTGGGCCGCCCGCCGACCGTCGACGTAGACGGCGTTGTCGATGATCGTCACTGGGCCATTATGTCCTCGGGCCTACTCCGGCAGCGGCCCGCGACCCGGGATCTGCTCGAAGACGAGCGTGGTCTCGGTGTGGCCCACCACGGGATCGGTCGTGAGGTTGTCGAGGACCCAGTCGCGCAGCTCCTCCGTGCTGCCCACCGCGATGTGCAGGAGGTAGTCCACCGCGCCCGAGGTGTGGAAGGTCGCGAGGACGCCCGGCAGGTGCGGCACGCGGGACGTGAAGGAGTCGATCTGGTCGCGGTCGTGGGCCCGGAGCCGCACGGAGATGAGCGCCTGCACGCTGCGTCCCACGGCGGCCAGGTCCACCTTGGCCTCGAAGCCCGTGATGATGCCGCGCTCGGACAGGGCCCGGGTGCGCATCAGCGCGGTCGACGGCGCGATCCCCACCCGCTCGGCGAGCTGCTTGTTCGTGATGCGCGCGTCCTCCACCAGTGCCGCCAGGATCCGCCGGTCCACCTCGTCCAGCGGTTCGCCGCCGGGCGCATGGGCCGCGGCGGTCTGGGGTCGGGAAGTGCTCGGAGTCGTCAAGGGGTCTCCTCCTGAAGGGGCGCGACCCCCATGATATGCGAGCGGGGTCACGCCCTCCGTCCCGGCGGGTCAGCGCTGGGAGCGGTGCACGGCCCAGGACGCGGCCGCCGTCGTGAGCGCGACCGCCGCGACCGAGAGCGCGAGCGCGCCCCAGCCCCAGACGTGGAACACGAGGCCGCCCGCCCAGCCCAGGACGCTCGAGCCGCCGTAGTAGCCCAGGTTGTACAGCGAGGCCGCCTGCGCCCTGCCGGACGCGGCGATCGCCCCGGTCCACCCCGACGCGATGCCGTGCGCGGCGAAGAAGCCCGCCGTGAAGACCAGGAGCCCGGCCAGGACCACGGGCAGCCAGTCGGCGAGCATGACGACGGCGCCCGCCGCCATCGCGACGGTGCTCGCGACCACCACGGTCCGCCGCCCGAAGCGCAGGCTCAGCCGCGCCGCGTACCCGGAGCTGAACGTGCCGGAGAGGTAGGCGAGGAAGGCGAGGCTCGCAAGGCTCGCGGGGAGCCAGAACGGCCCGGCCTCGAGGCGGAACCCGAGGTAGTTGTACACGGCCACGAACGACCCCATGAGCAGGAACGCCTGGGTGTAGAGCATGACGAGGCGGCCGCTGCGGAGCTGGGCGCCCAGCCTCCGGGCCACCGCGCCCGCCGCCCCCCGCAGCCCGGCCGGAGCCCGCGGCGCGGGCGAGAAGCCCCGGGACTTCGGCGCGAGGGCGATGAAGGCGACTGCGGCGCCGGCGCCGAGCGCCGAGACGGCCAGCACTGCGAGGCGCCATCCGAGGACCTCGGCGAGCGGGCCGGCGAGGAGGCGTCCCGCGAGCCCACCCACGGTCGTTCCGGCGATGTACGTTCCGGCCGCCATCGCAGCGTGGCCGCGGCTCACCTCCTCGCTCAGGTACGCGACGGCGATCGCGGGCACCGAGCCGAGGGCCGCGCCCTCGAGGAACCGCAGCGTCAGGAGCGCCTCGAAGCTCGGGGCGAGCGGGCCGGCGAGGCCCATGACCGTCGCCGTGAGGATCCCCGCGCGCATGGCCGCGACGCGTCCGATCCGGTCCGCGACGAACGACCACGGCAGCACGGCGACCGCGAGCCCGATCGTGGCGAGCGAGACCGTGAGGGCCGCCCGCGCCGGGTCCACGGAGAGGTCGGCGGAGAGCCGGGGGAGGAGGGCCTGGGTCGAGTACAGCTGCGCGAAGGTTGCGACTCCGGCGCAGGCGAGGGCCGCGATGAGCCGGCGGTAGCCGGGGCTTCCCTTGGGGTGGCCGTCCCAGCGGGCTGCTGCCGGTGCGGTGCGGGGCGCTGAACTCATGCATTCCAGCCTAGGAACCGGGGGATGCATGCGTCCAATACACTGATTGCAGCAACGTATGTCAACCGTGCATGGTTCTGGCGCACGGTCCAGCCGGAGGGAAGCTGCCGTGGAGCCCGTTCGCCCGCCCGCGCCCCTCCACGGGGAGCTCGCCCGACTCCTGCCGCTGCTGCCGGTCCTCGACGCCGTCGGGCAGACGCGCCATGTCACCGCAGCCGCGGAGCTGCTCGGCGTGCCCCAGCCGACGGTGAGCCGGGCGCTCGCGCGCGCCGCCGCCGTCGTGGGCGTGGAGCTGGTGCGGAAGGACGGCCGAGGCATCCGGCTGACGCCGGCCGCCGAGCAGCTCCTGCCCGCGGTCCGCACGGCCCTCCAGGAGCTGCAGCACGGACTCGACGCCCTCCACGAAAGACAGCTGCAGGCCCGGGGCCTTGTGCGGCTGAGCTTCCAGATGACGTTCGGCGAGTCCGCGGTGCCGGTGTTCGTCAGCGGCTTCCGGGCTCGGCACCCGGATGTGCGCTTCGAGCTCGTCCAGGGCTCGCGGCAGCACTGCCTCGACGCGCTCACAGAGGGGCGGGTGGATCTTTCGATCGTTTCGCCGCGGCCGGAGCCGACGCGGGACATCGACAGCGCGACCCTCCACGTGCAGCCCGTCCGGCTCGCCGTCCCGGCGGGACACCGGCTCGCGGGCCGGCGCTCGGTCGGGATGGCCGAGGTCGCCGGGGAGCCGTTCGTGGCGCTCGAACGCGGCTTCGGCATGCGCAGCATCCTCGACCGCCTCGGGCGCGAGGCCGGCTTCAAGCCGGACATCGCCTTCTCCGGGCAGGACTCACGCACGCTCCTCGGGCTCGTGTCCGCCGGCCTCGGCGTGGCCCTCGTGCCACCGTCGAGCGGCGGGCACGGCGCCGTCTACGGATCGGTGCGCCACGGGAGCGGGCTCGGCTGGGCCGAACTCGCCCTCGAGGACGAGGGCGCCTACCGCGAGATCGGCCTCGTGTGGCCCCGGGTCGTGGGGGAGCCGCCGCAGGTCCGGATGTTCCGCGACCACGTCCTCGGCCTTGACGCCGGGCTGCTCGCCGACGCCTTCGGCCGTTAGCGCGGCGGGGTCAGTGGCCGAAGGACTCCGGGTCCGCGGCCTCGGGCCCCGTGCCGTCCAGCGCGTTGAACGCCGCGATCTCCTCGGCCGTGAGGTCGAACCCGAACACGTCCAGGTTCTGGGCCAGCCGCTCGGGGTGGGAGGACTTGGGGATCGCCACAAGGCCCTGCTGGGTGTGCCAGCGGAGGACCGCTTGGCCCGGCGTCACGCCGTGGGCCTCGGCCGCCGCGACGACCGCAGGCTCAGCGAGCAGGTCCTTGCCCCTGCCGATCGGCGTGTAGGACTCGGTGACCGTCCCGTGGCCGATGTTGAACGCGCGCATGGCGTGCTTGACCCAGTACGGGCTGATCTGGAGCTGGTCCACATCGGGCGCCACCCCGGTCGCGTCGATGAGCCGCGCGGAGTGGTCCGGGAAGAAGTTGGAGACGCCGATCGAGCGGACCTTGCCCTCGGCCCGCAGCTTGATCAGGCCCTCCCAGGCCGCCAGGTACGTGTCCTGGGCTGGATTCGGCCAGTGGATGAGGAACAGGTCGAGGTACTCGACCCCGAGCCGACGCACGGCGTTCTCCCAGGCGGTGTGCACGCCGTCGACGCTGTGCCACTCGCGGTTGAACTTGGTCGTGATGAAGACGTCCCCGCGCGCCAGCCCGGAGCGGCGCAGCCCCTCGCCCACGCCGGCCTCATTGCCGTAGTTCTCGGCGGTGTCGATGTGCCGGTAGCCGAGTTCGAGCGCCTTCGCGACGATGTCCGCCGCCTGGTCGTCGTCGAGGGGCCAGGTGCCGAGGCCGATCTGCGGGATGGAGTGACCGGAGGCCAGCTGGACGAGCGGGGCAGTAGTCATGTGCCCAGCCTAGGACGGCATCCTGCCGGAGGGGACCCGCAGCCGCCTGAATGTCAGGCGGCGAACCGGGCCACGACGTCCGCGGCGGCCTCCTCGCGTGCCCCGCGCCAGCCCGCGCCGGCCCACAGGTTCGTCCGCTCCGGACTGCCCGCGGCGACCGACGCCGCACGCAGGGGCCCGGTGAGGTGGTGGATGACCGGGTACGCCTCGGGGGCGTCCGGGAACCTGCGCATGAAGCGGTTCTCGAGCCCGCGCGCCCACTTGCCCGAGAACGCACGCGTCGGAGCGGTCCGCTCGAACCGCGGGTCCGCCAGCGCGGCGCGGAGCACCGGATTGGTGCCGGCCTCCGGCGTGCGCAGGAAGGCCGTCCCGAGCTGGACGGCGGAGGCGCCCGCGGCGCGGGCGGCAGCGGCGTCGTCGTGCGTGCCGATGCCGCCGGCGGCGACCAGGGGGAGCACGACGGCGGCGCGCACCGCCGCGACGAGCTCGGGCAGGGTGCCGGGGAACGGCGGCAGGCCGAGGAATGCCCCCGAGTGGCCGCCGGCGTCCGGGTGCTGGACGACGAGCGCGTCGACTCCCAGCTCCGCGGCCACGGTCGCCTCCTCGGGGGACGTCACGGTCTGGAGCACGAACGCGCCGGCCTTCTGCAGGGCTGCCACGGCGTCCCACCGCGGCGTGCCGAACGTGAACGACACGGCTGCGGGGGTGCGCGCCAGGAGGAGCTCGAGCTTGGCGGGGTACGCGTCGTCGTCCGCCCACCGCGGCTCGGGCACCTCGGCGCCCACGGCCGCCGCCTCGGGGAGCAGCCGCTCGCGGTACGCGAGCACGGCGTCGCGGTCGACCTGCGCGGCGCCCGGAACGAAGAGGTTCACGCCGAAGGGCAGGGAAGGGTCCATGGCGTCCAGCTCCGCGGCGAGGGCGGCGGGGGACTTGTAGCCGCCGCCGAGGAAGCCGAGGCCCCCCGCACGCCCGACGGCGGCAGCGAGCTCGGGGCGGCTCGGCCCACCGGCCATGGGCGCCGCCACGACGCCGGATCCGAACAGGTCCTCAGGCAGGATCGCACTCATGGCCACCACCCTAGGCCTCGGGGAGTCAGGCCGCGGGGACGGTGCGGCGCGCACGTCAGTACGCTAGGCGGGTGAGCACCCAGAATGCCCCAGCCGGCCTCATGGTCGGGCTCGACATCGGCGGCACCAAGACCCGCGGCATCGCGGTGGTCGACGGCGAGGTCGTGGCCGATCGCGAGGTCGGCAGCGCCAACGTCCAGAACGTGAGCCGGGAAACGGCGGCCGCGAACCTCGCGGAGCTGTTCGCTGCGCTCGACGCAGCCGACGCCGCCCGCGTCTTCGCCGGCTCCGGAGGCATCGACACCGACGCGGACGCGGAAGCCCTCGCCGCGCTCATCCGCCCCCACGCACCCCGCGCCCACGTCACGGTCGTCCACGACTCGCGCCTCCTGCTCGCCGCCGGCCGGGCCCGCAGCGGGGTCGCGGTCATCGCCGGGACGGGATCGGCAGCGTGGGGCACCAATGACGACGGCGACGAGGCCCGCGCGGGCGGGTGGGGGTACCTGCTCGGCGACGAGGGGAGCGGCTACTGGCTGGCCCGGGAAGCGGTGCGGTACTCGCTGCACCGCATGAACCTCGGCTTCGCCCCGGACCAGTTCACGCAGGCCCTCCTCGAGGACGCGGGACTGTCCGAGCCGAGCCAGCTCATCGCCCACTTCCACGATCCGGAGACGGGCCGGCGCTACTGGGCCCAGCGCTCGCGGGTCGTCACGGAGGCCGCGGACGCGGGCCACGCCGGCGCCAGGTTCCTCGTGGACCAGGCCGCCCACGACCTCGCCCGCATGGCCGCCCAGGTGGCCCGCCAGCTCGGCATCGATGGTCCCGTGATCCTGGGCAGCGGCCTCGGCATGCACGTGCGCCGGCTCCAGGATGGCTTCCGTGCGGCCCTGGCGCGGGAGGGCATCGAGGACGTGAGGATCCTGGACCGCGACCCGATCTTCGGCACCATCGAGCTCGCCGCCCGCTCCCACCCGGCGTGAGCCGCCGCTGATAGGCTCGCACCAGCGCGCTCCGGCAGCGGGGCGCGGTGCATTGACCGGAGCATCACCCGAACGCGTTCCACACAATCGAGGTGCACGTGCCAGAGCCCATGATCGAGTTCCGCGAGGTGTCCAAGCGGTACGGCGACCGGACCGCCGTCGACCGCCTGAACCTGAGCGTGGACCGTGGCGGGATCACCGTGTTCGTGGGGCCGTCCGGGTGCGGCAAGACGACCTCGCTGCGCATGGTCAACCGCATGGTGACTCCCACCGAGGGAACAGTCCTCCTGGACGGGCGCGACGTCGGGGACGGGCCGGCGCCGGCGCTGCGGCGCTCGCTCGGGTACGTCATGCAGTCCGCCGGGCTTCTTCCCCACCGGACCGTCGCGGACAACATTGCCACAGTCCCGCGCCTCAACGGGGTGTCCCGCCAGGAGTCGCGGGCCCGGGCGCTCGAGCTGCTCGAACTCGTGGGCCTTCCGGCGGACGCCGCCTCCCGCTGGCCCGCCCAGCTCTCCGGCGGCCAGCAGCAGCGGGTCGGCGTCGCACGGGCGCTCGCCGCGGACCCGCCCGTGCTCCTCATGGACGAGCCGTTCAGCGCCGTCGACCCGCTCGTGCGCCACGACCTCCAGCGCGAGCTCCTCGGCCTCCAGCGCGAGCTCGGAAAGACGATCCTGTTCGTGACCCATGACATCGACGAGGCGGTCATGCTCGGCGACCGGATCGCCGTCTTCGCCCAGGGGGGCCGGCTCGCCCAGTACGCCACGCCCGAGGCGCTCCTGCGGGAGCCGGCCGACGACTTCGTGGCCTCGTTCATCGGCCGTGACCGGGGATTCCGGCACCTCGGCTTCCTCCCCGACGCCGGGCTCGAGCCCGAGCGCGGCGAGTCGGTCACCGCCGCGCGTCTCGAGGCCGCGCGGCCTGCCGAGTGGGCTGTCGTGACGGACGACGGCGGGCATCCGCTCGGGTGGGCCGACCCGGCCCGGCCGGGGGTGCTCGTGACAGGCGGCTCGCTGCACAGGGAAGGGGACAGCCTGCGCACAGCGCTCGACGCCGCGCTGTCCTCGCCCTCCGGCCGGGGCGTGGTGGTCGACGCCGCGGGCAGGCTCGTGGGGACGGTGGCACCGGAGGCGGTGCTCGCCGCCGCCCGCGCCGCCTCCCCGGCCCTCGCCGGCGAGAGTCCGGGGGAGACCTGATGGAGTGGGCGTTCGCCAACGCCGACCGGATCCTGTCCCTGGCGGGGCAGCATCTCCTGCTCGCGGTGGTGCCGCTCGTGGCCGGCCTCGTCGTCGCTCTCCCACTCGCGCGGTTCGTGGCGACGCGGAGGCGGGGACGCGCCGTCGTGCTCGCGGGGAGCTCGGTGCTGTACACCGTCCCGTCGCTGGCACTGTTCATCATCCTGCCGGTCGTCCTCGGGACCCGGATCCTGGACCCCGTGAACGTGATCGTGGCCCTCACCGTCTACGCCGTGGCCCTCCTGGTCCGCACGGCCCTCGACGCACTGGACTCCGTGGCCGGCCAGTTCAGCGACGTGGCCGTCGCGCTCGGGCACACCCCCCTCAGCCGGTACCTCCGCGTCGACCTGCCCCTGTCGCTGCCGGTGCTGGTCGCGGGACTGCGCGCCGTGTCGGTGAGCAACGTCTCGCTCGTGTCCGTGGCCGCGCTCGTCGGGATGCCGAATCTCGGCATCCTGTTCACGGAGGGCCTGCAGCGGGACTTCCCCGAGGAGATCGCCGTGGGCCTGATCGCCATCCTCGCGCTCGCGCTCGCGCTCGATCTTGTCCTGGTCCTCGTCGGTCGCGTCCTCGCCCCGTGGGACCGGGCAGCGGCGGTGCGGGGATGAGCCTGCTCGAGGCCACGTGGGCGTGGCTCGCGGACCCCTCCCACTGGGGGGGCGACACGGGGATCCCGGCGCGGGTGGGGGAGCATCTCCTCTACACGCTCCTGGCCGTCGGCATCGCCGCTGCCATCGCCCTTCCGGCCGGGGCCTGGGTGGGGCACACGGGCAGGGGACGGGTCGCGGTGGTCGCCGGGGCCGGCGCGCTCCGCGCGGTTCCGTCCCTGGGCCTGCTCGTGCTGTTCGTGCTGCTCGCGGGGGCCGGGCTCATGCCGCCCATCTGGGCGCTCGTCGTCCTCGCCGTGCCACCGCTCCTGGCGGGCGCCTCGGCCGGCATCGCCGCCGTCGACCGCGCCGTCGTGGACGCCGCCCGCGCCCAGGGCATGCGGGAGGACCAGATCCTCTTCGGGGTCGAACTCCCGCTCGCCCTGCCGGTCATCTTCGGCGGCCTGCGCGCCGCCGTCCTCCAGGTCGTCGCGACCGCCACGATCGTGGCCTACATCAACCTGGGCGGCCTCGGCCGGTACATCTTCGACGGGCTCGCCCTCTCCGACTACCCGCGCATGCTCGCCGGATCCGCGCTCGTCTCCGTGCTCGCGGTCGCAGTCGACCTCGCCCTCGGGGCGCTCCACCACGCCCTGTCAGCCCGGCACCGCCCGGGCGAACCCCTCCCACGCGGCGCCAGCCCGGCGTCGCGCGCCACGCTCGCAGCAGCCGCGCCTCCCGTGGCCGCCGAAGAGGAAGGAACACGATGATGAAGTCTCCCACCCGCCGCAGCGCCCTCACGGCGCTCGCGGCGAGCGCCGCGCTGGCGATCACGCTCTCCGCCTGCGGTGCTTCCTCCAACCCGCTGTCGACCCAGTCCGGCGGTGCGAGCGGCGGGTCCGGCAAGGCCCTCGTGATCGGGTCGGCCGACTTCACCGAGAGCCAGATCCTCGCCGAGGTCTACGCCGGCGCCCTCAACGCCGCAGGTGTCCAGGCCACGACCAAGCCGAACATCGGCGCCCGCGAGGTCTACTTCAAGGCGGTCCAGGACGGCTCGGTCGACGTCGTGCCGGACTACACGGGCAACCTCCTGCTCTACGTGGACAAGAGCGCCACCCAGATCACCGCGGAGGACATCGCCAAGGCGCTCCCCGGCAAGCTGCCCGAGGGCCTCGCGGTCCTCAACGCCGCCAAGGCCGAGGACAAGGACGCGATGGTCGTCACCCCCGCCACGGCCGCGAAGTACCAGCTCAAGAGCATCGAGGACATGGCCAAGGTCTGCTCGGAGCTCACGCTCGGCGCCCCCGCGACGTTCGCCGAGCGCGCGTACGGCCTGCCGGGACTCAAGGACAAGTACAGCTGCGTGCCGAAGAAGCTCGAGCCGTTCAGCGACGGCGGCGGCCCGCTGACCGTCAGGGCACTCCTGTCCGACCAGGTCCAGGTCGCGGACATCTACACGACCACGCCCGCGATCGCGGACAACGACCTCGTGGTGCTCGACGATCCGAAGAACAACTTCATCGCGCAGCAGGTGGTGCCGCTCGTCAGGAACGCCTCGATGTCCGACGCCGCAAAGAAGGCCCTCAATGCCGTCTCCGAGAAGCTCACGACGCAGGACCTCATGAACCTCAACCGCGCCGTGGGCGGGGCCCAGAAGCAGAGCCCCGCCGACGCCGCGAAGGCGTGGCTCAAGGACAAGGGCCTCGCCTCCTGACCCGCCGATCTGCAGGGGCAGCAGGGTGTGAGCAGCGTCGCAGGGCGCGGCTCGCACCCTGTGGCATATTTGGACAATGGCCCAGTTCTTGCAGTCGACCAAGCTCCACAACGTGCTCTACGACATCAGGGGGCCAATCCTGGAGGCTGCCCAGCAGATGGAGGCAGAGGGCCACAGGATCCTCAAGCTGAACATCGGGAACCCGGCGCCGTTCGGCTTCGAGGCCCCGGACGCGATCCTCGTCGACATGATCCGCCACCTGCCCCATGCTCAGGGCTACAGCGATTCCCGCGGCATCTTCTCGGCACGCACGGCGGTCTCCCAGTACTACCAGACCCGGGGAATCCAGAACATCCACGTCGACGACATCTACCTCGGCAACGGGGTGTCGGAGCTGATCACGATGTCCCTCATGGCCCTCCTCGAGCAGGGCGACGAGATCCTCGTGCCGACCCCGGACTACCCCCTGTGGACGGCGTCGGTCTCCCTCGCCGGGGGACGCGCGGTCCACTACCTCTGCGACGAGGAGCAGGACTGGGAGCCCGACCTCGAGGACCTCGAAGCGAAGATCAGCCCCCGCACCAAGGGCATCGTCGTGATCAACCCGAACAACCCGACTGGCGCCCTGTACTCTGACGCGACGCTGCGCCGCATCGTCGAGCTCGCCGAGAAGCACGGGCTCATCATCTTCGCGGACGAGATCTACGAGAAGATCCTCTACGACGGCGCAACCCACACGAACCTGGCGGCCTTCACCGGCGAGGACGTGCTGTGCCTGACCTTCTCGGGCCTGTCCAAGGCGTACCGCGTGTGCGGCTACCGGGCGGGGTGGATGGCGATCTCGGGCCCCAAGAAGGACGCCGCGGACTACCTCGAGGGCATCAACCTGCTCGCGAACATGCGCCTGTGCGCGAACGTCCCCGCGCAGCACGCCATCCAGACCGCGCTCGGCGGCTACCAGAGCATCAACGACCTCATCCTCCCGGGAGGCCGCCTGCTCGAGCAGCGCAACAAGGCGTACGAGATGCTCAACGCCATCCCCGGCGTCTCCACGAAGCAGGCCAAGGGCGCCCTGTACCTGTTCCCGCGGCTCGACCCGGAGGTGTATCCGATCCGGGACGACGAGAAGTTCGTCCTCGACCTCCTGCGTGAGCAGAAGATCCTCGTCTCCCACGGCCGCGCGTTCAACTGGACCGCGCCGGACCACTTCCGCATGGTGACGCTCCCGGCCGTGGCGGACATCGAAGAGGCCATCACCCGTATGGCAGACTTCCTCGGCAGGTACAAGGGCAACTGAGGAAGACCGCGCGGTGCGGGGAAGGACGGCGTGATGGGATCCAAGGGCTTCGCCAAGGATGTCGGCGATCTGCTCCGTGTCGGCAGGAACTTCCATCTGGGCGACGTGGACCCAACCGCCACCCCCGGCTTCCCCGGCGACAAGGCCGAGGGCAAGGTCCACCTCGCCCGGCGGGACATCGTGCTTGCGGAGTACCAGGAACGGCTGTACGCCGCGGGACGCGACGGCGATGCGCCGTCGGTCCTGCTGATCCTCCAGGCCATGGACACCGCGGGCAAGGGCGGGATCGTCAGCCACGTCGTGGGCGGCGTGGACGTCCAGGGAGTCCATCTGAAGGCGTTCAAGGCGCCCACCGACGAGGAGAAGCAGCACGACTTCCTCTGGAGGGTCGAGCGCGAGCTGCCGGGGCCCGGGATGCTGGGCGTCTTCGACCGCTCGCACTACGAGGACGTCCTCATCCATCGGGTTCACGGGTGGGCAGACGCAGCCACGATCCAGCGACGGTACCGCGAGATCCGGGACTTCGAGCAGGGCGTCGCCGCGCGCGGGACGACCATCGTGAAGGTCATGCTGCACATTTCCAAGGAGGAGCAGAAGCGACGGCTCCTCGCCCGGCTCGAGGACCCGGTCAAGCGCTGGAAGTACAACCCCGGGGACGTCGACGAACGCCAGCACTGGGGTGCCTACATGGACGCATACCAGAAGGCGATCGACATGACCTCGACGCCGTGGGCTCCCTGGCATGTCGTCCCGGCCGACCGGAAGTGGTACGCGCGGATTGCGGTCCTCGAGCTCCTCATCGGCGCGTTCAAGACCATCACGCCGGACTGGCCGGAGCCCTCGTACAGCCTGGAGCGGGAGAGGGCACGCGTCCTCGCCAGCTGAGCCCGCCCTCGGGGACGTAGTGCCCTGTCCACGGGGTCCGCGACGCCGCAGACTGTCGCCATGACGGACAGCAGCGCGGCAGGAGGTTCCACGCGGACGAGGGGTCCCGGGCGCGTCCTCGCCGTGGTCCTCTCGCTCATCGGAGTGCTCGTCGTGGCCTCGGTGGCCCTCATCCTCTCCCGGGGAGCACCGCAGCCGGTCGACCCGTCCACGCCCGCCGGTGTCGTGCAGAAGTACGCAGAGGCCTACCTTGCCGGCGACACGGCGACGGCCTTGTCCACCCTCTCGGAGGATGCCCGGAAGCAGTGCGCCTCCTATCCCGGCAGCTATCAGCAGAGCCCCCAGTACCTGGAGAACGTGCGCGTGGAACTGCGCTCGACCACCGAGCGCGAATCGACGGCCACGGTACGGGTGGCGCTCGTCCAGACGGCGCAGGGAGGACCGTTCGGCCCCTCCGACTACTCGACGCCGGGTGACTTCCAGCTCGTCAAGGCGAACGGCCAGTGGGAAATCGTGTCGGCGCCGCCGATGATCGCGGTCTGCCCGCCGCTCATGAAGAGCGTCGCACCATGAGCTCCGCCCTTCCTGCCGTCCGGCGGCTCATCCTCTACATGCTCCTCTTCGCCCTCGTGGTGATCGCCGCGAGCGGACTCCGCGGCCTGCTCACCCGGGTCCTCCCGTCGGGGCAGGTCCTTGCCGGGGAGGCCACAGCGGGACTCGCCCAGTCGCTCGCCTTCACGGTGATCGGTGTGCCGCTCGCGGGACTGCTGTGGTGGTTCGTCTGGCGGCGCCTCGCGGACCCCGAGGAGCGGCGCTCAACGGCCTGGGACCTGTACGTCGCAGGCCTCTACAGCGTCGCGCTGGTCGTCGCGTCGACCCAGCTGCTCGCGCTCCTGGCGGGGCTCGTCGAGGGGCGGACCGAGGGCTGGAACGGCTTCCTGGCCACCGCCGTCGTGTGGGCGGGGGTGTTGGCGTGGCACCGGTGGATGTGGCGGAGCAGGGCGAACGGCCCCCTCCTGCTCGCGGACGTGCCCGCCGTCGTCGGCGCGGGCTACGGCCTCGCGCTCGGTGCGGCCATGGCCGGAACCGCTCTCACGCGGCTCATCCGGGCAGCAGTCCAGTCCCTCTCGGGCGACCAAATGGCAGTGCTCGCCGAACAGGGCGAGAGCAGGACGTGGTGGGGCGGGGTCCTGGCTGCAGCGGTCTGGGCAGCGGGCGGGGCCCTGGTGTGGCTCTGGCACTGGATCGTCGAGGGCGGGCGCAGGCTCCGCACGGACTTCAGCGACGTGGTCCTCGTCCTCGTCGGCATCTTCGCGGCGGGCGTCGCGGCCTTGGGTGGTGCTGGAACGGCGCTCTTCGTCGTCCTCCGCCTCCTGTTCGACCGTGACGAGGCGGCCGGCCCGGTGCTGTCCCTGCTGGATCCGCTGCCCGCGGCGCTGGCAGCCGGGACCATCGGCTGGCTCGTCTGGGCCTACCACCGCCCGCTCGTGGCCGCCCGCTCCGTCTCCGCCCAGCAGGCGGCCCGGCTCGTCACAGCTGGCATCGCGCTCGTCGGTGCCGCGTCGGGCGTCGGCGTGATCATCAACGCCCTCCTCTCCCTGGTGAGGGCACCGCTGGCCGGCACCGGCGCCCGTACGCTCCTGCTGGGAGGAATCGCGTCGCTGGCCGTGGGCGGGCTGGTCTGGTGGCTCGTCTGGAAGCCCACCCACGTGCTTTCCGAACCGCTGGCGGGCCAGCCGCCTGGACGGCGCATCTACCTCGTGGTCGTCTTCGGCGTGAGCGCCGTCGCTGCCCTCGTCACCTTGCTGGTGATCGGCTTCCAGGTCTTCCGGTCATGGCTCGCCGGGGGCGGCGGACTGGCCCTGATCGCCGACATCAGGGTCCCGCTCGGCATCCTGGTCGCCACCGCGCTCGCGGCGAGCTACCACTACGCGGTGTGGCGGCACGACCGCGCAGAGCTCCCCGCCCACGCCGCGAGGCCGTCGATCGGCAAGGCGATCCTGGTCACCGCGCTGGACCCCGAGCCGTTCTCGCGCGCCATCACCGAGGCGACCGGGGCGACCGTCACGGTCTGGCGCAGCGGCAGCGGGCTCCCCAGCGACCAGGAGCCCCACGCGCAGCGCGCGGGGCCAAGCGCAGAGGCCGTGGCCAGGGCCCTCGAAGGGATCCGCTCCCGCAGGGCGCTCGTCCTCGTGGGACCCGGGGACAGAGTGGAGGCGCTCCGGCTCGAGGGATAGGTCCCTCTACCGGCTTCGAAGCCGCCCCACGCCGCGTGCGTGGCCCCCGTGCCGGCTGTCTGTCAGCCTTGCTCTGGCGGGCGGCGTGCGGCATCGAGACGGCGACGCGCCCCCTCGAGCCATTCCTCACAGCGGTTGGCGAGCGCCTCGCCGCGTTCCCACAGCGCCAGGGACTCCTCGAGGCTCACCCCGCCGGCCTCGAGCCGGGACACGACGGCGACGAGCTGCTCGCGGGCCTCCTCGTAGGACAGGCTGTCGAGCCCCTCCGCTGCGCGGGGCGAGCCCGGCGACGCGCCATTCTGCTGTGGTCCGGATGCTTCAGCCATCGCGGGGGTCCTCCTCGGGGTTGGTCGATGACAGGGTGGCGTTCGAGTGCGGGGGATCGGAGGCGGCAGCGGGAGGTGCTCCCTCCGAGCGCGCCGCGAGTTCGCCGCGGGCCAGCCGGAGCCGCAGGGCGGTGCCCGCGGGCGCCTCGTCCGGATCGAAGACCACCGCCCCTGGGTGCGCCTCGGTTCCCGCCACGCCCGCGGCGAGCTGCACGACGGCGTACCCGCGGTCGAGCGTCTGCTGAGGGGAGAGCGCACGCATCTGGGCACGAAGGTGCGCCACGCCGTCGGACGCGCGTGCGACGGCGGTACTCACCGCCGAGAGCGAGCGGCCGCGGAGGCGCTGGAGCTCGTCGTGCCGGCCGTCGACCATGGTGTCGGGGCAGGAGAGCACCGGGCGGCTGCGGATCGAGGCGAGCCGGTCGGCCTCCCGCTCCACCAGAAGCCTGACCTGCCGCTCGAACCGCTCTCGGCATTGCCGCACCCGAGCCAGCTCTTCGCTCACGTCCGGCACGATGCGCTTCGCGGCGTCCGTGGGCGTCGAGGCGCGCAGGTCGGCGACGTCGTCCAGGATCGGCCGGTCGGCCTCGTGCCCGATCGCGCTGACGACCGGGGTCACCGCCTCCGCGACGGCGCGCACGAGCGATTCGTTGCTGAAGGGCAGGAGGTCCTCGAGGGAGCCGCCGCCGCGGGCGATCACGATGACGTCCACCTCTGCCAGAGCGTCGAGTTCGCGGAGCGCACCGAGGACTTCCGACACAGCGCTTGCGCCCTGGACCGCGACCTCGTGGATCTCGAACTGGACGGCCGGCCAGCGCAGCGCCGCATTCCGCAGCACGTCCTTCTTCGCGTCAGAGTCCCGGCCCGTGATGAGGCCGATGCGGTGGGGGAGCATCGGGAGGGGCCTCTTGCGGTGGTCGGCGAAGAGCCCCTCCGACCCCAGTGCCTGCCGCAGCCGCTCGATGCGTGCCAGCAGGTCCCCGAGGCCCACCGGGCGCATGTCGCGCACGGCCATGGTGAGTCGGCCCGTCTTGAGCCACATTTCGGGCTTGACCAGGGCCACGACACGGGAGCCGCGCTCGATCGGTTCGCGGAGCCTCGCCATCACCGTCCCCCATGCGGACGCGGGGAGCGAGATCTCCGCGTCGACGTCGCGGAGCGTCAGGTACGCCGTCTGGCCCCTGCGGTTCAGCTCGATCACCTGGCCCTCGATCCACACCTGCGGCGAACGCTCGATGTGCTCCTTGAGCTTGCGGGAGAGCACGTGCAGGGGCCACGGGTTCTCCGGCGTCGTGTCCGCGGCCCGCGCGGGGAGCGTCGAGAGGTCCGGTTCTTCCATCCCTGCCACCATAGCCAACCAGTATCACGCGGCGCCGACAGTCCTCGCATGCGGAACCCGTTCGGCCGCCGCCGATAGGATGGGCGCGTTGCCGACCCCGGGAAGTCCATGCGTACCGTGCTCTCTGCCCTCTCCGTGCTGCTCGCCGTCGTCCTCACCGCGGCTGCCGTGCCGTCGCTCTGGATCGAGCGGAACGTCGTGGACGAGGACGGCTTCGTGCGGCTCCTGGCCCCGTTGAGCCGGGACGCTGACTTCCAGGCAGCGCTGGGCAAGTCGTTGACAGCGACGGCGGTCTCGGCCTCGGGCGTGCCCGCTCCGCTGAGGCCCGCGGCCACCGAGCTCGCCGAGAAGACCCTCGAGGGCCTGACGTCCGACCAGGCCTTCCCTTCCGCGTGGGAGTCGACCCTCCGAGAAAGCCACAGGCTGAACTTCAGTCCCGCCACCGCTTCGACGTCAGCCTTCACCCTCGAGCTCCGGCCCCTGGCCAACGTCGTCCTGGACCGCCTCGGCGCCGGCCTCGGTGTCGGCTTCTCGGATGCGCCGAGCATCACGGTGCCCGTCGGGAACGCTCAGCAGCGCTCAGCGCTCACCTTCGCCCAGGACGCGGCCGCCCTGGCCCTGCCGCTGTCGGCCGGCGCAGTGCTCGCGCTCCTGCTCGGCCTGCTCTTCGCACGACGGCGCGGAACCGCCCTCGCCTGGGCCGGCGGCGGCCTCCTCGTGGTGGCAGCGCTCCTCGGCGCCGGAACCTTCCTCACGGCCTCGGTGGCCGGCTCACAGGGCTCCCAGGGAAGTGTGGCCGGCGTGTTCGCCCAGCGCGCAGGGCAGCTCTTTGCGGACGCGTTCGGGCCGTGGATCCTCGGTGTTGCCGCCGTCGGCGCGGTCTTCCTGGTCGTGGGCCTGGTGCTGGGAGCGCGTCAGCGGAGGCTTCCTGCGCCGCAGTAGCCGGACCGGCGCCGGTAGCATGGTGGCATGACCTCAACCCCCGTTGCCTTGTCTATGCCCACGGTCCCGCGGCGCCGCCGCTCGCCCGAGGACGTGGCTGCCGTGGCTCCGGTCGAGGGTGAGAAGACGGTCCTGCTCGCCGCACCCCGTGGCTACTGCGCCGGGGTCGACCGGGCCGTCATCGCCGTCGAGAAGGCGTTGGAGCACTACGGCGCCCCCGTGTACGTGCGCAAGCAGATCGTCCACAACCGGCACGTCGTCGAGACACTCGAGGAGCGCGGGGCCGTCTTCGTCGAGGAGACCGACGAGGTGCCGGAAGGCGCCCTGGTCGTCTTCTCGGCCCACGGGGTGAGCCCGGCCGTGGTCCAGTCCGCCGCCGACCGCGGGCTCCGCACCATCGATGCAACGTGCCCGCTCGTGACGAAGGTGCACCGCGAGGCCGTCCGCTTCGCGAAGGGCGACTACGAGATCCTGCTCATCGGCCATGTGGGCCACGAGGAGGTCGAGGGCACGTACGGCGAGGCCCCGGACCACACCCAGATCGTCAACTCCCCGGAGGAAGCCGACACCATCCAGGTCCGCGACCCCGACAAGCTCATCTGGCTCTCCCAGACCACGCTGTCCGTCGACGAGACGATGGAGACCGTCCGGCGCCTCCGGGAGCGCTTCCCGAACCTGCAGGATCCGCCTAGCGACGACATCTGCTACGCGACGTCCAACCGGCAGGCCGCCATCAAGAAGATCGCGCCGCAGGCCGATCTGGTGATCGTCGTCGGGTCCGCGAACTCCTCGAATTCCGTGCGCCTCGTCGAGGTCGCGCTCGAGTACGGTGCCAAGGCCGCGTACCGCGTGGACTTCGCGAACGAGGTGGACGAGTCGTGGTTCGAGGGCGTCTCGACCATCGGCGTGACCTCCGGTGCGTCCGTGCCCGAGGTCCTGGTCCAGGACGTCCTCCGGCTCGCCGCCGACTACGGCTACGGCAGCGTCGAGGAGGTCGTGACCGCTGAAGAGGACATCCTCTTCTCCCTGCCCAAGGAGCTTCGCACCACGCTCAAGGAAGCCGGCGACTCGAGCCGGGGCCTCGGCGGCAGGGGCCAGCGCCCCCAGAGCTGAGGCCTACCCACGCCGAGGTCACCCCGTGTGGCGCCGAGGTCACCCCGTATGGCGCCGAGGTCACCGGGTGTGGCGTCGAGGTCACCCGTAGGGGGTGTGGCGCGTGGCGGGGCCACCCCAAGGGGCGTCGCCCGTGCCAGGAAGTGCCGTTCTGTGCGAGAAGTGCACGAAAGGGGCACTTCTGGCGCAGAACGGCACTTCTCGACGATGGTGGCTTCTCAACGCGTGATTGTTGGGGCCACAGCCCATCTCGCCGGCGCGGCACCTGGCCCCGCCGCGGCACCTGGCCTGCACGAACACATGGCCTCGGCGTTGCCGGCCCGAGCTGGCGGTCCCCGGCATCTGGGCCAGGCACGGTTGCCGCACCCCCAGGGCCGCGTCGAGCGGTCTCCGCCCGTCCCAGCTCGCGCGCCGAGCAGTGTCGACCGGGCAGCGTCCGTCTACCCCGAGCGACCCTGGCGCCGATCAGGCCGAGTGCCGATGACCTGCCCCGTGCTGGCCGTCGCGCGCATCTCGGGAGTCGTCGCCCAGATCGACCGAGCCACCTCCCAGCGTCCCGGGCAGCGGAGCGATCCCGTTGTCCCGCCACATCTGCTCGTCCAGGAGCTCGCTCGCGCTGAGCACGCGGGGCGTCGTCTCGACCGGGGGCAGCTCCGGAAGCGTCTCGCGGGCACCGAGGTCCAGGGCGCTGATGCGCCGGGCCGTCGGCAGCACACGCGACTCCAGCGCGCCGATGAACGCGTTGTACCGCTCGACAGACCCCTTGAGCGACGCACCGAGCCGCGCGACGTGGCCGCCCATCGTGCTCAGCCGCCCGTACAGCTGCTGGGACAGGTCGAACAGCTCGCGGGCGTTCTCCGTGAGGAGCTCCTGCCGCCATCCGAACGCCACGCCCTTGAGCAGGGCCATGAGCGTGGCCGGAGAGGCCAGTGCGACGTTCCGGGTGAACGCGTAGTCGAGGAGACCCGCGTCGGCGCGCAGTGCCTCCGCGAGGAAGGACTCCGCCGGCAGGAAGCACACGACAAGCTCGGGGCTCGCGCCCACTGCCTCCCAGTACTTCTTGCTCCCCAGCACGTCCACGTGCGCGCGCAGGGCCTTGGCGTGCTCCGCGAGGTGCTTCTCCCGTGCCGCGATCCCCGCAGGGCTCGCATCCTGGGCGTGCTCCTGCGCCCTCAGGTACGCACCCAGCGGAACCTTGGCATCGACGACGATCTGCTTGCCGCCCGGCAGCGACACGACGAGGTCGGGACGGACAGCACCCGCCTCCCCGGACGTCGCGACCTGCTCCGCGAAGTCGACACGGTCGAGCATCCCGGCGGCCTCGACGACACGACGCAGCTGGACCTCGCCCCACGTGCCGCGAGAGGCGTTGTTGGCCAGCGCCGCGGTGAGGGCATGGGCCGACTGCAGGATTGCCGCATCGGAGTCCCGCGCCTCCTGCAGCTGCTGCGCGAGCTGACCGAACTGCTCGACGCGGTCGCGCTCGAGCAGGGCCACGGCGCGCTGGACGGCGCCGAGCTTCTCGGCCACCGGGGCCAGCGCGTGGAGCACCGTGTTCTCCTGCTCGTCCAGCGACGTCAGGGCGGCGTTCTGGCGCGCGAGCAGGTCGCGTTCGGCGCTCGCGGCAGCGAGCTGTGCCTCCACCGACGAGAGGCGGGACTGCAGCGCGGGGAGGTCCCCGCCGTCGTGCGCTCCGCGCCTCCGCGCCCACACGGCACCGGCCACCCACCCCGCGAGGAGAGCGAGCAGTGCCACAAGAACCACCACGAGAGTCTGCGTTCCGTCCATGCGCCCACACTCGCATGGGCCACCGACATTTCTGGCCGGATCCGCGCCGGTATGATGGATGACCGTGGCTCTCACTATCGGAATCGTCGGTCTCCCCAACGTCGGCAAGTCGACGCTCTTCAACGCGCTGACGCGCAACCAGGTCCTCGCGGCGAACTACCCGTTCGCCACCATCGAGCCGAACGTCGGCGTGGTGAGCCTCCCCGACCCCCGTCTGGACAAGCTCGCCGAGATCTTCGGCAGCGCGCGCATCCTCCCCGCCACCGTCTCCTTCGTGGACATCGCCGGAATCGTCAAGGGTGCCTCCGAGGGCGAGGGGCTCGGCAACCAGTTCCTCGCGAACATCCGCGAGGCGCAGGCCATCGCCCAGGTGATCCGCGTCTTCGACGACCCCGACGTGGTGCACGTCGACGGCAAGGTGGACCCGCGCTCCGACATGGAGACCATCAACACCGAGCTGATCCTCGCCGACCTCCAGACCATCGAGAAGGCCCTTCCGCGCGTCGAGAAGGAAGTCAAGATCAAGAAGCGCGACGCCGCGGAGCTCGCCGCGATCGAGGCCGCGAAGAAGGTCCTCGAGCGCGGGGACACCATCTTCTCGTCCATCGGATCCGACAAGCTCGACATGGACCACCTCAGGGAGCTCAACCTCCTCACGGCCAAGCCGTTCATCTACGTCTTCAACGCCGACGAGGGCATCCTCACGAGCCCCGAGAAGCAGGAGGAGCTGCGCGCCCTCGTGGCCCCCGCCGACGCGATCTTCCTCGACGCCAAGCTCGAGTCCGACCTGGTGGAGCTCTCCGAGGAGGAAGCCCGCGAGATGCTCGAGATGAACGGCCAGGAGGAATCTGGCCTCGACCAGCTCGCGCGCGTCGGCTTCCACACCCTCGGCCTCCAGACCTACCTCACGGCCGGCCCCAAGGAGACGCGCGCGTGGACCATCCACCGCGGAGACACGGCGCCGCAGGCCGCAGGTGTCATCCACACCGACTTCCAGCGCGGCTTCATCAAGGCCGAGGTGGTCCACTTCGAGGACCTGGTCGAGGCCGGCTCCATGGCCGAGGCCAAGTCCCGCGGCAAGGTCCGCATCGAGGGCAAGGACTATGTCATGGCCGACGGCGACGTGGTCGAATTTCGTCACAACACAACGTCTGGCGGCAAGAAGTGAGTGACGCGCTCGTGGCGGCACTGGCTGGTGCCGTGGTCGGCACGATCCTCACGGGAGTCACCGCCTACGTGCAGAACTTGTTGTCTCGCGAATCGCAGAAGCGCACTGAACGAGAGCGGCAGCGCTTAGCTCTGGTTCGCGAGATCATGCGCTATCGGCTAGAACAGAAACGGCTGATCGGACCGCTGAACGAACTTCCACTTGTGTTCGGCGACGATGACGAAGTCCTGAGGCTCTATCGTGAGACTCTAGACGCCAGCGATGACGGTGCACGCACCCGTAAACTCACTGATTTGATCAATCGCCTTGCTTCGAGCGTTGGCCTGCCACCAGAGGTTCGAGTCTCTGATATCCAGCGAGGGTTTCTCCATGCGGAGTGAGTCTTCCGTGACCGACGGCAAGAAGTGACGGCATGACGGTAGACCGAACACTCGACCTTGTCGAGGACATCATCGAGGGCGTCGCTCACGGGGGCGTTGCCGAGTCCCTCCCTGCGCTCTCCGTCGAGAGGCGCGACGACGGTTCGGTGTTGGAGGTCGATCTGGGCGATCCCGATCTCGTCTACATCGTGACAGTCATCAGCATGGAGCGCGTCGAGTGACGCACGGCGTTGTGATCGAGTTCCGTCGCAACACCGCATCTTCGAGGAAGTAGGAGCTTTCATCCATGGGGGACGGGGCAGAGCGGCTGCGAAGACGGCACCATACGGTGCCGAAGTTCTACCTGCGGGGGTTCGCCGAGAACGACCGCATCGCAGCAGTCCAACTCCCCGGCCACCGACGGTTCGTCCAGTCAGTAGGCGATGCCACCGTCGTCAATAACTTCTATACCGTCGAGGGGCACGAAGATGGCGACGACACCATCGAGAAGGCGCTGTCCGGAGTCGAGGGGGCTACTGCGGCGGTCTTCAAGACCATCCGCGAGGGAACGTGGCCGCTGTCCGCAAACGACCGCATGGTCCTCGGGTATTTCCTCGCGCTCCAAGCGATGCGGGTGCCCGCCATACGCCGAACGGCGGACCATGTCGCCCGACAGATGCTTCGCCTTCAAGTGGGCGCAGGCGGCAAGTCCGGACTGCGCCGACGGCTGGAGCGGCAGACGGGCGGCGAGGTCGCGGACGAAGTCGTCGAAAGACTCTGGGAGCAAGCAACCCGGCCTGAAGGGCCGCCCATCCAGCGGGCGAAGGTCGACCACATCCAAGACATGCTCGACCACGCCAGCGGGATTCTCAAGTACATCGTGGGTCGGCCCTGGTCGCTCGTCCAGTTCGAGCGTCGCGCGCTCATCACTTCGGACGCGCCCATTGCCCTCGTGGGCGATCCCGATGAGGACCCATGGCGCGGCGTTGGTTACGAGAGCGCATGGGGTATCACCTTTCCGCTGACTCGAAGATTGGGCCTGCTCATGAGCGACATCACGCCGCTCATCGAGGCGAACTTTCCGGTGGAGAAGGTCCATCAGGGCGCGGCAGACATGGTTCAACCGGCGACGGCCAAGCTGGAGAAGTTCTTCAACTACCACACCGTGGCCAACGCAAGTGAGTGGCTGTTCCACCACCCCGAGGACGAGAGGTTTGTCCCCGAGGAACTTCCCGAGCCGAGCCCTGTGAACATTTCGGTTATGGGGATGGATCGCGAGTTCGACGGCGAGCCTTGGTTCGGGCCGGCGACGCACATTCCGCAGGAGTCGGACGATAGTCTGTGAGCTGGGCTGGCGCGCCGTAGCGCCAGCCGCTCATTCTTGGGGGAAGCATGGATCACGAACCGCCTTACACTGCGCGCTTGGGCGAACTGAACGCCGCTAGCCCGGACGGCTTCACGCACACCACGACGTCGACGCCTACGCGGCCGATTATCGTCAGCGACGGCTCGGGGAAGACCCTCTACTCCGCACGCACGGCGGACACGCCTAAGGCCGCTGACAACCACGTCCGGCATGCAGGCTTCCGACGAACGGGCGACTGGGTGAATGGCGCCGCCAAGGTGGAACCGATTCCCGCGGCCGAGAAGCGGCGCAGACGCCTCATTACCGCCGCCGTGGTCGTGGGCCTGCTTGTGGCGAGCGCGGCTGGCTGCAATGCGCTCCGGGTTAGCAGCGAGGTTGCCGAGGCCGCTAGGGCAAGCGCGAGTGCGAGCGCTGCGGCAGCTGCAGCCGCCGCCTCGGTCCCGTTCACTGCGAAGGGAACCATCCTGGTCAGGTCGACGAGCATCCAGCGGGACATCCACAACATCTACGACAAGAGCAACGACAACTGCCAGCCCATCGGTGGGTACAAGGACCTCGGTATCGATACGGCGGTCAAGATCGTCGGGCCCAAGGGCCAGGTCTCGACCGGCCGCATCCGCAACGGCAAGCAGTCATCGGCCCCGGGCTCGTGCACTCTGACGTGGGAGGTCTCGGGCGTCATTCCTGTTGACTACGGCACGTACTCGCTCTTCTTCGGTCACCGCGACGCTGTGGAGGTCAGCTTGGACGAGCTGAAGCGGGGCTACGAGGGCGGCATCGGCGACGGCACCTGATTGTCGTGGACGGATCGCACGCTCACGGGCGGCCTTCACCGGGCACTGCCCGCAGCCTCGTCGCGCGCAGCTGCCCGACCGTGCCCGTCGCCGGGGTGCTTCGGGCCAGCGATTGCCTGCTGAGCTGGCGCAGCGCTGAGAGGTAGAGCGCGCCGAGCCGGGCCGAGGGCCCGTTCGGGCCTGATTCGTCGACCTGTCGTGCGAGCGAGAGCACGAGCACTTCGAGTGCCTTGCTCTCGGGTCCTCGTGTCGTCGCGCGCAGCGCGGTGCGGACGGCGCGCTCGTTGACTCCTGGCATTGATCCTCTCCAATTTCGTGACGCGCTGTGCGTCGATCTGAGCGGCTCGACCCGCTCTCATGTGTGGCAGTGCTGGGGCGGTCTCGTGAGCACGTGCTGGGCGGCGTGTGACGCTGGGGCGAGCGGCGTTGCAGCTGCCCTTGGCCCCTGTATTTCTCGGTCTAGCGATAATCGACTATCTCGATGCAGTCGAGCGGCGCGAGTCCTGCAGAGATTTCTGCCTCCCTACCGTTCGAGCAGGGCTGGAAGCGGGACGCCGCCGACGCCTACTAGATCGGCGGCATCCCGCGGTTCTCACTGGATCGTCGTTGCCCTTCGCCCTGGCTTCGGCGGCTTGGGCGCTTCGTCGGGGTTCGGCTCGGTTCCCGATTCTGGGAGCGCCGCTGCCTCGGCCTGGCGGGCGTCGGGGTCGGCGGGCTCAGCCCAGCCGTTGATGAACCATGCTTCGGCCACGTTCCCGGGGACGCGGATGGTGCCTCCGGGTCCGACCACGTCGCCCGCGTGGGCGAGCTGGTGGTTCGCTGCCGCCCTGACGGCGACGAGGCCGTCCGTGTTCTGTGCGCCGTCCATGTCAGAGTCCCGTCACCTTCACGATCGCTGCGGGACGCTTGACGCCGAGCGCGAGCCTCTCCTCGGCCACGAAGCCGGTGAGGTTGCGCTGGAAGAAGTCGCCCGGGAAGCCTGCCTTGACGCTGATGCTCTCCCGGAGGAAAGCCCTGGTGGCCTCCCTCATGTTCGCGACGATGCCCGTGCCGGCGGCGATCTGCGTCGTGACGAGAACAGGCAGCCCCCAGATGGTGTTGGCCTCGTCGGCGGCGGGGTTCGGGTTGAGCAGGTACCGGCCCTGGCTGTCCTTGGTGCGGCGCATGCCCGACCAGGTGGTGGGGTGCAGGATCACGAGGTCGGGCTCGGTGTAGGCGGCGCCGTTGCGCAGGTCGGTGATGGCGAGGTCGAGGGTGTCGAGCTTCTGCGTCTCCGAGCCAGCGCCGTAGGCGCGGGTGAGGATGCCGGACGTGTTGAGCAGGCCGAGCAGGTTCTCGCCCGTTCCGTCGCCGCTGAGGATCTGGCTGTTCTCTGCGTCGACGATTGCGCGCAGCAGCTCGTTGTTCAGGAACCCGAGCATGCCGGGGAAGTCTGCCAGCGCTTCGTCGTTGGCCGCCGTGAACGCGGCGATCTTCTTCGCGGTGAGGATCGTGCGCACCGTGTTCGGCGTGATCTCCGGCTTCAGCCCGCCAGCTGCCACAGTGGTCGCTGCGCCGCTGGTCGAGCCGTGGACGAGGAACTCGACGCTCGGCGCGCCCATCGTGGTGGTGGGGATGCGGTCGAGGATCCTGTTCGGCTCGCGCCGCAGCTCGGTGATCTGGCCGTCGTACTCGGCGGGCTGGAGCAGGTTCGTCGCCTGCGCCGCGTCGGACGAGGTCGTCTTGGTGCCCAGACGGAACTGGTACGGGGTCTTGCTCGCGAGCGCCTCCTGCAGCCCGTCGAGGGCGCGCCTCTCGACAGTGAACCCACCGGCCTCAGCAGTGGCGCCCACGATCTGGTTCTGGACGCGCAGGTACCTGCCTCGCTCCGCCTCGAGGTGTGCGAGGTTCTGAGCCTCGGCCTCGTAGTGCTTCAGCTCGTCCTCAAGCGGTGCCACCTGGGCCTTCTTCTGCGCAGGGCTCAGCTCGGGGTCCTCGACGACATCGAGGGCCTTCCTCGCGAGGGTGCGGATCCTGTTCCTGGCCTCGGCCGAGGTCGCCACCCGTGGATAGTTCGTGCTCATCGTTCTGCCCTTTTTCGAAGGATATGAGGAAGGTCGGTCGCCGCTCGGCTCGGAGCCTAAGCGGCGGCAACCGCCCCAGGGCAAGCGCGCCGGCCGCGAGGAATTGCCGGGTGACAGCTGCAGCTGCAGCCTCCGACCATGGAGCCGCCAACAGGGGAGGGCGGAAGCCCTCACGAGAGAAGAGAGACGGTCATGACCGACACCCAGCCCCAGAAGGTCATCGAGCCCAGGGCGAAGGCCGCCGCCAAGCCCGCCACGAGGAAGGCGGCTGCGAAGGCCCCCGCCGCGAAGCCGACCACCACCAAGAAGGCCGCGCCGAAGGCCGAGAAGCCCGAGCAGGCGAAGTGGAAGTACCCGGTCGGCACGTTCGTCCGTGCGCGCAAGAACGACAAGGCCCCGGTCTACCTCGTGCAGCAGCACGAGGTGGACGCGGACGGCGAGCGGTTCTACGTCGTCGAGAACGGCTCGGTCGATGTGCAGAAGGGTGGCGGGACGTTCACCAAGCCCTCCCGCACGATCGAGCGCTACTACCGCAAGGTGGCCTGACCCGCCATGGTCCGCGTCCGAGACCTCGCCACGGTCATCGTGGCGAGGCCGGAGAACCTGCGCCGAGTGGCACGGCGACGAGCCCGCGCCGCGCACCCCGGGGTGCTCGCCAGCCTGAAGTCTGCAGCCCACCCCCTCGTGCTGGCCGAGGCGGTGCGCCTCGCCTCGGGCGACGCCTCGCGGCTCCTCGTGCAGCGAGACGGCAGCATCATCGTCGCCAACTCCGCCGAGCACCGGCGCATGATCCAGAGACGGGCAGCCTGGGGCTCTGCAGGAATACGAGAAAGTCCCCGCCGTGAGGCGGAGGCTTCTTCCGTTGCAGTCGTCAACGGAGTTATGTACTCGCGAGTACTGACGGCGTAGAGCGTTCAGACCGCCTCGGAAAGGTGGTAATCCCTCCTAGGCGAATCTCGCAGTCCTGCGAGCCGACTCTCGGACAGTTGATGCATGACGGTGAACCGCGGATCAGTCGTCGTCCCGGCGCATCGGGCACGTCGGCTCGTGCACCACGTCGAGGACGATGTGCCCCTTCGTGGCGGTTGGGTTCGGTGGCGGTATCGCGCCGCAGACGTGGCAGCGCCCATGCCCTCCCTTGCTGTAGTTCTCGTCCGCGAACCCGACCTCGGCCTCGATCCTGTCGAGGAAGAACGTCGGCGGCTCCTCCCCATCGCCCAGCGCATTCGGGTCCGGCAGATCTGGGTCAGGTGCGTAGCTGTTCTCGTTCATGGTTCTGTTCCTTCCTTGCTGTGCCCAGCCCCATCCGGGTTGGGCAGGTCACTGATTTCAGTCGGTGCAGGCACGTCCATGACGCGCTCCGACTGCTCCGACTGCTCCAACAGCCCTGACTGGGCGTCAGTTGGTGCAGTTGGAGTAGTTGGAGACTCTCCCCAAAGCGATTGCTCCGACTGTGCTCCAACTGCGAAAGACCAGTACGAGCGCCGTGGGAAGCCGACATTCTCCACGGAGAGGCCGAGCCGTCGCCTCGCCCGCTTCACCGCGTCAACGGTGTGGCCTGCTTTGATGCCTTCCCGCTTGAGGTCGGCGCTGGGAGCCGAGCCGCCTCGGCTGACGAGATAGTCGCGCACCCAGTCGGCGGCCTCAGCAGTCGCGCTACGGTCGCCGCCGTTCTCGTCGCGTGCCTGGCGTATTGCGTCCGCGATGCTGCCGTCGTGCTCACCGCGCCACACGAGGCACCCCGTCCATGCCGTGCCATCGTCGGTCTGGACGGCGGACGTCTCGACCGTGAAGGCGAGCGTGGGCAGGTCGGCGCGGCCGAGGTTGTTCTTGGGGGTGCCGAACAGACGCCTCGCGTTCGTGTCGTCGTCAGGATCCGGGATGACGCTGTGCACCGATCGTGCCACCGCCGAGAATGCCGTCGAGCCCATCACGAGCTGGAGCGGATCCGTGGCCCCGGACTTGTTGTGGTGGATCAGACCGAGCACCGCCATGCGGGTCCGCGACGCAACCGCGACGAGAGGTTCGAGCGCCTGCCGCACCTCGGCGTCGCGATGCGTGTCGAGGTCGCCGAGGCGTGAGATGAGCGGGTCGAGGAGCAGCAGTGCAGCGTCCGTCTCCCGCGCTGCCTGTTCGAGGCCGTGGTTGTCCCTCGGCAGGGACAGGCCGACGTGCACCTCGTCGGCGTTGACCACTTCAACGCGGTAGACCTTCTCGAGGTCGGCGTCGGCCGCTATGAGACGCGGGACAATGGTGTGCTCCCAGTCGTCCTCGGTCGCACAGACGAGCACGGCCTTGGGAACGCCCTCGAACTCGCCCGGCAGGGCGCCCCGCGTGATCTGCGCCGCCAGCCAGTAGGCGAGCGTGGACTTCCCCAGTCCCTGCCGCCCCGCCAGCAGTGCGAGGGTTCCGAGCGCCATCCGGCCCTCCCACAGCCACTTCACCCTCTGCGGCCTGATCTGGGAGGCGCGCGTGAGGAGCAGCCGACGCCCGCTCTCAGCGTCTCTCTCGCCCTCGTAGACTCCGGCCTGTTTGACGCCATCGGCGCCCTCGACGAGCACTGACGGTGGGGCGACGACGTAGCCGCCGACCCCTCGCACGTCGATGCCCGAAGCGCCACCGTCCTCCACCGGCCACCAGTTTGTGGCATTGGCGCTCTCCGTCGTTGGCGCTACGTAGACATGCCGACCGCGCGGCGTCCTGACCTCCGCAATCGTGGGGAAGACCTCGCTGAAGCCGAGCTCCTGCATCTCCCTCCACGACCGTTCCCCCCGCTCGCCGTCAATGTCGATCACGTCGAACCCGCGACCAGTGGGGAGGCCGATGTTCGCCCTCGGGGTCTTCTCCCACCAACTGCGGATCGCGGCCTCGTCGGTGGACGCGTCCTTGAACCCGTTCCTCGTCGCCGGGGCCTTGCTACCCGGCCTCAGAGGGAACACAGGGAAGCCCCGCCGGGCGTAATCGAGCACGATGGCAACCCGAGCGCCAGGCTCCTCTTCGCTCTGCGTCATCGCGGCTCACCGTCGATCACGCGCGAGCCGCAGCAGCGCGGCGATGGCCTCGGCCTGCGCTGGCGTCAGCGGCGGCCAGGATTCGACCACCCTCGCGGCGTGCTCTTCGAGCGCCGCGATGTCGGAGTGGTGCGGGGTGGGACGTGTCCTACTCTGGACGCGAGCGCTGGGCCGTGTCTTCTGATTCGCCTTCAGCACGGCTCAGCCCTCGCCGCCGCTGGCGACGGGCACTCGCCGAATCAGCAGGTGCACGTCGTCGCGCCTCACGCGCATCGCGCCGCGCCCGAGACGGTACGCGGGCAGGATTCCGGCCTTGATGCAGCGCTCGATCGATCGCTTCGACAAGCCGACCATGGCGCTGACCTCGGCCAGGGTCAGGTATTCGTGGTCGCTGATGGATGCGGGCATTTCCGAGTCTCCCGAGGCATGTAGTAGTCCTCGGGTCTCTCATCAGCGCTGGCTCCCGCTAACCGGCCAGTGATGAGCTTTCACCCGTTCGTCTGCGATGGGTTGGGTCAGCGCCTGACAGCGACGCCGACTCGCGGCTCGTATGGGTCAACCATAGACCTGAGAACGTCAATAACGACTAAGAGCGACAAGGAATACTCTCGTCAGGAAGTTCTCGCCGGCCTACCTCGGCCGCAGCTCCACCGAGGCCGGGTCGAACGTGCGGCTTCCCCTCGGCGCCGGGTGAATCAAGACCTCGCACAGGGTGTCGACGACCGTTCGGCGGATCATGAGCGGCGAACTGTCGAACGCCGCCACCGGGTCGTTCGACAGCAGCACCGATGACGCCGGGTTCGCGAGGCGCTGCATCGCCGCCTCGGCGGCGGCGAGCTCCGCCTTGAGGCGGTCTGTCTTGACCTTGTACCTGTGCCCGTCGATCCGGTCCGCATCGTAATCGGCCTCGGTCGCCGCAATGCTGAGACGCGCCTTGCGTGCCCTCTCCGCAGCTTCGAGGTCCTCAGGTGCTGGGGCCGTGACCAGATCCGCCACATCCGGCCGAGCGAGGCGGGCGCGGACGGCCGCGAGCACGTAGGCGTCGATGTGGCCTTGGGCGCGGGTCATATGCCCTTTCGTCGTGCACCTGTAGCGGTCTCCCGACCACGACACGAGCTGCTGGCCGCACACCCCGCACCGGAAAAGCCCGGACCCCAGATGCTTCCTGTCGGTGCCCTGATGAGTCCGGCGCCTCGGGTCGTTCAGCTTGGCCTGGACGACGGTGAACACGTCGTCCTCCACGATCCGGGTCCAGCCGCCGGGCTTGTCGATCACCTTGCCCTGATAGATAGCTCGTGCGGCGTAGCGAGGGTTTGTCAGCATTGCTCGGATACTCGAAGGGTTCCAAGGCGTGCCATGCCGGGTCGGGAAGCCCTGCTCGTGCGCCCAAGCCGCGAGGGAGCGCAGCGAGTCGCCAGCGTAGAAGCGCTCGAAAACCTCCCTCACGAACTCGGCCTCGACCGGAACGAGGTCGCCCTTAGGCGTGTAGCCGGTCAGCCGAACCCCAAGCGGAGGGCGACCTTTCTCCGCACGCTGCCGCGCGGCGCGGCGCTGGCGCTCGGCCTTGCGCTCCATCTCACCGCGCGCCACAGCTGCTTTGATCCGGGCGAACATGCGCCCGCCGTCCGTGGCGAGGTCGGCCTCGCCGTTCGCCGTGACCAGCAGCAGGCCGCGCTCCTCGGCGGCGTCGATCCAGTCCTCCAGCTGACGCGGCTGCCGCGTGAGGCGGTCGAGGTCCCAGCACACGATGGCTCCGAACCGGCCCGCCGCGTAGTCCTGCACCATGCGGTCGTAGTCAGGGCGCTTCTTGCGGCGGTCGGATGCACCCACATTGTCCTTGTACGTGTGGACGACGGTCCAGCCACGGGCCGCTGCGAGGGCTTCGCAGTCCTCACGCTGGCGCTCGATGGCCAGTCCCTCGCCGGTCGGGTCGAGGCTGATCCTCAGGTAGATGGCTGCACGTGTGCGCATGCGGCCATCCTGCGCCGTGACGTTGAACTGCGCTAGTACTTAGTCGAGTTCCGCTTCAACGTCTAGCCGGGAGAAGGGCCGTCACGCCTCGCAGACGAAGGTGACGGTCCGGATCCGCTCCTCGCGGAGGTTCGCGACCCGATTGCGCGTCATGTCTCGCGAAGTTCGCTGCCGAGGAAGGTCGCGAACGTCACCGGCGGCCGGCCCGACTCCGCAAGGCGCGCGGCCATCACCGCGAACCATGCGAGGCCTTCGGCCGAGGAGCCGGTCGGGTCGACGATAGTGAACCCGGCGCCGTCGAGGAATGCCGCCATTTCGTCAGGGGAGGCGAGGAAGCTGGTCTCGCTGTCCCGGGCGACATTCATGCCCACGTGCACGGTGAGGCCCAACATCGAAATGTGCATCCGGGAAGTCGAGGGCCGTCGCGTCCCCCACGAGGAAGGCGGTCTCCCCGCCCAGGGCGGGCCATCTCGAGCGTCGCGGTCCGGCCGCGGATGTGGAACTCTGCCTGGACGGACACCGGCGGGCACGAGTTGTTCTCCCCGACGTCACTCCAGGGCCATTCGCCTCAAGGGCCCCGCAACCTCGCCGGGCTAGGCTGGGCAGCGACCGGCCGCGTGGATCCAGCCGTGCCAGCGCGGCAGCCGATGCGGAAGGGCGGTACCCCTCACGTGACGACGACAGAGCCAACCACGCACCTCACCGAGCAGGGGATGGATGATCTCGAGCGCTGGTGGCGTGCCGCGAACTACCTCTCGGTCGGCCAGATCTACCTCCGTGACAACCCGCTGCTCAGGCGGCCCCTCGAGTCCGCGGACGTCAAGAAGCGCCTCCTCGGCCACTGGGGCACCACCACGGGCCTGAACTTCATCTACGCCCACCTCAACCGCGCGATCATCGCCCGTGACCAGGCGATGCTGTTCGTCACCGGACCCGGACACGGCGGCCCCGCAAATGTCGCCAATGCCTACCTCGAAGGCACCTATTCCGAGATCTACACGCGCTTCGGAGACGACGAGGACAGCCTCCGGGAGCTCTTCCGCCAGTTCTCCTATCCTGGCGGCATCCCGAGCCACGCCGCCCCCGAGACGCCCGGCTCGATCAGCGAGGGCGGGGAGCTCGGCTACTCGCTCGCGCACGCCTTCGGCGCCGCCTTCGACAACCCGGACCTCGTCGTCGCCTGCGTCGTGGGAGACGGCGAGGCCGAGACCGGCCCCCTGGCCGGCAGCTGGCAGTCGACCGCCTTCCTCGATGCCGTCCGCGACGGCGCCGTCCTGCCGATCCTCCACCTCAACGGCTACAAGATCGCCAACCCCACGGTCTTGGCCCGGCGCCCGGAGTCGCAGCTGCGCTCCTACCTGGAGGGCCTCGGATGGGCGCCGCGGTTCGTCACCGTCGACGACCCGCAGGACCACAACGGCGCACACCGCGACTTCGCCGCCGCGCTCGATGGCAGCCTCGACGAGATCCGCGTCATCCAGGAGCGGGCACGCGCGGCGGGGGAGCGGCCTGCCGACGAGCCTGCTGCGCCGTGGCCCCTCATCGTGTTCCGCTCCCCGAAGGGCTGGACAGGCCCGGCGGTCGTGGACGGCAAGCCGGTCGAGGGCACCTGGCGCGCACACCAGGTCCCCCTCAGCGGCATCCACGAGAACCCCGAGCATCTCGCCCAGCTCGAGCAGTGGCTGCGCTCCTACCGGCCGGAGGAGCTCTTCACGCACGACGGCGCCCGCTCGCCCGAGCTGGGCAGCCTCGCCCCGCGCGGTGACCGCCGCATGAGTGCCACGCCCTTCGCGAACGGGGGGCGTCTGCTCAACGACCTGCGGCTCCCCGACCCCGAGGCGCACATGATCCCGGTGGAGGCGCCCGGCGTCGTGCGTGCCGGGGCGATGCACAACCTCGGCGAGTGGATCCGCGAGGTGATCCGGGCCAATCCGACGAACTTCCGGCTCTTCGGCCCGGACGAGACGGCGTCCAACCGCCTCCAGGCGGTGTTCGAGGCGACGGACAAGGTGTGGCAGGAGCGCATCGAGGGCGTCGACGAGCACCTTGCCCGGGCGGGACGCGTCATGGAGGTGCTGAGCGAGCACCTGTGCCAGGGCTGGCTCGAGGGCTATCTCCTCACGGGGCGGCACGGGGTCCTGAACTCGTACGAGGCGTTCGTGCACATCGTCGACTCCATGTTCAACCAGCACGCGAAGTGGCTCAAGGTGCACCGCGAGCTGCCGTGGCGCCTGCCGGTCGCCTCCCTCACCTACCTGCTCTCGAGCCACGTGTGGCAGCAGGACCACAACGGCTTCTCGCACCAAGACCCGGGATTCATCGACCATGTGGTCAACAAGAAGGCGGACGTGATCCGGGTCTACCTCCCTGTAGATGCCAACACCCTCGTGTCCACGATGGACCACTGCCTGCGCAGCCGTGACTACGTCAACGTGGTCATGGCCGGGAAGGCGGCGTCGCTGCAGTGGCTGGGGCCCGAGGAAGCGCAGCTTCACTGTGCCCGCGGCATCGGGATCTGGGACTTCGCCGGGAGCGAGGTCGAGGGGGAGGAGCCCGACGTCGTGCTGGGCTGTGCCGGAGACGTCCCGACGGCGGAGGCCGTCGCGGCGGCGCAGATGCTGCGCCGGGACCTGCCCGGGCTCAAGATCCGCCTGGTGAACGCCGTCGACCTCATGCGCCTCCAGGACGAGCGGGAGCACCCCCACGGCCTCCCGGACCGCGAGTTCGACGCCCTCTTCACCACCGACAAGCCGGTGGTGTTCGCGTACCACGGCTATCCGTGGCTCATCCATCGGCTCACCTACCGCCGGGCCAACCACGGGAACCTGCACGTGCGCGGCTACGTCGAGGAGGGCACGACGACGACCCCGTTCGACATGGCGATGCTCAATCGGATCGACCGCTTCCACCTCGCCATCGACGTGATCGACAGGGTCCCCGGGCTTGCGGCCAGGCACGCCGCCCTGCGGCAGCGGTACGAGGACGACCTCGCCCGCGTCCGCGCCTACACGAGGGAGTTCGGCGAGGACCCGGAAGGCATCCGGGACTGGGTGCTCGAGGAGGGCTGACCGGCCCCGCGCAACGCGATAGATTGCAGGTTCATAACGACAGGACCCGAAGAGTAACCTCCACGGAGGTCGCGACGAGGGTCACGTCTAGGCTGTGTGGCACGTGGGTGTCAACGAAGAAGGAGTCGGAATGCGGCGTGGGCGTATCTCCAGGGCTGTAGGCATTGCCGTGCTGGCGGTACTCTCACTCGGCGCGTGCGCGACCCAGAACAGCCCTGCCCCGGGAGCGTCCACAGGGCAGGCGAGTGCCAAGCAGGGCGGCAAGATCACTGTGGTCGAGGTCAATGCCTTCAACTCCTTCAACCCGAACACCGCGACCGGCAACGCCGAGATCAACTCGAAGGTCAGCTATCCGACCCACTCGGGCTTCTACTACATCGACAACAAGCTCAATGTGGTGCGCAACGAGAAGTTCGGCAAGATGGAGAAGGTCTCCGACGACCCGCTGACCGTCAAGTACACCGTGAATGACGGCGTCAAGTGGTCGGACGGCACCCCCGTCACCGCCCATGACCTCTTCCTCCAGTGGGCTGCCTTCTCCGCCTACTACTCCGACGCGGACCCCTCCGCGAAGACCGGCACGAGCTACTTCTCGTTCGCCGGGGACCCGACCGGGCTGAACGCCACGGAGGTTCCCACGATCTCCGACAACGACCGGACCCTGACGCTGAAGTACACCAAGCCCTATGCCGACTGGGAGATCGCGCTCGGTGGTCCCGCCATCGACGTGCCTGCGCACGTCATCGCGAAGAAGGCCGGGCTGCCCGACGCCAAGGCCCTCACGGATCTCATGAGGGGCATGAAGAAGGGCGACCCGGCCAAGCCGCAGCCCGCGAACGAGACGCTCAAGAAGGCGGCGGAGTTCTACAACACCGGCTTCGACACGAAGACGCTCCCCGCGGACACCTCGCTGTTCCTCTCCAACGGGCCGTACATCGTCAAGGAGATCGTCCCCGACCAGTCCATGACGCTCATCCGCAACAGGGACTATGCGTGGGGCCCGACGCCGAACGCCGATTCGATCGTGGTCCGCTACATCGGCTCTGCGCCGGCGCAGGTCCAGGCCCTGAAGAACGGGGAGGCGGACATCATCGCCCCGCAGGCCTCTGCGGACACGATCGACCAGCTCAAGAGCGTGCCCGGGGCCACGGTGCTCCAGGACAAGCAGCTCGCCTACGAGCACCTCGACCTCAACTTCTCCGGCCCGTTCGCCGACAAGGACGTCCGGACGGCGTTCCTCCTCACGGTCCCGCGCCAGGACATCGTGGACAAGATCGTCAAGAAGCTCGACCCCGAGGCCAAGCCGCTCGACTCGCAGTTCTTCGTCCCCGCCCAGGCGGCCTATGCGAACTCGGTGAAGGACAACGGCTCCACCGCGTACGACAACGTGGACATCGACAAGGCCAAGCAGCTCCTCTCCGGCAAGCAGCCCGAGATCCGCATCATGTACAACAAGGACAGCCCGAACCGCGTGGACATGTTCACGCTCATCAAGGAGTCCGCCGAGAAGGCCGGCTTCAAGATCGTGGACGGGGGGCTCGGGCGTTCTGACTGGAGCAAGGCGCTGGGCAAGGGCACCTACGACGCGAGCATCTTTGCCTGGTCCAACCCTGGCGTGGGCGTGCAAGGCGTACCGGCGATCTTCAAGTCGGGCAACGACCTGAACTACAACAAGTTCTCGAACGAGGAAGCCGACAAGCTCATGGATGAGCTGATCGGGACCACGGACAAGGGCAAGCAGAACGAGATCATGACCAAGCTCGACAAGATCGTCTGGGACTCCTCGTACGGGCTGCCGCTGTTCCAGAACCCCGGAGTCCAGGCCTACAGCGACAAGGTCGACGGCGTGGTGTACAACCCGATGAAGACCGGCGTGTGGTGGAACTTCTGGGAGTGGTCGGTCAAGTAGCGAACGGACAGGGCACCACGCCGCCATGCTGACGTACATCGTGCGGCGGCTGGCAACGGCCGCGCTGATCCTCCTCGGCGCCTCGTTCGTGGTCTACAACCTGACCGCGCTCTCGGGCGACCCGCTCGAGGAGTTCCGCGGGAGCGGGGCGCCCAACGCCAAGCAGCTCATGGACGCGCGCGCGGAACTCCTGGACCTCGGCACTCCCGCTCCCGTGCGCTACTTCACGTGGCTCGGCGGCGCGGCCCGCTGCCTCCTTCCCGTCGCCGGGGGGTGCGATCTGGGGAAGAACGTCGCGGGCCAGCCGGTCACCGAGGCCCTCGGCGTAGCGCTGGTCCAGACGCTCACCCTGGTCACGGCCGCGGCAGTCCTTGCGATCCTCGTCGGCGTCGCCCTCGGTGTCGTGACGGCCCTGCGGCAGCACAGCGTGCTGGACTACGGGGTCACCTTCATGGCCTTCCTCTTCTTCTCCCTGCCGATCTTCTGGGTCGCGGTGCTGCTCAAGGAGTACGGCGCGATCGGGTTCAACGACTTCCTCGCCGATCCCGAGATCCCGTGGCAGGTGTCCGCCGGCCTCGGCGCGCTGGCGGCCCTGGGCGTGGGCGGCGCGGCCGGCGGCCGGCCCGGGCGTCGGCTCGCTGCGGGCGGCGCCGCCTTCGTGCTCACGGCGGGCCTGCTCGCGCTGGCCTCGGGCACGCGGTGGTTCGCCCGCCCCGGACTGGGCCTCGTCGTCCTCCTCGTGGGCGGCACCGGGTTCGCGTTCGCTGCCGCGGCACTGGCCGCCGGGCCGAGGAACCGGCGGGCCCTCGTGGCCGGGCTCGGGGCCGTCGCGGTCGGGCTTGCGGTGTACTTCCCGATCCAGGGGCCGCTGAACGGCGCCACGCCGGGCATGATCCTGGTCCTCGGGGTCCTGACCGTGCTCGTCGGCACCGGCCTCGGGTGGCTCGCCGGCGGCTACGACCGGCGGCAGAACATGCGGGTCGCCGGTGCCACCGCGTTGGCGATGGGCGCGATGATCGCCCTCGACCGCTACATGCAGGCCTGGCCCTCCTATGTCGCGGACAGCACCGTGCGCGGCCGGCCCATCGCGACCATCGGTGCATCGACGCCCAACCTCGGCGGGGACTTCTGGACGGCCGGCATCGACTCGTTCACCCATCTGGTCCTCCCCACGATCGCGCTCGTCCTCGTCTCGCTGGCGGGCTACGCGCGCTTCACGCGGTCGTCGATGCTCGAGGTCATGACCATGGACTACATCCGCACCGCCCGCGCCAAGGGGGTGGGGGAGCGCGACGTCGTCCTGCGCCACGCGCTGCGCAACGCGCTCCTTCCGATCACCACGGTCGTGGCCTTCGACATCGGCGGCCTCATCGGCGGCGCCGTCATCACCGAGACCGTCTTCTCGGTGCGCGGAATGGGCGTGATGTTCCTCGAGGGCGTCACCCGGGTCGACCCGAACCCCGTCATGGCCGTCTTCATCTGCACAGCGGCGACCGCCATGGTGTTCAACCTCCTCGCCGACCTCGCGTACTCGGCCCTCGACCCGCGGATCAGGGTGAGGTGACGTGTCCCAGCCAACCCAGCAGAGTGAGCTGCTTGCCGAGGGCGAGGCCCTGGCCCGTCCGAGGATCACGGGTGAGGGTCCCGTCGGGCCGGAGGGCCTCAGCCAGGGCCAGATCGTCCGGAAGCGGTTCCTCCGGCACGGCGGGGCGGTCGTCGGGGTCTCCATCCTTGCCGCGATCCTCGCGCTCGCGTTCACATCGGTGGGATGGGGTCCCTTCGCCGGATGGTGGAAGTACGGCCACACGGACATCGCACCCCTGGTCGACGACGGCGCACCCACCCTCGCGCTCGCCCCGTTCCGTCTGGGGGAGCACCCCTTCGGCCAGGACCGGATCGGCCGGGACCTCTTCGCGATGACGATGCGCGGTGCCCAGCAGTCCATCACGGTCATGCTCGTCATCGGGCTCATCGCTGGCGCCATCGGCGTCGTGGTCGGGGCGGTGGCCGGGTACTTCCGCGGCTGGGCCGATGCCGTCCTCATGCGGCTGACGGACGTCGTGATCATCGTCCCGGCCCTCCTGCTCGCCGCCGTCCTGTCCGCAGTCGCCGGCCGCCGCGACGACGGCACCTGGTTCGGGGCCGTCGCGGGGCAGCATGGCGTGCTGGTGCTCGGCGTCTTCCTCGGCTTCGTGCTGTGGGTCGGGCTGGCCCGCCTCGTGCGCGGGGAGTTCCTGACGCTGCGCGAACGCGAGTTCGTCGATGCCGCCCGCCTGTCCGGGGCGTCGAGCATGCGCATCATCGTCCGGCACATCCTGCCGAACGCGATCGGCGTCGTGATCGTGAACGTCACGCTCACGATGAGCTCGGCGATCCTGCTCGAGACGGCGCTCAGCTACCTCGGGGTCGGCGTCAAAGCACCCGACACCTCCCTCGGCCTGCTCATCTCCCAGAACCAGGACGCCTTCTCCACGCGACCGTGGCTGTTCTGGTGGCCGGGCGCCTTCATCGTCCTGATCTGCCTGAGCATCAACGTCATCGGTGACGGCCTGCGCGACGCCTTCGACCCGCGCCAGCGGCCGTTCCGCGCCGGTGCCAGGAGCGGGCGGTGACGCCGCGCCCGGGAAGGCCACCCGGCGCCGTCGTTGGCGGATCACGCCCCGGGGGTGAGGAGGGTCGCGACGGCGAGCCCCGCCGTCACCGCCGTCTCGGCCCACGCGACGCGGCGGGTGACCGGGGTGGTGTCCGCGCGTCCGGCATGCGCGGCGCCCGAGGTGAGCGCCTCGGCCCAGCGCCTGCGGACGACGGCGGCCGCCTGTCCCGAGTCGGTGTGGGCGAGGTCGCCGGGCCGGACCGAGCGCGCGGGACCGTACGTGCTCTCGGGAAGCCCGTCGACGTGCTCGGGCCTGGCGTGCCTGGTGCCCCAGATGCCCGGTGCGGGCGCCGCCCAGGCCGTGAAGCGGCCGGACCCGGTCACCAGCGTCAGGGCGTACTTCGTGTCCACATGGGCCAGGGCATCCCACGGGACGCCGATGCTGCGCAGCGGGTTGCGGAGTTCGACGCCGGCGTCGCTCACCACCACCGCAGGCCGCCAGAACAGCACCCACCCGGCCGCGGCGAGCAGCAGGAACGGCGCCGCGAACCGGGCCCCGGCCAGTCCGGCCGCGGACAGCGTCAGTGCGAGTCCGGTCGCGGCGAGGCCCCACGTCAGCCAGGCCAGAGCCCTGCTGCTGCGGGCGGCGAGGTTTTCGATGCGGCCGGTGTGCGCCAGGACGTCAGGCGTGAGCGCGGTCATGACCCCATGAAACAGGACGCTGCGCGCCGCCGCCACACCCCGAAGCCGCCGCGGACAGGAGGACGGCCGTGACGGACAGCCCCAGAGACTCGCCCGGCCCCGGGGCGGCGCCCGTCCTCGAGGTCCGCGGCCTGAACGTGGACTTCGGCGTCGACCGCGCCTGGGTCGCCGCGGCGCAAGGCCTCGACTTCGAGGTGCGCGCGGGCGAGGTCCTCGCCATCGTCGGCGAGTCGGGGTCCGGCAAGTCCGCGAGCTCGATGGCCCTGCTGGGGCTCCTTCCCCCCAACAGCCGCGTCTCGGGCAGCGTCCGCCTCGCCGGGGAGGAGCTGTTCGGCCCGGACCGCAGGCGCCTGCGCGCGGCCCGCGGCAGGGACATCGCGATGGTCTTCCAGGAGCCCATGTCGGCGCTGAATCCCGTCAGCACGGTGGGGGTCCAGATCGTCGAGGCCGTCCGGCTCCACACGCCACTGGCGCCGCGCAAGGCCCGCGCGAAGGCTCTGGCCCTGCTCGAAATGGTGGGCCTGGGGGAGGCCGAGCGGGTGTTCCGGTCGTATCCCCATCAGCTCTCCGGCGGGCAGCTGCAGCGCGTCCTGATCGCCCAGTCGCTCTCGTGCAGCCCGAAGCTGCTCATCGCCGACGAGCCGACCACGGCCCTGGACGTCACCGTCCAGGCGGAGATCCTGAGCCTCCTGCGGAGCCTGAAGGACAGCCTCGGCGCGGCGATCCTCCTCATCACCCACGACATGGGCGTGGTGGCCGACCTCGCCGACCGCGTCGCGGTGATGCGGGCGGGCCGGATCGTCGAGACCGGCACGGCCGCCCAGGTCTTCCGCTCGCCGCGGCACGCCTACACCCGGGCGCTGCTGGAGGCGGTCCCGCGTCTGGGACAGGGCGGGCGCCGCGCGGACGACGGCGTGGACCCCACCGCCGCGCTCGCAGCCGCGGCGGGCGTGGGCCTCGAGGCGGCCGAGGCGCGGGGGCTCTCAGCGCGCGAACGCGACACCGTCCCGGCTCCCGCCGAAGCCGAGGGCCGGCGGCCCACTCGGGGTGTGCCCGTGCTCGAGCTGCGAGGTGCCGTCGTCGAGTACCCGGGCCGGGGACGTGGACGGGCCTTCCGGGCCGTGCACGGGGTCGACCTCGCAGTGCATCCCGGCGAGGTGGTGGGCCTGGTGGGGGAGTCCGGGTCGGGCAAGACCACGGTCGGACGCGCCGCGGTGGGACTGCTGGCCGTGACGGAGGGTTCGCTCACCGTCGTCGGCCAGGAGATCGGGGGCCTGCGGCGGGACTACCGCCGTCTGCGCGAGGCGCGGCGCTCGGTGGGAATGGTGTTCCAGGACCCGTCCTCCTCGCTCAACCCGAGGCTGCCGGTCGGCGAGTCGATCGGTGAGCCCCTGCTGCTCTCGGGGGCGGCCAGGGGCGCACGCCTGCACGCGCGGGTCGAGGCGCTCCTGGACCAAGTCGAGCTGCCGCGCTCGTACCGGAACCGCTATCCGCATGAGCTCTCCGGCGGCCAGAGGCAGCGCGTGGGAATCGCGCGGGCGCTCGCGCTCGAGCCGAAGCTCATGGTGGCTGACGAGCCCACCTCGGCGCTGGACGTCTCGGTCCAGGCCAAGGTCATCGACCTCTTCGCGCAGCTCCAGCGCGAGCACGGCTTCGCGTGCCTGTTCGTGAGCCACGACCTCGCGGTGGTCGACGTCCTCGCCGACTACATTGCCGTGATGCGCGGCGGCCGGATCATCGAGCAGGGCCCGCGCGACTCGGTGCTCCGCAGTCCTCGGGAGCCCTACACCCAGCGGCTCCTGGCGGCCGTGCCGCTGCCCGACCCCGAGGCTCAGCGGGAGCGCCGCGAACTGCGCGAGCTGCTCGCCGGGCGGCCCCCGGAATCGGCGGGCTAGGTCACGTTTTGGCAAAGGATTCTTTCACTTCTCGCGAATGTGGCTAGGCTGTACGAATGTGGGTCGGATCACGTCACCCTGTGTGGCGGGCTCACGGGCTCTCGCATCAGGCCGGGGTCCATTTCCGAGATCGTTAGGAGTTTGAGGGATGCGTCTATCACGCATGTCCAAGGCCTTGGGGGCCACGGCCGCTGTCGCCCTCGCGCTGAGCGCGTGCAGCGGCGGCGGGGGCACTTCTGGGGGCACTGCCCAGTCGAGCGGCGATCCCAACAAGGTGATCACCGCCTACAGCAATGAGCCGCAGAACCCGCTGCTGCCGGCCAACACCAACGAGGTCTACGGCGGCCGCGTCGTCGAGATGCTCTTCGAAGGCCTGCGCACGTACGCGGCGGACGGCAAGCCGGTCAACGCGCTCGCCGACAGCATCGAGTCCTCTGACTCGCAGAACTGGACCATCAAGGTCAAGCAGGGCCAGAAGTTCACCAACGGCGAGGCGATCACGGCCAAGACCTTCGTGGACTCCTGGAACTTCGCGGCACTGGCCACAAACCTCCAGAACAACAGCTTCTTCTTCGAGTCCATCGAGGGCTACGACGACGTCAGCGCCACCACGAAGAGCACCGGGGCGGACGGCAAGACCACCTCGACGCCGGCTCCCAAGGCGCAGACCATGTCCGGGCTCAGCGCCCCCGACGACCAGACGATCAAGGTCAAGCTCGCCCAGCCCGAGGCCGACTGGTCCCTGCGCCTCGGCTACTCGGCCTTCTTCCCGCTGCCCTCCGAGGCCCTCAAGGACCCGAAGAAGTTCGGCGAGAACCCGATCGGCAACGGCCCCTACAAGATGGCCAAGGACACCGGATCGTGGGTCCATGACCAGTCAATCTCGCTGGTCAAGAATGCCGACTACAAGGGTCCGCGTGAGGCCAAGAACGGTGGCATCACCTTCAAGTTCTACACTGACCCGGGCCCGGCCTACACGGACCTTCAGGCCGACAACCTGGACGTCACGGACGTCCTCCCGTCGAACGCGCTCAAGACCTACACCACGGACTTCCAGGACCGCAACGCGACCAAGCCGGTCGCGAGCAACTCGACCCTGAACATCCCGGGCTACAACCCGAACTTCCAGGGCGAGGCCGGCAAGCTCCGCCGCCAGGCCCTCTCCTACGCGATCAACCGCGAGGAGATCGCCAAGGTCGTCTTCAACGGGACCCGGACGCCGTCCAAGGCATTCGCCCCGCCGGTCATCGACGGCTTCAAGGCCGACATCCCGGGCAGCGAGGTCCTCAAGTACGACCCCGCCAAGGCCAAGGACCTCTGGGCCCAGGCCGACAAGATCCAGCCGTACGACGCCTCCAAGCCCCTCCTGATCGGCTCGAACACCGACGGCGGCAACAAGGAATGGGTCGACGCCGTCGCGAACAACTTCAAGAACAACCTGGGCATCCAGTCGGAGATCCAGCCGTTCGCGAAGTTCGCCGAGCTGCTCAACGTCCGCAAGTCGCAGAGCCTCCCGGGTCTGACCCGTGCCGGCTGGCAGGGTGACTACCCGTCGCTCTACAACTTCCTCGGCCCGGTCTGGGCGACCGGCGCGTCGTCGAACTACGAGAAGTACTCGAACCCCGAGTTCGACAAGCTCCTCAAGGACGGCCTCGCCGCGAAGTCGACGGACGAAGCGAATGACAAGTTCAACAAGGCGCAGGAAGTCCTGTTCAAGGACCTGCCGGGTCTGCCACTCTGGGACCAGAACCGCGCCATTGTGTGGAGCAACAACGTGATCAAGGCCGAGACCGGGTGGAACGGCCAGATCCGCTACTTCGACATCCAGGCGAAGTAGCACCGCGACAGCGGATACTCCACTGACCGAGGGCCCGGCGGGTGCCGGGCCCTCGGCCTCTGTTTCAACCGGAAGGCAACACCCATGAGAGTCCCACCGACCTGGGACGCAGGAGGCACACCGTGATCCGGTACATCCTCCGCCGACTCCTCCAAGTCATCCCCGTCTTCATCGGGACAACCCTGCTCGTCTACTTCATGGTCTTCGCCCTCCCCGGAGACCCCATCGCGGCGCTGTTCGGTGACCGGCAGCCGCCGCAGGGCGTCATCGATGCGCTCCGGGCCCAGTACCATCTCGACCAGCCGTTCATCGTGCAGTACGGGATCTTCTTGAAGAACCTGTTCACCCTGGACCTCGGCGTGGACTTCACCCAGCAGCCCATCGCGGCGACGCTGGCCCGCATCTTCCCCGTCACGGCGATGCTCGCCGTCGAGGCCCTGGCCATCCAGGCCATCTTCGGCGTGCTGTTCGGTCTCTTCGCCGGCCTGCGCCGCGGCGGGATCTTTGACTCGACGGTTCTGGTCGCCTCGCTCGTCGTCATCGCCGTCCCGACCTTCGTCCTCGGCTTCGTGTTCCAGCTCGTGTTCGGTGTCTATCTGGGCTGGGCCAAACCCACCGTGGGCGCGCAGGCCGACTGGGGCAACCTCCTGCTTCCCGCGATCGTGTTGGGACTCGTCTCCTTCGCGTACGTCCTGCGCCTCACACGCGCCTCGGTCATCGAGAACATGAACGCCGACTACGTGCGCACCGCGACAGCCAAGGGCCTCTCGCGCAGTCGGGTCGTCCTAGCGCACGTCCTGCGCAACTCGATGATCCCCGTCGTGACGTACCTCGGCGCCAACCTTGGCGGTCTCATGGGCGGCGCGATTGTCACGGAGGGCATCTTCAACGTGCCGGGAGTGGGCAACAAGCTCTACCAGGCGACGCTGCGCGGAGAAGGCCCGACAGTCGTCGCGATCGTGAGTGTTCTCGTGCTCGTGTTCGTCCTTGCGAACCTGCTCGTCGACCTCCTGTACGCCTGGCTTGACCCGAGGATCCGCTATGAAGCCTGAACGCACTGAGGGCCACTACGTCGCCCCCTTCGAGGAGAAGACCCTCGGCGCGACCGACACGCTCCGTGTCGAAGAAGCGCCCCTGAGCCTGTGGGCAGATGCCTGGCGCAAGCTGAGGCGGCGGCCGCTGTTCATCATCTCGGCGATCATGATCCTCGCCCTCGTCTTCATCGCCCTCTTCCCGGGCGTCTTCACCCAGGTCCCCCCCAACAGCGAGTGCCTGCTTGAGAACTCGGAGGCGGGCCCGCGGGACGGGCATCCGTTCGGATTCACCTTCCAGGGCTGCGATGTCTTCTCCCGTGTGATCCATGGGACCCAGGCTTCCCTGACCGTCGGCGTACTGGCCGTGCTGTGTGTGCTCGTGATCGGCGTGACGTTCGGCGCGCTGGCTGGCTATTTCGGCGGATGGCTCGACGCCGTCCTCGCGCGCCTCGGCGACATCTTCTTCGCCCTCCCGCTCGTCCTCGGCGCGCTCGTGATCACCCAGCTGCCGCTGTTCCGCGCGAACAAGAGCGTCTGGACGGTGGTCCTCGTGATCGCGATGCTGGGCTGGCCCCAGATGGCGAGGATCACGCGCGGGGCAGTCATCGAGGTCCGCAACGCGGACTTCGTCATGGCGGCGCGCTCCCTCGGCGTCTCCCGCGGCGGGGCGCTCCTGCGGCACGTCCTGCCGAACGCGCTGGCGCCGGTGATCGTCCTCGCGACGCTCGAGCTCGGCGTCTTCATCGTGACCGAGGCAACGCTGTCCTTCCTCGGCATCGGCCTGCCCGAATCAGTCATGTCCTGGGGGCACGACATCGCCGCCGCCCAGACCTCGATCCGGACGAACCCGATGATCCTCATCTACCCGTCCATCGCGCTGTCGCTGTGCGTCCTGAGCTTCATCATGCTCGGCGACGCGGTCCGCGACGCCCTTGACCCGAAGAGCAGGACCCGATGACCGAGAAGACCACAGCGCCCTCGGGGCCCGAGATCACCGATGCGGGCGAGCCGGGTGGCCGTCCGATCCTCGAGATCCGCGACCTCGAGATCACCTTCACCACCGGCAGCGGCGACTTCAAGGCCGTCCGCGACGCGCACCTGAAGATCATGCCCGGCGAGACCCTCGCCATCGTGGGCGAGTCCGGCTCGGGGAAGTCCACGACCGCGCTGGCCGCCATCGGGCTCCTCCCGAACAACGGCCGGGTCACCGGAGGGCAGATCCTGCTCGACGGCGAGGACGTCGCCCACGCCCCCGAGAAGCGCCTGATCGAGCTGCGCGGCAACACGATCGGCATGGTGCCGCAGGACCCGATGTCGAACCTGAACCCGGTCTGGAAGATCGGCTACCAGGTGCGGGAGACGCTCAAGGCGAACGGCCGCCCCGACGGTCCCGCCGACGTCGCCCGTGCCCTCGCCGACGCCGGGCTTCCGGACGCCGAGCGCCGCGCGAAGCAGTTCCCGCACGAGTTCTCCGGCGGCATGCGCCAGCGCGCCCTCATCGCGATCGGGCTCGCGTGCGCCCCGAAGCTGCTCATCGCGGACGAGCCGACCTCGGCCCTCGACGTGACGGTCCAGCGCAAGATCCTCGACCACCTCCAGACCATGACCGCCGAGCTCGGCACCTCGGTGCTCCTCATCACCCACGACCTCGGTCTGGCAGCCGAGCGCGCGGACAAGGTCGTGGTCATGTACCAGGGGCGCGTTGTCGAGGCGGGCCCGTCGCTCGAGCTCCTTCGGAACCCGCTCCACCCGTACACCCAGCGGCTCGTGGCCAAGGCGCCCTCGCTCGCGTCGCGGCGCATCCAGGTGGCCAAGGAAGCAGGGATCGAGGCGAGTGATCTTCTGACCTCTTCGGACGAGGCCAAGGAGCGCGCGGCTGAGAAGGCCGAGGCGACGGCGGTCGAGGCCGTTGAGTCTGAGGTCGTCCCCGCGGCCAAGGCTGCCGTGCCGACCGACGACGCGCTCATCGTCGAGAACCTGACGAAGGTCTTCAAGCTGCGCACCGGGGTCGGCCGCGGCACCGACTTCACGGCGGTGGACGACGTGAGCTTCCGCGTCCCGCGGGGCACGACGACCGCAATCGTGGGGGAGTCCGGGTCGGGCAAGTCGACGGTGGCCCAGATGGTGCTCCAGCTGCTGAAGCCGACCTCGGGCCGGATCGTGTTCGACGGGATCGACACAGCGACCCTGGACCGAAAGCAGCTGTTCGCCTTCCGCCGGCGCGTCCAGCCCATCTTCCAGGACCCGTACGGCTCGCTCGACCCGATGTACAACATCTACCGGACCATCGAGGAGCCGCTGCGCACGCACAAGATCGGCGACCGGGCCTCGAGGGAGCTCAAGGTCCGGGAGCTGCTCGACCAGGTCGCGCTGCCGCAGTCGGCGATGCAGCGCTACCCGAACGAGCTCTCGGGCGGACAGCGCCAGCGCGTCGCGATCGCGCGCGCGCTGGCCCTGGACCCCGAGGTGATCATCTGCGACGAGGCGGTCTCCGCGCTCGACGTTCTCGTCCAGGCCCAGGTGCTCAACCTCCTCGCGGACCTGCAGGAGAGGCTCGGGCTGACCTACCTCTTCATCACCCACGACCTCGCCGTGGTCCGCCAGATCGCGGACAGCGTGTGTGTCATGGAGCGGGGCAGGCTCGTCGAGACAGGCACCACCGACTCGGTGTTCGACTCGCCGCAGCAGGAGTACACGAGGGCCCTGCTGGACGCGATCCCCGGGGGCAAGCTCCTCCTGCCCCCCGAGGTCGCCTGACGCGGCAGCGCCGTGCAGGGGCCCGGGCGCTGTGCGCGCCCGGGCCCCTGTCGCGTCAGTCCAGGGCGAGGCCCTGTGCGGCCAGCGAGTCGGCGAAGATCGGCGTCAGCCGGGCCATGCCGGAGGCCTTGAGGTGGACCCCGTCGGCGAGCTCGTCGGCGAGGCCGTAGCGCGAGATCCAGTCCCCGCAGCCGACGAACGGCACGTCGAGGCGCGCCGCGGTGCGGCCGAGGAGGGCGTCGACCTCGGTGCGACGGCCGCCGCCCTCGGCAGCCGACTTCGACAGTGTCCCGACCATGAGCCGCTTCGAGTGGGGATAGGCGGTGCGCAGCTCGTCCAGGATCGCGACGGCACCCTTCGTGATCGCCGCATCGGAGGACCTGCGGCTCGCGTCGTTGCCGCCGCCCTGGACCACCACGAGTCCGGGATCCCCGTAGGGCAGGAGCCAGTCGCCGAGGCGGAGGGCGTCGTCGTAGTCGTGCACCGCGGCCGTGCCGACCGAGAAGCCCGTTCCGCCCTTTCCCGCGAAATAGACGCTGTAGCCGGCCTTCTCGAGGCCGCGCCGCACCCAGCTGTCCGTGGGTTCGGATTGGGAATCGCCGATCAGGACTGCCGTCCGGGCCAGGTCCCCGAGGATCCTCTCGCGCCGGCCGGTTGCAGGGTCGGCGTACAGCGACCCCAGCGGGAGGAGGGCCGGCGGCGTGAGGCGGCGGGCCGACGTCGTGCGCGGGGCGAGCACGAGCGGAGGCGTGGCGAAGGGCACACCGGCGGACGACGGGGCGGCGACGGCGGAGGCGGGCGCGGCGACGGCGGAGACGGGCGCGCCGGATGAGGCGAGCGCGACGGCGAGGGCTGCCGTCGCGACGCGAAGCCTGCCTGGTCCCATGGGTCCTCCGGTGCGGTGACAACGGGTGCGGTGCGAACGCCCGTTGTCCCATCATGCTGGGTCGCGGCGTCCGGTGCCACTCGGTCTTCCCAGGGCTCCTGCCCGACGCCCGGAAGGGCGTTTGCTCCGGGAGGGGTAAAATGTAGTTGCTGGCCCTTAAGAGGGTCTGTTCCGTTGTGCCTCCGGCCGGGCCACCCCGAGCCGCATGAGGACGCGGACCGCCGCGACCCCACATCCGAAGTGAGCCTCACACGCATGACTGAAACTGTGTCCACCGCCTCTCGCACCGATCTCCGCAACGTCGCCATCGTGGCGCACGTCGACCACGGCAAGACCACCCTCGTCGACGCCATGCTCCGGCAGACCAACTCCTTCGCCGCCCACGGCGACGTCGAGGACCGCGTGATGGACTCGGGCGACCTCGAGCGTGAGAAGGGCATCACCATCCTCGCCAAGAACACGACCGTGCGCTACGCCGGTCCGTCCGCGGCCGAGGTCGGCGAGCCCGACGGCATCACGATCAACGTCATCGACACCCCTGGCCACGCCGACTTCGGCGGAGAGGTCGAGCGAGGCCTGTCAATGGTCGACGGCGTGGTGCTGCTCGTGGACGCCTCGGAGGGCCCGCTGCCGCAGACGCGCTTCGTGCTCCGCAAGGCCCTCGCCGCGCACAAGCCCGTGATCCTCGTGGTGAACAAGACCGACCGGCCCGATGCGCGCATCGAGGAGGTCGTCCACGAGACGATGGACCTCCTCCTGGGCCTCGCCTCGGACCTCGCGGACGAGGTCCCGGACCTCGACCTCGACAAGGTCCTCGACGTCCCGGTGGTCTACGCCGCGGCCCGCGCCGGTGCTTCCTCCCTCGAGCAGCCCGCCGACGGCTCGATCCCGGACAACGACAGCCTCGAGCCGCTCTTCGCGACCATCCTCAAGCACATCCCGGCGCCCACGTACAACCCCGAGGGTGTCCTCCAGGCGCACGTGACCAACCTCGACGCGTCGCCCTTCCTCGGCCGCCTCGCGCTCCTGCGCATCTACAACGGCACGCTCCGCAAGGGCCAACAGGTCGCGTGGGCCCGCCACGACGGGACCATCAGGACCGTCAAGATCACCGAGCTCCTCGCCACGCGCGCCCTCGACCGCGTCCCGGCCGAGTCCGCGGGCCCCGGCGAGATCGTCGCGGTCGCCGGCATCGAAGACATCACCATCGGTGAGACGCTCACCGACGCGGACAACCCGCAGCCGCTCCCGCTCATCACGGTCGACGACCCCGCGATCTCGATGACGGTGGGCATCAACACGTCCCCGCTGGCCGGCCGCGTCAAGGGCGCGAAGGTGACCGCACGCCAGGTCAAGGACCGCCTCGACAAGGAGCTCATCGGCAACGTCTCGATCCGCGTCCTGCCCACCGAGCGTCCGGACGCGTGGGAGGTGCAGGGCCGCGGCGAGCTCGCCCTGGCCATCCTCGTCGAGCAGATGCGCCGCGAGGGCTTCGAGCTCACGGTCGGCAAGCCGCAGGTCGTGACGAAGAAGGTCGACGGCCAGGTCCTCGAGCCCATGGAGCACATGACGATCGACGTTCCCGAGGAGTACCTCGGCGCGGTCACGCAGCTCCTCGCGGCCCGCAAGGGACGCATGACCAACATGGCCAACCACGGCACCGGCTGGGTCCGCATGGAGTTCATCGTCCCCTCCCGCGGCCTGATCGGCTTCCGCACGAAGTTCCTCACGGACACCCGCGGCGCGGGCATCGCCTCCTCGATCTCCGAGGGCTACGAGCCGTGGGCCGGGGACATCGAGTACCGCACGAACGGTTCGCTCGTCGCGGACCGCGCCGGCGTCGCGACCCCGTTCGCGATGATCAACCTCCAGGAGCGCGGCACCTTCTTCATCCAGCCCACGGCCGAGGTGTACGAGGGCATGATCGTCGGCGAGAACTCGCGCGCCGACGACATGGAGGTGAACATCACCAAGGAGAAGAAGCTCACCAACATGCGCTCCTCCACCGCGGACAACTTCGAGGGGCTCACCCCGCCGCGGACGCTCACGCTCGAGGAATCCCTCGAGTTCGCCCGCGAGGACGAGTGCGTGGAGATCACCCCCGAGGATATCCGCATCCGCAAGGTGATCCTCGACGCAAACGAGCGGCTCAAGGCCGCGCGCAACCGCTCGCGTTCCTGACTCACCCCGTCCGACGGCGGTCGGCGGCTCCTGCGCGGAAGTCGCCGGCCGCCGTCGTGCGTGTCCCAGCGACCGCGGGGGAGTGGTTCCACTCGCCGCGGATCCGCTGGAGGAGCCGGTGGGCCGGATCCATGATCATGAGGTCCGACCAGAAAGCGCGGACCAGCGTGACGCCGGACCCGTCGTGCGTCCCCATCCGCGCCCAGAGCCGCGGCAGGGGTGTCGGCGCGAAGGCCAGAGCCGTGCTCGCGTGGCCCATCCTGTCCCGCTGGTACGCCGACGAATCCGTCTGGATGCAGGCGACGCTGCGCTGCACCGTCTCGCCCGAGGCCAGGTGCCGCTCGAGGACCGCCGTGAAGCGTACGGTCGCCCTGAACTCCCCGAACGGCGCGAGATCCAGCGCCGCGAGCCCGACGTCGAGGCGGAGCGCGCCGTCGGCCGCGCGCACGCCCACCCGGTCGAAGCGGGCCTCCTGGAAGACCATCGGCGGGAGTCCGGACGGCGCGAGCCTTCCCAGGGCACTGAGCAACGACATGGCGTGGACCTCCGGCGCAACCTCGATATTTCTATTCGATGGATTAAATGTAGCGTGGTGTGGTCTTCGGCACAACGCCTCCTGCTAGGGCGTCTCCCGCGGGACCCGGCGCGGCGGAGGAGGTGGCACCGGCTTCGCCGCGACGACGTCGGCCAGGCGCACGACGGCGTCGCCCCGGCGGGTGCGGACCGTCGCCGTCGTCTCACCGCAGTCCACGAGGTCGCCGAGGGCGTCCGTGAAGCCGTCCTCGATCCTGCTGCGGACGACGACGCGCGTGCCGGCCGGGAGCGAGCGGAGCAGGTCGATCGGGGATTCGGGCACGCTCCATCGTAGGCAGGGCGGCCGCGGCCGGTGGCCCGCCCGCTGCCCGGGCGGCCGAGTGCTACGGCCTGTGTACGGTGGAGTGGCGTGCGGGAGCCGGGGGATAATAGGCTCGACCGGCCGCGGACATGCCGCAGGAAGACGCCAGCAGTGCGGCCGGAACAGAGAGAGGGTGCACCGTGACATACGTGATCGCGCAGCCGTGCGTGGATGTGAAGGACAAGGCCTGCGTCGAGGAGTGTCCTGTCGACTGCATCTACGAAGGCGAGCGGTCCCTGTACATCCACCCGGACGAGTGCGTCGACTGCGGTGCCTGCGAGCCGGTGTGCCCCGTCGAGGCCATCTACTACGAGGACGACGTGCCCGACGAGTGGAGTGACTACTACAAGGCCAACGTCGAGTTCTTCGACGACCTCGGCTCCCCGGGCGGCGCTGCCAAGCTCGGGAACACGGGCAAGGACCACCCGCTCGTCGCGGCCCTTCCCCCGCAGAACCAAGACCACTGACCGTGCGGAACGAGCCGGGCGCCGACAGCGCGACACGAACGGCCTCCTCGATCCGACGTCCCTCCGGCTTCGGCCTGGACCTGCCCGACTACCCCTGGGAGGCCATGCGCCCCTACGCGGCCACGGCCGCGGAGCACCCGGGCGGGGCGGTCAACCTCTCCATCGGGACACCGGTGGACCCAACGCCCGAGGCCATCCAGGAGGCCCTGCGCGCCGCAGCCGACGCGCCCGGCTACCCGACCGTGCACGGCACGCTGGCGCTGCGCGAGGCGGTCGTCGAATGGTTCGCGCGGCGGCGCGGTGTCACCGGGCTCGACGAGCAGGCGGTCATGCCGACGGTCGGCTCGAAGGAACTCGTGGCCTGGCTCCCGTTCCTGCTCGGCCTCGGCGAGGGCGACGTCGTCGTCCGGCCGTCCGTGGCCTACCCGACGTACGACATCGGCGCGCGGCTCGCAGGGGCCACGGCCGTGGCGGCTGACAGCCTCGACGAGCTCGACGCCGCCACGCTCGCCCGCGTCCGCCTCGTCTGGGTCAACTCCCCGGGCAACCCGACAGGCGCGGTGCGGAGCGCGGACGAGCTGCGTGCCGTCGTCGACCGCGCCCGGGCCCTGGGTGCCGTCGTCGCGTCCGACGAGTGCTACGCCGAGCTCGGGTGGGGGGCCTGGGATGCGCAGCGCGGCGGCGAGGCCGTCCCGTCCGTCCTCGATCCCCGCGTGAGCGGAGGGGACCTGACCGGCCTCCTGAGCGTCTACTCGCTCAGCAAGCAGTCGAACCTGGCAGGGTACCGGGCGGCCTTCGTCGCGGGAGCGCCGGAGCTGATGCCGAACCTGGTCAACAGCCGCAAGCACGCAGGCATGATCATGCCCTTCCCGGTGCAGGAGGCGATGCGGGTGGCGCTCGGCGACGACGCGCACGTCCTCGCCCAGAAGGACCTCTACCGGGCGCGGCGCGAGCGGCTCCTGCCCGCGCTCGAGGCGTTCGGCCTCACCCTGTCCCACTCCGAGGCGGGCCTGTACCTGTGGTGCACCGCCGGTGAGGACACCTGGACAACCGTGGGCCGGCTCGCGGAGCTGGGCATCGTCGTCGGGCCGGGCGTGTTCTACGGGGCCGCGGGTTCGGGCTTCGTCCGCGTGGCCCTCACGGGAAGCGACGAGCGCATCGACGCCGCCGTGGAACGCCTCTCCGCGCGCTAGTCCAGCAAGTGTGCGGCACCTCACAGGAGGCCGGGCATCGATTAGTGCCTGCCGGGATCTGGGAGTAGCTTAGGAACGTTGCGAGCTACCTCTTGAAGGGGAACCATGACTGAGATGAACGGCGCACTGCTGCGCCACGAGGGCGGAGATCTCGAGCTGCCCCGCATTCGCGCCGTTGAGGGAAATGACGGCTATGACGTCTCCAAGCTCCTCAAGGAGACCGGCGCCGTCACCTTCGACCCCGGGTTCATGAACACCGCGGCCACCACGTCCTCGATCACCTTCATCGACGGCGATGAGGGGATCCTCCGGTACCGGGGCTACCCCATCGAGCAGCTGGCGCAGCACTCGAGCTTCCTCGAGGTCTCCTACCTCCTCATCTACGGGAACCTCCCGACCTCCGCCGAGCTCGACGCGTTCGACCAGCGGATCCGCCGGCACACCCTCCTGCACGAGGAGCTCAAGAGCTTCTTCGCCGGCTTCCCGCGCGATGCGCACCCGATGCCCGTCCTGTCCTCGGCCGTCTCCGCGCTGTCGACGTTCTACCAGGACTCGCTCGACCCGTTCAACGAGGAGCAGGTGGAGCTCTCCACCATCCGGCTCATGGCCAAGCTCCCGGTCATCGCCGCGTACGCCCACAAGAAGTCGATCGGGCAGGCGCTGCTGTACCCGGACAACTCCATGAACCTCGTGGAGAACTTCCTGCGGCTCTCCTTCGGGCTCCCGGCCGAGCCCTATGAGCTCGACCCGCTCGTGGTCAAGGCCCTCGACACGCTCCTCGTGCTGCACGCGGACCACGAGCAGAACTGCTCCACGTCCACGGTGCGCCTCGTCGGCTCCGCGAACGCCAACATGTTCGCGTCCGTCTCCGCGGGCATCAACGCACTCTTCGGTCCGCTGCACGGCGGCGCCAACGAGGCCGTGCTGAACATGCTCCGCCGCATCCAGGCCGAGGGCATCAAGCCCGAGGACTTCATGGAGAAGGTCAAGAACAAGGAGGACGGCGTCCGCCTCATGGGCTTCGGCCACCGGGTCTACAAGAACTACGACCCGCGCGCGAAGATCATCAAGGCGACGGCCCACGAGGTCCTCGGCAAGCTCGGCGGCAACGACGAGCTCCTCGACATCGCCATGCGCCTCGAGGAGAAGGCCCTCGCGGACGACTACTTCATCCAGCGCAAGCTCTACCCGAACGTGGACTTCTACACAGGCCTCATCTACAAGGCGATGGGCTTCCCGGAGAAGATGTTCACGGTGCTCTTCGCGATCGGCCGCCTCCCCGGCTGGATCGCCCAGTGGCGCGAGATGATCAAGGACCCGCAGACCAAGATCGGGCGCCCGCGCCAGCTCTACGTCGGCGAGGCCAAGCGGGACTACCCCTCCCGCTGACCCACCCCACCCGTTTCGGGTACAGATCCCCACGGGATTTCGGCTTCTCGGGTACGACCACGGCCGGTGCCTTCCGCTTGGAAGGCACCGGCCGTCGTCGTGTATACGCGGACCGCGTACCCGGAACGCCGCGTACCCGGAACGCCGTTCCGGCGTCGCGATCCGTACCCGAAACCGGCGGGCGGGGTGGGTCAGGCGTCCTGGTAGCCGTGGGGGTTGTTCTTCTGCCACCGCCAGTGGTCCTCGCACATCGCCTCGATGGTGCGAGTGGTGGACCAGCCGAGGTCGTTCAGGGCGGCGGTGGGGTCCGCCCAGAAGGCGGGGAGGTCGCCGGCGCGGCGGGGGGCGATCTCGTAGGGGATGGGCTCGCCGACGGCCTTCTCGAAGGCGTGGTGCATCTCCAGGACGCTGGTGCCGGTGCCGGAGCCGAGGTTCCAGCGGTGCACGCCGTCGTGGTCGCCCAGGTAGTCCAGGGCGGCGGCGTGGCCCTCGGCGAGGTCGACGACGTGGATGAAGTCGCGCTGGCAGGTCCCGTCCGGGGTGTCATAGTCGCCGCCGAAGACCATGAGCTTCTCGCGCCGGCCGACGGCGACCTGGGCGATGAAGGGGACGAGGTTGTTCGGGATGCCCTGCGGGTCCTCGCCGATGCGGCCGGAAGGGTGCGCCCCGACCGGGTTGAAGTAGCGCAGCAGTGCTATCCGCCAGGCGGGGTCGGAGGCGCCGAGGTCGGTGAGGATGTCCTCGATGTGCTCCTTGGTGCGCCCGTAGGGGTTCATGGCGCCGATGTCCATGGTCTCGACGTACGGGATGGGGTTGCGATCCCCGTAGACGGTGGCGGAGGAGGAGAAGACGATGGTGCGCACGCTGTGGCGTTCCATGGTGCGCAGGAGCGCGATGGTGCCGGCGACGTTGTTGAAGTAGTAGTCCAGGGGGATGGCGGCGGACTCGCCGACGGCCTTGAGGCCGGCGAAGTGGATGACCGCCTCGGGGGCGTGCTCGGCGAAGGCGGCGTCGAGGGCGGCCTCGTCGGTGATGTCGGCCCGGACGAAGGCGGCCTGGCGGCCGGCGAGCTCGCCGACGCGGCGGAGGGCCTCCTCGCTGGAGTTGGACAGGTTGTCCACCACGACGACGTCGTGGCCGGACTCGAGGAGGGTCAGGACCGTGTGTGAGCCGATGTAGCCGGTGCCACCGGTGACGAGGATGCGCATGGCCTTCATCCTATCGATCCCACGCACGACGGCGCGCGGTCGCGGAAGCTGTGACGGGCCCTTGGAGCACAGGTGTGCTAGAGAGGGGGAGTGCCCAGGAGAGTTGACGCGGCAGAGCGCCGCCGCGAGGTCGTGGATGCCGTCAAGCGGATCGTCGTGGCGGACGGGCTCGCCCGTGTGTCCCTGCGGGAGGTGGCGGGGGAGGCGGACCTCGTCGTCGGGTCGGTCCGGCACTACTTCGCCACGTCCGCGGACCTGCTCGTCTGTGCCTTCGACGATGTGGTCGACTCGGTCCTCACCCGCGTCCTCGACGCCTCGCCTCTCGGCCGCGGCGCGGGACACCCGGGCGAGGAGGACCTCGTGGCACAGCTGTGCCAGCTGCTCCCGCTCGACGAGGAGCGCGCCGTCGACCTCTGCGTGTGGAGCGAGTTCAAGCTCGCGGCGAGGACACGCCCCGAACTGGCAGCGACCGCCGAGCGCGGCCACCGGAGCCTCGCCGCCGCGCTGGGGGCTGCGGTGCGGTCGCTGCGGCCGGAGCTTCCCGACGAGGAGCTCGTCGTCGAGGCAGAGCGCCTCCTGGCCACTGTCGAGGGGCTGGGCCTGCACGCCCTGCTCCAGGGCCGCTGGCTGGACGCGGCGCTGTGCCTCGCCGTGGTGCGGGCGCAGGTCGCCAGCCTCGCGGCGGCGGCGCCCCGGCTCCTGGGTGCCTCCGCGGGAATACACTGAGAAGGCAGACGGCAAGGAGCTACGACTCATGCACCACACTGGAGGACCCGGCTGGCGGATCACCACGGACACGTCCGGGCCGATGCTCTTGGCGCTCTACCTCAAGGACTGTGCAGGGCTCAACGGCGCGGGCATGCCGCCGGTGGCCCCGGCGCATCCGAAGATCCGCGAGAGCGACCACCAGCAGATCACCCAGCATGTGGGCGGCATACCGGCGCTGCGCCGCGAATGGGAGGCCTGGTGGGCCCAGCTGATCCAGAACCACCCCGAGATGAGCCCCGAGCTCGTCCCCCCGGGTTTCAGCGCGTTCCACTCGGCCCCGGCGCTCCAGCGGTCGCTGCAGGCGCACTTCGGCACGGCCCTCACGTGGGCGCGCGAGCGGCGGAGCGAGTACGAGCAGCTCGAGAAGAAGCGCGAGGAGCGCGGGGACATGGACGTGCTGCGGGAGCTGGTCGAGGAGCGGCAGCTCGAGGTCGGCAACGGCGGCCGGAGCTTCGCGCTGACCATCATCGAGCTGCCGCTCGCGGAGGACAGGGCGTGGCTCGTGGACGCGGACAAGCTGATCATGAGCGAGTCCCTCCTCGAGGACAAGGAGATCTTCCGCAGCTACCTGCGGCCCGTGATAGAGCTCCTCGTCTGAGCGGCGCCGGCTAGGAGACCGCTGAAGAAGTGGCTTTCGGGCTTGGTCTGGGAGTCCGCGGGAGGTGGGCTCTATTGCCTCTCGCGGCTTGGTTCCGGTCGTTGCTCGTGGGCGGCTCGGTTTCGGGGTGTTGCT